>NZ_JBKEZX010000002.1:0-1028569 GCF_053345315.1 Williamsia sp. M5A3_1d
GATCGACGACTACGGCACACTTCAGACTGTGGTCGCCGACGATGACGCTGCGATCGTGGCCGCCGTCCGCGGCGGCGTGGCCTTGCGGGCGGTGGCCGACGACCTGCTCGCACGATTGACCGCCCAGGCCGACCGTGTGGGTGTCGCCCGGCGTTCGGGGATGTCGCTGCGAGAACTGTTGTGTGCCAATGGAGTCGCGCCTGCGGTGGCGTCACGATTGATCCGCCTCGGGCGTGCCCGCGAAGTTTTGCCGGGGGTGGCGCGTCATTCCCGTGATGGTTCGGTGTCGGCTGAACACCTCGACGCCGTCGCCCGCGGTATCGACCACGTCGCCCGCCGCACCGGTGAACCACTCGACTCGGAGCTGGTGTCGACTCTTGAGCGACGGCTGATCGGGTACGCGATCGCCGGGAAGACACCCGCGGAGATCGTCGACAAGGCCCGCGCCGTCGCCATCGCCCACACCCCCGACGAAACGCCGAACGTGCCGGTAGCCGAAGACGCCGCACTGAACGAGGTGGCGTGGAATCAAGCCGGCGACGGGCGGTTGCGGGGTGAATTCGACCTCGACGTCGCCACCGGCGAACGACTCATCACCGCGTTGGATACTGCGTCCCGCCCGCGCCCTGAACCTGACGGCACCCCCGACCGGAGGCCAGTGAGCAAGCGTCGAGCCGATGCCTTCGCCCAGATGGTGGAGGCCGCTAGCCGCGGACTGTGTCCCGACGCCCTCTCCGGTCCACCGTCCACCGAACTGGTCGTCACGGTGCCCCTCGACGGAGCCAGCCCGGCGCGGTTGACCTGGCTCGGACCAGTCTCCGACCTCACCGCCAAACTCCTGGCCTGCGACGCGAAAGTCCTCGGGATCGGCGTCAACCTCAACAACGCACCCATCTCCGTCGCCGCGCAGAAACGGTTGTTCACCGGCACCGCACGCAAAGTCGTCCTCACCCGCGACCAGAGCTGCATCAAATGCGGTGCCCCGGCGTCGTGGTGCGACGTCCACCACATCATCCACCACGCCGACGGCGGACCCACCACCGTCGACAACGGATGCCTCCTCTGCCGCTCCTGCCACACCGCGGTCCACACCACCGGCTGGGACATCGTCATGGGCCACGACCGACACCCCTGGCTCATCCCACCCGCAACCATCGACCCACACCGCACACCACAACCCGCCTACAACAGAAGAACATTGACACTCGCGGAACCGATCGCCGCATAGCGCCGTCATAGAACCAACGCCCCCGATATCGGGCGCGGCACGCACATTGACAACTCCACAGTGTGAAACCCGGCGGGCCGGGGCGAGGCGCGCCGGTCGAGTCCGGCTGGCCGCGTCCGCCTCGAGGATTTACCGTGACGCCATGGACTGGACGTCGTACGGGGCATTCCTCGCTCTCGCCGCGCTGCTGACGTTGCTGCCCGGACCCGACACCGCCGTCGCGATCAAGAACACGCTGCAGGGCGGACGGCGTCGGGGCGGTTGGTGCCTGGTCGGTATCAGCACCGCGAGTTTTGTACAGAGCACCGCCGCTGCCGCGGGGCTCGGCGTCCTGATCGTCACCGTCGAACCGCTGTTCCTCACCATCAAGTACGTCGGCGCGGCGTACCTGCTGTTCCTCGCGGTGCAGGCACTACGCAGCGCGCGCCGGGGCGTCTACACCGACGACACCGTCGCCGCGGGTGGGTCGTCGCCGGCGATCGCGAGACTGCGGCAGGGGTTCATCTCGAACATCTGCAATCCGAAGGTCATCGCCTTCTACCTCGCCGTGCTCCCGCAGTTCCTCGGGAGCGACCCGTCGCTGACGGCGATCGCGATGTATGCCGTGACGTTCCCGGTGATCGGCACCGCGTATCTCGCCGTTGTCGTCTACGGCGTCAACCGCGCGCGAGAACTGTTCACCCGCACGCGGATCCGCCGCATCATGGACGGGGTCACCGGGGCGGCGTTGATCGCCTTCGGCGTCCGACTCGCCACGGAGTAGTACCGCGGCCCGTTCGCGAGATCGTTTTACCCGAATGCAATGCCGGGGAAACCCGGCGGAGCGCAGAATCACGTGATGAGCGAGAACGAGACCGTTCGGGCTGCCATCGTCCAGACCCGGTGGACCGGTGAGCGCGACACCATGATCGCAGCGCACATCGACTACGCCCGCGAGGCGGCGCTGCAGGGAGCGCAGATCATCGGCTTCCAGGAGGTGTTCAACGCCCCCTACTTCTGCCAGGTGCAGGAACAGAAGTACTACGCCTTCGCCGAGGAGATCCCGGGACCGACCACCGACACCTTCTGCGACCTGGCGCGCGAACTGTCGATGGTGATGGTGGTGCCGATCTACGAGCGGGAGCAGGGCGGTTTCCTCTACAACACCGCGGTGGTCATCGACGCCGACGGGACGCTGCTCGGGAAGTACCGCAAGCACCACATCCCGCAGCTGCCCGGGTTCTGGGAGAAGTTCTACTTCCGCCCCGGCAACCTCGGGTGGCCCGTCTTCGACACCGCCGTCGGCAAGGTGGGCGTCTACATCTGTTACGACCGGCACTTCCCCGAGGGGTGGCGCGCGCTCGGACTGGCCGGTGCGCAGATCGTCTACAACCCGTCGGCGACGAGCCGAGGACTGTCGAGCTACCTGTGGAAGCTCGAGCAGCCCGCGTCCGCGGTGGCCAACGAGTACTTCGTCGCGGCGATCAACCGCGTCGGGATCGAGGAGGAGTACGGCGACAACGACTTCTACGGCACCAGCTACTTCGTCGACCCCGAGGGGAAATTCGTCGGTGACGTCGGTTCCGACACCGAGCCCGAACTCATCGTGCGCGACCTCGACCTGAGCCTCATCGAGACCGTCCGAAACCGGTGGGCGTTCTACCGTGACCGGCGCCCCGACGCCTACGGTCCGCTCACCGCGCCCTGACACCCCTCACCGGCAGCCACGATCGAAGGGACGACCATGTCGACCACGTTCATCCACGGTGGGACCGTGGTCTCGTCCACCGGCACACAGGAACTCGACGTGCTCGTCGACGGCGAGACGATCGTCGCCCTGCTCGCACCGGGATCCACCGCTCTCGGCGCCGATCTCGCCACCACCGCCGACACCACCATCGACGCCACCGGCCGCTACGTGATCCCCGGCGGGGTCGACGCCCACACCCACATGGAGATGCCGTTCGGAGGGACCAACGCCAGCGACACCTTCGAGACGGGCACCCGGGCCGCGGCGTGGGGCGGCACCACCACCATCGTCGATTTCGCCGTCCAGAACCCGGGAATGCGACTGCAGGACACCCTCGCCACCTGGCACGAGAAGGCCGCCGGCAACTGCGCCATCGACTACGGGTTCCACCAGATCATGGGTGGCGTCGACGCCGAATCACTCTCCGCCATGAACGAACTCGTCGCCGAGGGTGTGACGAGCTTCAAACTGTTCATGGCCTACCCGGGGGTCTTCTACTCCACCGACGGACAGATCCTGCGGGCGATGCAGTCCGCGGCCGAACTCGGTGCACTGATGATGATGCACGCCGAGAACGGCATCGCCATCGACGTCCTCGTCGAGCAGGCCCTCGCCCGCGGTGACACCGCGCCGTACTTCCACGGCACCTCGCGGGCCTGGCAGATGGAGGAGGAGGCGACACATCGCGCGATCATGTTGGCCCACCTCACCGGGGCACCGCTGTACGTGGTGCACGTCTCGGCGAAGCAGGCCCTGGAGCAGATCGCCACCGCCCGCGGCGCCGGCCAGAACGTGTTCGCCGAGACCTGCCCGCAATACCTGTACCTCTCGCTCGAGGAACAGTTGGGCGCACCAGGTTTCGACGGCGCGAAATGGGTCTGCTCGACACCGCTGCGGCCTCGTGCCGAGGGCCACCAGGACGAGCTGTGGCGGTACATCCGCACGGGCGACGTCACGACCGTCGCCACCGACCACTGCCCGTTCTGCATGAAGGACCAGAAGGACATGGGTGTCGGGGACTTCTCCAAGATCCCCAACGGGATCGGCTCGGTGGAACACCGCATCGACCTGATGTTCCAGGGCGTGCGAGACGGCAAGATCTCACTCGAACGCTGGGTGGACGTCTGCGCCACGACACCGGCGCGGATGTTCGGGATGTACCCCCGCAAGGGCATCATCTCCCCCGGCGCCGATGCCGACATCGTGATCTACGACCCCAAGGGGCACACCAGCATCGGTGTCGACAAGACCCACCACATGAACATGGACTACTCGGCGTACGAGGGCTTCGAGATCGACGGCCACGTCGACACCGTGATCTCGCGCGGCCGCGTCGTGATCGACGGCGGCGCCTACCGCGGCACCCCCGGCCACGGCTCGTTCGTCAAGCGCGGCCTGTCGCAGAACCTCATCTGACGGGAAGGGATCACCAGATATGGATCTCGGTGTCGTGCTGCAGTGCAATCCGCCCGCGTCGCAGGTGATCGACCTCGCCGTGCGCGCCGAACAGCTCGGGTTCAGCCATGTCTGGACGTTCGACTCCCATCTGCTGTGGCAGGAGCCCTACGTCATCCATTCGGCGATCCTCGGCGCCACCGAACGGGTCGTGGTGGGGCCGATGGTGACCAATCCCGCGACCCGAGAACCGACGGTCACCGCGTCGACCTTCGCGACACTCAACGAGATGTATGGCAACCGCACCATCTGCGGCATCGGCCGGGGCGACTCCGCGGTCCGCACCCTCGACGGCCGCCCCAGCACACTCGCGACCCTGCGCGAGTCGATCCGGGTGATCCGCGCGCTGGGCAACTCCGGCGAGGTCGACATCGACGGCACCACATTGCGGTTGCCGTGGAGTAGCGGCTCGGCCCTCGAGGTGTGGGTCGCGGCGTACGGGCCGAAGGCGCTCGCGCTGACCGGCGAGGTCGCCGATGGTTACATCCTGCAGCTCGGCGACCCCGACATCGCCGTGTGGATGATCGCGCAGGTGCGTGCGGCCGCCGAGCGGGCCGGACGTGATCCCGCCGCCATCCGGTTCTGTGTGGCGGCACCGGCCTACGTCACCTCCGACGACTCCCCCGATGCGCTGGCCCACGGGCGCGAGCAGTGCCGCTGGTTCGGCGGCATGGTCGGCAACCACGTCGCCGACATCGTGACCCGCTACGGCGCGACGTCGGAGGTCCCCGAGGCGCTCACCACCTACATCGCCGGGCGCACCGGATACGACTACACCGAGCACGGCCGCGCCGGGAACAGCCACGCCGCCTTCGTCCCCGACGACATCGTCGACCGCTTCTGCATCATCGGGCCACCGGCGACACACGTCGCCCGCCTCACCGAACTCCGTGAACTCGGAGTCGACCAGTTCGCCGTCTACCTGCAACACGACGCCAACGACGCAACACTCGAGGCATACGGAGCGCATGTGATGCCGGCCCTGTCGCGGGGCACAATGAGCGCATGACCGACGCGAGAGTCCCCACACCCGATCCGGCGGCCGGCGCGCAGGTCCGCGCCGACGATCGCGCCCACGTGTTCCACTCGTGGTCGGCGCAGGCGCAGATCGATCCGCTGCCGATCGCCGGGGCGCAGGGCTCCTGGTTCTGGGACTACGACGGCAACCGCTACCTCGATCTGGGCTCGCAGCTGGTCAACGCCAACGCGGGCCACGGCCACCCCGCGATCGTCGACGCGATCTGCGAACAGGCCCGCATCCTGCCGACCATCGCACCCTCGTTCGCCAACGACAAACGCGGCGAACTGGCCCGGCTCATCGCCGAGCGCGCGCCCGGCGATCTGGACAAGGTGTTCTTCACCAACGCCGGCGCCGAAGCCAACGAGCACGCGATCCGCATGGCGCGGGTCGCCACCGGCCGCTCGACGGTGCTGGCGATGTACCGCAGCTACCACGGCGCGTCGGGCACCACGATCGGACTCACCGGCGATCCCCGTCGCTGGCGCGCCGAGCCCACGGGCAACGACGTCGCCCGGTTCTTCGGCCCGTACCCGTTCCGGTCGCCGTGGAACACCGACTCGATCGAGGCCGAAGGCATTGCGGCACTGAACCATCTGCGGCAGGTGGTGGAGCTCCAGGGCCCCGCGACCATCGCGGCGATCATCATCGAGACCGTCATCGGCACCAACGGCGTCATCGTCCCGCCGCCGGGCTACCTCGCCGGCGTCCGCGCCCTGTGCGACGAATACGGCATCGTCTACATCGCCGACGAGGTGATGGTCGGGTTCGGCCGCCTCGGAGAGTGGTTCGGCGTCAACGCCTTCGACGTCACCCCCGACCTCATCACCTTCGCCAAGGGCGTCAACTCCGGCTACGTCCCACTCGGTGGCGTCGTCATCGGCTCGCGCATCGCCGACCACTTCGCCGACACCCCTTACCCCGGCGGCCTCACCTACAGCGGGCATCCCCTGGCCTGCGCGGCGGGCGTGGCGTCGATCAAGGCGTTCGAGGCCGACGGCGTGATCGACCGGGTCCGCGCCACCGGCGAGGACCTCATCCGCCCGACCCTGGAGAAGATCGCCGACAACCACCCGTCGGTCGGCGAGATCCGCGGGATGGGATTCTTCTGGGCCATCGAGCTCGTCCGCGACCCGAGAACCCGCGAGGGCCTGGTGCCGTTCAACGCCTCCGGTACGGCCGCGGCGCCGATGACCGAACTCGTCGGTGCGTTCAAGGAGCGCAGCGTGTGGCCGTTCACCCACTTCAACCGCATCCACCTCGCGCCGCCGCTGGTCACCTCCGACGACGACCTCACCCACGCGATGGGAGTTCTCGACGAGGTCCTCGACCTCGCCGACCGCCACGTGACCGGCTGAGACACTCAGCCGCGGGTCGCGGCCAACACCATGATCGGGAAGATGTACAGAACGATCAGCAGCAGACCACCCGCCAGCGGAATCGGGTACGCCACCCGCCTGCGGTCGATGGCGACGATGACGAGGACGACCGTCACCAGGATGACAATCGGGCCCGCGATCGCCACGACTCCCATCCCGGCCAGCACGTACACACCGAACGTGGCGGTGTACCCCGACGGAGTGGTCGGGAACAGTGCCCACACGACGAAGAGGCACTGCGCCATCATCAACACGCCCGTGGCCACCCGATCCGCGATGGTCCAACCGCTTCTGCTCATGGTGGGTTGGATGCAGTCGCCGCCCGCGAATGTTCCCGGAACGTGGGCCTGCGATCGGCGATGAGTTCGGCGGTCGAGGCGAGTCGATATCGGTGACAACACACGACCCCCCAGCGATCACGACCGACAGGAGCCCCGCCATGGCCGCCATCACCCCGTCACTGTGGTTCGACGACGACCTCGAGGACGCCCTCGACTTCTATCGAGGTGTCTTCGACGACATGACCGTCCACCACATCGGCAAAGCTGGTGACGCTGTCACCACGGCGAGCTTCGAGATCAACGGCCAGCGGTTCCTCGCCATGAACGCCGGCCCGATGTTCCCGTTCACCGAAGCGGTGTCGTTCACCATCGACTGCGCTGATCAGGCCGAGGCCGATCGGTACTACGACGCACTGCTCGCCGACGGCGGTGAACAGTCGCAATGCGGGTGGCTCAAAGACCGCTTCGGACTCAGCTGGCAGATCGTGCCCGCCCGTCTGCCCGAGCTGCTCGCCGACCCCGATCCCGTCCGGGCGCGCGCGGCGATGAGCGCGATGATGACGATGACCCGCATCGTCGTCGCCGACCTCGAGGCGGCCGTCGCCGCCGTGTGACCCGGGCGGGTGTTTAGTCTGAGAAAGTGACCGACCTGCAGACCCCCTCCGTCAGCGTCGCCGCCCGTCTCGACCGCCTGCCGATCGTGCGCGCCCACTGGGTCGCGACGGGCGTCATCGGCCTCGGACTGTTCTTCGACCTCTACGAGAACTTCCTCGCCGCGACGATCTCCTCGGTACTCAAGACCGAACTCGACCTCGGCCGCACCGAGCTGAACCTGCTGCTCGGATCAGCCTTCCTGGGGCAGTTCCTGGGTGCCGCGGTGATGGGCCGCTACGCCGACCGCGTCGGTCGGCGACGCGCGTTCATGATCAACCTGGCCGTGTACTCGCTGTTCTCGCTGCTCGGCGCATTCAGCCCGAACGCGACGTTCCTGGTGGTCACACGGTTCATCGCCGGCATCGGAATCGGCGCCGAGTTCGCACTCGCCGACTCGTACCTCTCGGATCTGCTGCCGAAGAACGTGCGCGGCAAGTTCATCTCGTGGGCGTACACGATCGCGTTCTTCGGCGTGCCGACCGTGGGACTGCTCGCGCGCTGGCTCGTCCCCATCGACCCGTTCGGAATCGACGGGTGGCGGTGGCTGTTCGTCCTCGGCGCGTTCGGGTCGTTCGCGGTGTGGCTGGTCCGCCGCGGCCTGCCCGAGTCGCCCCGATGGCTCGAGACCCAGGGCAGGCACGCCGAGGCCGACGAGATCTGCCGACGCTTCGAACAGCAGGCGATCGACGCCGGGCACACCCTCGCCGACCCCGACCCGCACCTCCAGATCACACCCCTGCGGAAGGTGTCACCCGCCGCGCTGCTCCGCCCGCCGCTGCGCCGACGCACCACGATGCTGTGGATCCTGTCGATCCTCGAGGTCTTCGGCTACTACGGGTTCGGGACCCTCGCACCGATCGTGCTGCTCGACAAGGGATTCGACCTCGTCACCTCGCTGGGTTTCGTGGCCGCGACGTACCTCGGCTATCCCCTGGGGTCGATCCTCGCGATCCCGATCGTCGAGCGCGTCGAGCGGAAGTGGCTGGTGATCGGGTCGGCGGGGCTGATGGCGGCGTTCGGCATCTGGTTCGGTGTCGCCGGCGCGGCGTGGGCGATCGTGGTGTCCGGTGTGCTGTACACGATGGCCAGCAACCTCTTCTCGAACGCCTACCATGTGTATCTGGCCGACTCGTACCCCACAGCCATCCGGGGTACCGCGGCCGGAGCCGCGTACTCCCTGTCGAAACTGACCACCGGTGTGCTGCCGTTCATCCTGCTCCCGTTCCTCGACGCGAACGGATCAGGAGCCGTGTTCAGCCTGGTGGCCGCGGCGATGGTGGCGCTGATGGTCAACGTCGCCGTCCTCGGGCACCGCAGCACCGGGCTGTCCGCCGACGCGACCATCGCATCACCCACCCCTGGAGGCGCCTCCCCGTGAACACCACCACCATCCGCTCGGCCGGTCTCTACGTACTGGCGGTGCTGCTGGTCGCGCTCGCGTTCATCGGTGTCGCCGCATTGCTGTACGACCAGGTGCCCACGGTGATGATCATCGTGTTCCCGCTCATCGTCCTGGCCGGCGGGATCGGCGCCCTGCGCCGCACGTACACCTGCTACAAGTCCGGCGGGAAGTGGCAGGTGTGGCAGGGCGCGAGCTGGCTGCTGTTGGCGTTCTTCATGATTGCGCTCACCGGCACGGGCAGCGCCCTGCTCGAACGTTGACGAGCGCGCCTCACAACAGCAGCGACTCCAGGATGCGGGCGGCCTCGACGTGCCGCGCCGGGTCGGCGCTGCCGTAGTTCAGCCGGATGTAGGGTCCCGCGACGGTGGCCGGGAACCACTCGGCTCCCGGTGAGATCGACACCCCGGCAGCGAGACTGCGTGCGGCGAACACCTCGGCGTCGACGTCCTCGGGCAACCTCAGCCACAGATTCAGTCCACCCCGTGGGATGTGGGTGATCTCCAGATGCGGTGCATGGTCGCCGATCGCGGCGACCAGTCGGTCGCGTCGCTCGGCGAGTTCCCGCCGCAGTCGGGTGCAGTGGGTGCGCCACGCAGGTCGGGTCACCACGTCGAGCGCGGCGCGCTGCAGGATCGGTGACACGTACAGATCACTGACGGCGAGGGCGTTGGAGATGCGCTGGCGGGCCGGGCCACGCGCGATCACCGCGGCGACCCGCAGCGCCAACGACGCCGATTTGGTGAGCGACCGGATGTAGACGACGTGACCGTCGGTGTCGTCGGCGGCGACCGGAGCCATCGGGGCGTCGATGGCGAAATCGTGGGCCCAGTCGTCCTCGACGAGGAACCCGCGCCGGTCGGCGACGACGTCGAGGACGGCGCGTCGTTCGTCCGCGGTCCACAGGGCGCCGGTCGGGTTCGCGAAGTTGGGTTGCGCGTAGAACAGGCGCGCACCGGAGGCGCGCATGGCCTCGTCGAGGTCGTCGGCCGACGGCGCCCGCGTGGTGCGTGCGACCGGCACGATGACCAGCCCCGCCTGTCGGGCGGCGGCGATGGCACCCCAGTACGTCGGCGACTCCATCACGATGGCCTCCCCGGGCCCGGCGAGCGCCCGGAACACCGCCGACAACGCGCTCTGGCCGCCGGAGGTGATGACGGCGTCGGAGTCCCGCCACGGCTGTCCGCCACCGGATCCGGACGCGCCGTCGGCGGACAACTCCCGCACGAACCATGCGCGGAGTTCGGCCACCCCGCTGACCGGCGGACGGTCGAACGCCTCGTCCGACCGCGCCGACCGCGCCAGTGCCGATCGCACGTCACGCATCGGCATGAGGTCGATCGCCGGGTAGCCGCCGTGCATGGCGATCGTGTCGGGGTCGATCCCGCGCAGCGTCGACCCGATCGGCGACGGGCCGCTGCGTTCGGGGCCCAAGGCCGTGGTCTGCCAGTCGACGTCGAGGGTGCGTCGTGCAGCCGGTGGTCGGATGACGAAATTGCCTGCCCCCGGTCGGGTTTCGACCGAACCCTCGGCCACCAGGTGACCGATGGCCTTCTGCACCGTGACCGGTCCGGCGCCGAACCGCTGGGCCAGCACCCGCGTCGACGGCAGCCGCCCGCCCGGCCCGGATTCGGCGACCACCGCACGCAGATGACGCACTATCCGCTCACTGCTATCATTACCCATGAACAGAGATAATAGCGCTATCGTTTCTTTGCGCAGTCCGTTATCGCGGCTGCCGTCGTCGGGGATCGCCTTCGGATTCCTCGGCGTGCTGGCGTTCTCGTTCACCGTCCCGTTCACCCGCATCGCGGTCGAGGGACTGCACCCGCTGTTCGTCGGCACCGCGCGGGCCGTCGTCGCCGGTGTCCTCGCCGCCGTCGCCCTGTGCGTCACCCGCAGCCGCGCTCCCCGCCGCGGCCAGTGGGCGCGACTGGTCGTCATCGCCGCCGGCATCGTGGCCGGGTTCCCCGTGCTGACGTCGCTGGCGCTGCAGACGACCACCGCGGGCCACAGCGCGGTCATCATCGGCCTGCTCCCCGCCGTGACCGCATCGGTCGTCGTCCTGCGCACCGGCGAACGGCCCGGCCCACGGTTCTGGACGTTCAGCGCGGTGGGCGCGGTCGCGGTCGTCGGGTACTCCCTCGCCGCGCACGGCGCGCTGTCGGCACCGACGATCGGCGACCTCTACCTGCTCGGCGCGGTGGTCCTCGCCGCGGTCGGCTACGCCGAGGGCGGCCTCATGGCCCGCGAGATCGGCGCGTGGCAGACCATCAGCTGGGCGCTGGTCGTCGCGTTGCCGGCAATGGTCAGCGCCACCGCTGTCGAGTGGGTCCTGGACCCTCCACACGCCACCGTGGGCCAGTGGTCGGCGTTCGCCTACCTCGGCGTGGTGAGCATGTTCCTCGGGTTCTTCGCCTGGTACCGGGGGCTTGCGCTGGGACCGATGACCGCGGTCAGCCAGGTCCAGTTGATCCAACCGATCCTGACCCTCGTGTGGTCGGCGGTACTCCTCGGCGAGCCCGTGACGGCCGCGATGATCGTGGGCGGAGCGGTGATCATCGGGTGCGCACGCGGCGCGGTCCGCAGTCGGACACGAACTACTGGATCGGCGAATCCGGCGGCGCCACACCGAACTGCGGCGACTCCTCGATCGCTCCCACTCCCCGTATCGCGGTGAGCGCATGGCGGGCGTCGGGGGCCATCGTCCCGGAGATGACGCCGATGGCCGCGTGCACGTGCGTCACCTGGACCCCGCTCGCGCGCACGGCGGCGACCACCTCGTCGATGGTGTCGAGGTGGTCGTCGTCGACGGTGATGGTGACGTCGGGCATGGGCCCGATCGTACTGAGTCCGTCTGTGTACACGGAGTCGTTCAGGGGGCGAGGACCATTCCGGCACCCACATCCGATGCCGGGGCGGAGAGCCGAAGTGTCTGCTGGGTCAGCGTCGACCACAGATCACGGCCGCGGCGACCGGTGCTCTGCGCCCACAGCGCGGCGAGGCCGGCCACATGCGGTGTCGCCATGCTGGTGCCGCTGATGGTGTTGTAGCGCGTCGGGTCCACCGCGACCGGCCACGACGAGTAGACGTCCACACCGGGCGCGGCCACGTCGACACCGCCGCCGTCGACGGCACTGCTGCGCGCCGAGAACGGGGCGACGGCGAGCGCGGTGTCGACCGCGGCGATGGCCATGATCGACGGGCTGTTGGCGGGCACGCCGACGAACCCGGGATCGGTGGGACGGTTCGCGTTGTTCCCCGCCGCGGCCACGATGAGGGTGCCGGCGGCCAGGGCCCGGCGGCCGACGGTCTCGTACGCCTGCGACACCTGGTCCACATCGGCACCGAGCGACATCGACACCACGTGGACCCCGTTCGCCAGCGCCCAGTTCAGTCCCGCGAGGATGCCCGCGTCGGGGCCGCCACCGGAGTTCGAGAGGACCTTGCCGACGAAGATCTCCGCCTCAAACGCGATGCCGTAGCGACGGCCGGTCGTGGGGCGCTGCGGTCCGCACGACGTGCCGACGCAGTGCGTGCCGTGCCCGTGGCCGTCCTGCGGTTGCTCGCCGGACACGAACGACTGCGCGGTGATGGCGCGGCCCGCGAGGTCGGGGTGGGTGAGGTCGACACCGGTGTCGAGCACCGCGACCTTGATACCCGCCCCGGTTGCCGTCGATGCGGGCACCCGGGTCGCCTGCAGCCCCCAGGTCAACTCGTCGGTGTCGGCGAACGGACCGGTCGCCGACACCGCGGTGACACCCGCACCCGCGAGACGGTCGGTGAGATCGTTCACACCGTCGCGGTAGCCCCGGAGGTAATCCGGCGATGCGGCCCGGATCCGTTGCATCCGTTCGGGTTCGATGAATCGGATGGCACCCTGCGGGGAGCACTGCGCATCGAGCGCGGCCAGTTGATCGGCGTCGGCGTCGACGATGGCGACACCGAGTTCGGCGAAGACGGTGGCCTGCGCCGAGCGACTCTGATCGACGTCGAGCACCTGACCCGCGAAATCGCGCGTCGAGGCGACCTCGGAGAAGCCCGCGACCGAACGCAAAGTGGTTGCGTAGGAATCGCTTCGGTCATCGGGGGCGAAGACGACGATTCGCCGGCCGGTGTCGGTGGTGCCGGCGGTACCCGTGTTCTCGATCATCGATTCCCCTTGATCCGTCGCTGTCGATCGGTGGCGCCCACAGGCGGTCGCCGCGAGTCATGAGCTGATGCACATACCCTAATATGGCGCTCCGACAACGGAGCTGCGGTGCAGGATCGGCTACGTTGGCAGCACATCGCGGGACCGTCCGGTCATCGGCGAACCCACTGCGAGCAAAGGATGCACGACGATGCCCCTGCACGGTCTTCTCGGAAAAGCGGCGACCACGGTGGTGACCGGCGCGGTCGGTGCGGCGGCCTACGACCTGGCCCGCAAGGCTGTCGCGAAGTCCTCTCCGCGTGACACCGCGGTGGTCCTCACCTCGTGGGGGCTACGCGGCACCCGCCGGGCCGAGGCCGCCGCCGAGAACGCCCGACTCGCAGTCGCCGATGTCGTGGCCGAGGCGAAGGGTCGGATCGGCGAGGAGGTCACCCCTCCCGGGGCGGCCGACACCGGCCACGGACACGAACACTGAGCCCCCTCGCCGCTGTGACGTCTCCGGTCGTCCTGTCCGACGCCGCCGGTCGGCTGCGTGTCCGCGTCGACTGGCTACGCGGCACCACCACCGGCGCGGTGGCCATCGAGGAATCGGCGCTCCGACTCCCCGGCGTCCGTGCCGTGCACGCCTATCCCCGATCGGCGTCGGTGGTGGTCTGGTATCGCACGGGACAGGTCGCCGTCTCCGAGGTGATCGCCGCGATCGCCGACGCCCGCGACACCCCCACCGATCTGCTGCCCGCCCGCGCCCCGTACTCGGCGGAGGTCGCAGGCGGCGACATCCTGCGCATGAGCATCGGCGGAATCGCGCTGGTGCTGTTGGGGTTCCGACGCTACGGCCTGCGTCGCCCGCAACTGCTGGGCCCCACCAGCCGCCTGGCCGCCACCGGCGTCACCATCGTGACCGGTTACCCGTTCCTGCGCGGCGCCCTGCGATCGTTGCGGGGTGGGCGCGCCGCGGGCACCGACGCGCTGGTGTCGGCGGCGACGGTCGCCAGTCTGCTGCTGCGCGAGAACGTCGTCGCGCTGACGGTGTTGTGGCTGCTCAACATCGGTGAGTTCCTGCAGGACCTCACCTTGCGGCGCACCAGGCGCGCCATCTCCGACCTGCTGCGTGGCAACCAGGACACGGCCTGGGTCCGGGGTGCCGACGGCACCGAGGTCCAGGTCGGCATCGAGACACTGCAGGTCGGCGACGAGGTCGTCGTCCACGACCACGTCGCGGTCCCCATCGACGGTGTCGTCGTCGAAGGTGACGCCCTGGTGGATCAGTCGGCGATCACCGGCGAGAGCCTGCCGGTCGCGGTGACACAGGGCCACAAGATCTTCGCGGGATCGGTGGTGGTCACCGGTCGCCTCGTTCTGCGGGCACAGGCCGTCGGCGACAACACGACGATCGGGCGCATCATCTCCCGGGTCGAGGAGGCCCAGCACGACCGCGCCCCGATCCAGACGGTCGGCGAGAACTTCTCCCGGCGTTTCGTGCCTGCGTCGTTCGCGGTGTCGGCCATCACCCTGCTGCTCACCCGCGATGTGCGTCGCGCGATGACGATGCTGCTCATCGCGTGCCCGTGTGCGGTCGGGCTCGCCACCCCCACCGCCATCAGCGCGGCGATCGGCAACGGTGCGCGCCGCGGCATCCTGATCAAGGGCGGGTCACATCTCGAGCAGGCCGGCCGGTTCGACGCCGTCGTGTTCGACAAGACCGGAACCCTCACCCAGGGACGCCCTGTGGTCACCAACGTCGTCTCGTTCCACGATGCGTGGCAACCCGAACAGGTGCTCGCCTACGCGGCCAGCTCCGAGATCCATTCGCGACATCCGTTGGCCGAGGCGGTGATCCGCTCCACCGAGGAACGCGCGATCGCCATCCCGCCGCACGAGGAATGCGAGGTCCTCGTGGGGTTGGGCATGCGGACACGCGCCGACGGGCGCACGCTGCTGCTGGGCAGCCCGTCGTTCCTGTCGGGTGAGGGCGTCGCGGTCACCGACGACGCCGACCGCTGGGTGGACGATCTGCGCCACCGCGCCGAAACGCCGCTCCTGCTCGCCGTCGACGGCGAGCTCGTCGGGCTGATCAGCCTTCGTGACGAGGTGCGGGCCGAGGCGGCGCAGGTGATCAGCGATCTCCGCGCGGTCGGGGTGACACGTGTCGTCATGCTCACCGGCGACCACCCGCTGACCGCGGCAGCGGTGGCGGCGGAACTGGGCATCGACGAATGGCGCGCGGAGGTGCTGCCCGACGACAAGCTCGAGGCGGTGCGTGCGCTGCAGGACGCGGGCCACGTGGTGGCGGTCGTGGGCGACGGCATCAACGACGCGCCGGCTCTCGCCGCCGCGGACATCGGTATCGCGATGGGTCTCGGTGGCACCGATGTCGCGGTCGAGGCCGCCGACATCGCCCTGGCCGGCGACGATCTGCGCCGCCTGGTCGATGTGCGTGAACTCGGGGGTCGCACCGTCGATCTCATCGGACAGAACTACGGGATGTCGATCGCGGTGAACGCCGTCGGCCTGCTCGTCGGTGCGGGCGGGGCGCTGTCGCCGGTGTTGGCGGCGATCCTGCACAACGCGTCGTCGGTGGCGGTGGTGACCAACAGTTCCCGCCTCATCCGACACCGCCTCGAGCCGGCGACCATCTGATCCACGAGGGCCGCTCAGGCGAGCGCGTCGGGCAGTCGCTCGAGGAACGGTCGTTGCGAGACAAGGATCTTGGTGTGGGCGGTCGGTAGGTCGAACCATTCGACGCGGTCGATCTCAGGGAAGCTGCGCAGCGTTCCCGACCGGGGCGGCCACTCCATCTCGAAGGTGTTGCTGACCGCAGCGGCCACGTCGATGTCGCCGGCCACGGCCCACGCGGTCACGATCTTCCCGCTCGACTGCCGCACCTCGCCGAGATCGACCGCCGGGCCTTGCGGCACCGCGATGCCGACCTCCTCGACGAACTCGCGTCGGGCGGCCTCGAGCGGGTCCTCGTCTGTGTACTCGCCCTTGGGGATCGACCACGACCCGTCGTCCTTGCGGGCGTAGAACGGGCCGCCGGGGTGTCCGAGCAGGACCTCGATGCCGTCGCCGGTGCCGCGGTGGATCAGGAGGCCGGCGCTACGCCGGGGCATGCAGGTCACTCACGGTGGCCGGGGGCGCCGTCGCGGGCAGCGGACCGACGTCGCGTAGCGAGATCATCGAGCCGACGAGTACCGCCGCCACCGGGGACACGACACCCCACGACCCCACCGCGGTGAGGACGATCACAGTCAGCATCGCATCATCCTGAACTGCCTCGGCCCGTGGACCAAATCCGACGTCGGCGCGCCGAACTCACACGTCGGCGCGCGACGGATACGAGTCGAGGGTGCCGACCGCACCCACCGACATCGACGCCGCGGCGACGGCATCCGCCACCGCCGCGTGCAGTGCCGTCCCCGTCGCGAGGCGTGCAGCGAGGACGCCGACGAACAGGTCGCCCGCGCCGGTGCTGTCGACCACTGACACCGTCGGCGCCGAACAGTGCCCGTCGCCGTCGTCGGTGACCCACACGGCCCCGGCCGCGCCGAGGGTCGCGACGACGCTGAGCGCACCCTGCCCGCGCAGCGCGGTGGCCGCGGCGGTCGCCGACGCGACGTCGTCGACGTGATGGCCGGTGAGTGCGGCGAGCTCGTGTTCGTTGACGATCACCGGGTCGCATCGCCGCAGGGTCGGTGTCGAGACGGGCCCGGCGGGTGCGGCGTTGAGGATGAACCGGCCGCGGGTGTGGGCGGCGGTGTCGTCGACGACGGTCTGCGGGATCTCGAGCTGACACACCACGACCGCCGCACCGGCGACGCGGGTCACCTCGTCGGCCTCGAGACGGTCCCATGCCCGGTTGGCGCCACCGACCACCACGATGGTGTTCTCACCGTCGGCCACGGTGATGTGGGCCGCGCCGCTCGCGTAACCGTCGACCGCGACCAGCATGTCGACGTCCACGCCGTGATCGTGCAGGCCCTCGCGGAGGAACTCGCCGTGCACATCGGTGCCGACCCGTCCGATGAACGCCACGTCGTCGGTGACGATGCGCGCGGCCACGGCCTGGTTGGCGCCCTTGCCGCCGAGGTTGCGTCGCGACGCCGTGGCCAGCACGGTCTCCCCCGGACGCGGGATCCTCTCGACCTCGGCGACCTCGTCGACGTTGATCGAACCGACCACCGCCACGGTCCCGGTGTCGTGCGCTGCGCCCGCCATGGGAGCGATCATGCCCGTTCACGGCCGCCGCCCCGCGCAGTAGTGTCGACCGGAGATCGCAGGTACGCGAGCTAGCGACAGGGGTACAGCGTGGACGTCGACGTCATCGTGGTGGGAGCGGGCCTCGCCGGGCTCGTGGCAGCCCACGAACTCACCAGCGTCGGGCACCGCGTCGCGCTGCTCGATCAGGAGAACGCCGAGAACCTCGGTGGCCAGGCCTGGTGGTCGTTCGGGGGACTGTTCTTCGTCGACAGCCCCGAGCAGCGCCGACTGCGGGTGAAGGACTCGTTCGATCTCGCCTGGCAGGACTGGCGCAACAGCGCACGCTTCGACCGACTCGACGACGAGGACTCGTGGGCCGTGCAGTGGGCCCGCGCCTACGTCGAGTTCGCCGCCGGGGAGAAACGGCCGTGGCTCGACGGCCACGGCGTGAAGTTCCTGCCCACCGTCGGATGGGCCGAGCGCGGTGGCCTGCGGGCGGATGCGCACGGCAACTCGGTGCCGCGTTTCCACGTGGCGTGGGGTACCGGCACCGGTGTGGTCGAGCCGTTCGTCGCCCACGCACACCGCGCGGCGGCAGCGGGCACCCTGACCTTCCACCATCGTCACCGCGTCGACGCGATCATCCGTGAGGGCGGGACGGTGGTGGGTGTCAGCGGCACCGTCCTCGCACCCGACCGCGCCGTGCGGGGCGCGCCGACCTCGCGGGAGGCGGTGGGTGACTTCGAGATGCGGGCGCAGGCGGTGGTGGTGACGACCGGCGGGATCGGCGGCAACCACGATCTGGTGCGCGAGTTCTGGCCCGAGCGTCTCGGTACCGCGCCGACGACGATGATCACCGGTGTCCCGGAGTACGTCGACGGTCGGATGCTCGGTATCGCGGAGAAGGCGGGTGCGCGCCTCGTGAACCGGGACCGCATGTGGCACTACACCGAGGGCGTCCAGAACTGGGATCCCATCTGGGCGTCGCACGGTATCCGGATCCTGCCGGGGCCCTCGTCGATGTGGTTCGACGCCCTGGGACGGCGACTCCCCGATCCGTGCCTGCCCGGCTTCGACACCCTCGCCACCCTCGAACATCTGCGCACGACGCCCGACATCGCCGAGCACGACCATTCGTGGTTCATCCTCAACCAGCGGATCATCGCGAAGGAGTTCGCGCTGTCGGGGTCGGAGCAGAACCCCGACATCACCGGCAAGAGCAAGATCGCGATGGCCCGCGAGCGCCTCAGCTCGTCGGCCCCGGGACCGGTCGATGCGTTCATGCGGCGGGGAGCCGACTTCGTGGTCGCCGACACCCTCGAGGAATTGGTGGCGGGGATGAACAAGCTCACCGACACCGAACTGCTCGACTCGCTGGCGATCCGTGAACAGATCGAGGCGCGCGACTCCCAGCTCGACAACGCCTACAGCAAGGACAGTCAGATCATGGCCATCCGAAATTCGCGGGCGTTCATCGGCGAGCGGCTCGGTCGGACCGCCTCGCTCGGCAAGATCCTCGATCCCGAGGACGGCCCGCTGATTGGCGTGAAGCTCCACGTGATCACCCGGAAGTCTTTGGGCGGCATACAGACCGACCTCGACTCGCGTGTCCTCGATTCCGAGGGCGTCGCGATCGACGGCCTGTACGCGGCCGGGGAGGCCGCCGGGTTCGGCGGCGGCGGGGTACACGGGTACAACTCGTTGGAGGGCACGTTCCTCGGAGGCTGCCTGTTCTCGGGGCGCACCGCGGGTCGCGCCGCCGCATCCGCACTCGGGGGTGTCTGACATCGTGGCCGAGACACTGCGCGATCACGGCGATCCGGGTGACGCACCCTCGGTGCCCGCACCCCTGACGCCGGTCACGAACGCCGCCCGACCCAGTGCCGCGGAGGAGGCGCGCACCATCGCCGCCTCGACGTCGACGGCGACGTTGGCCAGCCTCACCGCCGACGGTGAGCCCTGGGCCTCGTATGTGACCTACGGGCTGCTCGACGGCCAACCGGTGCTGTGTGTCTCGCACATGGCCGAGCACGGCCGCAACCTCTCCGGTGACGCTCGCGCGAGCCTCGCCATCGTCGCCCCCACCACCGATCCCGACCCGCTCGCGAGTGGACGGATCACGCTGGCCGGTCGGGTCGGACGACCGACGGGTGACGAGTACACGGCGGCCCGCGAGGCGCACCTCGCGGCGGTGTCGGCCGCGAAGTACTACATCGACTACAGCGATTTCACCCTGTGGGTGTTGCGCGTGGAACGCATCCGCTGGGTGGGCGGGTACGGCCGGATGGATTCCGCGTCGGCCGCCGATTATCTGGCCGCACAACCGGATCCGGTGGCGCCGAGGGCGGCCGGCGCGATCGATCACCTCAACGACGACCACGCCGACTCGCTCACCGCGATGGCCCAGAACCTCGGTGGCTTCCCCGACGCCACCGGCGCTTCGTGCACCGCGGCCGATCGTTACGGGCTGGACCTCAAGGTGTCGACACCCCGCGGGATCGCCTACACCCGCGTCGGTTACGCGGCGCCGATCGATTCCATCGACGATCTCCGTTCCGCCACGGTCGAATTGGCGAAGCGCGCACGCAGCTAAGCGGCGTCGAGGAGCGCTCGGAGCTGTCGTTCGATGGGGCTGACGGGGTGATCGTGGTGGCCTGGTGGCGCGGGTGCTCGCGAGGAATGGCTGTGCCCGGTGGGCGTGGTGATGGTCGCGGTGTGGCGGGCGATGTCGGTGCCGTCGCGGTTGATGACCCGCCATCCGGGGTTCTGTTTGGCCCGGTTGTGGCCGAGGCACATGCCGCCGCCATTGGCTGCTGAGGTGGCGCCGCCGTTGGCGTGGGGGTCGGCGTGGTCGTATTCGGCGATCGGGGCGTCGCAATAGGGGATCCAGCACGTCTGGTCGCGGAGGTCGAAGAACGTCTTCAGGCCGGTCGGGAAGAGACGGGCGGTGGACTCCATCGCCGTCAACGCGCCACTCGATGGCGCGGCGTAGATCTTTCGCAGCGTTGATCGGGTCTCGGCGTCGAGAGCGGAATTCACCACTGCTCGCGCGGCGTCGGCGGGGATCGGGCCGTACCCGGTGACGTGTGCGGCGGCGGCGCCGTTCCCGAGGAGCACCTCATCGGAGAGGACGAGGTTCACCGCGACCGGCATCGCGTCCGCGGTGGCCGTGCCGGTGACCCGTTCGACGAGGGTGTCGGCCATGACCTGGGCGTGCGTCCGGTCATCGCCACCGACGGCGGCATCGGCGTGCTTCTTCAAGGTCGCGTACACCGAGATCCCCGACGTGAGCGGCAGCAACGCCGACAGCCGCACCATCCCATCCGGGGCGGGACGGGTCGACACTCGGCGGTCGGACTTCGCGAGAGCGTGTCGGTCGACGACAGCCTGCGGGTCGAGTTCGTAGGCGCGGCGTTTGACCTCGGCATCCAACGCCCGGTCACCCACTCCCTCCAACGTCGAGAGGTCGGCGCAAAGGCGTCGGTCGATCTCGCTACGGTCGCGTGGGGTGAGGTGCGCGGTCTCGCGCACCAGGATCGTCGCCCGCCACTCCGTCAGCACACCGGCCGCCAACGCTGCACGGGTATGGGGCATCTCCCGCATCAACGCCCGCGCGAACCCGAGATACCGACCACCCGAGGAACCCGACGCTTTACGTGCCAACGCGACCTCGGAGGCCAACCCGCGACCCTGACGACTCTTCGGCACCCCAGCGGCGGTCTCGGCTTCGACACGGAGTTCTTCGAGCCGCATCGTCTCGACCGCCTGCGCCGCAGCGCATCCCGCCTTCATGGCTTGGAGAAGACTGATTCGATCAACCGCTGCGGATTCGGAATCAGCAGTGTCGAGATCGCCGAGGAACGACAAGAACGACTGCAGCGCAACCACTGTCGCATCCCCGCCTTCGCTCATGTGTTCGATAGTACATCCGTACACCGACAACCGCCACGGGCGGTTTCGTCCGGACTAGGCTGAGCGCCATGCAGATCCCACGTGCGGTGGCGACGGTGAACAAGCATGTGACGAATCGTGTTCAGGGGCTGTGGGCGTGGCTGATACCGCCGTGGGCGGTCGTGGTGCACACAGGTCGCACGTCCGGTCGCACGTACCGAACACCAATCCTGGGTTTCCACACCCCACAGGGTTTCGCGATCCCGATCCTCTACGGTCCGCGCACCCAGTGGGTGAAGAACGTGATCGCCGCGAACGGGGGCGAGATCAGACGCGCCGGCAGGCGTCATGAACTCACCGACCCGAGAGTCGTTCTCGCCACCGAGATCACCGCGGAGGGAATCGCCGGAAGGTACGCGCGCGCCGGCGACTGGACACTGGTCGCCACCATCGGCCGGCGCCTGTAGCAACCCGTCGAAAAGAGGTCGCACGGGCTGCGACCGGACACCTATCGTCGGGGTCATGCACATCGCGATGATCGGCACGACAGCTCCGAGTCACATCTACCCGTCGCTGGCCGTGATCGCCGAGTTGGTCCGACGCGGGCATCGGGTCACCTACGCCGTGGGCCGGTCGGCGGCGGGGATCGTCGAACCGTACGGCGTCGAGATCGTCTCGTGGGATTCGATTCTCCCGCAGGGGCAGGATGCGTGGCCGGAGGATCCGGCGTCGGCGATGCACGTGTTCCTCGACGAGACGATGGCGGCGTTCCCGGTGCTGACCGGTTTCTACGACGGCGACCGCCCCGATCTCCTGCTCTACGACATCGGCGGTATGGCCGCACCGGTGCTCGGTGTCCGCTACGGGGTCCCTGCGGTCCAGCTGTCACCTGCTTACGTGGCGTGGGACACCTACGCCGACGACCTCGCCGACGTCATCGGTCCGCTGCGCTCCTCGGCGACCGGCGAGCGGTACCACGACGTGTACGCACAGTGGTTGCGCAACAACGGGATCGATGCCGATCCGTGGGACTGGATCACCTATCCCGAGCACTGCCTCGCACTGATCCCGAGGGTGATGCAGCCGCAGGCCGAACGCGTGGGTGATCAGGTGCAGTTCGTCGGACCGTGTCTGGACCCGGTGCGCCTGGCCGATCACAGCTGGACCCCGCCCGATGGGAAGATCCTGTACGTGTCGTTCGGCACCGGTTTCAACGAACAGCCGGACTTCTATCGCCTGTGCATCGAGACGTTCACCGACACCGACTGGCAGGTGGTCATCTCCATCGGCCACCGCGTCGACCCCGACGATCTGGGTGCGCTACCGCCCAACGTGACGGTGCACCAGCATGTTCCGCAGCTCGCGGTCCTCGACGCCGCGACGGTGTTCATCACCCACGCCGGGATGGGCGGCTGCACCGAATCATTGTGGTTCGGTGTCCCCACCGTGGCCATCCCGCAGGCCGTGGACCAGTTCGGCAACGCCGACATGCTCGTCGAACTCGGAGTGGGGGTGCAGCTCCCCCAGACCGAGGCGACCACGCAGACACTGTCCGACGCCGTCGACAGGGCCGAGTCCCTGACCGCACGCGCCCTCGAGATCAGTGCCGAGGTCCGTGCCCACGGAGGCGTCACCGCTGCCGCGGACGCAATCGAGCGTTTCCTCGCCTAGAAACTCACCGTTGGCGGCGCAGCCTGGCCTTCAGGAGCCTTGTAGAACTCGCGGGTCGAGACCTTGGCGAAGCCGGCGAAGAACATCCACGGGATGGTCTGCACCAGGGTGTTCAGCGTGGTGACCGCGTCGTTGTAGAACTGGCGGGCGAAGGAGATCTGGTTCTCGGTCTCCGCCAACTGGCCCTGCAGATCCAGGAATCCCTGGTTGGCCTTGAGGTCGGGGTAGGCCTCGGCCACGGCCATCACATCGACGAGTGCCTTGTTCAATTGCGCGTCGGCGGCGGCCTTCTCGGGCACCGCGTTGCCCTGCGCGGCGGCCGCGACCCTCGAACGGGCCTCGGTGACCGCCTCGAACACGCCCTTCTCGTGCGCCGCATATCCCTTAACGGTGTTCACGAGATTCGGGATGAGATCGGCTCGACGGGTGAGTTGGACGTCGATGCCGCCGAGCGCCTCCTGGGCGCCGATGTCGGCCTTCTTCAGTTTGTTGTAGCCGATGACACCGAACGCCACGACGGCGACGATGAGCACCACGATCACGATGAGAGCGATGAGCACGAGGACTTCCCTTTCTCGAAAGCTGTTGCTGAGTTTTCGCCGATCCGCCTACCAGGATCCGCCGCCGCCACCGCCGCCTCCCCCGCCGCCGGAGAACCCTCCGCCACCGCTGCTGCTGCTCGACGACTGCTGGGTGGCCTCGTAGGAGGAGATCGACGACGCGACCGATGAGCTGAAATCAGACGAGAAAGAGCTCATCGAGCCCAGCCCGTACCCGACGCCGATTCCGTGCCCGGCGTTGAAGTATCCGGGTGTGGGCGGTTCCTGTCGGTTCGCGACGCGATACTTCTCGGCCCACTCGTCGGCGACGTCGAACGCGACCGCCCACGGGATGTATTTGGTGTAGAGCTCGTGGCGCCCGCTGAAATCGAATCGGGCCTCGCTCGACGGGGTACCCAGCACCCTTCGGAAACCGCCGAGCTGCGACCACACGTCCCGACCGCGCTTCGTGCGGAACGTCATCGCCCCCGGCGCCAGGACCGGCACGGCGACCACGGCGAAGACCGCGAACGGCAGACCGAACATCGAGCGGTCGAACGGGTTGATGAAATAGAACACCGCGGCGGCGATCACCCCGATCACCAACAGCACCCGTCCTGCACCGCCGAGACCGGCGCGTTCCATCAGTCCGGCCGAACGAGCCCACCCCGACACCGTGCCGTCGAAGGCCCGGCGCGACTCCCGCAGCGACTTGCCGCCCTCGGCGTCATCGGGATCGGCGACGAAGGTCTGCCCCGGCGCGATCCCCAACGCCGTGGCCGCCTGGCGGGTCACGGTGTCGAGGGCATCCCAGTTGCCGTCCTTGCCGCTGATGCGCCACGTCGCGCCGTCTTTCTCCAGCGTCGCGACCCCGGCCTCGCCGAGCTGGAGCATGGTCGCCGCGAAGTGGTCATCGGTGACCGTCTCGGTCAGCAGGTAGGCGCCCTGTGCCGGTCCGATGCCCTCGGGCGGGCCGTACATCAGCGGGAAGGCCGGCGAGCTCTCGCGGGTGGTGCGCACGATGAGCCAGGCCGCGATCCCGGCGAGGACCGCGAGGACGCCGACCACCACGACCAGCCACACCGACCGGCCGAGGACGGGATCGAGCGTCACCGACCACGGCACGGTCACACGGTCGGGCGCCGGCACGTCCAGCGAGGACTGCACGGTGACGGGTGTGTGCGGCTCGAGGGCACCGGTCACCACCATCAACGTGTTGCCGGTGGCCGTCGCGGTGCACCCGGTGTCCGACGCCGAACCCACCGCGCAGCGCGTGTCCTGCGGCGCGGCAGGAAGGTTCACCGTCAGCGTGCTGCGTTCGATGGGCATCTGCCAGCCGCCGGGGATCAGGTTCCAGTAGAACTGCGCGCCGTCGCGGCCGCTCAGCGGGGCCGACAGCGCGCCGGGCACGGTGTAGGTGATCACGTAGACGTGCGATCCGATGATGGACTCGTCGGCGTCGCCGATCTTCGCCACTACGTACCGTCCGCCGCTCTCGGTGCTCACGTCGAGGCCGTCGGGGCGTCCGTCGCGGGTGACGCCGATGTCCTTCGGGACCAGCCGCGCATCGGGGTTGTTCGGGTCGACCACGTCGAAGAACCGGAAGATGCCGTGGCGGTAGAGCGGGAAGTCGACGCGGAGGGTCTCGGTGGCGCGCAGTGTGCCGTCGCGGGCGACGTCGAATCGGGCCTGATAGTCGCTGATGGTGGCGCTCTCGGTGCCCGACGCGGCGTCGTCGCTCGACGCGAACACCACGGGGGCGAACATCGCGGCGAGCGCGACGATCAGCCCGACCAGCACCATCACCGCACGCCTCATGGCGCGGAGCCTACTGCGCGGAGGCGTCCATCCGCTTCATCTCGAGGGCGAACTCGGTCGCCATGCGCTCGGCGAGGGCGTTGGCCGCCGACAGTGGCCGCACCATGACGGTGAACTCCTCGATGAGGCCGTCGGAGTTGGTGTGCAGGATGTCGCACCCGTGGACGCTGCGTCCGTCGATCTCGGCCTCGAAGATCAGGACGTGGTCGTCGCCGTCGTCGACCTGCCGCACGTAGCGGAAATCCTCGAACACCCGGAACACCGCGCGCAGGATCCCGGCGGTCATCGCGCGACCGGAGTAGGGCTTGAAGGCGACGGGCGACCGGAACACGACGTCGTCGGCGAGCAGTCGCTCCATCGCGTCGACGTCGGCCGCCTCGACCGCATCTCGAAATGCCTGCACACCGGCTCCTCACATCGACGGATGATCGTGCCGACCGTACTCCCCCCGCCGCTGCGTAAATTGGAGGAATGCCCGGCACCGACACGATCCTGAAGGGGTACCTCAGCGACAACGCCGCCGGCGGGTCCCCCGAGATCCTGGCCGCGGTCACCGCGGCGTCGGCGGGACTCGCGGCCCCCTACGGCAACGACGAGCACTCGCGAGCGCTGTCCGAGAAGGTCGCCGAGGTCTTCGAGCGGCCCGCCGACGTGTTCGCGGTCGGCACCGGGTCGGCGGCGAACGGCATCGCGATCGCCGCGCTCACGCCGCCGTGGGGATCGGTGCTCGGGCATCGCACAGCCCACATCGACACCGACGAGGCCGGTGCACCCGAGTTCTTCGCCGACGGCGCGAAGATCGTCGGCCTCGACGGCGACGACTCCCGCATCGATCCCGACGTCCTGCGTGCCGCGGTGATGCGGCGGCGCGGCGACGTCCACAGCGTCCAGCCCAGTGTCCTGAGCATCACCCAGGCCACCGAATCGGGAAGCGTGTACGGACTCGACGAGATCCGGGTGCTGTCGGGGATCGCCCACGACGCCGGGCTCCGCGTGCACATGGACGGCGCGCGATTCGCCAATGCCCTGGTGGCACTCGGCGTCACTGCGGCCGAGATGACGTGGCGCAGCGGCATCGACGTCCT
This sequence comes from Williamsia sp. M5A3_1d, assembly GCF_053345315.1. NCBI lineage: Bacteria > Bacillati > Actinomycetota > Actinomycetes > Mycobacteriales > Nocardiaceae > Williamsia > Williamsia sp. M5A3_1d. The sequence goes on from NZ_JBKEZX010000002.1 coordinate 26,501, forward strand.
GTCGTTCGGCGCCACCAAGAACGGCGCCCTCACCGCCGACGCCATCATCTCGTTCGATCCGTCGCTGCACACCGAACTCGCCTACCGCCACAAGCGCGGTGGCCAGCTGACCTCGAAGATGCGGTTCCAGACCGCGCAGCTGTACGCGTACCTCGACGATGATCTCTGGCTACGCAACGCACGCCACGCCAACGCGATGGCCGCCCGGCTCCGCGAGGGACTCGCGCAGGCGCCGGGCGTACGGATCCTCGGCGACCTCGCGGCCAACATCCTGTTCTGCCACTTCCCCGACGACCTCATCGCGGGTCTGCTCGATCGGGGCTACGGCTTCTACCACGACCGATGGGCGCCGGGCACGGTCCGACTGGTCACCTCGTTCGTCCACCGCGAGAACGACATCGACGATCTCCTCGCCGCGGTCGCCGATCTCACACGTCGCTGACCGACGCCTTCGCGGGTCCGATCAGATCGGCGACGATCTTGCCCGAGAGCATCACGAGCGGCAGACCGCCGCCGGGATGGGACGACCCTCCGACGAGGTACAGCCCGGGGATCCGGGACTCGTTGCCCGGCCGCAGAAATGCCGCCCGCGGCCCGTTCGACGACGATCCGTAGATCGAGCCGCCCGGGGTCAGGGTGCGGCGCTCGAGTTCGGCCGGTGAGAGTATCTCGCGCCGCCGGATCCGCGAGCGCACGTCGACTCCGCGGTCGGCCATGATGGCCACGATCCGGTCTGCGTAACTCTCGGCCAGACCGGGTGCATCCCAGTCCATCCCGGCGTCGGGGTCGTGGCGCGGGGCGTTGACGAGCACGAACCATGCACCGGTGCCGGGCCCGGGGACGATCGCGGGGTCGTCGGGTGCGCTGATGTAGACGGTGGGTCGCTCGACCGGTCGGGGCCCGCCCTTGCGGCCGAACAGCGCATCGAACTCGGCGTCGTAGTCCTCGGCGAACAGGATCTGATGGTGCGGTTGATCGGCAGGCGGATCGTCGACCGCGAGCAACAGCACGAAACCGGAGAACGACGGTGTCGGTGTGCGAACACGTTTCGCGAGGCGGGCGGCCGTCGGGGTGCGGATCAGCTTCCCGTAGACAGTGCGTGCGTCGGCGTCGGCGACCACCACGTCGGCGGGGATCCGTCGCCCGTCGGCGAGGCTGATCTCGTCGGCAGCACCCGACGCATCGGTGGTGATGGCGGTGACCTCGGCGCCGAACTCGACACGTCCGCCGAGCGCGATCAGCCGCTCCTCCAGCGCAGTGGCGATCCGACCCAAACCACCTGCCACGTACCACGAACCGTAGGCCTGCTCCGACCACGGCACGGTCGCGAGCGCGGCCGGGGCGCGTCGAGGGTCGGATCCGGTGTAGGTCGCGTAGCGATCGAGCAGCATGCGCAGCCGCTCGTCCTTCAGGTATCGACGCCCCAGACCCCGCATGCTGCGCAAAGGCGAGATCGCGGCGAGCGCCGACAGCGGCGGGGGCGGCCGGCGACGCATCGCGGAGACGGTCAGCGGCGACTCGAGGAAGATCTCCCGCGAGAGGTCCCACATGCGTTCGGCGCGACGCAGGAACGTCATCCATTCGCTGCCGCGGCCGGCGCCGAGCGCCGCGTCGATGGCCGCCGGGATCTGCGCGAGGTCACCGGGCATGTCGAGCACGGTGCCGTCGGGGAAGCGATACTGCGCGGCGGTGTCGAGGCGCTGGAGATCGAGGACATCGTGCACCGACACCCCCGTCGCGGCGAACAGGTCCTCGAGGATGTCGGGAAGGGTCACCAGCGACGGCCCGGTGTCGAAGACGAAACCATCGTGAGAGATGACCCCGAGCTTGCCGCCCACGGTCTGCGCCTGCTCGAACACCGTGACCTGATGACCGGCGGCGGCCAGACGTACCGCGGCGGCGAGGCCACCCACCCCGGCGCCGATCACGACGATCTCGCTCATTCGCAGCACTCCACCTCGTCGATGGTGCCACGCCCGACGTGCACAGTTCCGACGGGAAAGAGAGAACCCCCTGCCGAACTGCGTGTATGCAGTCGACAGGGGGTTTCAAGGGTGGAGCTAGGGAGAATCGAACTCCCGACCTTCTCGATGCGAACGAGACGCGCTACCAACTGCGCTATAGCCCCTGGTACAACTCGTCAACTCTAGCAAAGGGTGGCACCACCGGAAAAACGCGAGGTCAGGCGCCGTCGAAACGAGCGACCATGGTCTTGGGGGCCCGCCGACGCCAGGCGTCGATCAGCAGCTCGACCACGACGGCGGGGGCGGCATCAGCGAGGGTCACGGCCACCGCGGACGGCTTCGCACCCCACATCACCGTTGTGCACCAGTCGAATTCGGCGACGGCCTCGTCGATCTGCTCGTCGGTCACCATGATCCGCGCGACGGCATCGTCGGGCGCCGTGGCGAGCACGTTCTTCCGGAACCGGATGGCACCCATCCCGTGGTGGTCACCGACGGTGACCTCCGGGAGTTCGATGGCGCGGGCGCACAACGACTCCCAGGTGAGGGTCACTGCCCGACGACTCGCGCCAGGTCGGAATCCTCGCGCATCACGCGACGGCGCTGGAACGGGGGAAGGTGCTCGAACACGGGGTGCTCGTCGTCGATCTCCAGCACCACCGCACCGGGGCGGCGCAGGTGCAGCGGGATCTCGTCGGCGAGCGGTCCCGCGGCATCGTGGTCGCGCACACCGGGTCGCATCTGCCGGGCGGCCCGCGCAGCGCGGGCAGCACGCTGCCGACGGATCCGCTCCTCGACCCGCACCGCGCGACGCAGGAAGGCCATGTACCCGACGAGGAGCGCCACACCGACACCGGTGACCGCCCAGCCGGTCCCGCCGAGGAACACCCCGACGCCGATGCTCGCGACGGCCAGCACCGCGAGGACCATCACCACGCGCTGGCGGCGGCGGTACCGGGTCTCGCTGCGACGCGAGTCCGCGTCGGCGTCGTATCCCCCGCGGCCGCGGCGGGTCAGGGGCTCGGCGACCACCTCGTAGTCGTCGTCCGCATCGTCATCGACGGCGTTGTCATCGTCCACCTCGTCGACGGCGTCGGTCTCGTCGATGTCGTCCTCGTCGTGATCACTCTCGAGGTCGGTGGCGCCGGAGTCGGTCTCATCGGCCTCGGTGTCGGCCTCGGTCTCGTCGGCCGCGACACGGGTGTCGCTCGACGTGCCTGCGTGAGTGGTCTCGACCGTCTCGGTCGCGTCCACATCGACGTCGGTCTCGGCCTCGGTCTCGTCGGCCGCGACCTCGGCACGCGCATCGGCGTGGTCGTCGGCGTCGTTGAGCAGCTCGCCCCGCTTGCGGTATTCGCGCGCCGGGGCTACCCACTCGGCGTCGTGGGGGTGGCGGCCGCTGGCGACCTTGCTGGTGGCGCGGGCCATGGCCCGCCCGCCACGGTTGATGACGCGGGTGGCGAGCGTCGCCTCGGTGGTCTTACGCACCTCGGGACGTCCCTTGATGACCATCGGGACCAGCACGAACAGCCAGATCGCCACCAGACACACCCACAGAACCGAATTCGGCATGATCGGGGCTCTCCTCTCCGTGCGAACGGTTCGCGACAGGTCACCGCAACCACATCAGTCACAGGCTGGGTCCCAGGCTAAGTCGGCACGGGCGCGGACCAGCGCAGACGCGCCGACGACACGGCCACTTCACGAATCCGAACCTCAGGAGGGGAACGCCGCGCGCCCACTGCGCACCAGCGCCTCGGCGGCGCTGGAGGAGATCTCCTCGACGGTGAGTCCGAACAACAGGTGGTCGCGCCATCCGCGATCGACGTCCATGTACCGCTCCAGCAGGCCCTCGGTGCGGAACCCGACCTTGGTGAGCACCGCCCGCGACGCCAGGTTCGTCGGTTGCACGGTCGCCTCGAGTCGGTGGAGTCCGACGGCGCCGAAGCAGTGGTCGACGCCGAGCGCCACCGCGGCGGTGGCGACCCCCTGGTTGGCGAGGGCGTTGTCGATCCAGTAGCCGATCCACGCGTTGCGCAGCGCACCCCGCTGGATGTTGCCCACGGTGAGCTGCCCGGCGAACTGACCGTCGACCTCGATCACCAACGGCAGCATGGCCCCGGCCTTGGCCTCGCGGCGCAGCACCGAGTGCAGTGCCGGCCACGAGGTGATGTGGTGGCGGTCGGCCCAGTCGCCCTGGCCCGTGGGTTCCCATGGCATGAGGGTGTTCTGGTTCGCGATGCGGAGGTTGCTCCAGGGGCGGGCGTCCCGCATCCGTACCCCGCGCAGGCTCACCGCGCCGGCGCGGGTGATCAGCGGACCCAACGCAGCAGGCCACCCGGGGTGCGAGGCACCGCTGCCACCAGACAACCGTCGGATCACAAGGGGAACTGTATTACCCGCGCTGGGCGAGGAAGGCGACATCCACCTCGTCGCCGGTGCGCACCTCGTCGACGTCGGAGTCGACCATCACCAGACAGTTCGCCTCGGCCAGCCCGGCCAACAGGTGCGACGACCCGCTCTCCGACGTCCCGATCACCTGGACGAGGTACTCGCCGGTCTGCTCGTCGCGCATCAGTTGGCCACGCAGGTAGCCCTTGCGGCCGGCCACCGACGCGATCGGGCCGACGGTACGGGCCCGGATCACCCGCCGCATCGGCTTGCGCTTGCCGAGCGCGATGCGCACCAACGGGCGGACCATCACCTCGAACGCGACCAGCGCGCTCACCGGGTTCGATGGCAGCAGGAAGGTCGGGACCTCGTCGCGCCCGAGCTGGCCGAACCCCTGCACCGACGCCGGGTGCATCGCGATACGGCCGACATCGATGTCGCCGAGCGGGCGCAGTGCGTCGCGGATGTTGTCCGAGGCGGTTCCGCCGAGCGGAGCGCAGATCACCACGATCTCCGAGCGGATCAGCTGTCCCTCGACCACATCTCGCAGTTGCGAGGCCTCACGGCTGGCGATGCCGACCCGGTTCACGTCGGCGCCGGCGTCGCGGGCGGCGGCGGCCAGCGAGTAGCTGTTGACGTCGAAGACCTGGCCGGCGCCGGGGGTCCGGTCGATGTCGACGAGCTCGCCACCGACGGAGATCACCGACAGCCGCGGACGGGGATGCACCAGCACACGCGTACGACCCACGGCGGCAAGCAGTCCCACCTGGGCGGCGCCGATGATGGTGCCCGCGCGGACCGCGACGTCGCCGGGCTGCACGTCGTCGCCGACGCGGCGCACGTAGTCGCCCGATTCGACGGCGTGGCCCACCTTCACCTTCGACAGACCGCCGTCGGTCCACCGCAGCGGCAACACCGCGTCGGCCAGAGTCGGCAGCGGTGCACCGGTCTCGACGCGCACCGCCTGCCGGGGCTGCAACCGGGTGGGGGTCCGGGCACCGGCGGCGACCTCACCGACGACCGGCAGCACCACCACGACATGCTCGCCCGGCGCCTCGGAGTCGTCGGACGCGACGACCCCCGCCTCGGCCACGTCGACACTGCGCACGGCGTACCCGTCGATCGCCGCCTGATCGAACCCGGGCAGCGGGTTCTCGGTGACCACCTCTTCGGCACACAACAGACCCTGGGCCTCGGAAATGGCCACACGTACCGGACGGGGCGCCACGGCAGCCGCCGTGACCCGGGTCAACTGATCTTCGACCGACCGCATCTCGCCTCCTGACGTCGTGTGACGTTAACCGGTCGGACGCACCAAATCGGTGCGCGACGCGGTGTGGTGGCCGGGTCGAGGGTGATCGGTCAGTCCTGCTTCAGCCGTTCCACGAGGAACTCGCGCAGGTCGGGACCGTAGTCGTCGCGGTCGAGGGCGAAATCGACGGCCGCCTTCAGGTAGCCGCCGGGGTTGCCCAGATCGTGTCGCGTGCCGTGGTGGATGACCACGTGCACCGGATGGCCCTCGGCGATGAGCAACGCGATGGCGTCGGTGAGCTGCAGTTCGCCACCGGCGCCGGGCTCGATACGCCGCAGCGCGTCGAAGATCGCACGGTCGAGGATGTAGCGGCCCGCCGCGGCGAGGTTGCTCGGGGCGTCGGCGGCGTCGGGCTTCTCGACCATCCCCTTGAGGCGCATCACGTTCGGGTTGTGGGCGTCGGGCAGTTCCTCGACGTCGAACACGCCGTAGGCACTGATCTTCTCCGGCGGGACCTCGATGGCACACAGCACCGTGCCGCCGCGCCGCGCGCGGGTACGGGCCATCACCTCGAGCACGCCACCGGGCAGCACCAGGTCATCGGGCAACAGCACGGCGACGGCGTCCTCGTCGTCGGCGAGCAGCGGCTCGACACAACCCACGGCGTGACCGAGACCCAGCGGCTTGTCCTGGACGACAGAGGCGACCTCCATCAGGGTGGGCGCGTTGCGCACCTTCGCCAGCATCGCGTTCTTGCCGCGTTTCTCCAGCGTCGCCTCGAGCACCAGGTCCTCGACGAAGTGGGCGACGACACCGTCCTTGCCGGGCGAGGTGACGATGAGAAGGCGTTGCGCCCCGGCCGATTTGGCTTCTTCGGCGACCAGTTCGATCCCCGGGGTGTCGACCACCGGCAACAGTTCCTTGGGGACGGTCTTCGTCGCCGGGAGGAACCTCGTACCGAGACCGGCGGCAGGCACGATGGCCGTCCGCGGCAGCGGTGGTGTGTTCGGTACCGACTCGTACTCGACCCCTTGGGATCCCATTCCCTACCCTTCTCCTCGCGCGAACGCGCGACCGTTTCGTCGTACCCATGGCGTGTGACCGTGCGGCGTGCACGTCACCGTATGTCCCCGAACTGACGACCTACTGTGAATCTAACGGTTGGACGGTGAACGTGAGAGGTGGAACCCATGGGCCGTGGGAGTGGTTCACGCGATCGGATGGACGGGCGATCGATCGGTCACGGATCGACGAACGCTGCCGTCACCGACGCCAAAAGGGCCCTGCGCAGCAGGTTGGTGACCGCGCGCGCCGAACTGGACCCCGAAGGGCGCATCGCCGACGGCGAGGCGATCGCGCGATGGCTCGACGCGTCGCCGGTGCCACTGCGACCGGGCGACACAGTCGGCGCGTACGTGTCGATCGGGACCGAACCCGACACCTCCGCGCTCCTGTCGGCCCTGGTCGACCGGGACCTGCGGGTGCTGGTGCCCGTGACCGCCGACGGCCCGGCGACACCGTTGACCTGGGCGCAGTTCACGAGCCGCGACGATCTCGCACAGGGCCGGTTCGGCCTGCGCGAACCGATGGGTGAGCGCCTTCCCACCGACGCCATCGACACCGCGGTCATGGTCTTCGTGCCCGCGCTGGCCGTCGACCGCGCGGGCACGCGACTCGGTCGCGGAGCGGGCTACTACGACAGGTCGCTGACGACCACGGAGGCCGACCTCGTCGCGGTGGTCTACGACGCCGAACTCATCGGTGAGGTGCCCGGCGACGGTCACGACGTGGCGATGGGGTGGGCGCTCACGCCGCACGCGGGATTCACCAGGCTGACCCGACCGGCCAGGAGTTGGCACTCAAACGCGGCGAGTGCCAGACCAGCGCTAGAATGAAGCCCGGCTCGCGGCGCGAGCGCACTCTTTCTCGACTCGTTGGACTCTTTCACCCTCGGAGGTACCCGGTGCCGACCTACTCGTACGCCTGCACGCAGTGCGACAACAAATTCGACATCGTCCAGTCGTTCACCGACGACTCGCTCACCGAGTGCCCCGTGTGCGGCGGCCGGTTGCGCAAGCTGTTCAACTCGGTCGGCATCGTGTTCAAGGGCAGTGGCTTCTACCGCACCGACAGCCGGTCGGGATCGACCGCGTCGGAGAGCGCCGGCAGCGACTCGTCGGGGTCGGACTCGTCGTCGGGCTCCACCAAGGAGACGAAGAAGGAGTCGACCTCCACCTCGTCGAGCACCAACGGTTCCGGCTCGAGTGGTTCCGGCTCGAGTTCCGGCGGCTCGGGATCGGGCAGCTCGGGATCGACGTCGTCGGCCGCCGCCTCCTGATCCACACGCCCCACTGATCCACAGGTGGGGTCGCTCCCCAGGGTGAATGCCGCGGGTCTCGTCGCGGTCACGCGTCGCCCCTACCGTCTGACGGCATGACCGACCGCAACCGTCTGTCCCCCACCCTCACCGACCGTCTGCGCACCGCGGCGCGGCCCGGGTGGATCCGCACGCTGGCCGTGCGTCGCGTCGCGGCCATAATGTTGCTCACCGCGTCGATCGTGATGGCCGTGGTCGCCCACCGCGGCGAGCAGCTCGCGACGGTGCTGGTGGCCGCGCACGATCTCACCCCCGGTTCCACCCTCGTGGCCGGTGACCTCGTCGACGCACAGGTCGCTCCGGGGTCGGTCCCCGACGGCGCCCTGCGGATGGACCGCGACGGCGTCGGTCGCACGGTCACCGGTCCGGTGCGCGGTGGGGAGATCATCACCGACTGGCGCCTGCTGTCGGCGCGGCTGCCCGCGCAGCTCGTCGGCGACCCCGAGGCCCGGCTGGTCCCCATCCGCCTCGCCGACGACGCCGTCATCGACCTGCTGCGCTCCGGCGACGTGGTCGACGTCCTCACCGAATCGGCCGACACCGACGCCGGCGGCCCCGCACGCAACGGACCGGCCGACGGTCGTGTGCTGGTGAGGGGTGCGGTGGTGGCGGTGGTGCCCGCGCACGACTCCCGCGATCGTGGAGGCCGGGCGCCGGTGGTGATGCTCGCGATGCCCGAACGCGACGCCCATGCCGTCGCGGGCACCGCGCTCGCCGCGCCGGTGACCGTCGTGTTCCATTGATCGTCGCCGCACATCCGCACGTGTGCGAGGTCGGGTGGCTACGATCTGCCCACACGATGTGACCGGGGCAGCGTCACATCACCGGAGTGAGGAGTCATCGACATGATCAAGGGTTTCAAAGAATTCCTGTTGCGCGGCAACGTGATCGACCTGGCGGTCGCGGTCGTCGTCGGCGCCGCGTTCAGCGCGATCGTCAAGGCGTTCACCGACAGCATCATCCAGCCGCTCATCAACTCCATCGGCGGCACCGATCAGGCCCAGGGCCTGGGCTTCCTCATCCGCAGCGGCCAGGACAACACCTTCGTCGACTTCGGCACGCTCATCACCGCCGCACTGAACTTCCTCATCATCGCCGCGGTCGTCTACTTCGTGATCGTGATGCCGTTCGAGAAGCTGAAGGCGTTGCGCGCCAAGCAGGGTGACGACGCAGCCGCGCTCACCGAGGCCGAGTTGCTCACCGAGATCCGCGATCTGATCGCCTCGCAGGGCTCGGGTAGCGCCACATCGACTGCGCCCAAGCACGAGCTGTAGGGCTCACCCTGGTGCGGCGGTGGGTCGCCGCACCAGGGATGGTCGATCAGTGCGAGACGGCCTTCTCGACGCCGACCCCGGTGAGCGAGCGGACCTCCATCTCGGCCTGGCGTGCGGCGTTCTCCTGCCGGCGACCACCGATGTAGGTACCGATCACGGCGAGCAGGAACCCGGCCGGGATCGACACGATGCCCGGGTTCGACATCGGGAACAGGTCGAAGTTCGCGTCGGGGAACATCGACGTCGGCTTACCCGACACCGCGGGCGAGATCACGATCAACCCGATACATGTGAGCAGACCGCCGTAGATGCTGAACAGCGCGCCGGTGGTGTTGAACCGCTTCCAGAACAGCGAGAACAGCAGCGTCGGCAGGTTGGCCGAGGCGGCGACCGCGAACGCCAGCGCCACGAGGAACGCGATGTTCTGACCCATCGCGAGGATGCCGAGCACGATGGCGACCACACCGATCACCACCACCGTGATCCGGGAGACACGTACCTGCTGTTCCTCGGTGGCCGTGCCGCGCTTGATCACGCTGGCGTAGATGTCGTGGGCGAACGACGCCGACGCGGTGATCGCGAGACCGGCGACGACGGCGAGGATGGTCGCGAAGGCGACCGCCGAGATCACCGCCAGGAAGATCGTGCCGCCGAGTTCGAACGCCAGCAGCGGTGCGGCGGCGTTCTCCTTGCCCGGCGCGGCCTGGATGACGTCGGGACCGACCATGCGGGCCGCGCCGTAGCCGAGCACCAGCGTGAACAGGTAGAACGCGCCGATGAGGCCGATGGCCCAGGTGACCGAGCGGCGCGCCTCCTTGGCCGTGGGCACGGTGTAGAACCGCATCAGCACGTGCGGCAGGCCTGCGGTGCCCAGTACGAGGGCGATACCGAGCGAGATGAAGTCCAACCGCGACATCGCGCTGATCCCGTATTTCGCGCCCGGCGCGAGGATGTCCTTGCTTGAGTTGGCCTGCGCGTCGGCCAGCAGTGTCGAGAAGTTGCCCTTCACGGCGACCAGCACGAGGACGAACATGATGCCGGCACCGAGGATGAGCAGCACGGCCTTCACCATCTGCACGTAGGTGGTGCCCTTCATGCCCCCGATGAGCACGTAGGCGATCATCAGCAGTCCGACCACGGCGACCACGACGCCCTGCCCGAACTTGCCGTCGATGTTGAGCAGCAGCGACACGAGCCCACCGGCCCCGGCCATCTGCGCCAACAGGTAGAACAGCGACACCGCCAGCGTCGAGAGCGCGGCGGCCATGCGGACCGGCCGTTCGGACAGACGGAAGCTCAGCACGTCGGCCATGGTGAAACGGCCGGTGTTGCGGAGCAGTTCGGCGACGAGCAGCAGCGCCACGAGCCAGGCGACGAGGAACCCGATGGAGTAGAGGAAGCCGTCGTAGCCGTAGACCGCGATGGCGCCGGCGATACCGAGGAACGACGCGGCCGAGAGGTAGTCGCCGGCGATCGCGAACCCGTTCTGCGGGCCGGAGAACTGTCCGCCACCGGTGTAGAAGTCCGAGGCCTTCTTCGTGGTGCGGCTCGCGCGGATCACGATGGTCATGGTGACCACCACGAACGCCACGAAGATGGCGATGTTGAGCGCGGGGTTGCCCACCGACGCGCCTGCGGCGAGAGTGCTCATGACTGCGGCCCTTCCAGCTCGTCGCGGATGGCCGCGGCCCGCGGGTCGAGCTCACGGTTGGCGAAGCGTACGTAGATCGCGGTGATCACGAACGTCGACACGAACTGGCCGAGGCCCAGGATGATGCCCAGGTTGACGTTGCCGAACACCTTGGTGGCCATGAAATCGGCGGCGTAGGTCGCCAGCAGCACGTACACCGCGTACCAGGCGAGGAAGAATCCGGTGATCGGGAAGACGAAGGTGCGCAGGCGCCGACGCAGCTCCTGGAACTCGGGGGTGGCCTGCATGTCGGTGAACGCCTGTGCGTCGGGGGTGCGACGCGGGGGTGCACCCGGGGCGTCGGACCCGTGGGGGTCGAGATCGGCTGCGGTCATGATCGAGGACTCCGATGTCTGTTCGGGCACGCCGAGGGCATGCGGTGTGAGCAGACGGTAGCGAGACCCAGGTCACATCAGGGGCGTGTGGCGACGGTCACACGGCGAGGGGTCGCAGTGTGCGACGAACGGTCGCATCGGCGCGACGAACGGTGGGTCGCCGAGCCGGTCATTCGTCGCCCGACACCCCGTCACGCAGCCCGATCTCGCGGTCGCGGCCGACGCCGAGTCGTTCCGGGACGTGCAGTCGGGTGAGGATGCGGCCGACATCGCTCGGGATGCGGGACGGTGTCGCGCGCGACACCACGATCATGGTGGCGAACGCGAGCGGCACACTGACCGCGGCGGGGTATCCCACCAGCACCGACGGCCACCCGCCGAGCACGGTGTCGTCGACGCCGCCGAACGTGGTGGCGACGACGGCCGCACCGGACACCGACGCCCCGACGAGCAAGCCGCTCGCCGCCCCGACCGCGGTGAGTCCTCGCCACCAGATGCCCAGCACCAGAAGCGGACACAGGGTGGAGGCCGCGACGGCGAACACCAGACCAACCGTGCGCGACAGGTCGACCGACGTCACGCCGACGGCCATCAGCACCGGCACCACCCCGGCCACGACCGATGCGACGCGGAAGTCGCGGACGCGGCCACGCAACACGTCGGTGCTCACCACCCCCGCGACACTGACGAGCAGGCCCGACGATGTCGCGAGGAACGCCGCGATGGCGCCCGCGGCGACGAGCGCGGCCAACAGCTGCCCACCGATCCCGCCGAGCACCGAGCCCGGCAGCAACAACACCGCGGCGTCGGACGTGCCGGTGATCAGCAACTGCGGGACGTAGAGGCGCGCGAACGCGCCGAGGACCGTCGGGAACAGGTAGAACGCCGCGAGCAGACCGACGACCGCCATCGACGTCACGCGCGCCGAACGGCCGTCGCGGTTGGTGTAGAACCGCACCAGCACATGCGGTAAACCCATGGTGCCCAGGAAGATCCCGATGATGAGCGAGTAGACCTGGAAGAGCGGATGCGGGCCGCCGAACCCCCAGCCCGGGCGCATCCATTCGGAGTGGGTGGTGGGTGCACCGGCCACCACCGGGACCGGCGACCCGGCCGCGAGTTCCAGCGAGGTGCCCGCCGCCACCTCGTGCTCGCCGGGTTGCAGGAGCAGCGGCCCGGCGATCGGCGCGCCGTCGATCCGGCCGTCGGCGTCGAGGCGCAGCGGCGTCGCGACGGTGACACGGACGTCGGTGGTGACGTCGACCGTGGTCGCGGTGGTGACCACCGGTGGCGCTGCGGATCCGAGGTCGTCGGGGCGCCGGTCGTCGGCGTAGAAGTGGATCGCGAGCGCCAGCGCCGGGATCGCGATGGCGGTCATCTTCAGCCAGTACTGGAACGCCTGCACGAAGGTGATCGACCGCATGCCGCCGCCGACGACGTTCGCGATCACGATGAGCCCGACCACGGTCGCCCCGATCCATGGCGGCACACCGAGCAGGATGTCGAGGGTGAGTCCGGCGCCTTGCAGCTGGGGTACGAGGTAGAGCACGCAGATCAGCACCACCGACGCCGTGGCGAGCGAACGCAGTCGCCGCGAGCCGAGGCGGAACTCGGCGAAGTCGGGAACGGTGTAGGCGCCCGATCGCCGCAGCGGGGCGGCGACGAACAGCAACAGACCGACATAGCCCGCGGTGAACCCCACCGGATACCACAGCGCATCGGCGCCGTACTTGGCGATCAACCCCGCCACCCCGAGAAACGATGCCGCGGAGAGATACTCGCCCGAGATCGCCGCGGCGTTCCACCGCGATCCGACGCTGCGCGAGGCGACCAGGAAATCGGAGGTGGTGCGCGCCAGGCGGACGCCGTAGGCGCCGATCGCGACGGTCGCCACGGCGGCGGCGATCAGCGCGATCGCCGTCGCGACCGGTACGGGGTGTCCGGCGATGGTCGTCACTGCCGTCAGTCGTCGACGAGGTCGACGAACTCCTGTTCGTTGCGGTCGGCGCGGCGGACGTAGAACCGGCACGCGGCGAACAACACCGGGTACACGACCGCACCGAGGATCAGCCAGGGCAGCCCGATCCCGGCCACGGTGATGTCGGCGATGGACGGGATGAGCAGGAACAGGACGGGCAGCGCGGCGAGCGCCGTCGCGGCCACACCACCGACGCGCAGGGCGAGTCCGAGTTGCGCGCGGATCAGGCCGCGCACGAAGGCGTCGCCGATCTCGGTCTGCTCCTGCACCTCGACGCGACTGCGCACCCGCCGGGCACCTCGACGTTGGGCGAGGACGACCCTTTCGCGCGGTGGCGGGCGACGGTCGCGGGGACCGGTCACCGGTGTCCCGGCGAGCGGCCGCCGACGAGTCGGTCCTTGAGTTCGCGGGTGTGTCGCCGACTGACCGGGAGTTCGACGGCCGGGGCGTCGCCGACGGGGCGCAGGCACACCACCGTCTGCGAACCGGCGGTACGGATCCCGGTCACCGACGGCAGGTGCACCAGGTACGAACGGTGGACACGCACGAATCCGACGTGTTGCCAACGGTTCTCGAGCGTGGTCAACGGTGTGCGCACGAGATGGGCGTCGCGATCGGTGTGCAGGCGCGCGTAGTCGCCGACGGCCTCGGCCCACCGCACCTCCGAGCGCGGTACAAGGGTGGTGATGCCGGCGATCTCGACGGCGAGCACCTCGTCGGTGTCGCGGGCATCGGTCGACCCGGGGAAGGGCGACGGCGCGGTGCGGTGGTCGACGACCCTGCGGACGGCCTCGGCGAGACGTTCGGTGCGCAGCGGTTTGAGGAGGTAGTCGACCGCACCGAGATCGAAGGCGCGCACCGCGCGGTCGTCGTGCGCGGTCACGAAGACCACCGACGGTGGATCGGCGAACGCGCCGAGTACCCGCGCGAGTTCGAGGCCGTCGAGTCCTGGCATGTTGATGTCGAGGAACACCGCGTCGATGGGTGTGGGGGAATCGGTGATGAGCCGCAGCGCGGTCGTCGCGTCGGAGGCGGTGAGCACCGTGGTCACCGGATCGGTGTGCAGGAGCGCATATTCGAGTTCGTCGAGTGCGGGGAGTTCGTCGTCGACGGCGAGGACGGTCAGCCCACCACGTGGTGGCGACGCGGCGAAATCGGGGATCTGGGTCACGGCAGGAGCCATGCTGCCATCACACGGTGATCCCGGGACGGAACTTCGGCACACGCATGCTGACCTTCGTCCCTGCGCCGGGGGCGGTCTCGACGACGAGACCGTAGTCGTCGCCGAAGGCCGCCCGCAGACGGTCGTCGACGTTGGCCAGCCCGACATGCGCGGTCTCGGCGACGCCGGAGCCCGGCGCGGTCACCCCGTCGAGCCCGGAACGCAGCATCTCGGGGTCCATGCCGACGCCGTCGTCCTCCACGCTGATCACGCAGTCGGCACCCTCGTCGTCGGCGACGATGCTCACCGTGCCGCCGGCGGAAGTGCCCGAGATCCCGTGCCGGACGGCGTTCTCGACGAGGGGTTGCAGGGCGAGGAACGGTAGGACGACGTTGAGCACCTCGGGCGCCACCTGGAGTCGGACGTTCAGGGTCTCCCCGAACCGGGCGCGCTCGAGGGTGAGGTAACGGTCGATGTTGCGCAGTTCGTCGGCCAGAACCGTGTACTCCCCCGCCGCGCGGAACGAGTAGCGGGTGAAGTCGGCGAACTCGAGGATGAGTTCGCGTGCCCGCTCGGGATCGGTGCGGACGAACGACGCCACGGTGCTCAGCGCGTTGTAGATGAAGTGCGGGCTGATCTGTGCGCAAAGGGCGCGGACCTCGGCACGGTCGAGTCGCGCGCGGGAGGCGTCGAGTTCGGCGAGCTGGATCTGACTGCCCGCGTATCGGGCCACGTCGGTGATCGCCGACAGGGCACCCGGACCCGGTGCGGTGCGGGTGGCGACGCCGAGCACCCCGAGCACCTCGGTGCCGACGAGGGGTTCGACGACGAGTGCGCGGACACCGGTCTCGCCGAGACCCGAGGTGATGAGGATGCGCCGACCATCGGCCACACAGCGGACCGCCGCGTCGGCGAACCGCCCGGCGAGGACGTCGTGCGGGCCGTCCCACACCAGGACCGCGCCGTCGGCATCGGCGACACCGACCGCATCGGCGGCGATCAGTGTGCGCAGATGCGGCGCGGCCAGCACCGCCGATTCGGTGGTCAGCCCCTCGCGGAGCGGGGCGGCGGCCAGCGACGCCGTGTGCAGGGTGGCGTGCACCGCCCGTTCGGTGGGTGTGGTGAGGGTGGGTCGGGTGCGGGTCCGCAGCACCGCGACCACCGCCACCGCGGCGAGCACCGCCACGATCACTCCCACCCACGCGAGGGCGGACATCAGTGGCGGCGCCCCGGACCGGTCATCCCGTCATCATCGCAGGGCCGGGCGGATGTGGAGCGGGGACAGTCAGCTCGCGCGCGCCAGCCACAGACGCTTGCGGCACACCGCGCGCATCTGTTCGGCCACGCGTGGCGGGAGGGCACCGGTGTCGCCCGAGTCGAGCTGCGACCGCAGGCGGGTGAAGAACTCGACGTCGCCGAGCCCGAACTGCGCGCGGATCGCCTCCGAGGGACCGCCGCCCCGCTGGAACCAGCCCAGCTCGAACTGCACCAGTCGGTCGTCGTCGAACTGGCCGGTCGCTCGGCCCATGTCGGTGTCAACAGTCATGTCGGTCACCCCGTTTCGTCCATCGCAGGAAAGTGTGTCGATGCCACGCCCCCGCGTGGACAACCAGATCATTGTGCATGCGAAAGGTGAGGCGCGCCACCAATTCGCGCACCGACGCGCCCAACTGTAGAGAGACCGTGTGACACCGTGCCGAACCCTCGATGACGAGTAGGCGCACATGCCCCGGACGCAACACAGGGGGAGCGGCCCGAAGGCCACTCCCCCTGTGTCGGGAGAACTGTCAGATCAGCAGATCAGAAGAGGTTGAACTGCTTGCCGTACAGGGTCACGACGCCGTCGACGGCGTCGGTCGAGACGGTGACGACGATCTTCGGCTTGGCCGAGGCGTAGCCGGCGCACGCGTCGACCGAGAAGCGCTCGCCGCTGTAGGCGATACCGCCGCGCTTGCCGGTGATCGAGAACGAGTTGACCTTGTTGCCGTCTTCGTCGGTGGTGTCGACGATCGGCACGTAGGCGGCCTGTCCGGGGGCGATGGCGAAGGCGCCGGTGGCACCGTTCGTCGAGTCGTCGTCCGGGACGACCGGGGTCGTCTGGTTGGTCAGATCGATGTCGGCGCCGCCGTCGATGCCGCCGTTGGAGCTGAAGCTCAGCTGGCAGCCGACGAGGTAGCCGGCGAGCACGTTCGCGCCGACGGCCTTGCCGCCGATGGTGACGATGACCTGGCCCGAGACCGTGACGTTACGGCTTGTCGGCAGTGCGACCGTCGAACGCTGGACGCCGTACGACTGGTTCTTGAGCTCCACGGTCACCTTGGTGCCGTCGACGAGCGTGGTGGAGGTGAATGCGCCGGGCAGCGAGGCCGCGGCGGCAGCGCCCGCGCCCATGCTGGCCAGGCCCACGGCCGTGACCGAGGCGATGCTCGCGGCCGCGGCCACGTAGCGCATCTTGGTGTTGTTCATGATTCCCCTTAGCGGAAGTCAGTCTGCTTGCGGCAGATAAAGAATGGAGAGTGAGGGCGGATTATCTGCTGCGTCAGCCGATGCTGAAGACGTTGCCGTACAGGGTCGACTTGATGTAGTAGTCGCCGGTCAGCTGGACCTCGGTGTAGGCGCGGGCGGAGGCATAGCCGCCGCACTGCTGCACCGCGATCTCGTAGCGCTTGTACTGGATCGCCGAGACGCCCGACTTGATGTTCTTCACGCGGATCGGCGTCTTGACGGCCTGGCCGGGCTTCAGCGGGACGCTGATGCTGCCGGCGACGGTGCCGCCACCGACGATGTTCAGGCTGCCCGACAGTCCACCGGTGAGGCCGGTGATGTCGATCTGGCAGCCGACGATGTAGCCGGTGGTGAGGATGCCCGTCGCGTTGCCCTTGACCCGGGCGAACACGTTGGCCGAGACCTCGGCCGAACGGCCCGCGCCGTTGTTGGCGACCGATGCGACGGGGTACGCGCTCTCGGCGGTGCGCGAGATCGTGACCGCGGTCCCGTCGATGCCGACGGTGGTCTTCGTACCTCCGGGAAGAGGGCCGGCAGCAGCGTTACCTGCGCCCATGCTGGCCAGACCGACGGCGGCAACCGCGGCGACGGCACTCGCACCGATCACGCGGCGGAGGCCGGAGTTGCTCATCTTGCTCATTCGTTCCCTCTCAAGGAAGTGCGTTTATCCCGACGACATCGAAATGTTAGCCCGGAGTGACCTGACGGTTCTGCAGAATGGTGTCGCGGATCGTTAACAGGCAGATTGCGAAGAGTTACCGACAGGTAAATTTCGCCCTCTGACCGCGCCGACCTGATCCACGTGATCGTCCTGCACGACTGCGCACCCCCCGAGGTCGGCGTGGTGCGTCGTCTTCCGGGGAGGTTAGCGGTACCGCCGTACCGCGACAACACATGCACCCAACCGTGTCGGAAAAGCAATGGGTCACGGTCGGGCAACCGGTCTGATCAGGGAGCCCGGAACCGACATGTCGGACGTTGCCGTGCAGAACGCGTCCACCTGCGAAGGGGAGCCTCAGCCGTGATGCGGGGGGCGGTTGTCCAGGAGCCAACGGTCGTCGGCCGAGCGTGCCGCCTGGTGATCTCGATCACTCGACACCGAAGCCTCGTCCGTCGTCACCGCGGGGAGGTCGTCACCGAAGACCTCGGCGACTCGCCGACGTCGTTCCCACTCGTCGCCATCGGTCACGCCCGCGACCTCAGAACTCGGTGATCGATTCGATGATGTGCTTGGCCAACGGGGTCACCGTCGCCATGCCGTCGCGGACCGCGGCCCGCGAGCTGGCCAGGTTGACCACCAGGGTCTGACCCGACATGCCCGCCACGCCGCGGGACAGCCCGGCGTCGGCGGCACCGGCGGCGAGACCGGAACTGCGCACGGCCTCCTCGATGCCGGGCAGGCTGCGGTCGAGCAGACCCGCGGTGGCCTCGGGGGTCACGTCGCGGGGACGTACGCCCACACCGCCGACCGACACCACGAGGTCGACGCCACCGATGACCGCGGTGTTCAGGGCGTTGCGGATCTCGACCTCGTCAGCCGAGACGGCGACCGTGGCGTCGACGTGGAATCCCGCCTCGGTGAGCAGCTCACCGACGAGGGGTCCGATCAGGGTCTGGTCCTCACCGTGGGCGGCACGGTCGTCGACCACGACGACCAGCGCGCGACCGAGCTCCTGCGACTCCAGGCTCACCGCGTTCATCTTCTGTCCTCTCGCGTCGGCCGCCAGGCGAGCGGCCGCGACATCTGCCGCCGCCACATCCTGACTGGTCTCGGGGATGACAGTACTGCTGTGTACCGAGGGCAGGATCCGCAGCACTCCGCCGTCGGTGGCGGGGGTGTCGGTGTCGATGGTGCGCATCAGCGGCCTCCGGTGTCGAGGGTGTCGAGGGTGACGTTCACCGTGCGGCTGGCGCCGTTGACGGTGAACGTGATGGCGACCTGGTCGCCGGGTGCGTGCGACCGGATGGCCGCGACGAGGGCGTCGCCCGAGGCGATGACGCGGTCGTTGACCTTGGTGACCACGGCGCCGGACGGGATACCCGCCTTCGCCGCCGCGCCGCCGGGGGTGACCGCGGAGAGCTGGGCACCGGGGGTCTGGGCGTTGGCCGACGCCGACTGCACCGACACCCCCAGGCCGGCCTGCGTCGCGCGACCGGTCTGCTGGAGTTCCTGTGCGACGCGCATGGCCTGATCGATCGGGATGGCGAAACCGAGCCCGATGCTGCCCGCCTGCGCGCCGGCACTGTCGGACAGGCTCGCGATGGCGGTGTTGACGCCGATCAGCGCACCGTTGGCGTTGACCAGCGCGCCACCGGAGTTACCCGGGTTGATGGCGGCGTCGGTCTGGATCGCGTCGATCACCGACGCGGTGCTGTTGTCCTCGCCCTGGGTGGACACCGGCCGGTTCAACGAGCTGATGATGCCGGTGGTGACGGTGCCGGCCAGACCCAGCGGCGAACCGACGGCGATCACGCTCTGACCGACCGCGAGGTTCCCGGACTGCCCGAGGGTGATCGGGGTCAGTCCGCTCTTCGAGGCCTTGATGACGGCGATGTCGGAGATCGGGTCGGCGCCGACGACGGTGGCACCGGAGGTGGAGCCGTCGTTGTAGCTGACGGTGAGCTGACCGGTACCCGACGATTCGGCGGTGACGACGTGGTTGTTGGTGAGGATGTAGCCGTCCTGGCTCAGCACGATGCCCGAGCCCTCACCCTCGCGGTTGCCGATGCGCACGTCGATCGAGACGACCGACGGCAGCACCTTGGCCGCCACCTCTTGCACCGAGCCGACCGCCGCCGCGGCGGGCTGGGAGTTGTCGCGTGGACCGCTGACGACACCGCCGGACACCGATCTCGACGTCGAGTTCTCCAACCCGGCGCCGACGACACCACCGATGCCGCCGGCCAGTGCGCACAGCACCACCACGAGGATCACCACACCGACGCGCGAACCGCCGCGCGTCGCCGTCTGGGTCGCCGGGTACGACGAGCCACCGTAGGGAGCGGCGGGGTAATAGGCCGGACCTGCGCCCTGCTGCCCGTGACCGTGCTGGCCACCCGAGCCGTACTGGTCCGATCCGTACTGGCCGGAGCCGTACTGGCCGGACCCGTACTGATCCGAGCCGTACTGCTGTCCCGACCCGTGTTGATCCGAGCCGTACTGCCCCGACCCGAAGGACTGGGTGCCGGACGCGCCCGCCTCGTGCTGGCCCGATCCGTACTGCTGACCCGACCCGGACTGGTTGCCCGACCCGTATTGATCGCCAGAGTCGTACCGCTGACCCGAGTCATACCGGCCCGACCCGTACTGATCGGATGCGGGGCTGGTCGAACCGTGCTGATCGGGGGAACCGGACTCGGACGACGACCGGTCCCCCGGCGTCGATCCCTGTCCCGATTCCGACCCGTGCTGGCTGTCGGTCATGCCTTCGATGCCCCAATCGTGGTCGTGTCGCCGTGTGGCGTGGCGCCGCGCTGCGGACCCGTGTCCGTCGCGGCTGCGCGCGATATCTGACTGCTCGACCCTAACGGTGCGCGACCGTCCTGAGAGGGGACTGAGACCCCAGCCCCCGGTTTCCTTTGAGAACGCGTGCGACACGCGCGGGTTTCAGCGCGACGGTTCGAGCGGCGCGGACTCGAGGGGCGTCGGACGGCCCGGGAGTTCCATGCGGATCAGGGCGCCGCCCATGTCGGACTCACCGGCGACGACGGTGCCCCCGTGTTTGCTCACCACCTGATGCACGATCGCGAGCCCGAGCCCGGATCCGGGCATCGAGCGGGCGGCGGTCGACCGGTAGAAGCGGTCGAACACGAGCTCACGGTCCTCCGGCGGGATGCCCGGTCCGGCGTCACCGACGGCCAGTTCCACGCGGTCGGGGCCGATCGGCCGCAGGGTCACGACCACCGGCCGGTCGCGGGGACTCCACTTCGCGGCGTTGTCGAGCACGTTGAGCACCGCGCGCGACAGGCCGTTGGACTCACCGAACACGAACCACGGCGTGATCGAGACCGCGAAGTCGACGTCGTTGCGCCGCCGCCGGACCCGCTCCAGAGAACGCTCGAGGACCTCGGACAGATCGACCTCCTCGTGCACCACCTGCGGCGCGTCGTCGCGCGCGAGGTCGACGAGATCGCCGACCAGGGTGGACATCTCCTCGATCTGCGCCATCACGTCGGCACGCAGGTCGGCCATGTCGGCCTCGGGGAGGGCCCGTGCGCCGGGGGCGCTGCTCGCGATCAACAACTCGAGGTTGGTACGCAACGACGTGAGAGGGGTGCGCAGTTCGTGCCCTGCGTCGGCCACCAGTCTCGATTGTCGGTCCCGCGATTCGGCCAGCGCACGCAGCATGAGGTTGAAACTCTGTGTGAGACGGGCGAGCTCGTCGCTACCGGTCACGGTGATGGGATTGAGATCGTCGGTGCGGGCGACGCGTTCGGCGGCCTGGGTGAGGCGGGCGACCGGGCGCAGACCGGCGCGCGCGACGGTGGTGCCGGCGACGGCGGCGAGGATGACACCGCACCCCCCGACGATCGCGAGCACCCACGCGAGGCGGCCCAGCACCTTGTCGGTCGGGCCCAGACTCTGCGACATGATCAGGGTGTTGCCGTCGACCAGCTTGCGCGCCATCACACGCTGGTTGTCAACCGTCCGCAGGGTCGAGGAGGTCCCGCTGTCACCGGCCACCACCGCCTTCTCGGTGGGGCCGTACGGCACGTCACCGATCTGGAAGGCGCGGCCGTTGGGCAGCACCAGCGCGACCGACATGTCGGTGGAGAACAGCGTGCCGGCCACCAGGCTCTCGGGCGAGTCGTCGAGCACGCCATAGCGGGCCAGCTGGGTGATGCCGTCGGCGCGGTTGAGCAACTGGGCGTCGACGTCGGCGTACATGGCGCGGTAGACCACCGCGTAGGCGCTGACCGCCATCACCGCGACCGCGATGCCGACGACGGTCGCGGCGAGCAGGGTGACGCGCAGTCGCAACGAGATGGAGCGGGTGAGCGCGGTGGCGTCGCGCATCCGCCCGTGGCCTGAGGTCACCGATGCGTCCCGCTCACGGCGGTGTCTCGCGGAGCACGTAACCGATGCCGCGCACGGTGTGGATCAGACGCGGTTCCCCGTCGGCCTCGGTCTTGCGCCGCAGATAACCGACATAGACCTCGAGCGCGTTGCCCGACGTCGGGAAGTCGTAGCCCCACACCTCCTCGAGGATGCGGCTGCGCGTGAGCACGCGACGCGGGTTGGCCATCAACATCTCCAGCAGCGCGAACTCGGTGCGGGTGAGGCTGATCGACCGTTCACCCCGGCTGACGTCGCGGGTCACGGGGTCCATGGTGAGGTCGGAGAAGGTCATGGCCTCGGAGTCGGCGTCGACCTCGCCGCCGGCCCGGCGCATCAGCGCGCGGAGTCGGGCCAGGAGCTCCTCGAGCGCGAACGGCTTCGGCAGGTAGTCGTCGGCGCCGGCGTCGAGGCCCGACACCCGTTCGGAGACGCTGTCGCGGGCGGTGAGGACCAGGATCGGCAGGTCGTCGCCGGTGCTGCGGAGTCGTCGACAGACCTCGAGGCCGTCGAGACGGGGCATCATCACGTCGAGGACGACGGCGTCGGGACGGGTCGACGCGATCTGCTCGAGCGCCTCGACCCCGTCACCGGCGGTCTCCACGGTGTAGCCGTTGAACGACAGGGAACGGCGAAGGGACTCACGGACCGCGCGGTCGTCGTCCACCACCAGGATGCGCATACGCACCAGTGTGACGTGAACTGCTGAGACCTCGCTGAGACACGTCGCATCGACGCGAGAAGGTTGATGCGCGCAACTGCTTCGCGCGATCACCGAATCGGATGTACTCAACGTCTGTCATGTACGCATCTGTGGAAGCTCACAAACCTCGCACACTTCGCCTCGAAGCCACGTCCCGAACCCCTAGCGTCCGTACTCGTTCGTACAGTCGGAGATGAAGGGTTCGGGGATCATGGCAACAGGGGTGGGAGTTCCGGGAGAGTCGCTGCGTCCGATCTGGCCGCACGCGGACGCGTTGATCACCTCGGAATGTCGGGGGCTGCGCTTCAACGGCAAGTACGCCGACGTCGTCGCGCTCAGCACCGGCGACCCGACCGCGCTGCGGCCGACCATCGACGAGGAGACCCGCAAGCGCGTCGCGACGATGCCCGCACCGCGTCGCGACACCGCACTCATCCTCGGCGCCAACGGGTTCCTGGGCGCCCACCTCATCGGCACCCTCACCCGCGACCCGTCGATCACCCGCGTCTACGCGATGATCCGGCCGACCGACACCCAGACGGTGGAGCAGCGACTGCAGGAGACACTCGACCAGTACGAGATCTCGGCGAACACCGCGAAGGTCGTGTTCGTGGAGGGCAACGTCACCGAACGCCGCTTCGGCCTCGTCAAGGAGCGCTACCTCGAGCTCGCCGACGACGTGGGCCTGGTCTACAACTGCGCGAGCTCCACCGACTACGTCTCGAGCTACCTCGACCTGCGGCAGGACTGGTTCATCAGCCTCCTGCGCACCCTCGAGTTCTCGATCACCCACACCCGCAAGCACGTCACGTACGTGGGCAGCATCGGCGCGCACCTCTACCAGCGGCCCGAGGACTTCCGACGCGCCGACTCGTGGTGGTATTCCGGCTACGCACAGATGAAGTGGGTGAACGCCGCGCTGCTCGGGTGGCTGTCGCAGTCCGACACCTACTCGGTGACGCTGTGCGAGGCGCCCTACATCCTGGGCAGCACCCAGCGTGGACTCGATCCCGGTCGGGCATACAGCTTCTGGCGCATCGTCGAGGTCGCCATCGCCGTCGGCGCCATCTGGGACGGACCCGGCATGAACTACGTACCCGTAGACGTCATCTGCGAGGTGATGGCGCGCAACGCCACCTCCGAGCAGCCGATGACACGCCTCCTGCCGAGCAATCCCGAGGACTACGACCACGGTCTCTACGCCGATCTGCTGGGACTGGAGCTGGTCACCTGGGACGAGTTCTTCGGCAAGGTCGCCGATCTCGTCGGCACGCGGTTCGCCCAGACGATGCTCGGTGACAACATCGACATCCTGATGCGCAAGGTGCACAAGCCCGAGGCGATCCTGCCCGCCGACCACGACGCGACGTGGTGCGACCACCGCCGCCTGTTCGAGCTGTACTTCAGCACGGTCAAGCTCAAGGACATGGCCGCCTCCGCATGACCCACGACGGTGGACGCACCCGGCGGGTCGAACCCGTGTCGGTGCGTCTGTCCGACACCCCGCTCGCCGGGGAGCTCGTCAACGCCACGTACTCGGTGGGTTTCTACCTCGCCTGCGCGGGCATCGGACTGCTCCCTCGCCGAGTGGGGTCACCCCTGCTCGAAAGGTATGTGTCATGGGCAGCCTCGATGGACGAGGGCCGATCGCATTGACGACCACCCTGCGTCGGTGGCTCGTCGGCGTCGTGGCCGCGGCGGCGGCGTTCGTGGGAGCGGTCGTCTACTGGCGTCTGCGGTTCTTCTTCCGTGACCCGCAGCGCACCCCACCGACCGATCCACGTGCGGTGGTCGCCTCGGCCGACGGATTCGTCACCTACGTCAAACGCGTCGAGAACGGTCAGGTGCCCTTCGCGGTGAAGAAGGGCCGCACCATCGAGCTCTCGGAGTTCACCGACGCGGTGCACGCCGAGCCCGGATCACCGGATGCCAGTGGCTATCTCGTGGGCATCTACATGTCGGAGTACTCGGTGCACCGCAACCGCTCGCCCATCGCGGGGTCGGTGGTGTTCCGCCGACACCGCAGTGCCGACCCCTCCAACCGGTCGATGGCACGTGTCGGGGCCAACCTCATCGCCCGCCACTCCCCATACGACGAGGGCTGCGACTACCTGCTGGCGAACGAGCGACTCACGATCGGCGTGGAGCACCCGAACGGCGCGGTCGCGACGGTCACCCAGATCGCCGACCTGTGGGTCGACCGGATCGTCGCCCACGTCGAGGTCGGCGACACCCTCGATCGCGGTGAGCAGTACGGGATGATCCGTTTCGGCTCGCAGTGCGACGTGTTCCTCCCCGACTCCCTCGTCGCCGAGATCACCGTCAGCCCGGGGCAATACGTGTTCGCGGGCAAGACCACGGTCGCACTGTCACCGGTGTCGGTCGCGCAGATGCCGCCCGTGACGCCCCGCACCTCGGCACGGACACCGCAGGAGGTCCACTCGTGATCACCGTCCGCCCGGTGCAGTCCGCACGCGACTGGGACGATTTCGCCGCGGTGTACCGCACCGTCTACCGCGACGATCCGCACGCACTGCCCGACGAACCGATCGACCTGACGATCCTGCGTCGACCGAACCCGGAACTCGCTCAGGAGCGGCGATTCCAGGCGTTCGTGGCCCGCGACGGCGACCGACCGGTGGGGCGTGTCGTCGCGATCCACGACCTCGCCTTCACCCGGTACACCGGGGAATCGTTGGGATTCTTCGGTTTCTACGAGGCCATCGACGACCACGTCGTCGCGACCGACCTGCTCGACGCCGCGTCGGCGTGGCTGTCGGTGCGCGGGCTCGCCACCATGGCCGGGCCGTTCAGCCCGTCGATGTTCTACAGCGCCGGCATCGTGGTCGACCCGCAGCCACGTCTGCCCCTGATCGGGATGCCGCACAACCCGATCCACTACGCAGAACAGTTCGAGAAGTGGGGACTGGTGGGTATGAAGGACTTCTACAGCTACCGGTTCGACGAGCCGTACCAGATGTTCTGCAGCGAGAAGTTCGCCCGCCACAAGCAGCTCTACGAACGGGTGAGTGCTCGGTCGGAGATCACCTTCCGGCGCATGCGATACCGGACGCTGGCGCGCGACACCGAGATCATCCGCGAGCTGTACAACACGACGTTTCGGGACTTCTGGGGCTTCTCTCCGCTGTCGCGACCCGAGATGCGCGACCTGCAGAAGATGATGCTGCCGATCCTCGACCCGCATCTGACGTTGCTGGCGGAGTACCAGGGCAGGCCGGTCGCGTTCTTCATGGGCATCCCTGATGCGAACCAGGCGATGGAGCGCGCGTCGAGGTTCCGGTTCCGCTGGGTCCGCGACGTCGCGACGCTCTGGTACGTCAAGGGCCCCAAACGGACCCGCCTGATGGACGGTGTCCGGGTCGACATGATGCTCGTCGACTCGACCTGCCCCGACCGGTCGGTCGCCTCCCAGGTCATCGTCGAGATGTGGCGCCGCATCGAAGAACGCGGTTACACGCGGATGGAGGGCGCGCCGGTCCTCGACGACAGCGAGTGGATGAAAGGGTCGGTCCTCTCGCGCGTCGAGATGGGCCCGTACCGGACATATCGGATCTACAGCCGGGACCTGGACCCGGCGTGAGCCGGTGGCGCGGGGACAGCAGGAGACGATCGCAGGTGGCGAGAACGCATGGTTGACACCGCACAGCATCCCGGAGAGCGGCAGGGACGCGAACTGCCCACCGGTCGGACACCGATCGGCCGGCGGTGGGGCGAGTTCGTCGCACGGCACCGCCACCGCGTCATCGTCGTCGGCCTGCTGCTCGCCCTCGGCTCGGCCGCGCTGTACCCGGCGCTGCAGTCGAAACTGGTGGGTGTCGACTTCTCGGTGTCGGGAACCGATTCGAGCCGCTCCGATGCCCTGGTCGCACGACATTTCGCCGACTACGGCACCGAACAACTCGCGGTGACCTTCTCCTCGACCACGCTCTCGACCGGCGACCCGGCCTTCCGGTCGCGGGTCACCGCCGTCGTCGACGACCTTCGCACCTCACCCGACGTCGTCAGCGTCGTCGACCCCTATCAGACACAGGGTTTCGCGCCGCAGATCTCTCAGGACAAGACCTCGGCGGTCGCCCTCGTCGGGGTCCGCGGCGACGCGAGCGAACGCATCGGTGTCGCCGAACGCCTCCAGGACCGCCTCGCCGACGCCTCCCGAGACGGCGTGACGGTGGCGATGACGGGGTACTCCCCCATAACGGTCGACCTCACACGGGTGGAGTCGGACGACGCGACCCGCGCCGAGAGTGTCGGCATCCCGTTGGCCCTGCTGGTGTTGGTGCTGGCCCTCGGCGGTCTGGTCGCCGGCCTGATCCCGTTGATCTCCACCGGTTTCGGGCTGCTCATCGCCTTCGGTGTGATCGCACTGCTGGCGAACGTCATGACCTTCGACATCCTCGTCACCACGGTCGCGTCGATGATCGGGCTCGGGCTCGGCATCGACTACTCACTGTTCATCGTGAGTCGGTTCCGCGAGGAACTCGCGCGCCGCGGGGTGACCACGCGCGACGACACCGAGGGCATCCGACGGTCGGTCGGTGTCGCGATGGCGACCGCCGGGCACACCATCGCCGTCTCCGGCCTGGTGGTGATGATCGCGCTGGCGTCGTTGACCATCGTCGACGTGCCCGCCGTGCGCACCATCTCCCTCGTCGTGGCGGTCACCATCGTGTGTGTCCTCGCGGTGGCGTGGACGATGCTGCCCGCCGCACTGGCGGTGCTGGGACCCGCGGTCGATCGCATCGGGCTGCCCGCCCGCTACCGCCCCGCCGACGCCCGCTCCCCCGAGACGCTCACCGCAGGCGGCAGCTGGTGGGCCCGCTGGGCGCGACACGTGATGCGCAACCCCTGGCGCCACGCCGTCGCCGGGGTGCTGCTGCTGGTGATCTGCATGATCCCCATCGGTTCGATCCGGTACGGCGTCGACATCGGGACCGCGGCGCTGCGTGACCAGCCGAGCGGTCCGGCGAACACGGTGCTGTCGGAGAAGTTCGCCGCCGGCACCATCTCACCGATCACCACGGTGTTCACCGGCGGGTCGGGCGATGGGCAGCTCTCCGAGGGCCAGGCCGAACGCGCCGTCGAGTTCGAATACGGCCTGCGCACCGACCCGAGGGTGTCGTACACGTACTCGCAGAGCAACGACGGCCGGTCGCTGATGGTGGTGATACCCGCGGTCGCGATCGACTCGACCGACGCCATCGAGCTGGTGGCGAGCATCCGCGACAAGGCCGCGACGATGACCGCCGACGGCGGTCCGCGCGCCTATGTCGGCGGGACCACGGCGCTCGTCGTCGACGCCTCCGACGAGATCTCGCAGAAGATGCCGTGGGTCGTCGCGCTGATCCTCGGGTTCTCGCTGCTCTATCTCGCACTGGTGTTCCGCAGCGTCGTGATCCCGGTGAAGGCCGTGGTGATGAACGTCCTCGTCACCGGCGCGGCCCTGGGGCTCACGGTGGCGGTGTTCCAGTGGGGGTGGCTGCAGTCCATGTTGGGTTTCACCTCGGCCGGCTACATCCAGGTGTATCTACCGGTGACCGTGTTCGCGGTCGTGTTCGGCCTGTCGATGGACTACGAGGTGTTCCTCATCGGACGCATGCGTGAGGTGTTCCGCCGCGACGGCGACAGCGACGCCGCCGTGGTCGACGGCATCGAACACACCGCACGACCCATCACCGCCGCCGCGGCGATCATGGTCGTCGTGTTCGGTGCGTTCCTCAGCGCCGACGTGCTCGAACTCAAACAGTTCGGCTTCGCCCTCGCGGTCGCGGTCGTCTTCGACGCGATCCTGGTCCGGATGATGCTGGTCCCCGCGATGATGACCCTGTTCGGCTCCCGCAACTGGTGGCCCGGAACACGCTGAGTTCGATCCGTCTCACGACACGACACAGGGCCGGTCGCCGCAATTGCGACGACCAGCCCTGTTCGGTGCTGTGGGAGAAGTGCCTAGCGACGGTCGAGATCGATGATCCCGAGCTTCACTGCCTTCACGAGGCGACGCGGCACACGCTGGCTCACGCCACCGGCCTTCACCTCTTGCAACGGCGGGTTCTCCGCCTTCCACTGCGAACGACGGCTGCGGGTGTTGGACCGCGACATCCTGCGCTTCGGTACAGCCATGATCAAGCCCTTCTTCGAATTCCACTCACGTCTGGGTCGGACGCGCTCGGCGCCCGTAACGGCGCTCGAACTTCTCGACTCGTCCTGCCGTGTCCATCACGCGGGTCGCCCCGGTCCAGAACGGGTGCGAGTCGGACGTGACATCGACAACCACAAGAGGGTACCGGTTCCCGTCCTCCCACTCCAAAAGCACATCGGAGTGCAGCGTCGACCGCGTGAGGAACGTCTTCCCCGTCGCGGAGTCGCGGAACAGCACGGGGTGGTAGTCGGGGTGGAGTCCTGGCTTCATGGTCGGTCTGCCTCTCGCGGGTGGGTGGCGGGACTATCGGTGGAGTCGGTGAACACATCGGTCGGATCGAACTCGGGGTCGCACGGTTCCCGGTGAAAGGTGCCGAACGGGTCGGGCCAGCGGTCCCAGGCGTCCTGACCGGCGGCGAGTTCGGCGTCGGTGAGGCAGGCGCCGCGCAGGGTGTCGGTGATGTGGCGCGGGTCGGCGCGATGGGTCAGCACGACGAGGCTGGTGTCGCGGTCACCGAAGTCGGGATGCCACCGCAGCGAGGCCATCGACACCCGCTCGGGCGCACACCGGGCCACCTCGTCGGAGGTCATCGTCGCGAGCCACGGACCACCGGTCGCCACCCGGAGACCGCCACCCGCGCTCTCGAGCCACAACGCCTCGTCGGGTTGGGTCGCCACCCACAGCCGTCCGCGCGAGCACACGACGCCGTCGAGAAGGCAGTCGATCGCTTCGTGGAGACGACCCGGGTGCATCGGTCGATCGGAGGTGAACTCGACGATCTGCACTCCACAGTCGTCGTCGAGCGGCGGCTGTCCGGGCAGCAGGGGGTCGTGGGCGCCCATGCTCCGGCCACGGCGTGCCTGCGACGGGACGGCCGCGAGCAGGGCCTCGATCATCGGCGCCGACACCGGACGCTGCGGGGTCTCGAGGAGCACCGGGGCCCGCGGCGCGAGTCGCGCCACCACCGCCCCGAATCGCGCCGCCTCCCAGCTGTCGCCGGCGGTCGCACCGACGACGAGGGCGTCGGCGAACTCGACGTGGCCGACCGCGACCTGCGCCATCGTCCGCTCGTCCTCGTCCCCCTCGTCCGCACGGTCGCGGGACAGCAGTCCGGCCTCGGCGAGGGTCTCGTCACCTGTGGCGTCGGCGAGCCAGGTGGCGCCGTCGACGCATCCGATCACCGCCGCGATCTCCACGTCGCGACCGGCGGGGCCGTCGATCTGGCCCGGTACGTCGGCCACCACGACGTGCTCGATCGCCCAGCACAGCGGCTCGGGCTCGATCAGGGCGTCGAGGGCCAGCACGATCCGCTCGACCCGGCCGCGGCGGTGCAGTGATCGCAGCAGTGGCAGCAGGTCTTCCCGCAGCGCACACGACACGCACCCGTGCGGCAGGTCGATCTCGGTGACGCGGGTCAGCGGGGCACCGGCGGTGTCGTGGGCGCGCATCGTGCGGGTGATCGAGCCCCGCGACAGTGCGGCCAGGTCATGGTGGATCACCACCGTCCCGGGCGTCGCCATCACCGAGGCGACGGCATCGACGGCCAGCGGGTCGAAGCCGGCGACGACCACGACGGGTGTGCGGTTCACGGCCACCGACCGCTCCCTTCGTTGTTGATAACCATTGTCATCATGGTGCTAGCGTAGACCGTATCGACAATCGTTTCCAACAAGGCCGTCGCCGCGGCGGCCCACGATCGGAGGGACCATGTCCGCCCACTGCCAGGTGACCGGGCGCAAGCCCGGTTTCGGCAAACAGGTGTCGCACTCACACGTGCGCACCAACCGCCGCTGGAACCCGAACATCCAGCGGCGTCGCTACTTCGTGCCCGGTGAGGGACGCAACATCACGCTGCACGTCTCGGCCAAGGGCATCAAGACAATCGACCGTGACGGCATCGACGCCGTCGTGGCTCGCATCCGCGCACGGGGGGAGAAGATCTGATGGCCGGCAAGAGCACCGACATCCGGCCGATCGTGAAACTGAAGTCGACGGCGGGCACGGGCTACACCTACGTGACACGAAAGAACCGCCGCAACGACCCCGATCGCCTGGTGGTCCGCAAATACGACCCGGTGATCCGCGCGCACGTGGACTTCCGAGAGGAGCGCTGAGCAGCGATGGCCAAGAAGTCGAAGATCAACCGCAACGAACACCGACGCGCGGTCGTCGCACGTCACGCCGCCCGGCGCGCCGAACTCAAGGAGATCGTGCGCAGGCCCGGATCGTCGGACAACGAACGCGCCGCCGCGCAGCTGGCGCTGCAGCGGCTGCCCCGCGACGCCAGCCCCACCCGTGTGCGCAATCGCGATGCGGTCGACGGTCGTCCGCGTGGTTTCATCGGTAAGGCAGGCGTATCCCGGATCCGTTTTCGGGAGATGGCCCACAATGGCGAGCTTCCCGGCGTCACGAAGTCGAGCTGGTGACGGCTGCGTCGACCGGTGGTCAAGAGCGGGTCAGATCTCGCGTAAGATGGACAATCGGCGATTGACCGAACGACAATGAACTGAGGAAGCGATCATGGCTGCCAAGCCCACCCGTAAGCGCAACGAGAAGCCGACGAAGGTCGCCGCGAAGCGCAACATCCTGCGCGAGCGCAAGATCGACCACATCGACTACAAGGACGTCGCCCTGCTGCGCACGTTCCTCTCCGACCGCGGCAAGATCCGCAGCCGTCGCGTCACCGGCCTCAACCCGCAGCAGCAGCGACAGGTCGCCACCGCGATCCGCAACGCGCGTGAGATGGCCCTGCTCCCCTTCGTCACCACCGGTAGGTGATCGTCGGCCGACCGGTACGCCACCCATCGCGATGGTCGACCGGTCGGTTTCTCGTTCCATGATCGCCGCACCCTAGACGGCCCCGGTGTCCGGAGTCGTCCAGGGTTTCACCGTCATCTTCATCGTGATCGCGGTGGGATACGTGTTGGGTCGCACCGAGGTCCTCGGGCCCGACGCCCAGCAGGTGCTCGCCCGCCTGGTGTTCTTCGTGTTCACCCCGGCGCTGCTGTTCGACTCCCTCGCCACCACCGACGTCTCGGTCATCTTCTCCTCGACCCTGGTGATCGCCGGGGGCAGTGCGTTGATGATCGGGCTGGTCTACTTCGTGCTGGCCCGGTTCGTGTTGCGCCGCGAGATCCCCGAGGCCACGATCGGCGCACTGGCGTCGTCGTACGTCAACAGCGCCAACCTCGGCATCCCGATCGCGATCTTCGTGCTGGACGACGCCTCGTTCGTCGCCCCACTCCTGCTGTTCCAGATCATGATCTACTCCCCGATCGCGTTGACCGCGCTCGATCTCACCGCGCTGCGTGACACACCGGGCCGGATCACCCTGCGCGACACCGTCATCGCGCCGCTCACCAACCCGATCGTGCTGGGCGGCGCGGCCGGCCTGGTGATCTCGATCGCAGGCTGGCACCTCCCACACGCCGTCGCCGAACCGGTCTCGATGCTCGGCAACGCCTCGGTCCCCGGCGCGCTGCTCGCGTTCGGCCTGTCGCTGACCGGCGTGTCGGTCCTCCGCAAGGGCGAGAGTCCGCGACGCGATGTCGCGCTGGCGTCGGTGCTCAAGATGATCGTGCAGCCGCTGCTGGTGTTCGCGCTGGCGTACTGGCTGTTCGGCGAACGCGGCCACATGCTGTTCGCGCAGGTCGTCATCGCATCGCTGCCCACAGCACAGAACGTGCTCGTCTACGCCACCCGCTACCGACGCGGCGAGGTCCTCGCCCGCGACACCGCACTGGTCACCACGGTCGCGTCGATCCCCGTCATCGCGATCGTGGCCCTCCTGCTCGCCTGAGCAGATTCATGACATATGTCGTGGCGGCGACGCCGCGGCATTGGTTACCGTCGGTCACATGACCGAACCGTCGCCCTCGTTCGACAAACGTGCACGGCTTCGCGCCTCCGATGCCGACCGGGCCCTGGTGCACGACATCCTCGCCGCCGCCATGACCCAGGGACACCTCACCCCGGTCGAATACGAGACGCGGGCATCGACGGCGGTGTCGGCGACCACGTTCGGCGAGCTCGACGCCCTCACCGACGACCTCCCGGTCAACGACATCACCGCACGCGCAGGCGAGCTGTCGCTCACCAAAAACGCTGTCGCACCGGCCTACACGATCGCTGCGGGGCCCGGTCCCGCGGCGGTGGGCACCAAGGTCGCGGTGATGAGCGGTACGGAACTGACCGGCACCGTCCCGGTCGGCGAGCGCCTGAACGTCGTCGCGGTGATGGGTGGCGCCGAGATCGATCTGCGCCGTGTCGAGTTCACCTCGCCCGTGCTGACCATCCAGGCGGTCGCGATCATGGGAGGCGTCGAGATCCTCGTCCCCGAGGATGCGCACCTACAGGTGAACGGGATCGGCGTGATGGGCGGCTTCTCCCACGATGCTGCCGGCCGTGGGCGGCCCGGAGCACCCACCATCGTGGTGAACGGACTCGCCCTCATGGGCGGTGTCGAGGTGTCACGCAAACCGCCCTCGATCTCCCGCCGCTGAATCAGGTCAGGCGGTCGAGCAGTCCGCGGGCATCGACCGGTGCGCGGACCTTTGCATCGTTGTCGAAGTAGACGTGGACGTCGCCGTGGTGCGCACGCTCGGCGAACCTCCCCGCCCACGTGTCGAGCGCATCGTCGGTGTAGCCGCTCACGTAGATCTCCGCGTCGCCGTGGAGTCGGGCGTAGGAGAAGTCAGCGGTGATCTCGTCGATCACGGGAAACTTCTCGGCCGAATCAGCCAGCACCACCGCGACTCCCGCCGCTCGCAGGATCTCGGTCACGGTGTCGTCGACGAAGCTGGGGTGACGTACCTCGAGCGCATGCCGCATCGGTCGATCGACCTCCACGGTGGTCCACGCCCGTCCGTCGAGGCGGGCATCGTGCGCCCGGGCGAGTTCGGCTGCGGCCGAAGTGGTCGACGGCAAGCGTTCCACGAAGGCCTGCAGGACAGCGGCATCGAAACGCATGGTCGGCGGTAGCTGCCACAGGACGGGCCCAAGTTTGTGCTCGAGGGACAGCATGCCCGAGGCGAAGAAGTTGGCCAGCGGGGTCTCGACGTCGACCAACTTCTTCATGTGGGTGATGAACCGCGGACCCTTCACCGAGAACACGAAGTCGTCGGGTGTGGCCTCAGACCATCTGCGGTAGCTGTCGGGCTTCTGCAGCGCGTAGAACGATCCGTTGATCTCGACCGAGTTCAGTGTGCGCGAGAGGTGTTCGAGCTCGCGTCGCTGCGGCAGACCCTCGGGGTAGAACGTGCCCCGCCACGGCGGGTACACCCACCCCGACGTCCCGATCCGGATGCTGCCGGCCGCACTCACCGACGGCGGCCCCGACGCGACCCGAGGTAGTCGCCGACCACGGCCGCACCGAGTCCGTCGAGATCAGGCGCCACCACGCGGCCACCGATACGGCGGGCGACCTGGTCGATGAACCGCTCGAGACTCGGATCGTCGCCGAGCCGGAAGATGGTGACCTGCGCGCCGAGTCTGGAGATGTTGTCGAGTTCGCGCACCGTCATAGCCAGCGTCGCCGGGTGCGGCGGCCAGTCGAAGAAGGCATGCCCGTCGGGTTCGAGGTGCGAGGTCGGTTCACCGTCGGTGACGATGAGGACCACCGGTTGCGCGTTCGGGTGCTTGCGCAGATGCCTGCCCGCCAGCAGCAGGGCGTGGTGCAGGTTGGTGCCCTGCTCGGCCACTGCCTGCAACCCGGTCAGCTCGGCGATGTCGATGCTGCGGGCATGGCGCCCGAACGCGATGATCTCGAGCTCGTCGCTGCGGAACCGGGTGCTGATGAGGTGGTTGAGCGCGACGGCGGTCCGTTTCATCGGCAACCACCGACCCTGCATCTCCATCGAGAACGAGGTGTCGACCAGCAACACCACCGCGGCCTGCGTACGCGACTCGGTCTCCGACACCTCCACGTCTCGCACGTCGATGCGCACACCGTGACGGGCGAGATCGCCTGCGGCGAGTGACCTCTCGGGGTCTTCGATGATGGTGCGCCGCACCGCGTTGCCGACCGTCGCGGTCACGTCCCACGGTTCGGTGTCACCGAACTCCCACTCACGGGTGGCCCCGGTCGATTCACCGGTGGCCCCCGCACGGCGGGTCTGGCGGTCCCCCGAGCGGCCCGAGAGTCGGTCGGCGACGTCGCGGAAGATCGATTGACCCAACTGCCGCATCGCCTTCGGCGACAGGCGGAGGTTGCCGTCGGCGTCGCGGTGGAACATGCCCTGTTCGGCCAGCGCCTTCTCCAGCTCGGCCAGTGTGCGTGCGTCGACAGCGGCCTCGGGACCGAGCTGACGTGCCAGGGCCTCGAGATCGATGTCGTCGAGCTGAGATCCGTTGTACTGCTGGGACAGTTGCTCCGACAGCGATTCGAGTTCGGCGAGATCCTGCAGGGCGCCGACTCCCTCGCCCATCCCCATGCCCTGCTGACCCTCGAAGTCCTGCGAGTCACCCCAGCCCGCGTCGGGTCGGGCCTCGCGCAGCGCAGAGTCCATCTGGCTCAACTGGTTCATCAAGTCGGGTGAACCGAAGGCCTGCTGCGACAGCTGGTCGAGCTCGGCCCGCTGCTCGGGTGAGAGCGAGTTGTAGAAGGCCTGCGCCGCGGCGGCCCGCTTGGCCAGCGAATCGATCAGTTCCTCGGTCGACTGCGGGTTGTCGGGGAAGTGCTGACCGTGTTTGCCCATGAACTCGTCGAATGCCTCGGTGGTGTCCTCGCCGCGATTGTGCGCGGCGAGCAGCTCGTTGAGATCGGCGAGCATCTCGGTGATGGCGGCACGGTCCTCGTCGGTGGCACCCTCGAGCGCCTGCTTCATGCCGGCGAACCGTTGGTCGAGCATCTCCCGACCGAGGAGATCTTTGATCTTGTCGTAGTCGGCCTTGGCCTCGGGGCTGCGGAACTCGTAGTTCGCGAGCTCCTGCACCGCCTGCGCGGTCGACGGAGACAGGTTCTCGATCTGCATCTCGGCGAACCGCGCGTCGTCGTCGAGGTCGCGGGCGAGCTGTTTGCGTTCGGCCAGAACGGCTTTGTCGAGCAGCTCCTTCACCTCGGCGAACGTGCCGTCGAGGTTGCGCTTCTTCAGCAGCTCCTGCCGCTTGCGGTTGATCTCCTCCCGCAGCTTGTCGAGACCGCGCATCTCACTCGTGCCACGGCGCAGGTACTCGCGCATGGCGCGTTGCGGCGAAACGCCGGCCATCACGTCGGCGCCGATCTCGTCGAGCGCGTCGCGCAGGTCGACCGGTGGTGCCAGCGGGTCGGGCCCACCGGTGTACCGCCGATAGCGTGAGCGATGGAATCTGTTGCGGGCCATCTTCAGTCTCTGTCCGTGAGGTGTGTGTCAGCCGTAGATGGTCTGGCCGGAATCGTCGGCCTCCTTGCCGATCCGGCGGGCGAGGAACAATCCCTCGAGCGCGAGTTCCAGTGCGCTGGCACGTTCCCCGTCGTCTGTTGCCTCGAGGCGCTCGGCGATCGTGTCGATGACCTTGCCGGTGGTGTCGGGGGCCGGGATCGATCCGAGCAGTTCCTTCGCCGTCACGCGGTCACCGGTGACCACCGGTTCGCCGCTCTCGAGCGCGGAGACCAGCGGGGCCATGTCGATGCCGGCGAGGTGCTCGCGCACGGTGTCGGCCGTGGCCTTGCGCAGCAGGTGCTCGAGGATCTCCATCTCGCGACCCTCCTCACCCGACTCGAACTCGACCTTGCCGCGCAGCACCTCGATCACCGAGCCGAGATCGACGACGCGGGCGACGGCGGCCTCCTCGCCGACCACGGTGGCGCGGTGGAGTGCCGCCGCGGCCACGGTCTCGGCACCCGCGATCGCGAAACGCGCGGAGATGCCCGAGCGCTGGTCGACCGACGGGTGGTCGCGGACGTAGCGGGTGAAACGCGCCAGGATCTCGGTGACGAAGGTCGGCACGGTGGCGACGAGATCGGCCTCCTGCTCGATGACGGCGACCTCGTCGTCGAGCTCGAGTGGGTAGTGCGTGCGGATCTCGGCGCCGAAGCGGTCCTTGAGCGGGGTGATGATGCGACCGCGGTTGGTGTAGTCCTCGGGATTGGCGCTGGCCATCAGCATCACGTCGAGCGGCAGGCGCAGTGAGTAGCCGCGGACCTGGATGTCGCGCTCCTCCATCACGTTGAGCATCGACACCTGGATGCGCTCGGCGAGGTCGGGGAGCTCGTTGATGGCGACGATGCCGCGGTGCGCGCGCGGGATCAGTCCGAAGTGGATGGTCTCCGGGTCACCGAGGCTGCGACCCTCGGCCACCTTCATCGGGTCGACGTCGCCGACGAGGTCACCGACGGAGGTGTCGGGGGTGGCGAGCTTCTCGGCGTAGCGCTCGGAGCGGTGCTTCCAGGCGATCGGCAGGTCGTCCTGCAAGTTGGCGGCCTTGCGGATCGACGCCGGGGTGATCGGCTCATAGGGGTGCTCGTTGAGCTCGGCGCCCTCGATAACCGGCGTCCACTCGTCGAGGAGGCCCACGAGGGTGCGCAGCAGTCGCGTCTTGCCCTGACCGCGCTCGCCGAGCATGACCACGTCGTGACCGGCGAGCAGCGCGCGCTCGAGCTGCGGGATCACGGTGGTCTCGAACCCGACGATGCCGGGCCACGGGTCGGCGCCGGTACGCAGGGCGGTGAGGAGGTTGTTGCGGATCTCGTCTTTGATCGATCGCTGGATGTGTCCGGAGGCGCGGAGTTCTCCGAGGGTGCGCGGCGTGGGATGAGCGGTTTGCTGAGACGTCACCACTCCACGCTACGAGCCTTTGTATGTCCGTGCACTCGAACCCTGGTCGAGGCGGGTCTACTGCTCCTCCCGCGCGGCGCCCGGCGTCCCGCCGAGCGTGCCGAAACTGACCGCCGACCGTGCCGAAACTGTGCGCCGAGCGTGCCATCAGACGCGGCGACCCACCGGATCGGCACGGTCGGCGGGGGTTTTCGGCACGGTCGGCGGGGGGTTTCGGCACGCTCGGCGGGGGTTTTCGGCACGGTCGGCGGGGTGGCGCCGGGGTCAGCGGACGGCGAGCCAGGCGGCGAGGGCGAAGCCGAGGATGCCGATGGTGATGCGCAGCGGGGTCTCGGGGAGGCGGGCGACGACGGGAGGTCCGGCGTACCCGCCGGCGAGGCAGCCGACACCCATCGCGACCGCGGCGACCCAGTGCACCGGGCCGGTGGCGGCGAACACGATCGCGGCGACGAGGTTGCAGATGCCGAGCAGAGCCGACTTCAGCAGCGTGGCGCGCCACAACGGATGGGCGCTGGTGACCAACGCCAACGCGAGGAAGATGGTGCCCGCACCCGCGCCGAAGTAGCCGCCGTAGACCGACACGATCGCGATGCCGACGGCGAAGACGGTGGGCAGTTCGCGATGACCCGCCATCCGCCGCAGCCAGGGCTGGGCGAGCACGGCCGCCGAGGCGAGCGCGACGAGATAGGGCACCACGGTCTCGAACGAGCCGGGCGATGATCGCAGCAGCAGGATGGCCCCGGCCAGACCACCGGCCGCCGCGAGCAGCCCGAGCGCGACGAGTCGCCGGGGTTCGTCGAGCAGCTTCGAACCCGACTGCGCGCTGCTGCCGACACCGACCGACACCAGCGCCACGGTGTTGGTGACGTTGGCCGCCAGCGGTGGCAACCCGGCGAGAAGGAGCGCTGGGTAGCTCACGATCGACGCGAGACCGGTGATGTAGCCGACCAGTCCGGCGCCGAAACCGGCGGCCACCAGCAGCGCGAGGGTGAGGATCGTCATCACCGATGACAGTACGCGCGGGTAAAGGGTTCACCCTGATTTGAACACTTGGGACATCGGCCCCCGGTCGCCGATGATTCTCGGCGTGATCGAGATCCATGACCTGACGAAGACATACGGCCGCGGCGCCGATGCCGTGACCGTGCTCGACCGCATCGACTTCACCGTCGCCGCCGGTGAGATCTTCGCTGTCGTCGGGCCGTCGGGTGCGGGTAAATCCACGCTCGCGCAGTGCATCAACCTGCTCGAACGTCCGACGTCGGGCGAGGTGGTCGTCAACGGCGAACGCCTGACCGATCTCGACCCTAGAGCGCTGCGGGTGGCACGACGCCGCATCGGGACCGTGTTCCAGTCGGCGAACCTGCTGAGCCGACGCACCGCCGCGCAGAACGTCGCGCTGCCGCTGGAGTACCTCGGCGTGACGTCCGCGCAGACGAAGGCCCGCGTCGCGGAGTTGCTCGACCGAGTCGGATTGTCCGCGCACGCAGACAAATACCCGCATCAGCTCTCCGGTGGGCAGCGACAGCGGGTCGGCATCGCCCGGGCCCTCGCGCTACGGCCGTCGGTGCTGCTCTCCGACGAGGCGACCTCGGGTCTCGATCCCGCAGCGACCGAATCGTTCCTCGAACTGCTCCGCGAGGTGCGCGACGACCTCGATCTCGCGGTCGTGTTCATCACGCACGAGATGGACACGATCGTGAAGATCGCCGACCGCGTCGGTCGGCTCGATCACGGGCGTATCGCCGAGCAGGGCGCCGTCGTCGACCTGCTCCTCGACCCCGGATCCGTTCTGGGCGAGGCCCTCCGCCCGCAGGGCGCCGCTTCGGCCGCCGCGCCGGGACAGGTCGTCCTCGAGGTCACCCACAGCTCGGTCGCGGTCCCCGCCGACTGGATCGTGCGACTGTCGACCGAGATCGGGTCCCCGGTGTCGGTCCTCGGTGGCCATGTCGGCGACGTCGCCGGGGTGTCGGTGGGTCAGTGGACCCTCGCCGTGGATTCCTCTGCCGCAGCCAAGGTCCCGGGCGCGGTCAGCGCACTGGGATTGTCGGTCCGCACCGACGTCTCCTCGGCCTCGGTGGTCGCGGCATGAGCGCCACGACATCGGTGCTGGCATCGATCACGGTGCCGACCAACGAGATCCCCGGCCTGCTCATCCCCGCCTTCCGCGACACGGTCATCATGGTCGGGATCGTCATGGTCATCGTGCTGCTCGTCGGCGTGCCACTCGGCGCGATCGTCCACAACCTCGCTCCCGGTGGGCTGTTCGAGAACCGCCGACTGCACACCCCGCTGTCGTGGATCATCAGCATCGGCCGGTCGCTGCCCTTCCTGGTGCTGATGACGTCGATCATCCCGTTCACCCGCTTCATCACCGGCACCAACATCGGCATCCCCGCCGCCGTCGTCCCGATGTCGATCGCGGGCATCGCGTTCTTCACCCGCATCGTCGAGAACTCGCTTCGGGCGGTACCCACGTCGGTGGTCGCCGCGGCGACCGCATCGGGCGGCTCGAACCTCCAGATCATCTGGACCGCGCAGATCTCCGAGGCCCTGCCGAACATCGTCGGTGGTCTGACCATCAACACGATCGCGATGATCGAGTACTCGGCGATCGCGGGCACCATCGGCGCCGGCGGTCTCGGCTACATCGCGGTCACCTACGGCTACCAGCGTTTCGACCACCAGGTGATGATCGCGACCATCGTGACCCTGGTGATCACCGTCGCGGCCATCCAGCTCATCGGCGACGCCCTCGTACGGTTCCTGACCCCGGAGAAATCCAGCCGCTCGACCACACGCCGAGTGGACAAGGTCTCCGCCCCCGTCTGACCCACCCGTTCGACCCGACACACCGCGCACGCCGAACCCGGTCTGCGCAGATCATCCCTGCCCGGAAGAAGAGAACATGACCCAGACACCCAGTGCACCCGTGCGTGACGACAACTCGGGATTCGAGGTGAAGAACAATCGTCGCCGACCGCTGATCATCGGTGCCGTCGTGCTGGTGGTCGTCATCGTCGCCGCCGTGATCGGTTGGCGCATCGCAGGATCGGACGACAAGTCCCCCAACGACACCGCGGGCGCGACCCTGACCGTCGTGACCGCCGAGGGCAACG
Organism: Williamsia sp. M5A3_1d; assembly: GCF_053345315.1. Classification (NCBI taxonomy): domain Bacteria; kingdom Bacillati; phylum Actinomycetota; class Actinomycetes; order Mycobacteriales; family Nocardiaceae; genus Williamsia; species Williamsia sp. M5A3_1d. Next base: position 67,217 of record NZ_JBKEZX010000002.1, read on the forward strand.
CGAACGAGCAGGCTCTCGTCGACTACATCGCGAAGAACGTCGCACCGAAGTACGGCATCAAGGTCGCGTTCAAGGGTCTCGCGGACTCCACCACGCTGAACCGTGCGGTCAGCGACGGCGAGGTCGCCGGCACGATCTACCAGCACAAGCGGTGGTTGTCGCAGGTCCTCGAGGCCAACCCCGACTTCAAGGAGGTGGCCGCGACGCCGGTCTTCCGCTGGGGCTTCGGCATCTGGTCGGACAAGTACACCGACGTCTCACAGCTGCCGAACGGCGCGAAGGTCTCGCTCTACTCCGACCCGGCCAACGAGGCCCAGGGCCTGTGGCTGCTCGAGCGTGCCGGTCTGATCACCCTGAAGTCGGGGATCGACAAGTCGCGGGCCACCCAGAACGACATCGCCACCAACCCGAAGAACCTGCAGTTCACGCTGCTCGACTTCGCGGCCCAGTCGCGAGCTCTGCCCGACCTCGACGCCACCGTCGGCTACACCGAGTACTACCTCGCCGCGAACATCCCGATCAGCAAGCAGATCTTCGCACCGGCGGCACCCGACGAGTTCGCAGGCCAGCTCACCATCGGCACCCGTTGGCAGAACTCCGAGAACATCAAGAAGCTCGTCTCGGTGTTCAAAGACCCGGCCGTGCAGAACTACCTCGCGACCGATCCCACCGTGAAGAACATCCTGCTGCCCCTCTGATCTGCCGATCAGGGTGATCTGACGGCAGCAGACACGCCAGACACGACCCGGCCCCCGTCCGCGACCACATCGCGGACGGGGGCCGGGTGCTGTGCGCGGGACCCTATTTCGTGGCCAGCGGCGCCACGCCGCCGCTGATGTCGGTGATCGCCCAGTTCTTGTTCTTGTCGACCGTGATCGGGTACAGCGCAGTGGTTTTCACGCCACCGGGCGACTGGACGTTGGTGACCTGCACGTCGACGAACACCTGCACCACGTAGACACCGTTGTTCTGCGACTTGATGTCGCTGCCGACCAGCGTGCCCTTCGACACCCACTGCAGCTGTCCCAGCAGTTGCCGCAGAACGGGTTCGGTGTCGGCGAACTGTTTGATCATCGCGTCGTCGACACCGGTCTTGAGCGCCGCGAACCAGGGATCGAAGTTGCGGTAGTCGATCTCGGCGGCTTTCACGGCGTAGTCACTGGCGACGTCCTGCGCCCGCTGGGCCTGTGCGTTCTGCGACTGCAGGCTCCGGTAGTCGTCGCGGTAGCCCAGCGCGGAGACGATCGCGACCGTCGTGGCCACGGCCAACACCACGACCACCAAGGCCGCGGTGATCAGCAGTCCGCGGCCGGGGCGCCGACCCGACGCTGATGCCGACGATGCCTTCTCGGCGCGCGTACTCGATGCTTTGGGAGCGCCGACCGGCGACGCGGGTTCCTCTGCGACAGCGGGCTCGACTGCCGCAGCAGGTTCGGCCGGTTTCGCGGGCTCACGTGTGCGGGGTGAGCGGCCGTCGAGTCCGGAGAACTCCGAGGCGGCCCTGTCGGTGTCCGATGTCGTCGAGTCGTCGTCCGGTGAACCCAACTCAGACACTGGCGGTCATCTCCTTGTGCATGCGGGCGAGGCTACTTGGTGGCCACGCGGAACCGTACGACACCGTTCTCGTCGACGACCTGCAGGCCGCGTTCGACGAACGACGCGATGTCGATGTCGGTGGCAGGCGCGATCTGTGAGATCAGCGGCAACAGCACCGCCAGCGGCGGCGTCACCTTCGGCAGGATGCGCTGCAGGTAATCGCTGAGTTTCGTGACGAACGGGTTGATCACCTGATCCCACGCCACCGCGCCGTTCGTCGCACTCGCGAGACCCGGGAAGAGTCCGAACAGTGCGGTGATCCCCGGTCCGTTGACGCCGAGAGCTCGCGATCCCGACGACAGCGGCGGGCCGATGCCGTCGGCTTTCCGCACGAATTCCTGTGCGGTGTCGAACAAGTCGGAGAACTCGGTGCGCTGCGTGGTGACCGTGCGGGAGAACTGGTTCGAGAACTCCCCGAGCTTGGTGATGTCGTCGTCGCGGCCGATGTATCCGGCGTTGATGGTGTTCGCGATGCTCGTGAGTCGCTCGGGATCGATCTGGCCGACCAGTCGCTGCAGGTTGGTGAGCGTCTCCCCGACGGTGGCCTCGGTGGCCACGTTCCGGCTGAGCACCGCGCCGTCGCGCAGGTACGGGCCGGCGGCCCGGGTGGAGCTGAAATCCACGTACTGCTCGCCGACGAGCGACAGGTTGGCCACCGTCACCTCGGCGTCGGCGGGGATGTCGTATCCGGCGTCGATCGACAGCGTCGCGCGCAGACCGTCGGGGCGGACCGCGATGTCGGTGACCTGGCCGACCTCGATGCCGTTGTAGAGCACCCGCGAACGCGGGAGCAGACCACCCGACGACGCCATCTCCACGGTCACGGTGTCGGTGTCGGCGAACGGCTTGAGCTTCAGGATCCCGATCCCCAGGTAGGCCGCCAACGCCACCGAGACGACAAGCAGCATCACCAGCGACGTGCGCACCCCGATCCTCATCGCCGCATCCTCATCGCCCCATCGGTCATCGCATGGCCCCGATCATCCGCAGTGTCGATGCCACCGTGCGGATCTGGTCGTTCGAGGCCGTCGGCGTCGACAGGCCGCGCGGGGAGGTGATGTCGACGATGTTCACAGACGGGCTCGCGAGGAGCGGCAGGATCTTGTCGTTGACCAGTGTGTCGAGACGGGCGATGTCCGACGGCGCCGACGCGTCCAACGACACGGCGAGATCGACGAGCGGATTGGCGGTGTCGATCAGACCGACGAGCTGCTCGTAGCGCGGTCCGAGGAGCTTGGTGACGCTGGTGAGCTGGAAACCCAACGAGGTCAACACCTTCGTGAACCCGACGAACGACACCAGTGCCCCGCCGATGCGTTCGGGCCCCACGTCGAGCGCGAATCCGAGGCCCGGTCCCTGCTCCTGCACCGAGCGGCCCAGCACACCGAGCGAGTCGAGGATCTCGCCGACCGACGACGAGTTCTCGGCGATGCGGGCGATCAGTTCGCGGGAGGTCTCGATGCCCTTGTCGCGTTCGCCCTTGTTCTGCGGGAAGGCGGTGTTGGCCTTGTCGACGGTGCGCTGGATCTTCTCCAGTGTGCCGCCGTTGGCCAGCGCCGCGATGCCACCCAACAGGTCTTCGACGGCCGGGGTGACCGTGGTCTGCGCGAGCCCGATCGTCGCGCCGTCACCCAGCCGTGCGCCGCCACCGGATGTGGGTGGGGTCAGCGAGATGTAGATGTCGCCGAGCAACGTCGACTGCTCGAGCGCGGCACGGGTACCCTGCGGCACGTCCACGTTCTTCTCGATGTCGACCGTCGCCACGGCCACCGGTGACGTGGCCGAGCCGCCGATGCCCACCGACCGCAACACCCCGACCTTCGTACCGTTCAGCAACACCTTGCTCCGCGCGGGCAGGTTCAACACGTTGCTGAACTCGATCTTCAACGCGCGGCTCTCCCCCGACACCCGCGTACCGGGCAGCGGCAGGTCGGTCACCTGGAGTCCGCACGCGGCCGTCATCCATGCGACGAGCAGCGTCGCCATCACCAGCACGGTGCGCCGAGCCCGGCGCCGGTCGCCGATCATCGGATACCTCCCGATCCGAGGACGAGGGCAACGAGGTCGGTGTCGACCGACGCCTGTGCGCCCGGGGATGGTCGGCACGATCCGGCCAGGGCCCGGTTGAGGGCGGCGCAGGTCACGCCGGCCGAGGCGACGGGCACCCGGACGCGCGGGGGCTTGACCGTGATGGCGAGGCCGGCCTGCTTGTCGCGCGCCATCGCCTGCAGCGCCGACATCACCGGCGGCAGCGACTTGAGGAGCGCGACGATCTGGTCGGTCGGCAGGAGTTCGACGAGAGGTGTGATGAGGCCCAGCAGGGTGAACAGGATCGGGTCGAAACGCTCCAGGTTCGACGCCAGCTTGGGCACGACCGAGGTCAGTCTTACGAGCGCCGGGTTGAGTTCGCGGGTGAGGTCGCCCAGCGCCGTCGCGAACTTGCCGACGTTGTCGACCGCGAGTTGCACGTCGGGCCATCTCTGGACGAAGAAGTCGGCGAGCTGCTGGCCGTTGCTGATCAGCGACCGCAGCTGGGTGTCGCGCAACTGTGGATCGCCCAGTGCCGCACCGAGTCCCTGGACGGCACGATTGAAATCCTGTGCGGTGCCCTTGAGGCTGTCGTCGACCGACGCCAGCGCCGTGCGCACCGCCTGCTGCTGCTCGGGTGAGCGGCCACCGGCGTCGGTCAGCTGCGCCGAGAGCTTGTCGAACGCCGAGAACGCCTCGCTGAGACTCTTCGGGGTGCGGGTGCGCGCCAGCGGGATGCAGTTCGCGGGGTCCCAGGTGGCGCCGCCGACGTAGCTGGTGGGGATCTCCAGGCGCCGGTCGGTGACGATGGAGTCCGAGGTCGTCACCGCCGACACGTCGGCCGGGAGCTTGATCGACGAGTCCATCGAGAAGTTCACGCGGACATGGCCGTCCGACGGTGCCACTCCGGTCACCGTGCCGATGGTGACGCCGCGCAGGGTGAGGTTGCTGCCCTGGTAGAGCCCGATCGAGTCGGACATGATCGCGCATCCCGAGGTGCTCGACGCGTCCTCGCCCGCCCGTACCGCGGCGACGCCGCCGACGATCACGGCCACGATGGCGATCACGATGACCGACCGGGTCGCCCAGCGGCGCAGTCCGGACGGCGCGGGTGCCGATGAGTTGGGCACCGGGGATGCGGGCGGAGTCATGGGAGTGGTCATGTCAGCACCGCCGATCCGGCATCGGGATGCACAGGGCGGGCGCGTCGGCGACCGTCTTCGACAGATCGACGGTGGGCGTGCCCGACACACCGAGCGCCGACCCGAGTTGGTTGGCGATCGCGGTCAGCTTGTCGAGCACCGGACCCGACCCGGTGAGGGTCTTCCGTAGTTCGGCGACGATGGCCTTGATCTTGTCGATTTGCGGGTCGATGGTGCCCGAGAGCGCCTCCACGGGCGGTTGGAGGAAGGCGAACAGCGCGTCGACGCCGCGGACGGTCTCGAGTCCCTGTTCCCGGAACTGGAAGAAGCGGTACCCGATCACCCCGACCAGTCGGAGCAGGTTCACCAGCTTCGCCCGACCGTTGTTGAGGGCCCCGAGGTACTCCTCGGTGACGGCGATCGCCCGGTCCAGATCCTCGTCACGGTCACCGAGGGTGGTCGTCACCTGCGACACCTGGGAGATGATGTCGCGCACCGCATCCGACCGTCCCCGTAGCGCGAGGTTGACCTGCGAGAACGTCTCGCGTGCGGTCTGTGCGTCGACCTTGTCGACCACGTCGCCGGAATCGCGGATGACGTCGGTCAGCTCGTACGGGGTCGAGGTGCGTTCGGTGGGGATGTGACCGCGCAGCGGCGACGACCCCTTCGGCGTCACCGCGAGGTAGTGCCCGCCGATGGCCGTCGAGAGTCGGATGTCGGCGCTCGACTCGTCGCGCAGGTTCACCGAGTCGTCGACATCGAAGGTGATCTCGACGTGGTCGCCCACGACCTCCACCGATCGCACCGAGCCGACGACGATACCGGCGACCCGCACCTCGTCCCCGGAACGGATCTGTCCGCTCGAGGTGAAATCGGCCGTGACAGCGGACTTCCCGAACGGCACGACATAGAGCAGCCCGGCGACGACGGCGATGATCACGATCACGACCACCCCACCGAGCCCGAAGACCACCTGCCGACGGCGTACGGAGGCGGCGTCTCGACGCGCGGTCACCAGGGGGCTCATCGGCAGATCACCACCGGGGCGCCGGCGAGCAGCACGCTGGTGATCGGTCCGGGCACCGACTGGCCCCGACCACAGCTGTAGGAGGCCTTGGTCGCCGAGTTCACCGACGCCAACAGCGAATCGAGGACACCGGGGATGCGGGCGAGCAGGTTCGAGGCGTCGTTGGTGGCGGGGATGTACTTGCGCAGCAGTCGGTCGATGTCGGCGTAGTTGCCGTAGTAGACCCCGTTGAGGCTCTGCAGCACCAGTCGTAGCGGGGTGAGCGCCTTCGCGGCCAACGTGAGTGACCGTTCGGTGCCGTCGAGGTCGGACGCCAACGCACCCAGGGCGTCTCCGGTGCGACTGATCAGCTCGTTGAGCCGCGGCGACTTGTACTCGATCTCCTTGGCCACCGAACCGAGACCGGTCACGAACGCGGCCACCATGTCCGACCGGTCGGCGACCAGCGCCGTCGCCTGGTTCAACTTGTCGAGGATGGACCCGAGATCGGGGCCTCGGCCCTGGACCACGGCGAGGATGTTCTCGGTGAACTCGTTGATCTCGGCCGGGTTCAACACCTTGAACACCGGTCGGAGACCGTTGAACAACGCCGTGATGTCGAACGACGGGATGGTCCTGGCACGCGGGATCACCTCGGCGGTGTCGGCGCGGCCGCTGCCCGGGCCGTCGGTGAACACGTCGAGGTAGCGCTCCCCCACCAGGTTCAGGTAGCGGATGGCGATGTCGGTGTTGTCGAACAAGGGCACCGACTTCTGCATCGAGAAGGTGACCCGGGCGATGTCGTCGTGCAGTTCCACCGACGACACCTTTCCCACGCGCACACCCATCTGGCGCACGTCGTTGCCCGGCGACAGGCCCGAGGCGTCGGAGAAGTCGGCGGTCACGGTGCGCTGGTCACCGGAGACCGAGGGCGACAGGGCCCCGACGACGACCCAGGTGGCACCGATCATCACCACCACGAACAGGGCCAGATACACCATCGACGAGCGACGCAGCGTCATCGTCCACCCGCCTTGGGCGCCGGGGGCGCGAGCATCTGCAGGAAGGGGGCGAGTTGCGGCATCTGCGCGACGGTGAGCCCGACCTGCAGGGTCACCTTGCCGTTCTGGGTGGGCATCGACTTCTCGAGGCGCCCCAGCAGTTCTCGAGCGTCGCCGACCGCCGGCGGGATCGACCGCAGCGTCCGCCCCAGGGGCGACCCGGTGACGATGAGCAGGTCGAGAAGGGTGGCCAGACCGTCGTAGTTGTCGCCCACGAGTCCACCGAGCCCGCCGACGGTGTTGACCAGCCCCGACAGGGAATCCTTCACCGCCGTCACCACCTTCGGGTCGGTGTAGGCGGCGGTCTGCTTCGTGAGGTTGATGAGCACCGAGTCGAAGGGCCCCTCGAGGTCTGCGACACCGCGTGTGACCGGGCCGAGGATGCGGATGAAGTCTGCGAGTGGCATCTGCTGCCGGGATGCGGCGAGGTTGAGCAGGTCGAGCCCCGAGCGCACGAGCGGCTGCACTGCGGTGACGAGTCGGTCGGCGATGTCGATGGTGCGGCTGAACTCGTCGCCGGTGATGGTCGTCGAGATCTCACCCACCTGACGCAACAGGTCGGCGACGGAGACGTTCGTCGAGTCGGCACCGATGGTGATCTGTTCACCGTCACGCAGACGCCCCGCGGCCGGTGTCGACCCCGACGCGGTGGAGGTGGCCGCCTGCAATTCGATCCCGGTGACGCCCAACAGGTTCGACGGCGCGTACGCCGCCGACACCCGGTCGGGGATCGACGACGCCTGGTCGGCGTCGATCGACATCGCGATCTCCTGGCGGCCGTCGTCGGTGACGGTGACCCCGTCGACCCGTCCCACGATGAGCCCGCGGTACTTCACGTCGCCGCCGGCGGCGAGTCCGTCACCGACCGAGTCGGTGACCGCCGACACCCGCACCGTGCTGTCGAAATCGCCTCGGGCGTAGAGGGTGAGCGGGATCGCGAGGACCAGCAGGACGACGAGGGTCGCCGCACCGAGAGCGAGAAGTGCCGTCCGTGAGGGGCCGCGCCCGGACGGATCGTGGTACGCCATCAGCCGGAGAACCTGAAGCCGACGTCGGCGCCGTAGAAGACCAGGGTCAGGAGCATGTCCAGGACCACGATCATCACGAAGCTGTTCTTGATCGCGCGGCCCGAGGCGACGCCGACGCCCTCGGGGCCACCACTGGCGTAGAAGCCCTGATAGCAGTGGATGAGGATGACCGCGACGACGAACACGACGGCCTTGATGACGGAGAACAGGATGTCGACGGGTACGAGGAACGCGTTGAAGTAGTGGTAGTAGGTGCCCGAGGACTGCCCGTTGACGGTGTTGACCACGAACGCGCACGACAGGTAGCTCAGGACCAGGGTGATGAGGAACAGCGGGATGATCGTGACGATCCCTGCGATCACGCGGGTGCTCACCACGAACGGGATGGGCCGGATGGCCTGCGCCTCGAGGGCCTCGATCTCCTCGGAGATGCGCATCGACCCGATCTCGGCGGTCATGCGACATCCCGCCTGCGCGGCGAATCCGATCGCCACCACGATCGGCCCGAGTTCGCGGGTGTTGACATACGCCGAGAGGAACCCGGTCAGCGGCCCGATGCCGAACAGTTTCAGGGTCGCGAACGACTCGATGCCGATCGACCCACCCACCGACAGGCCCAGCACCACCAGCACCACGACCGAGCCACCGCCGACGACGAGTCCACCTGATCCCCACATGAGGTCCGACAACGTCGCGAGGGTCTGTCGGCGGTAGACGCGCAGGGCATGCGGGATCGAGCGCATCACGTCGAACACGAAGTAGGCCTGGTGGCCGATACGTTCGACGACCGACACCGGTACCACCGCGGCGCGGCCGAGATTGGTGGTCCACCGCCGCGACTTCGCGTACGTCTGCAATCCGACCATGCGCGTCAGCCCGCCTTCGTCGTCACGAACATCGTGACCAGCTGGGTGACGGCGAGGTTGAGCAGGAAGGACGCCACCACGCCGAGGACCACGGCGGCGTTGACGGCGTCGGCGACGCCGCGGGGCCCGCCACGCGCCTCGAGTCCGCGTTGGCAGGCGATCGCCACCACCACGATGCCGAACAGGATCGACTTGGCCAGCGCGATGACGAGATCGCCGACCCCGGCGAACTGACCGAACCCGCCCAGGTAGCTGCCGGGCGACCCGCCCTGGAAGGACACGTTGATGAAGTAGCCGGCGGTGACGCCGACGAAGATGATCTCCATACAGACCAGCGGCGCGACGAACACGACCGCGAGCAGTCGCGGCGCGACCATCCGTCGCGCGGGGTCGATGCCCATGGTCCGCATCGCGTCGATCTCGTCGCGGACGGTGCGGGCACCGAGGTCGGCGGCGATCGCCGACCCCACCGCACCACCGATGAGCAGCGCGGACGCGATCGGCGCGCCCTGCTGCAGGATGCCGAGCGCTCCGGCCGCACCGGCCAGCGAGGTGGCGCCCAGCTGCTGGGTGAGGCCGCCGACCTGCACCGACAAGATGACGCCGAACGGTATCGCCACCAACACCGCCGGGATCCCCGCCACCCCGGCGAAGAATCCGGTCTGGGTCATCGTCTCGCGCCAGGGATGTCGGAACGTCACCACGTCGCGGACGAGGTGGACGAATGCCGAGACGGTGAGCTCGATGAGCCGGCCCAGGGTCGCGACGGCATCGGCGCCGGTGTCGACCGCCCGCGTGAGGGCGGACGAACCGCGTGGGGAGACTCCCACCGAACCCGCCATCCACCGCTCCCTGCTGTTCTCGACGCCATCCGCCGCTGTGACCGTGGCAACTGTAGTGGTTGCGATGTGACTTTTACTTCATTTGGTGGGGTTCGTTGGACGCCTGACCGGGAACCGTCCGGACGGTCGTGACGACGTCCGAACCACACACCGACCGCGGTCTGCCGACGGCGGGTGGCAGGCTTGCACCATGACCGATTCGCACCCGCAGGACACGTCGCCGACCCCCGCGGGGACCGGCGCGCTCGACGGGATCCGTGTCCTCGAACTCGGCACGCTGATCGCGGGCCCGTTCGGCGCCCGCCTCCTCGGCGACATGGGGGCCGACGTCATCAAGTTCGAGGCGCCGGGCTCCCCCGATCCGCTGCGCGGGTGGGGACAGGCCGAGCGCGACGGCCACCGTTTCCTGTGGACCGTGCACGCGCGCAACAAACGTGCGGTCACCCTCGACCTCCGCGACGATCGCGGCCGGGCGTTGTTCCTCGACATCGTGGCGACCGCGGACATCATCGTGGAGAACTTCCGGCCGGGGACGTTGGAGCGGTTCGGGCTCGGCTACGACGTTCTGCGCGAACGCAACCGGGGGATCATCCTCGTACGGGTCTCCGGTTACGGACAGTCCGGACCCGATTCGGCGCGCACCGGATACGCCTCGGTCGCCGAGGCGGTGAGCGGTCTGCGCCATCTCAACGGATATCCCGGACAACGGCCGCCGCGTCTCGCGCTGTCCCTCGGCGACACCCTCGCCGGGATGTTCGCGGTGCAGGGTGCGTTGGCGGCGCTGTATCGCCGCACGGTGACCGGTGAGGGTCAGGTCGTCGACTGCGCGCTCACCGAATCCTGCCTGGCCGTGCAGGAGTCGACGATTCCCGACTACCATATGGGCGGAGTGGTGCGCGGTCCGTCGGGTACACGCCTCGAGGGCATCGCCCCGTCGAACATCTATCCGAGCGCCGACGGTTCACTCGTGGTGATTGGCGCCAACCAGGACACCCTGTTCCGGCGACTCTGCACGGCGATGGGTCGACCCGAACTCGCCGACGACGAGCGCTACGCGACGCACACCGCACGCGGTCGGCATCAGGACGAACTCGACGCGGAGATCGAGGCGTGGACGTCCACCGTGGCCACCGACGTCCTCATCGAGACACTCAGTGCCGCAGGCGTCGTCGTGGGACCGATCAACACCGTCGCCGAGGTCGTCACCGATCCGCAGATGCTCGCGCGCGACATGATCGTCGACCACCACGACGAGCGGATCGGTGAGACCGTCCTCGGTCCCGGCGTGGTCCCGAAGCTCCTCGGCACCCCCGGGTCGGTGCGCAGCGCCGGCCCGGCCACGCCCGGGCAACACAACGCCGAGGTCTACGCCGATTTCCTCGACCCCGGGCAACTCGCCGACCTCCGCGAGGCGGGTGTGGTGTGACGGCAGGGCCCGAGACCGCGGGGGCAGGGACGACCGGCGCGGCGAGCACACCGAAGGGCCGCCGCACCGAACGGGCTCTGCTCGACGCAGCGCGGACCGTGTTCGCCGAGAAGGGCTACCTCGCAGCCAAGATCGCCGACATCGCCTCGGCCGCCGGACGTTCGACCGGATCGTTCTACAACTACTACGACAGCAAACAACAGCTGCTCGAGGCGCTGCTCGGCGAGTTCGCAGCCCAGGTGCTCGACGAGACCCGACGCAATCTCACGCCCGATCCGGCGGTGAACGTCGAGCGGGCCGTGCGGGCCTACTGGAGTTCCTACCGCGACTACCTGCCGGAGATGATCGGCGCGTTCCAGCTGTCGATGACCGATCCACAGTTCGCCCGATGGTGGCGCCACCGCCGATCCGAGGGCATCCGCGCCGTGCTCGCGGTCTTCCGCTCCGCAGAGGCCACCGGGGTGCAGATCGGGCTCGACAAATACCTGTTCGCGTCGGCGATCGTGTCGATGCTCGAATCCTTCTGTTGGACATGGTTCGTCACCGGTGGCGACGAGGATGTGGAGCGATCGGCGACGTCCGACTCAGGGCGCGACGAGGAGAGCGCGATCATGACGCTCACCGAGATCTGGCGGCGCGGACTGATCAGCCCGGCGCAGAACGATCCCACCCCACCGAATCCGTAGCGACACAAACTATGTCGGCCGGGCACGCAGACATTGGACAAACGCGGTGGGTGTGCCCACAATGGCGGGCGGGGAACACGCGGTACCGGCCGGTCGGCCGACCGTAGGAGACATCCCGGCGGTCGCGAGACCACCGGATCGAGGGGGGAACCTCGTGAACGCACACCACGGAGCTCAACCGTGCCCGGACTCGGACGCGGGGTCGCCGGCGGCGACCCGTCCGACCGCGAACGAGGTCGACCATGTCCTACGACGGGCGTGAACGGGGCGGGGCCGACCTGCGCGAGGTCGGGACCCCCGTCACCGGAGAGGACACCACCGGATCGGTCGTCACCGACACCGACACCCTCGATGGCGACGTCGTCGGAGCAGCGGTGTCGGGCGCAGTCGCCGATGCCGGTCCGTATCGCAGTCTGACGCCGTACGGCGAGCACGACGGCGACATCTTCTTCGGCCGCACCGACCTGTGGCGTCGGCTGCATGTCCGCGCGGTCCCCGGTGGAGGCCTGGTCACCGTCGTCGGTCCGTCCGGTGCAGGCAAGACATCGCTGGTGACGGCCGGACTCATCCCCGAGGTCCGCCGCAGCGGTCTACGTCGTAGTGGACTGGACCGTGGTGGCGAACGCGTCACCGCCACCGTCGCCATGATGACCCCGGGCACCACGCCGATGGCCGCGCTCGAGTCCGCGCGCGCAGCCGCCGACCCCGATGATCATCCCGACGGCACGGCGTGCCTGGTGGTGGTCGATCAGGCCGAGGAACTGTTCACCCTCTGCGACCGCTCGACCCGTACCGAATTCCTCACCGCGCTCGACGGTCTGGCCACCGACGACCGTTTCGCCGTGGTCGTGGTCCTGCGCGCCGACTTCTACGCCCACGCGGTCGCCGAACCGGTACTCGTGGGCACCCTCGACGACCGCGCGGTCGTCGTGCGCACCATGGACGACACCGAACTCCTCGCCGCCGTCACCTCACCCGCTCGCGCATACGGCGCGACGGTCGAGGCCGGCGTCGGCGCCGAGGTCGTCGCCGGTCTCCGCGCCGCCCGGTCCGGCGCGCCTGACCTCGTCGCGCTCGGGATGTTGATGGACCATCTGTGGCGCACCCGCACCGACAACACCCTGACCCTCGCGGCCTACCGCGCGTCGGACCCGCTCGACTCGATCGTCGAGGCCACCGCCGAACGCGCCTGGACCCGGCTCACCGAGGCCGACCGACGCACGGCACGGCTCGTCCTGCTCGCGACTCTGCGCGTCACCGACGACGGTGACGTGGTCGCCGTCGACGTCGCCCGTGGCGACCTGCGCGCACGCCTGAACCGACACCGTCGCCTCGACGCCGTCATCGACCACCTGATCGGCGCGAACCTCGTCCGCGTCGTCGACGATCGCCTCCGACTCACCCACGACTCGCTGCTCACCGCGTGGCCCAGGCTCGCCGACTGGGCGGCCCAGCGCCGCGCCGGCGCCCCGGTCCGGGCCGCGGTGCTCGCCGACGCCATGCGCTGGGACGCCGGCGGCCATCCGGCCGACGAGCTCTACGACACCGCGCGACTGCGGTCGGCCGACCGCGCCGTCGAACCGGTCGACGTCCTCGGTGCACCCGCCGACGCGTTCCTCGCCCGCTCGCGGGAACGGGCGGCCCTGCGCCGGTCCCGACGGCGCGTGCTGCTCGGGGTACTGGTGTTCGTCGCCGTCGTGTCCCTCGTCGTCGCCGTCACCGCGGTGATCCGTGGCGGCGAGACCGCATCCGAACGCGACACCGCGCGCACCGACGCCACCCTCGCCCGGATCGGCGCCACCGCCGCCGCCGACCCGACCGCGTCGGCGCGGCTGGCGCTGCAGGCCTACCGTTCCGCTCCCGGCGATCCCCGCGCCGAGTCGGCGTTGCTGGCGACCCAGTCGACGCCGCTGGCCCGACCGCTGTCAGCCGTGCCGCCGTCGATCGCAGTGGCCACCACCGGATCGCCACGCTCGGAGCGGGTGGCCCTCACCTCCGCCGAGGGCACCGTCCGCATCATCGGCGCCGGCCTCGACTCGCAGGCGACCGCCACGATCGACGCCGCGACCACCGCCCGCGGACCGCAGGCGGTGGCCCTCGACGCCGGTGCCACCCTGCTCGCCGCGGCCGGTGCCGCCGGCGCCGTGCGGTTGTGGCCCATCGATGCCTCGGGCGCGGTCACCGGTGCGCCCGTCGTGGTCGACGGCGGATCGGCACCGGTCGAATCGTTGACCTTCGCACCGAACCGTCCGTGGCTCGCCACCGTCGACGCCGCCGGTGCGGTACGCGTCCTCGACGTCGGCGACCCGCGCCGTCCGGTCGTCCTGTCGACCTTGACCGGCGGATCCGCCGCGCGCACAGCGGTGTTCGCGCCCTCGGCCACACCCGATGTCGCACCGACCCTGGTGGTCGGATCGGCCGACCGCCGCGTCACCGCGTGGAACCTGTCCGATCCCCGCTCCCCCGTCACCGGTGGCGACCGGCTCGTCCTCGACAACCCCGTCGCGGCGGTCGCGGTGTCCTCCGGAGGCGACACCCTCGCCGTCGCCGACGCCGCGGGCTCGATCATGCTCGCCGCGGTGTCGACGTCGGGATTGACCCGGGTCGGTCCCGGCCTCGGTCGGTCGGGCGCCGTCGACCCCGGTGTCGACGACACCGTCGTCGGCGTGTCGAGCCTGTCGTTCGCACCCACCGGACACCGGCTCGCGGTCACCTCGGCCGACGGGTCGACCCGGGTCTGGGACGTCACCCACGCCGATCTGCCCCGCGTACTCACCGGTGACCTCCGGTCGGAGTCGACGACCATCTCCGCGGCACGGTTCACCGACGCCACGACGGTGGTCACGACGGGCAGCGGTGTGCCGCAAGTGTGGTCGCTGCCCGCCGGGCTGCTCGACGGCGGTTTCGGTGGCGTCGCGACCCCGGCGTGTTCCACGGCGACGACGGCGTGTGCGACGTCGTTCGTCGACGGTCCGGTGCAGGTGTGGGACGCCGCGGATCCGTCGGTACCTCGGGGCGGCCTGGTCATCGACGCCCCTGATCACTTCGACGGTGCCGCGATGAGCCCCGACGGCCGCTGGATGATGACCGTCGACTCGCGCCACCTCGCCCAGCTGTGGGATGTCTCGGGGCCCGGCGGGCCGGTCGCGGTCGGTGGTCCCATCGCGCTCGGACCGCAACCGGTGGGCACCATCCGGTTCGGCCCCACGTCGTCGGTACTGGCGATGAGCATGCGCGGCAACACCTCCGTGGGCGTCTACGGCGTCGATCGTCGCGGACTCACACCCGTCACCGATCTCGATCTCGGTGGGGCGCCGATTGCCGCGGTGGCGTTCTCGGCCGACGCCGGGCAGATCGCGCTCGGCGGGTCCACCGGTGTCGTCCGCACCCGCCTCACCCCGTCGGGCACCGGTCAGGTCTCGGGCCGACTGACCCCGGGCTCACCGGTCACCGCGCTCGGATACGTCGACGGCGACGTGGTCGTCGGCGACAGCACCGGCGGCATCACCCGCTACCGGACCGACACCGGCGGTCAGGTCGGGGCGCGCACCCCGCTGGGCCGATGGGCGGTCACCTCGATCGTGGCCCTCGGCACCACGACGGCGACGGCGTCGGCCGACGGCACCGTGCACCGGATCGGCGCCGACGGTTCGGTGCGTCGGGTCGGCAACCTCTACGGCACCGCCGATCAGGGCCCGGCACGGCTCACCGCACTCGGCGACGACACCGTCCTCGTCACCGGCGACGGAGGCGCGCAACAGTTCTGGTCGTTGCGCACCGGCGACGTCGCCGCGCAGGTGTGCCGCGCCACGGCATCCGACGGTTGTTGAGCCCTCAGGCCGGTCGCCAGTTCGACGACAGCTCGACCGCACGTGCCCACGTCGCGACCTGACGGTCGCGCTCGACGGACGGCATCTTCGGTGACCACCGGGCGGCGGCCTGCCAGTTGCGGCGCAGCTGAGCGGTGTCGGTCCAGAACCCGGCCGTGAGACCGGCGCCGTAGGCCGCGCCGAGTGCGACGGCCTCGGCCATCCGCGGCCGCACCACGGGCAACCCGCAGATGTCGGCGATCATCTGCATCAGGAGGTTGTTGGCGGTCATGCCGCCGTCGACGACGAGTTCGGTCAGGCGGGTCGCGGCATCCGCTGCGGCGAGGTCGTCGTTGACCGCCGCGATCATGGCCTGGGCGCCGAAGGCGTTGGTCTCCAACGCCGCCCGCGCGAGGTGCCCGCGGGTGACATAGGCGGTGAGCCCGACGATCAGTCCGCGACTACCCGACACCCAGTGCGGGGCGTGCAGCCCCGAGAACGCCGGCACGATGTAGCAACCCCCGTTGTCCTCGACGGTGCCCGCGAGGGTCTCGATGGCGGCGGCGGTCTCGATGAGCCCGAGATTCTCCTTGAGCCACTCCACCAGCGCGCCCGCGGTCGGGTTGGAGCCCTCGAGTGCGTAACACAGCGGCTCGCCGTCGATCTGGTAGGCGACGGTGGTGATCAGACCGTTGCGCGATCGCACGAGTTCGGCCCCGGTGTTGAACAGCAGGAACCCGCCGGTGCCGAGGGTGTACTTCGATTCGCCGCTCTCCAGGGCGGTCTGCCCCACCAGAGCCGACTGCTGATCGCCGATCATCGCGGTGATCGCGACGCCGGGCACCGGATCGGTGGTGACGCCGACCGCACTCAGCGAGGGGCGGATGTCGGGGAGCATCCGCTCGGGGATGTCGAACGCGGCCAGCAACTCCCGGTCCCACCGTCCGGTCTCGATGTTCATCAGCATGGTGCGCCCGGCGTTGGTGGGGTCGGTGACGTGCAGGCCGCCGTCGACTCCACCGGTCAGGTTCCACACCAGCCAGGTGTCCATGGTGCCGAACAGAACGCTCCCGGCCTGCGCCCCCTCCCGTGCCCCGGGCACCGTGTCGAGCAACCACCGTAGCCGCGGTGCGGAGACATAGTTCGACAGCGGTGTGCCGCTACGGCGATGGAGATCGTCGGCGTCGCCATGGGATCGGAGGTCCTCGACGAGGTCGGATGTACGGGTGTCCTCCCAGACGATGGCCCGGTGTAACGGGATCCCGGTCTCGCGGTCCCAGATCACCGTCGTCTCACGCTGATTGGTGATGCCCAGGCCCACGATCTGTTCGGCCGCCGCGCCCGCCGACCGCAGCGCCTCGGGGATCAGCAGGCGTACCAGCGACCAGATCTCCGAGGCGTCGTGCTCGACCCAGCCCGGCCGGGGGAAGTACTGACGATGACGGCGCTGCGCGACCGACACCAGGACACCCCCGCGGTCGTAGACGATGCAGCGGGTCGAGGTGGTGCCCTGGTCGATCGCGGCCACGTAGCGGGTGCTCATCGGGTCCACCCGCCGGATGCGACGCCGTGACCGAGTTCGCGGGAGATCGACCGGGCCGCGGCGATCACGTTGTCCACGATGGATGTTCGCGGGATCTCGCCGCGACCGCAGATGTCGTCGACCCCGCCCATAACACCCACCGCGGCCATCACCGTGCCCCCGGCGTCACGGATCGGGGCGGCCACCGTGGCCTGGTCGTGCACCAGATCGCCCACCGCGATCGCCCATCCGGTGTCGCGGACGCGGGCGAGTTCGGCGACGAGGAGTCCCGCGTCGACGATCGTGCGCTGGGTGTGGGCGGTGAGGTCGTCGCGCAGCACCGATCGGGAGAGGTGGGCGTCGTAGGCGAGGTGCACGCGACCGAGAGCGCCGGCGTGAGCGGGCACCACCGAGCCGGTCATCAGCGGTCGGGCGCCGCCACCGCGGGTGGCGAGCACGTCGTGCACCACCTGAACGGTGCCGCCGCGCACCACCGTCACCTGCGTGGCCATCCTCGATCGTGACGCGAGCGCGTCGGTCCAGTTGAGGGCGCGCGACCGGATCTCGTTGACATCCC
Organism: Williamsia sp. M5A3_1d; assembly: GCF_053345315.1. NCBI lineage: Bacteria > Bacillati > Actinomycetota > Actinomycetes > Mycobacteriales > Nocardiaceae > Williamsia > Williamsia sp. M5A3_1d. The sequence continues at coordinate 84,806 of NZ_JBKEZX010000002.1, forward strand.
ACACGTCGCGGCGCGGCCCGAAGGGATCGTCGGCGAGACGGTATCGGCCGCTGCGTTCGTCCTGCTCGAGCACCCCGCCGGCCACCAACGTGCGCACCAACCCGTGCGCGGTGGACTTCACGACGCCGACGGCGGTGGCGATCTCGGCGAGGGTCATCGGTTCGTCGCGGGCGGCCAACAGATGCATCACCGCGGTGGCGCGTTCGACCGACTGGATGAGACCCGGCACGTCGCCGACGCTACCCGTCGGTCGCGACCCGGGAGGCCGTTCGACAATGCCGAACGCCGTCACTCGTCACAACCGGGACGGGTGCATACCGTCGATGTCACGGTGAGATCCAGATCACCGATCCAGGACTTTCCAACGGCGGAAAAGGACCCATGAGCAGCTACGTAGGCGCCATCGACCAGGGTACGACGAGTACCCGATTCATGATCTTCGATCACAAAGGCGCCGAGGTCGCGCGCCACCAGCTCGAGCACGAACAGGTGATGCCGCAGGCCGGCTGGGTCGAGCACGATCCGATCGAGATCTGGGAGCGCACCTCGTCGGTGCTGCAGAACGGGTTGCGCAAGAAGAACCTCAAGGCAGAGGACCTCGCCGCACTGGGTATCACCAACCAGCGCGAGACCACCGTCGTGTGGAACAAGAACACCGGTCGGCCCTACTACAACGCCATCGTCTGGCAGGACACCCGCACCGACAAGATCGCCTCGGCGCTCGAGCGCTCGGGTAAGGGCGACGTCATCCGCGAGAAGGCGGGCATCCCGCCGGCCACCTATTTCGCCGCGGGCAAGGCGCAGTGGATCCTCGAGAACGTCGAGGGTGTGCGGGCCGACGCCGAGGCGGGCGACGCCCTGTTCGGGACCATCGACACGTGGGTGATCTGGAACCTGACCGGCGGCGTCGACGGCGGAGTGCACGTCACCGACGTTACAAACGCCAGCCGCACCATGCTCATGAACCTCGAGACCCTCGACTGGGACGACGAGCTCATCGCCCTGTTCGACATCCCCAAGCAGATGCTCCCGACGATCGTCGCGTCGTCGCCGACCGAACCGTACGGCCACACCACCCGCACCGGCCCCCTCGCCGGGGAGGTGCCCATCGCCAGTGCGCTCGGCGACCAGCAGGCCGCCATGGTGGGCCAGGTCTGCTTCTCCCCCGGGCAGGCCAAGAACACCTACGGCACTGGGAACTTCCTGCTGCTCAACACCGGCGAGAAGCTGGTGCGGTCGAAGAACGGTCTGCTCACCACCGTCTGCTACCAGTTCGGCGACCAGCCGCCCGTGTACGCACTCGAGGGGTCGATCGCCGTCACCGGTTCGGCCGTACAGTGGCTGCGCGACCAGCTCGGCATCATCTCCGGTGCGGCACAGAGCGAATCGCTGGCCCGCGAGGTCCCCGACAACGGCGGCGTCTACTTCGTCCCCGCGTTCTCCGGCCTCTTCGCGCCCTACTGGCGGTCGGATGCCCGCGGCGCGATCGTCGGTCTGTCGCGCTTCAACAACAACGCCCACATCGCCCGGGCCACACTGGAATCCATCTGCTACCAGAGTCGCGACGTCGCCGACGCCATGGAGAAGGACTCCGGTGTGAAGCTCGAGGTCCTGCGCGTCGACGGCGGTGTCACCGCCAACTCGCTGTGCATGCAGATCCAGTCCGACGTGCTCGGGATACCGGTGAGCCGACCGGTGGTCGCCGAGACCACCGCACTCGGCGCCGCCTACGCGGCCGGGCTGTCGGTGGGGTTCTGGAAGGACACCGAGGAGCTCGAGACGCACTGGAAAGAGGACTCCCGCTGGGAGCCGCACTGGAGCGAAGACGAGCGCGCCGACTACTACGGGCGCTGGCAGAAGGCTGTCACCCGCACCCTCGACTGGGTCGACGTGTGATCGACACACCGTCGCACCAGCCACATCTGATCATCAGGAGCACATTCGCATGACCTTGCAACCCCTTGCCCTCAACCCCGAATCACGCCGCGCCGCATTGGCATCGATGGCGGCGCAGGAGCTCGACGTCCTCGTCATCGGCGGTGGCGTCGTCGGTGGCGGTGCCGCGCTCGACGCTGCGACCCGCGGTCTGCGCGTCGGCCTCGTGGAGGCCATCGACTACGGCGCAGGCACCTCCAGCCGCAGCTCGAAGTTGTTCCACGGCGGCCTCCGCTACCTCAAGCAGCTCAACTTCTCGCTCGTCTTCGAGGCGCTGCGGGAGCGCAAGCTGATGCTCAACACCGTCGCACCGCACCTCGTGCGTCCGGTCGAGTTCATCTTCCCGCTCGTCACCCCCGTCTACGACCGCGCCTACGCCGGCGCCGGCATCGGCTTCTACGATCTGCTCGGCGCAGGACGCGGTGTGCCCCATCACCTCCGACACATCGGCAAGAAGAAGACGTTCTCGATCTTCCCCGGCGCCAAGCGCGGCACCATCCGCGGTGGCGTGCTGTTCTACGAGGGTCAGGTCGACGACGCCCGACACACGATGATGCTGTCGCGCACCGCCGCGAGCTACGGCGCACTGTGCGCCTCGAGTGCACGTGTCACCAGCTACCTGCGTGAGGGCGACCGGGTGGTCGGTGCCCGCATCGAGGATCTCGAATCCGGTGAGCAGGTGGAGGTCCGCGCGAAGCACGTGGTCAACGCCGCGGGCGTGTGGACCGACGAGCTGCAGGAGATGGTGGGCAGCACGAGCGGTCTGCGGGTAAAGGCGTCGAAGGGTGTCCACATCGTGGTACCCCGCGACCGCATCGACTCCGCCGTCGGCCTCATCACCGAGACCGAGAAGAGCCTGCTGTTCGTCATCCCGTGTCCGTGGAGCGACGACTTCTGGATCATCGGCACCACCGACACCGAGTGGGACCTCGACCTCGCGCACCCCGCCGCGAGCAGTGCCGATCTCGACTACATCCTCGCCGAGGTCAACGTGATGCTCGAGAAGCCACTGGTGCGCGACGACATCGTCGGTGTCTACGCGGGTCTGCGGCCGTTGCTGGCCGGCGAGTCCGACCAGACCAGCAAGCTCTCGCGTGAGCACGCCGTGGTTCCGGCCGCGCCGGGTCTCACCGTGATCGCGGGCGGCAAGTACACCACCTACCGGGTGATGGCCGCCGACGCCATCGACGCCGCGGTCGAGGGGGTTCTCAGAAGCGGTCGTCGCAGTGTCGAACCCTCGCGCACCGACCGGGTCGCCCTGGTGGGCGCCGAGGGGTTCGACGACCTGTGGGAGGCGCGGGTGCGCCTCGCCAACGAGCACGACCTGCCGGTGAAGACCATCGAGCACCTCCTGCACCGGTACGGCAGCGCGATCTCGGAGATCTTCGCGATCATCGACGCCGAGCCCGAACTGGCCCGTCCCGTCGCCGCGAGCGACAACCGGTACCTCGGTGCCGAGATCCGCTACGCGGTGACCCACGAGGGTGCGCTGCACCTCGTCGACATCCTCGCCCGACGCACCCGGATGTCGATCGAGACGACCGATCGCGGCACCGGTGCCGCGGTGGAGGTCGCCGACATCGTCGCCGGCCCGCTGGGCTGGGACGCCGAGCAGCGTGCGCGCGAGATCGAGAACTACCGTGCGCGTGTCGCGGCGGAGATCGAGTCGCAGCGTCAGCCCGACGACGCGACCGCCGACGCCGCCCGCATGGGTGCGCCCGGCGTGCGCGGATCGGCCGCCGTCGCGGACGTCTCCGCGTGAGCACGGTGACCGACGGCCAGATCTGGCTGTGGGAGATCATCGGCACCGCGGTGCTGATCCTCCTCGGCGCAGGTGTCGTCGCGGGCAACAACCTGGTGAAGTCCGGTTTCCACAACAGCGGTGGCCTGTTCATCAACTTCGGTTGGGGCCTCGCGGTGTTCGCGGGCGCGTCGATCGCGTGGCAGTCCGGTGCGCACCTCAACCCGGCGGTCACCCTCGGGCTCGCGATCGCGGACAAGACACCGTGGTCGCAGGTGCCGATCTACATCTGCGCGCAGATGATCGGCGCGTTCATCGGGGCCATGCTCTGTTATCTGGCCTACAAGAAGAACTTCGACGCGGATCCACATCCGGAGAACACCCGTGGCATCTTCTGCACGGGACCGCAGGTGAAGAACTACTTCTGGAACACCGTCACCGAGGTGATCGGCACGTTCGTGCTGGTGTTCTGGATCCTGCGGTCGCCGGCGATCTCGCAGAACGGGGGCACGCTCGACCTGGGCAACTCCGGACTGGGTTACGCCGGAGTCGCTTTCGTGGTCCTCGTCATCGGCAACAGCCTCGGTGGCCCCACCGGGTACGCCATCAACCCGGCTCGCGATCTCGCGCCGCGTATCGCGTACGCCCTGATGCCCATCAAGGGCAAGGGCAGTCTCGAGTGGAACTACGCGTGGGTTCCCGTGGTGGGCCCGATCATCGGCGGTGCGCTCGCGGGTGGTCTGTTCCTGCTCACCCAGAACGTCTGAGGCATCCCACCCTCGACGCTGCGGAAAGTCGCGACACATCCACCCGCCCCGAGCACAATGGGGCGGGTGGATTGCGATCTGATCGTCATCGGCGCGGGTATCGCGGGCGTGTCGACGGCCTGTGAACTCGGTTCCGACCGTTCGGTGCTCGTGCTCGACCAGGAGGCGACGCCGGCGTTCCACTCCACCGGCCGCTCGGCGGCGCTGTTCCTCGAGTCCTACGGCAACGGACCCATCCGCGCCCTCACCACCGGCAGCCGCGATGCCCTCCTCGACCCGCCCGACTTCTTCGACCGCCCGCTGCTCACGCCGCGACCGATGCTGCAGTTCGCACGCCCCGGCCGTGGCGACGCCGTGCGGGACATGTTCGCCTCGGTCCGCGGACTCGCCCCAGATGTCGAACTGCTCTCCCCCACCGACGCCGTCGCGTTGTTCCCCGCGCTGCGCGTCGAGGCCGTCGAGATCGCACTCCACGAGCCGGGATCGATGGAGATCGACGTCCACGCCGTGCACCAGGGTTTCCTGCGCGGCCTGCGGCAGCGCGGCGGCGAGGTCCGCACCTCCTCGGCGGTGTCGGCGATGGTGCGTGACGGGGACGTCTGGGAGGTGACGACCACCTCGGGCGACGTCCATCGCGCGCCGGCAGTCGTCAACGCGGCCGGGGCGTGGGCCGATGCGGTCGCCGCGATCGCCGGCGCACGCGCGATCGGACTGAGTCCACGCCGGCGCACCGTGTTCATGGTCGCCTGCCCCGATGATCTCACCGGAGCGACGATCCCGACGGTCAGCGACATCGACGAGTCCTTCTACCTCAAACCCGAAGGCGCACAGCTGCTGTGCTCTCCGGCCGACGAGACCCCGGTCGATCCCCACGACGCACGTCCCGACGAACTCGAGATCGCCCGCGCACTCGACGTCATCGCCGAGTGCACCACGATCGGCGCACGACACGTGCGGTCGTCGTGGGCGGGACTGCGATCGTTCGTGGCCGACCGCACCCCGGTCGTCGGGCCCGACCCGGACGTGCCCGGACTGTTCTGGTGCGCGGGACAGGGTGGCTACGGGATCCAGACCTGCGCCGCCATGGCGCGGATCACCGCGGCCGCGGTCCGCGGCGAGACCGTCCCCGCCTATCTGGCCACGCTGGGGGTGTCGTTCGACGACCTGTCGCCGGCGCGGGCCGCACTCCGAACTCCCTGAACCCGACACGCGCGTGGGCACATTGCCGGAATGATCCCTCTCCGAGGTGTTCTGACAGCGTTTTCACAGACACCCGGTACCCGATTGTCAGGAGCGCCGATCAGCGTGCAGTCGTGACCACCGACATCGTTCCTCCCGAGACCCGGCCGACCGTGACCCGCACGTCGTCCTCGCCGCCCGGCCTGACGCCTGCGCGAAACCTCGACCGGGTCGCCGTCGGCGTCCTGCTGCTCGCCACCGCGGTCTTCTACCTGTGGAACATCACCGTCAACGGCAGCGCCAACGTGTTCTACGCGGGCGCCGCGTGGGCGGGATCGCGGAACTGGGAGGCACTGCTGTTCGGGTCGGTCGACCCGTCGAACTTCATCACCGTCGACAAACCGCCCGTGTCGCAATGGGTGATGGGCCTGTCGGGGCAGATCTTCGGCTACTCGAGCGCGAGCATGTTGATCCCCGAGGCGCTGATGGGTGTCGCATCGGTGGCGCTGATGTACGCCGCGGGCACCCGGGTCGCGGGACGTCCGGCCGGACTCCTCGCCGGTGCCGCCCTCGCGCTGACACCGGTCGCGGCCATGATGTTCCGGTTCAACAACCCCGATGCCGCGATGGTGCTGCTGATGACGGCGGGCGCGTACTGCGCCATCCGCGCGACCGCCGTCGCCTCGGCCCGTTGGCTCGCACTCGCCGGTGTCGCCGTCGGGTTCGCGTTCCTCGCCAAGATGCTCGAGGGCCTGATGGTGCTGCCTGCCCTCGGGCTCGTCTACCTCGTCGCCGCACCCGCCGGCCTCGGGAAGCGGGTCCGTGACCTGCTCATCGCCGCAGTCGCGATGGTCGTCTCGGCCGGTTGGTACGTGCTGCTGACCCTGCTGTGGCCCGCGTCGTCGCGCCCGTATCTCGCGGGGTCGACCGACAACAACTTCATGAACCTGGTGCTCGGCTACAACGGTCTCGCCCGCATCGAGGGCAAGCAGGGCGGCGGCGCCGGCCGGTCGATCGCCGATTCGCCACTGGCGACCGAGTTGATGGAGCGGGTGCGCAGCCGCGCCGGTTCGCGCGGCGGCGGATCGATGTTCGCCGACGGTCCCGGGATCACCCGCCTGTTCACCGGCGAGTTCGGCATCGAGATCTCGTGGCTGCTCCCCGCGGCCCTCGTCGCGCTCGTCGCGGTGATCGCTCTTCGGGGACGGCGTCCGCGCACCGACATCGTCCGGGCCGGGGCCATCCTCTTCGGCACGTGGCTGATCGTCGACGGGATCGTCCTGTCGTACATGAAGTCCAACCCGCACCCGTACTACTCGCTGGCCATCGCACCGCCCATCGCCGGGCTCGTCGGCATCGGCGTCGTCGAGTGCTGGCGGCAGCGTCACCGCGCGACGGGCGCCGTCGGTCTCGCGGCGATCGTGGCCGCGGCCGGCATCTGGGGTTTCGTCCTCATGGAGCGGCAGTCGAGCTGGCTGCCCGGCATCACCTGGGCCGCACTGGCCGCGACGGTCGTCGCGGTGGTCGCGATCCTGGTGATCGGGCTCCGTGGTGACCGGCGTCTGCTGGGGCGTCGGGCGCTGATCGGGGTCGCGGCCGTCTCGGTGTTCGCAGCGCTCGCCGCGCCCGCGGCCTACGCCGCCGAGGTCGTCGCGACACCGCACACCGGTGGTGGCCCGTCGGTCAGCCCGGCGTCGGAGGACCATCACTCGAAGGACGCAGGCGGGTTCGGGTCGTTCTTCGGCGGCGGGGGTGGGAAGTCGGCGGAGCTGACCTCGCTGCTCGACGCCACCACCTCGCGCTGGTCGGCTGCGGTCAGCCGGTCCTCGGCTGCCGCACAGATCGAACTCGACACCCGCACACCGGTGATGGCGATCGGCGGGTTCACCAACGACCCGGCACCCACGCTCGCGCAGTTCGAGCAGTACGTGCGCAACGGCGACGTCACCTACTATCTGCTGTCGTCGTCGGGCGGAGGGTCGTCGGGACGCGGTTCGAGCGACGCCACCCTCGGCCGAAGCCTCGGCCTGACCACCCGCGAGGCCTCCCAGGCGCAGGAACTGTTGTCGCGCTACAACTCACGCTCGGTCACCGGCCAGATCCAACAGTGGGTCCAGGAGCACTACCGAGCCGAGAAGGTGGGCAGCTACGAGGTCTACGACCTCCGCCACCCCACCACCTGACCGCGTTCGCGCTCCGCCCGGCGCGCGTCCACCGTTCATTCGCGCACCGAACGGAGCGCGCGGTTGCGCGGTGGGCGCGCGTTCAGTCCGATCAGTGGGCGAAGTGGCGGGATCCCGTCAGGTAGAGCGTGATGCCGGCCTCGGTGGCGGCGTCGATGACCTCGTTGTCGCGGATCGACCCGCCGGGCTGCACGATCGCGCGGACGCCCGCGGCGGTCAGCACCGTCAGGCCGTCGGGGAACGGGAAGAACGCATCCGAGGCGCCGACGCTGCCCGCGGCGCGGTCACCGGCGCGCTGGACGGCGAGATGCGCCGAGTCGACGCGGTTGACCTGCCCCATCCCGACCCCGACCGACGCGCCGTCGGAGGCGAGCAGGATCGCGTTGCTCTTCACCGAACGGCATGCGCGCCAGGCGAACTGCAGGTCGGCGAGGGTGGCGGCGTCGGCGGGTTCACCGGTCGCGAGTTGCCAGTTCCGCGGGTCGTCGCCGTCGGCGTCGACGATGTCGCGTTGCTGCACGAGCAGTCCGCCGGAGATGGGACGCAGTTCGCTTCCCGCGCGCTCCGGCGGTGTCGCCAACAGGATGCGGATGTTCTTCTTGCGGGTGAGGACGCCGAGGGCGCCGTCGTCGAAACCGGGCGCGACGAGGACCTCGGTGAAGATCTCCGCGATCTGCTCGGCCATCGCGACGCTCACCGACGTGTTGGTCGCGATGACGCCGCCGTAGGCGCTGACCGGATCACACTCGTGGGCCTTGCGATGCGCCTCGGCGATGTCGCCGGTCTCACCGGCGATCGCGATGCCACAGGGGTTGGCGTGCTTGATGATCGCGACCGCGGGACGATCGAAGTCATGTGCGGCGCGCCACGCGGCATCGGCGTCGGTGTAGTTGTTGTAGCTCATCTCCTTGCCGTGGAGCTGCTCGGCACGGGCGAGCCCGCCCGAGCCGGTGCCGTCGACATAGAGGGCCGCGGACTGGTGCGGGTTCTCGCCGTAGCGCAGCGGCGCCGAGAGGGTCCAGGCCCGACCGGTCCACGCGGGCGCGGCGTCGCCGGCGAGCTGCGCGGCCAACCAACCGGCCACCGCGACGTCGTATTCGGCGGTGTGGGCGAACGCCTTCGCGGCCAGCGCGGTCCGCTCGGCGAGGGTGAAGCCGCCGTCACCGACGGCCGCGATCACCTGCGCGTAGTCCTCGGGGTCGACCACCACGGCCACCGAGGGATGGTTCTTCGCCGCACCTCGCACCATGGACGGGCCGCCGATGTCGATCTGCTCGACGCACTCGTCGAAGCCTGCGCCGGAGGCGACGGTCGCCGAGAACGGGTACAGGTTGCCGACGACGAGGTCAAACGGCGCGATCTCGAGTTCGGTGAGCTGATCGCGGTGTGACTGCTTCCGGGAGTCGGCGAGGATCCCCGCGTGCACCCGCGGGTGCAGGGTCTTCACGCGCCCGTCGAGGCATTCCGGGAAGCCGGTGAGGTCGGACACCTCGATCACCGGGACACCCTCGGCGGCAATGGTCTTCGCCGTCGAGCCGGTCGACACGATCTCCACCCCCGCCCCGTGCAGAGCGGCGGCGAGGTCGGTGAGACCGGCCTTGTCGTACACGCTGATCAGCGCGCGACGGATGGGGATGCGGGGGCCTTCACTCACGAGAAACGGACCTTTCGTCCTTCGGACACAACAGTTCTGGTCACAAACGCCGCGATGACCTGGACCAGCAGGACACGCTCGACGGTCTTGATGCGATCGTGCAGGGAGAACTCGTCATCTCTGTCGTCGATCATCACCGGCGCCTGCGCGAGGATGGGGCCGGTGTCGACTCCGTCGTCGACGAGATGCACCGTCGCGCCGGTCACCTTCACGCCGTGCGCCAGCGCGTCGCGCACGGCGTGCGCTCCGGGGAACGACGGGAGCAGCGCGGGATGGGAGTTGATGATCCGTCCGGTGAACCGGTCGAGGAACGCCGCGCCCAGGATCTTCATGAAGCCCGCGGTGACGACGAGATCGGCACCGAGGTCGGCGACAGTGTCGGTGAGCGCGACGTCCCAGGCGCTGCGATCTGCGTGATCGGCGACGATGCAGCGGCGCAGCTCGATTCCCGCCGCGGCGGCGAGCTCGGCGGCTCGGCAGTCACGATCGACGACGACGCCGGTGATCCGCGCGGGGAAGCTCGGGGCCGCGGTGGCGTCGATGATCGCCGCCAGCAACGAACCCGTACCCGAGGCCAGCACGACCACCGCGGGGCGGTCGTCGGGTGACGTGGCGTTCAGGGTCGACTCCTCGCGATGACGTGTCGAGCCCGCCGGGATGCGGACGGGCTCGTGGCGCTTCCGAGACTAGTGGGCTGCGTCGGCGGCGAATGCACCGGATGGTGGCCGACAGCGTGCCCGGAACGACGTCAGCCGGCTATCAGCCGCGACCGTCGGGGGCGGTGTACTGCACGCCGAACACCATCGACGCCGGTGCACGCACCGCTTCGACCTCCACGGTGGGATCGTCGTCGCCGGGGAAGGCGTCACGGTCCTCGACGAGGTCGGTGTCGTCGTCGTGCGAGGTGTCGACGGGGTCCGGATCCTGATCGTCGAGGTCGTCGAGGTCGTGATCGACGTCGTCGAACTCGTGGCCCTCGGTGTCGAGGTCGCCGGCGTACCAGGCGCGACGGGCGGCGCGGGTCGACGGCAGGAGTCCGTGGACCAGCGTCACGACCATGCCGACGACGGCGAACCAGCCGAAGGTGAAGACGCCGGCGGCGGGCACCGTCGCGCCGGCCGAGCCGAGTTCGCCGAGTTCACCGCCGGCGATCCAGGTGAGCAGCACCATCGCGACCGCGGCAAGCCCGGCGGTCGCGGCCACGGTGCGCGTGGCGCGCATCGGGTCGACGTGGACGGCGCGGCGGGCGGCGACGATCGCGACGACCGCGGTGAGGAGCATCAGTCCGGGCGCAGCGACCGACACCGTCGAGGGGAGGACGGCGACGATCGGCAGAGGGGGCACCGAACCGCCGTGCGCGGAGAACAGGTCGCCACCCGCGGTTCCGATGTGGGCGTCGGCGCCCACGAGGACGGCCGCCGCCCCGATCACCATGTTGGGCAGGTAGAGCACCGACAGGACGGTGAGGCCCAATGTCCCGGCGAACCCGTTGCCCTGGGTGAGGACGTCGCCGACGACCGAGAACTGCCAGATCAGCCGCACCACCAGCAGCAGTGCACCGGCGCTCAGCAGACCGATCACCGCGACCGCGGCGGCGCGGAACGCGTTGGGTGCCCATTCGGCGACCCCGAGACGGGTACCGATCCGGGCCCACCGACCGTGGCTCACGCCCAGGCCGGCACCGACACCGTGCACGGCGACCGTGCAGGCCAGCGCGAGCAGGACGTTGGGGCTCTGCACGGTGAGGACGGTGGATCCGTCCATCACCAGCGCGAGACTCAGGACGGTGATGAGGAGCGGGCCCGCGACGGCGGCGAGGAGGACCGCGGTGATCTCCGAGCGTCCGCGACGGGACGCGGCGCCTGCCGTCACACGGGCGACGATCGCGACGATCAGGAGGGTCGGCAGCAGCGGGAGGATGCCGATGGTCACCTCGCTGATGGTCAGCGGGACCTGGTGGGCGGAGAGCCACATGGCGCCGACGGCGGCGGTCAGCCCGGTCATGGAGCTGCCCGCGGCGAGCAGCGACGCAAGGGCGAGGACGACGATGAGCAGCATCGTCGCGGCGCCGACACCGAAGGCGACGACGACGAGTTCGCGTGTGGAACCGGCACTGTGCGCGTCGTGTCGACGTTGCGCACGGCGCAGTTCCCGAAGACGGGTGGACAGGGTGTCGCCGGTGGAGATGACCATCGACGATCAGGGTGTCATCGACGGGCCCTGACCTGGGTCAGGCGCGCCGAGTCACCTCGACGCGCCCGACCGGTGGATCAGCGTGCGTCCGACGACCCCGGGTGGTCCGGGCTCTGGAACGAGGTGGTGCGCTCGCCGTACGGCGAGGGACCGGGCTGCGTTCCCGCGGTGGGCAGCCCACTGGCGGCGTCGCCGCCGGTCGCCGACGCGCCCGCGCCGGATTCGGTGGTGCCCGCCGACTGCCCGTATGTCGGCTGCGAGGGCTGCGCCTGGGCCGATTGCCCGTGCGCCGGGGTGGCTGCGGTCTGGCTCGCCGAACCACTGGCGTGCGCATCGCTCGAACCGGTCGACTGACCCGTTGCCTGGCCCGTCGACTGGCCCGTTGACTGGCCGTAGCCGTAGGCCGACGGGGTGACGGCGGTCTGCGCGGCCGAGTCGGCGGTGGCCGACTGACGACCGGTGTCGGCGGTGCGGTCGGTGTCGGAACCGGTCGACCCCTGCAGCGGCGCGGTCTTGAGGACCTTCGCGTCGACGAGCAGGAGCACGACGGCCACGACGGCCTGGATGAGACCGAACACCAGGAGCAGGATCGCGCCGATGCCGGCGCTCACACCCTCGGGCAGGGTCACGATCTGGAACAGCGCCATGAGCGCGGCGACCACCGAGAGCGGCGCAACGACGTGGGAGACCTTCCCGGTGATGTTCGGCAACAGTGTCGTGCCTGCGATCAGACCGGCGCCGGCCAACACGAGCAGCGGGACGCCGATGATCGACTGGAACAGGGTGCTGCTGCCCGCGGTGTCACCGAAGCTGATGCCGTTGGCGAAGCCGAGGAACAGGTTCACCAGACCGAGCGCGGTGAGGATGTAGACGAGGTAGGTGCCGATCGCCGCGGGCAGACCCTGGCTCGGCTTCTTCACCGGAGTGGGCTGACCCCACGGCTGCTGGCCGCCCTGTTGGCCCTGGCCCTGGCCCCAGGCCTGCTGGCCCCACGGCTGCTGGCCGTAGCCCTGCTGACCGGGCTGCTGACCGTAGCCCGACTGCCCGGCCTGCTGGCCCGGCTGCGCGCCGTAGCCCTGGTAGCCCTGCTGACCGGGCTGCCCGTAGGTCGGCTGCTGGCCGTAGCCCTGCTGACCGGGCTGCTGCGGCTGCCCGTAGCTCGGCTGACCGGGCTGCGCGCCGTAGCCCTGGTAGCCCTGCTGACCGGGCTGCCCGTAGGTGGGCTGCTGCCCGGCCTGCTGTCCATAGCCCTGGGGATAGCCCTGCTGGCCCCACTGCTGGCCCTGCTGGCCGTAGGAACCCGGGGTTCCGTACTCCGAGCCGCTCGCGGGTGTCGAGCCCGAACCTGGTCGGTCGTGGCCCCCGCCGGATTGATACGTCATGTGGTGTCTCCTCACCGGATTCGTTCGCGTGTGACCGCGTTGGTGCACTCGTGACCTCAGGCGATCGCGTTCCCGCGATCGACCGGCGGTCGATCATCGCTGCCCACGCTAACGTACCGATGTCCGCGAGCATCCCCTCCGACATCGACGAAACCCGACACGACCGGCGGGTTCAGCGGTCGTGTCGGGCGAGTCGGACGATGTCGGACGGACCGATGATGTCGGACGCGTCAGCTGTACCAGGTGGGCTCCGGCAGTTCGCCGATCAGCTGGTGGCGACCGACCTCGCGACGCTTGTAGGCGACCGGATCGTGCAGCGTGTGCGTACGGACGTTGCGGAAGAACAGGTCGAGTCCGACCTTCGACGAGGTCGAGCGGGCGCCGGTGACCTCGAAGATGCGCGTGGTGATCTCGAGCGCGACGTCGGTGGCTGCGGCCTTGGCGGCGGCGACCCGCACCTCGTGTGCGCCGCGTTCCTCGGCGGTGACGTCCCAGGCGTTGTCGTGGATCTCCTGCTGCTCGAGCGCCACGGCGTCGGCGAGCGCCTCGGCGGCCCACAGCTTGGTGGTCAGGTCCCCGTAGGTGTCGATGACGTAGGGCTCGTCGACGGCGCGGTCGTGGCCGCCGTGCAGCCACGGACGGGTGACGTCGCGCGTGTAGTCGGCGGCGGTCTGCAGGGCGCCGCGGGCGATGCCGAGGTAGAAGTTCACGAACACGAGCTGGATGATCGGCACGTTGAGCGTGTTGTAGACGCGGGGCTGGAACTCCTTGTCCACGAAGCCCGCCGCCGACGCCCACTCGGTGGTCACGTTGTCGATGGTGACGCTGCCGCTCTCGGTGAGGCGCTGACCCAGGTTGTCCCAGTCGTGGTGGAAGGTGAGACCTTCGCTGTTGCTGGGCACGATCGCGAAGACGTGGGCGCCGGTGGTCTCGAGGACGCCCTCGAGCACGGTGACGTCGGAGACGTGCGATCCGGTCGAGAACGACTTGGCGCCGGTGTAGCTGATGGTGTCGCCGTTGTCGGTGATCTTCACGTCGCTGTCACGTGGGTTGACCGCGCCGCCGAAGAACCACTTGTTCTGTGTCGCCGCGGTTTCCACGGCCTCGATCTGCTCGCGGGTACCGACGAGGCGCGCCGCCCAGAACCACAGCAGGTGGTAGCCCAGGAGCTGGCCGACCGATCCGTCGCCGGCCGCGACCGCACGGATCACCTGGTAGGCGGTGACCCAGTTCTGGCCGCCCCCGCCGTGCTCGACGGGGCCGAGGAGGGTGACCAGGCCCGAGTCCTTGAGCAGGGCGACCTCGGCGTGCGGGGTCGCCCCGGCACGGTCACGTTCGACGGCGTCGGCGGCGAGGATCGAGGCGACCTCGTGGGCGCGCTGGATCCAGCCGGCGGAGTCGCTCGGCGTCTGCGTCCATGCGCTGCGGTCGGGATGGGTGCTGGTGTCACGGGAGAGTGTCGATGTCATGGCGACCATGACAGCAACGCCTGCCGCACTTGTGACCGGTTGCGCGCCGTGTGAGTTGAAGTCCCGCTCACCAACGGTGAGCGGCGCCCCGGGCGGTGTACCACTCCAGCAACGAGGGGTCGTCCATCGACCGCGGGTCGATGGCGACGTCGGACCGCCCGGCCAGGATGCCGGTGACCGGGACCTCGAGTTTCTTCCCGGTGCGGGTGTGCGGGATACCCGGGGCCTCGATCACCTCGTCGGGGACGTGTCGCGGGGAGAGTCGGGTGCGGACGTCGGAGGCGATACGCGAGATCAGGTCGTCGTCGAGGGTGGCGCCGTCGACGAGGGTGACGAACAGCGGCATCCAGTAGGCGCCGGCGGGTCCGTCGACGCCGAGGACGAACGCCTCGGCGATCTCGGGCACGGCCTCGACGACCTCGTAGATGTCGGCCGATCCCATACGGATGCCGTGACGGTTGAGGGTCGCGTCGCTGCGGCCGTGGATCACCACCGATCCGCGGTCGGTGACCGTCACCCAGTCGCCGTGACGCCACACCCCGGGCGCCTCCCCGGTGGTCCAGACGTGCTCGAAGTAGGCGGCGCGATAGCGACTTCCGTCGTCGTCGGCCCAGAACGACACGGGCATCGACGGCATCGGGGTGGTGATGACCATCTCCCCGACCTCGTCGATGAGTTCGGTCCGGTCGGGCGCCCAGCTGTGCAGGGCCACACCTAGATAACGCACCGAGAGCTCACCGGGGACGACCGGCTCGCCGACGGATCCGCCTACGAAGGCGGTGACGACATCGGTGCCGCCGCTGACCGACGACACCGCGACGTCGGCGCCGACGTTCTCGGCGACCCAGTCGAACAGGTCGGCGGCCAGCGTCGAGCCGGTACTGCCCAGGGTCGCGAGTCGGCGCAGGTCGTGATCGGTGCCCGGATGCAGTCCCGCCTTGCGGGAGGCCTGCAGCTGACCGGGACTGGTCCCGAAGTAGGTGACGCCCTCACGCTCCAGCAGCGACCACAGCCGGTCGGCGTCGGGATACAGCGGGGAGCCCGAATAGCAGATCACCGTTGCGCCGCAGAGCAATCCGGCGACGCGGTAGTTCCACATCATCCAGCTGAGCGCGGTCTGCCAGAAGAAGACGTCGCGCGGGCCGAGGTCGGAGTGCAGCGAGATGACCTTGAGGTGTTCGAGTACGACACCGCCGTGGCCGTGGACGATCCCCTTCGGACGGCCAGTGGTGCCGGAGCTGAAGAGCACCCACAGCGGATGGTCGAAGGCGACGTCGGTGACCTGCGGCGTCCGGGGCTCGGTGACGACTGCGCCGTGGTCGATGACCGCGAGGGCGTCCCATCCGTCGGTCGACAGCACGGGGCCGCCGTCGATGTGCACGGTGACGACGGCACGCAGGGTCGGCAACGCGGTGACGAGTTCAGCGACGTGTGCGCGTTTGTCGATCCACTTGCCGTTGTAGCGGTAGCCGTTGGCGACGACGAGTGCGGTCGGGGCGAGTTGGCCGAGGCGGGCGGCGGCGCCGTCGGGTGCGTAGTCGGCGCCACAGCCCGACCAGATGGCGCCGAGCGAGGCGGTCGCGAGGAACACGGTCATGGCCTCGACGATGTCGGGAAGGTAGCCGACGACCACATCGCCTTTTCCCACACCGGCATCGGCGAGTGCGGCGGCGAGGGCTCCGATCTGTCCGGGCAGGTCGGCGCGGTCGATGACGGTCCGCTCCCCCGCCTCGTCGATACCGATCAACGCCGGCCCGTGTCCCTCGTGGGCGTGACGCAGGATCTGGTCGACGTAGTTGAGTTCGACGCCGGGGAACCATCGGGCGCCGGGCATGGTGGGGTCGGGAAGCACGGCGTCGTCACCGGGACCCAGTGGTGCGCCGCGGTTCTCGAGGTCGAAGAAGTCCCAGAGGGCGCGCCAGAACCGAGCGGGTTCGTCGATCGACCACTGCCACATCGAGGCGTAGTCGCGCCCGACGCCGTCGGGCAGGCAGTGCGCGAACCGTTCGATCGCGGTGGTCTCCGGCGCGGTGTTCATCCGGCGTCTCCTGCGATCATCTGCGCGGCCTGCTCGCGCATCACGACCTTGCGCACCTTGCCGGTCACGGTCATCGGGAACTCGTCGACGATGTGGACGTACCGCGGGATCTTGTGTTTCGCGATCACCCCGGACGCGAACTCCCGCAACGACTCCGCCGTCATCGCCGGCGCCCCGTCGCGCAGCCGCACCCACGCCATGATCTCCTCGCCGTACCGTTCGTCGGGGACGCCGATAACCTGGGCGTCGAGGATGTCGGGATGGGTGTAGAGGAACTCCTCGATCTCCCGGGGGTAGATGTTCTCGCCGCCGCGGATCACCATGTCCTTGATGCGTCCGGTGATCTGCACGTACCCGTCGTCGTCCATGACGGCGATGTCGCCGGTGTGCATCCACCCGTCGTCGCCGAGCACCTCCGACGTCTTCGCCGGCTCATCCCAGTAGCCGCTCATCACGCTGTAGCCGCGGGTGCAGAACTCGCCTGCGACACCGCGGTCGACCGTCGCGTCGTCCCCGTCGACGATCTTGATCTCGAGATGCGGACCGACGCGACCGACCGTGCCGACGCGGCGGTCGAGGGAGTCGTCGGTGCGGGTCTGCGTCGACACCGGCGACGTCTCGGTCATGCCGTAGCAGATCGACACCTCGTCCATGTTCATCCGCGTGACCACCTGGCGCATGACATGTTCCGGACACGGCGACCCCGCCATGATCCCGGTGCGCAACGACGACAGGTCGTAGGCGTCCGGGCCGGCGGAGTCGAGGAGGGCGAGCTCGGCGATGAACATGGTCGGCACGCCGTACAGACTGGTACACCGGTGCTGTTCGACTGCGCGCAGGGTTGCATCGGGGTCGAAGGCCGGGGCGGGGATCACCATCGCGGCACCATGACTCGTCGCCGCGAGATTGCCCATCACCATCCCGAAGCAGTGGTAGAACGGCACCGGTATCGCGATCCGGTCGGCGGCGGTGTACCCGCAGAGTTCCCCGACGAGGTATCCGTTGTTGCCGATGTTGCGGTGTGACAGCGTCGCCCCCTTCGGGAAACCCGTTGTCCCAGATGTGTACTGGATGTTGATCGGGTCGTCTGCCGCCAGCCCCGCCGTCACCTCGGCGACCTCCGCCGACCGCTCGGGAGTCGGGGTGGCGAGCAGCTCCTCCCACTCCCTGTCGCCCATCACGACGACCTCGCGCAGGTCCGGACACGATGTACGCGCGGTGGCGAGCATGGCGCGGTAATCCGAATCCTTGAACGACGGCGCCGCGATGACGGTCGAAACACCCGACTGGACGAGGGCGTATTCGATCTCTCGCTGCCGGTAGGCGGGGTTCAGGTTGACGAGGATGACGCCGATCTCGGCGCACGCGTACTGCGTGACCACCCACTCCCACCGGTTCGGCGACCACAGCCCGAGGCGATCGGCGGGGCGCAGTCCCCGCGCGTGGAGACCGGCGGCGAGAGCGTGCACCACCGCGGCGAACTCCCGATAGGTCCACCGCCGGTCCGCTGCGCAGTCGATGAGGGCGTCGTTGTCGGGGACGCGGGCGACCGTGGCGGCCAGCGTCGCCGGGATCGTCTCCTCGAGCAGGGGCGGTGCGTCCTCGCCGCGGGCGTAGGAGGTCTGAGGGGCGGACTGCGTCATACCGACATGATGCATCCCTGCGTGACACAGGTCACGATTCCCGCCTACGGTGGTGTCACCGACACCGGTGACACCACCGATCACAAAGGACGGCCGTCCCCACCACCCCCGGGGCCGCGGCCGGACACATACGCAAAGGCCCAGGTGACCCCTATGACCCTCGCAACCGACCGTCCGAGCGACGGCCCGACCGACCCGCACCGAGACAGCGCAACCGCCTTCTCGCTCGACGACCGTTACACCTGTGAATCCGGCACGATCTACCTCACCGGCATCCAGGCACTGGTCCGGATGGTCGGAGACCGCGCCCGACTCGATCGCCGCGCGGGCCTGCGCACCGCGTCGTTCCTCTCCGGCTACGAGGGATCGCCACTCGCCGGCTACGACCTCGAGATCGCCCGCCGTCGGCGGCACCTCGATCCGCTCGACATCACCCACCGCCCCGCCCTGAACGAGGAACTCGCCGCGACCTCGGTGATGGGCTCGCAGGTCGCCGCGCGGGTCGGCCACCTCGCCGCCGACGCCGACGGCCAGGTCCGCGACGGTGTCGTCGGCTACTGGTACGGCAAGGCCCCCGGTCTCGACCGCGCCACCGACGCCCTCCGGCACGCGAACCTCATCGGCACCCATCACCACGGCGGCGCGGTGGCCCTCGTCGGCGACGACCCGGGCGCGAAGAGCTCCACCGTCCCCTGCGCGTCGGAGATGGCCCTGGCCGATCTCTACATGCCGATCCTCTACCCCGCGGACTCGCAGGACATCCTCGACTTCGGCATCCACGCCGCGATGATGTCGCGCGTGTCGGGGCTGTGGACGTCGATGAAGATCTCCGCCCATGTCGCCGACGGCGCCTCGACCGCTGTCGTCGACCCCGACCGGATCGTCCCGGTGTACGGCGATCTGGGCACCAGCCCGCACATCCCGAGCGGCAAGCTGCTCGGCGCGAACCTGATGGAACTCGAACAGAACCAGCTGACCATCCGCAAGCCGCGGGCGCAGGAATACGCGCGACTCAACGGTCTCAACCGCATCGTGTCGCGCACGGCCGACGACCGCATCGGCATCGTCGCCGCGGGCAAGACCTACCTCGACGTACGGGAGGCGTTGCGGCTCATCGGGATCGGCGACGACGAGCTGGGGGCACTCGGGATCCGCATCCTCAAGCTCGGCATGGTGTACCCCTTCGAACGTCAGGTGCTCGACGACTTCGTGGCCGGGCTCGACGAGGTCATCGTCGTGGAGGAGAAACGCGACTTCATCGAGACGATGATGCGTGACATCCTCTACTACCCACATGGGTCGAGCTTCGCAGGCTCCGTCTCCCGGCGACCCGATGCACCGGCCATCGTCGGTAAGGCGAATGAAGACGGGTCGACGTTGTTCTCGCGCTTCGGCGAACTCGACATCGACGCGGTGGTGCGAGGACTGGCCTCGCGCCTCGCCCGCCGCCACCGCGTGCCCGCCGCGGTCGACTGGGTCGACCGTCAGGGCCGCAAGCGCACCCGCATCGAGCTTCCCCTGGCGGTACGCAGCCCGTACTTCTGTTCGGGCTGCCCGCACAACAGCTCCACCAAGGTCTCCGACGACACCCTCGTGGGCGCCGGGATCGGTTGCCACGCGATGGTTCTGCTGATGGATCCCGCGCAGGTCGGTGACGTCACCGGCGTCACGCAGATGGGCGGTGAAGGCGCGCAGTGGTTGGGTATGGCGCCGTTCCTCACCGAGCGCCACTTCGTGCAGAACGTCGGCGACGGCACCTTCATGCACTCCGGTTCGCTCGCACTGCGCTACGCCGTGGCCTCCGGCGAGAACATCACCTACAAGCTGCTCTACAACGGCACCGTCGCGATGACCGGCGGTCAGGACGCCGTCGGTGCGCAGGGACTGCCGCAGTTGACGGCGCTGCTGCTCGCAGAGGGCGTCCGTCGTGTGGTCGTGACCTCCGACGATCCGACCCGCACCCGCGCGCTGGGACTCCCGGCCGGGGTGACCGTGCGGCACCGCGACGACATGCTCGACGTGCAGAACGAGTTGGCCGCCGTCGCGGGCGTGACCGTCCTGGTGCACGATCAGCACTGCGCGGCCGAGAAGCGCCGCAAGCGCAAGCGCGGCAACGCACCGGTCCCCGCGCAGCGCGTCATGATCAACGAACGCATCTGCGAGGGCTGCGGCGACTGCGGCGAGACGTCCAACTGCCTGTCGGTGCATCCGGTGGAGACCGAGTTCGGACGGAAGACCCACATCGATCAGAGCTCGTGCAATCTCGATTTCTCGTGCCTGAAGGGTGACTGCCCGTCGTTCGTGACCGTCACCGCGGGAACCACACCGGCACGGCGGGTGGTCGCCGAGATCGCCGCTGATGCCGTCGCCGAACCCGCTCGTCGACGCCTCGCACCCAACGGTTTCCGTCTTCGCGTGACCGGCATCGGGGGCACAGGTGTCGTCACGGTGTCTCAGGTGCTCGCAACCGCGGGTGTGCTCGACGGTCACGACGCGCGCACGGTCGACATGACCGGTCTCGCCCAGAAGGGCGGCGCGGTGGTGAGCGACATCAAGATCGGGGTATCGACCTCCGACGGCCCGATCGAGCAGGCGGCGAAGATCGCCTCAGGTGACTGCGACCTCTACCTGTCGTGTGATCCGCTCGTCGGTGCCGACCCGATGAACCTGAAGGTCGCGAGCCCGGACCGCACCACGGCCGTCGTGTCCACGAGTGCGATCCCGACCGGCGCCATGGTGGTCGACACCTCCATCGGGTTCCCCTCCGACCGACAGATCCACGATGCGATCGACCGCGCGACCGGACGGGCGGTCTATCTCGACCCGATGTCGTTGGCGACCGGCCTCTTCGGCGACGAGCAGTACGCGAACATGCTGATGGTCGGCGCGGCGTATCAGACCGGTGCGCTGACGATCTCGGCTGAATCGCTCGAGCGGGCCATCGTCGTGAACGGCGTCGCCGTCGCCGCGAACCTGCAGGCGTTCCGGCGGGGCCGTCAGGTGGTCGCCGATCCGGCCGGTGTCGCGGCCGCGATCGAGCAGGCCCGACCGGCACCCGTGGCGGTCGACCCGTCACCGACGGCCACGGCGATGCTGTCGCCGTTCGGCGACATCGACGAGGAGCTGCGCGACGTCCTGCTCCGGCGTGTCGACGAGTTGGTCGCCTACCAGGATCGGCGGTACGCGCAGGCCTTCCTCGATGACGTCGCCGGGGTTCGGGCGACGGAGACGGCCCTGGGCTCACCGCGTCTCACGATCGCCGTCGCGCGCAACCTCTTCAAGCTGATGGCCTACAAGGACGAGTACGAGGTGGCTCGCCTCACCGCCGACGCGGCGTTCGCGGCGGAGGTCGCCGGCCAGTTCGGTGACGACGCGAAGGTCGCCGTTCGCCTGCACCCACCGACGCTGCGTGCGATGGGTATGCGGAACAAGCTGTCGTTGGGTGGCTGGGCGCGGCCCGCGCTCGCAGGTCTGGCGGGGGCCAAGAGGCTGCGGGGCACCCGATTGGACCCGTTCGGTCGGGCCGAGGTGCGTCGCACCGAACGCGCACTCATCGTCGAGTATCGGGATGTGCTGGACAGCATGGTCGCGGCGGTGACGCGTGGCGCGATCGACGACACTCACCTCGACGCCGCCGTGGCGCTCGCCGAGCTGCCCGACATGGTGCGAGGTTACGAGTCGATCAAGATGGCCAACGTCGCCCGCTACCGACAGGAACTGGCGCGACAGAGGAATGCACTGGGGATCTGAGCAGGGTCAGCGCACCGGGTGGGTGGTGAGTTCGACGCCGGTGTCGCGGTGGGTCCAGGTGATCGATCGGTCGGGATGCATGTGGACACGCCAGAGCCCCACGGTCTTCACGTGGTGATGGAGCACGCACAGCAACGCGAGATTGATCCGGATCGTCCACCCACCGCCGGCCGGGTTCGTGTGGTCGAACGGGATCTGGTGATCGATCTCGCAGGCGCCGGGCGGTTGGTTGCAGTACGGGAACCTGCAGTGCTGATCGTGGTTCTCGACCCACTCGCGCAACGACTGTGACGGCGAGTAGGTGAGGGCACCGCGGGGCGGTCCCGGAGCCGGGGTGTGACCCGATGTCTGGCGGTGACCCTGCCGCACGCAGCCGATCGTCCCCGGGGGCGGCGGCGTCCCCGCCGCGCCCCGGACGCCGACGACTGGTTGCGGTCGGTGAGGACGTCGTCGGCCAGCGTCTCCCACGATGCCTCGGTCGACAGTGCCCGTGCCAACGCCGGATCGATCGCGCCGTGGCCCTCGATCCACGGAGTCATCATGGCCGGGCCGCCGGGGATCTCGCTTGCCATGATCGTGTCGAGGTCGGTGTGCAGCACGACCATCGTTCGTGTCGGTTCCACCTCGGCGGATCGATCGGCCGACGCGCTCGGGCAGTGGTCGGATCCACACCAGCACGACAGTGTGTTCTCGGCGCGGGCCATCGCGAGGAGCGCTGCGACACGCTTCTGGCCGATCGACCGCGGATCGGCAGGGCACAGCGTGGCAACCAGGGCAGCGATCCGGCCGTCGATCTCGACGCCGTTCTGGGCCGGGACACATCCGGTGATGGCCGAGTGCCCGTGCCGATCGGGCTTCACCCGGAAATCCTGCTGTTCGGCGAACGCCTCCCGGTCATGTGCTGCCTGCTCGGGATCGAGATCAATGCTCATCTCCTCGAGCCGGTCACGGAGTTGCCTGTGCGACATCGCCGTATCGGCATCGAGGCGGACAGCCTCCGCCTCGAGCTGTTTGCGTACGAGGGGCTCGTGGGTGCCGATGGTGGTGGCGATCATGTTCACGCGGTAGAGATCCATGTCGCCGTGGAGGAATGCGGCTCGGAGATCCGGCAGACCCTCGAGAAGGATCGACAGACCGATGAGCGTGGTGGCCTTGGACGTCGACACGCCCAACGTGGTCGCGACCTCCACGGTCGCACCTTTGTCGGCGATGTTGCCGAACTGCGGGCCCAGGCCATCCTCACCGGCACTGATGGCGGCGAATCGGATCGCGTGGAGACGACCGGCGGCGATCACCTTGGCTGCGGCGCAACGGTTCTCCGACCGTTGCGCATCCCTGGCGATCGCGATCGCGACATGGGCAGACGGCGACGCCAACAGGTCGTCGACCCCCGTCACATCCACCCCCGCGAACATGACCTCAGCCTAGCGACACCCTCTGACAATCCCTGCGGGAGAACGCAGGAACAGTCGAAACATGCACAGCCACAACCCCGTTCACAGTGAATCGACGGTCGCCACGAACAAGCCGTCGATCAGCCGACGTAGTCGGTTCCGTTCCAGCGCAGGATCTTCGAGGTGATCGTGCCGTTCGCGCACGCCGGGTTGCAGTCGTTGTTCGACTGCTTGATCGTGTACTGACCCGACGCACCCGGACCCTGCAGTTCGGCGTGGTAGTAGCGGAACGGGCCGTCGCTGTAGGTGGTCCCGATCGGCGCGAACCCTGACGCAGTGGGGTGCAGGACGATGACCCCGTCGTAGCGACCGGGGTTGTAGGTCACGAAGAGATTCCCGGTCGAGTCGGTCGCGGGCGAGGCGACGCCCCACCGCGATTCGCCGTTGCCGTCGACGAAACTCCATCGCACGCGATTGTTCCCGTCGACCGCGATGAGGCACGCGTCCTGCGGACCGAGTCCGTTTCCGATCATGGCGAACACGCGAGTCGGCCCCCACGATGGGTGCGTGATGTCTCCGGATCCGGCGACCTTCATGCCCGCGCACTTCGAGGGGGAGCCGGTCGTCGGAGGTTGCGCGGGAAGCCCTGCCGCCGCAGGAGCGGTGGTCGCGTCGCCGTCGGAGGTCGTCTCGCCGGTGGTCGAGTCATCCGACGAATTCTCGGATGCCGTCGGGTCACCCCCCGCCGATGTACTCGTCGACGCCGACGCGGTGACGGTCACGGTGCGCGCGGGGGTCGCGCCGTCGTCGGATCCGCACGCAGCGCACACCAGGATCATCGCAGCCAGCGCCGAGAGGGTTCCGACACCACGGCGCCGATTGTTCGCAGACATGTTCGTCACGGTAACGGCCCCGACGTCCTCCGGCCCGGATTCGGCGAACTGTTCACGCGTTCGCAGCACGCTCCTGCCGTAGCGTCGCGACCATGTCCGCACCTCGCACCTCCGCCGCCCCGGTCGCCACCGGGGTCACCGACTCCGCGCTCGCCGGGTTGCGCCGGTGGAACGTCGGCCTCACCGTGCTGCACGCCGCGCAGGCCGTGGCGATACTGCTGCTGGGGAACGGCTTCGCCATCACCATCAACTCGTCGTTCCCCACCGGTCCGCCCGGTGCCGCCCAGCCGCCACCGTCGTCGTTGGTCGACGTCTCGATCGGTGCGGCGATCGCGGTGTTCCTGTTCCTCGCCGCCGGCGACCACCTGCTCACCGCGACGCTCGCACGCGGCGCCTACGAATCGGACCTGCGGCGCGGCATCAACCGGTTCCGGTGGATCGAGTACTCGATCAGCGCGACGATCATGATCGTGCTGATCGGTTTCTACTTCGGTCTCACCGACATCGGCACGGTGATCGCGGTGTGCGGCGCGAACATCGCGATGATCCTGTTCGGGTGGCTGCAGGAACGTATGAACCCACCCGGCCGCGCGAGCACCACGATGCTGCCGTTCTGGTTCGGGTGCGTCGCGGGCGCGGCCCCCTGGGTCGCGATCGTCGTCAACTTCGTGGGTGCGGGCGACAGGGTGCCCTCGTTCGTGATCGGCATCTTCGTGTCGCTGCTCGTCTTCTTCTCGACCTTCGCGATCAACCAGTGGCTGCAGTATCGGGAGATCGGCCCGTGGCGCAGCTATGCGTTCGGCGAGAAGACGTATCTGGTGCTCAGCCTGGTCGCGAAGTCGCTCCTCGCGTGGCAGATCTTCGGCGGTTCGCTCGCCGTGTGAGAAGTTCTCCCCCGATCCGGAAATAGATGCGCTCTGCATATAGTTGGGCTATACATCTACTATTCCGGCGACAAGGGGAGCTGCCATGACCAAGGCCCTGACCACCCGGTGGCGAGCGTTCTACGGTTCGCTGCCTCCCGCGCTGCAGATGATCGGACTGCAGCTGTGGCTGCCGGTCTTCTTCATGATCGCCTTCTGCTTCTGCTACCTCGGAGCGTTCCACTCCCCGCAGATCCACGATGCGCCGGTCGCGGTCGTGAACTCCCCCGCCGCGTCGACGTTCACCGACCAGTTCTCGAAGGCGCAGCCCGGCATGTTCGACTTCCGGCTCTACCAGACCGCCGACGAGGCGACCGAGGCCGTGCGCGACGGTAGCGCCGCCGCCTCGCTGAGCCTTCCGTCGCAGGCCGGCGGCAAGCCGATGGTGACCATCGCCAGTGCGCACCAGTTCCAGGCCGCCTCGCTGATGAAGAGCGCCTTCACCCAGACCTTCGCCCAGAGCGGCTCATCGGTGCAGATAAACGACATCGCCCCGCTGCCGGCGGGCGACTCGTACGGCATGGGCGCGATGTACCTGATGTTGTCGTGGTGCATCGGCGGCTACATGGTCGCGATGTTCATCGGCATGATGGGTGCGCCGTTGAGCCACCGCACGCGCGTCGGCATCCTCGCCGGCGGCGCCGTCGTCGCATCGGTCCTCACCAACCTGCTGGCCGGCCCGGTGATCGGTGTGTACTCCTCCGACCACCTGCTGCCGATGATCGGGATCTCGTTCCTGTGGGTTCTCGCGATCGGACTCGCCGTCAACGGCCTCTCGTACTTCTTCGGCCGCTTCGTCACCGCCGTCGCGCTGCTGATGTTCGTGTTCCTGTCGATCCCGTCGTCGGGTGCGGCCTACCCGACGTGGATGGTGCCCCGCATCTTCGGCGACCTCAACCCTCTCGTCGTCGGTCACGGCATCACCGAGATGATCAAGCGCGAGCTCTACGGCGTGGGCGAACCGCTCTGGCAGCCGCTGCTGCTGGCGGCGGGCTACGCCCTGTTGGGCATCGTGACGATGTTGGTCGGCAAGCGGTGGCGCGAGAGCAAGGAGTTCGACCGGATCCTCGCGGGCAAGACGACCATGATGGCCGCCGCCCAGGGCGCGATGATGCGCAAGGGCATGGCCGACCGCGAACGCATACTCACCGCACACGGCCTCGACTCCGACGCCAACCCGATCGAGAAGGACGAGGTCGCGGACACCGACCGCCCAGACGAGTCCGACACCCTCGTGCAGGCCGGTCGCTACTCGGTCGACGACATGGAGACGCAGTTCCGCGGCGACCCGATGTTCGACGGCAACAACCTCGGTGGCGGTTTCGCCGACGAGGAGCGCGAGTACGAGATGCGCGAAGCGATCCGCCATCCGAAGCACGAGGCGCCGCGCTAGGCCTGTCGCATCCCACCGAGATCGTCCGACTGGGAGGCCGCCGTGGACGGAGTGTCCACGGCGGCGCCCGGACCGGACGATCTCAGTGTGCTCGCTAGCGCTTCAGGGCCCGGCGGGCCAGCGTGTTACCCAGCCACTGGCCGAGCTGCACCAGCACCACGAGCATCGTGATGACGACGACGGTCAGCTTCGCGTCGAACTGCTGATACCCGTACTGCTGGGCGAAGTCACCGAGTCCACCACCGCCGACGTACCCGGCCATAGCCGACATGTCGACGATCGCGACGAAGATGAACGTGTAGCCGAGGATGAGTGGCGCCAACCCCTCGGGCACGACAACCGTTGCGAGCGTGCGCAGCCGGCCCGTCCCCATCGCACGGGCGGCCTCCACCACACCGGGGTCGACCGACACCAGGTTCTGTTCCACCACGCGGCCGATCACGAACACGGCCATCACCGTCATAGGGAAGATCGCCGCCTCGGTGCCGATCCGGGTGCCCATCACCTCGCGAGTCACCGGCGCCATCGCGGTGATGAAGATGATGAACGGGATGGGGCGCACGATGTTCACCGCCACGTTGAGCACCGTGTAGACCACCGGGCTCGCGAGCAGGTTCGTCGGTCGTGTGGCGTAGAGCAGCGCGCCGAGGCCGAGCCCCAACACGCCGCCGATCACGAGCGTGAACCCCACGAGCTGGAAGGTCTCGATGACCGCGTCCCACAACACGGGCCGCAGTTCCGGGGTGATGATGTCTCCGAGGAACATGGTCAGACACCCACTTTCGTGTGTTCGATGACGTCGGTGACCGCGCGCAGACCGGCGACCGCGGCATCGATGTCGGCGTCGTCGCCCTGCAGTGCCACGGTGAACGCACCGAACGGACGTCGCGACAGCTCGACGATGCCGCCATAGACGATCGACGCCCCCACGCCGGCCTGCGCGAAGTGGTCGGCGACGTCCACCGTGCCGGCACCGTCGGCGCCGGAATCCCGGATGGCGACCGTCACGAACCGGCCGGTGTGTCGTTCTCGCAGCCGGGCGAGCGTCTCGTCGGACGGGACGTCGCCGACCGCACTGCGCACCAGCCGACGGGTGATCGCCGACTGCGGATGCGCGAACACGTCGTACACGTCTCCCTGCTCGATGAGTCTGCCGCCGTCGAGAACCGCGACCCGGTCGCAGATCTCGCGGATGACGTCCATCTCGTGGGTGATCACCACGATCGTGGTGCCCAGCTCACGGTTCACCCGACGCAGCAGCGACAGGATCTCCGACGTGGTGTCGGGGTCCAGTGCGCTGGTGGCCTCGTCGGCCAGCAGGATCTTCGGCGAGGTGGCCAGCGCCCGAGCGATCCCGACCCGCTGTTTCTGCCCGCCGGACAGCTGACGTGGGTACTGCTTCGCCTTGTCGGCGA
The DNA here is from genome assembly GCF_053345315.1 of Williamsia sp. M5A3_1d. Taxonomy (NCBI): domain Bacteria; kingdom Bacillati; phylum Actinomycetota; class Actinomycetes; order Mycobacteriales; family Nocardiaceae; genus Williamsia; species Williamsia sp. M5A3_1d. The sequence continues at coordinate 112,758 of NZ_JBKEZX010000002.1, forward strand.
TACCCACGAACTCGAGGAGCTCTGTGACCCGCAGCGCCCGTTCGTCTTTCGCGACACCCGCTATGCGCAGCGGGAACTCGACGTTGCGCGCGACCGTACGAGAGGAGAACAGGTTGAACTGCTGGAACACCATGCCGATCTCGCGACGCACGCGTCGCAACTGCTGCTCGCCCGCGGTGCTGATGTCTTCACCGTCGACGATGACCTGGCCTGAGTCGGGTCGTTCGAGACCGTTGATGAGGCGCACCAGGGTGCTCTTGCCGGCGCCGGAGTAGCCGATGACGCCGGTGACGGTGCCGGCCGCGATGTCGAGGTCGACGCCGTCGACCGCTGCGGTGCCCGGAGTGTCGGACCGACCCAGGCGACGCCCCCCACCGAAACGGCGGGTGGCGCCCCGGAAAGAGATCGCGGCGGCGTTCGCGTGCTCAGCCACCGTTGCTGGCGACCTGCTTCTGCAGGTCGACGGTCAGCTGCTGCAACTCGGCGGGGTCGTTGTTCTTCAGAACCCCGTTGCCGCCCAACGACTTCTTGACCGCCGCCTCGACCTCGGGATCGTGGTAGATCGAGACCAGCTTCTTGTAGGTGGCGTTGTCCTTGTCCTGGTCGCGGGCGACGAAGACGTTGATGTACGGCTTGGCGATGTCGCTGTTCGGGTCGTCCTTGGCGATGATCTTGTCCTCGCCCAGCTTCGCCGAGGTCGCGTAGTTGTTGTTGACGATCGCACCGTCGACCGAGTCGAGGCTCTGCGCGGTCTGGGCGGCGTCGACGGCGGTGACCGTGACCTTCGACGCACCCTTGTCGATGTCGGCGATGGTCGAGAACCCGTTGCCACCGTTGCGGAGTGAGATGAGCCCGGCCTGCTGCAGGACGAGCAACCCACGGGCCTGGTTGGTGGGATCGTTGGGGATGACGACCGACCCGCCCTGCGGGATCTGGGACACCGATGTGTGCTTGGTCGAGTACAGCGGCAGCGGGTAGACCGCGGTGGCGCCGATCGGGACGAGCTTCTGGTTGTTCTTCTGGTTGTACGTCGCGAGGTAGAGCATGTGCTGGAACTCGTTGAGCTGCAGTTCGCCTTCGGCCAGCGCGGGGTTGGGCTGGTTGTAGTCGGTGAAGTTCACCAGGTCGACGGTGATGCCGTCATCGGCCGCCTTTTCCTTGAAGACGTTCCAGTAGCTCTCCGCGGCGTCGGCGACACCGATCTTCACGGTGTCGGAGTCCGAGTCGGACCCGCAGGCCGCCACACTCCCCACCACCGACACGGTCGCGAGCACCGCGACCGCCAACTTCTTCCAACCCGCTGTTCTCAGATGCACTGCCATGTCCTTCTCCACGCCGGGATCGCCGGCTCACGTGCGCGCCGATGATCGCGGCGCATGGAGATGGTAGGCACGAAGCGGACATCCAACCGGTCACAGATGCGTTGCCCGACAGTGCAACACGGATCTGACCAGCAGCAACACGGCGGGCGCAGGTTTCGATCCGTCGAATCGAAAGGGCAGAGCGTCCGGGCGTCGTCGACGCACACCCATTGCGACGGGCCGGGCGGTCGGTGATGCTGGGGCGATGACGATCCCTGCGTCCGACGGCTTCCGGCACCGGTTCGACGAGTTGCTCGACGAACACCGGACGATGCTGCACGACAGCCTGAACGGACTCACCGAGGACGAGGCGCGCCGGTCTCTCGTCCCGTCGGCCACCACCCCACTCGGCCTGCTCAAGCACGTGACCTTCGCCGAGCGCGTCTGGTTCGACCAGGACATCAGTGGCCGTTCGCGCGCGGAGATCGGCCTGCCCGAATCGGTCGAGGACTCCTGGGTGCTGGGTCCCGAGGACACCATCGCGACCATCCAAGCCGGTCACCGCGCAGCGTGCGATCACTCGAGAACTGTTGCCGCCGAACTCGACCTCGACACCGAGGTACGCGGCCGCACACCGCATCCGCTGTGGACGACGTACCTCCACCTGCTGCGCGAGCTCGCCCAGCACTGCGGGCACGCCGAGATCCTCCGCGAGCAGATCCTCGCCGCGCGGACCTGATCAGGAGACGACTGAGCCCCGACCGTCGTTGGTGACGATCGGGGCTCGGCCGTGGACGAGAGTCGGGCTACAGGCTCTTGTAGATCTCGCGCGCGAGTTCGGCGGTCTCCGACGGCGTCTTGCCGACCTTGACCCCCGCCGCCTCGAGGGCGTCCTTCTTGGCCTGGGCGGTGCCCGAGCTGCCGGACACGATGGCGCCGGCGTGGCCCATCGTCTTGCCTTCCGGCGCAGTGAATCCCGCGACATAGCCGACGACCGGCTTGGTGACGTTGGCCTTGATGTAGTCGGCGGCACGCTCCTCGGCGTCGCCACCGATCTCACCGATCATCACGATCACCTTGGTCTCGGGATCGGCCTCGAACGCCGCGATGGCGTCGATGTGGGTGGTCCCGATCACCGGGTCGCCGCCGATGCCGATGGCGGTGGAGAAACCGATGTCCCGCAGCTCGAACATCATCTGGTAGGTCAGCGTGCCCGACTTCGACACCAGACCGATCTCACCCTTGCCCGCGATGTTGGCGGGCGTGATGCCGACCAGCGATTCGCCGGGGGTGATGATGCCGGGACAGTTGGGCCCGATGATCCGGGTCTTCTCGCCCTTGGACTTGTTGTAGGCCCACGCGTAGGCGGAGTCCTGCACCGGGATGCCCTCGGTGATGACGACCAGCAGCGGGATCTCCGCGTCGATCGCCTCGATGATGGCGTCCTTGGCGAATTTCGGCGGCACGAAGGCGATGGAGACGTCGGCCCCGGTCTTCTCGATGGCCTCGGAGACCGAGCCGAACACGGGCAGTTCGACACCGCCATCATGGCTCACCGTGGTGCCGGCCTTGCGAGCGTTGACGCCACCGACGACCTGGGTGCCGGCTTTGAGCATCAGGGCGGTGTGCTTGGTGCCCTCGCCGCCGGTGATGCCCTGGACGATGACCTTGGAGTCCTTGGTCAGAAAAATCGACATGAGTCAGCAGTCCTTTACTTGCTCGCCAGTTCGGCGGCCTTGTCGGCGCCGGAATCCATGGTCTCGGCCAGCGTCACCAGCGGGTGGTCGGCGTCGGCGAGGATCGCTCGACCCTCCTCGACCTTGTTGCCGTCGAGGCGCACGACGAGCGGCTTGTTGGCGTCGTCGCCCAGCTTCTTCAACGCGCCGACGATGCCGTTGGCGACCGCGTCGCACGCGGTGATGCCACCGAAGACGTTGACGAACACGCTCTTGACCTGATCGTCGCCGAGGATGACGTCGAGACCGGCGGCCATCACCTCGGCCGAGGCACCGCCTCCGATGTCGAGGAAGTTGGCGGGCTTCACGCCGCCGTGCTTCTCACCGGCGTACGCGACGACGTCGAGGGTCGACATGACCAGCCCGGCGCCGTTGCCGATGATGCCGACCTGTCCGTCGAGCTTGACGTAGTTGAGGTCGTTCTCCTTGGCCTTCTGCTCCAACGGATCGGTCGCATCCTTGTCCTCGAACTCGGCGTGACCTTCCTGGCGGAAGTCGGCGTTCGCGTCGAGGGTGACCTTGCCGTCGAGCGCCAGGATCTGATCGTCCGGCGTACGAACCAACGGGTTCACCTCGACGAGGAGGGCGTCCTCGTTGATGAACACCTCCCACAGCTTCTGGATGGTGTTGGCCGCGGCGTCGAGGACCTCGGCGGGCAACTTCCCGGCCTCGGCGATCTCGCGGGCGAAGGCGAGATCGACGCCCTTGACGGCGTCGACGGGGATACGGGCGAGCGCGTCGGGGTTCTCCTCGGCGGTCACCTCGATCTCGACGCCACCCTCCACCGAGCACATCGCCAGGTAGGTGCGGTTGGTGCGGTCGAGCAGGAAGGAGATGTAGTACTCCTCCGCGATGTCGCTGGCCTCGGCCACGAGGAGCTTCTTGACGACGTGGCCCTTGATGTCGAGTCCCAGGATCGCCTCGGCGTTGGCGGTGGCCTCCGCGGCATCCTTCGAGTACTTCACGCCACCGGCCTTGCCGCGGCCGCCGACCTTGACCTGAGCCTTGACCATGACGGGCTTGCCGATCTCCTCGGCGATCTGCGTCGCCCCGGCCACCGTGTCGGTAACACGTCCGGCCGATGTGGGGACTTCGTGCTTGGCGAAGAGTTCCTTCGCCTGGTATTCGAACAGATCCATTCAGCTCACCATCTCTAGTGTTTGCCCGCTCCTGATAGTTGTTCTCCCGCGAGGATCGTCTGCGGTCGCGAGCCCCAACGGACTGTATCGCCGAGGTGTGAAGCGCTCGGGGACAGTCCCGACGCATGTGCCCCAGATCACTGACCCAGCGTAGGAGAGGTGCCGCACGAGCGATCGTTCGGGTCCGTTTCCTCCCGATTCCCCCTGGCCACCCGGTCTTGTGATGCAGCTCACATCGATGACGAACTGTTCGCGCGCGGTTGCACACGCTGCAATCATTTCGTTACCGTCTCCAAGGCACGTGGTCACGACCACATCCCCCCGCGGGGAACGCCAACGGAACTCAAACGGGGATCGTCGCCGAAAGGCGCAGCTCACGCCCAGTACCGAGAAATTTCGGTGGTGGCTGTGTGTCGAATTCGGAAGGTGCAGTCTTGGGAGTACGGGTGCGACCTGAGGAGATCACCTCGATCATCCCCATCGACTGGGATGACCTCGACGCCGAGTTCGCCGACCCGTCTCGAGCCGACGCCCACCCGTACACCGCGGCCTCCAACGCCCGCACCAACGAGCGGTACTCCCGTACCTCCGACGAGACCGACCGCCCTGTGCGCGACACCCCGCGCCGGCGCTCGCTGCCTGCCGAGGTCACCCAGGACATCCTGATCGCCGAGATCGAATTCGACGAGACGGCTCATCACCACCCGTTCTCGGTCACCGGCGCCCGACCTGACCACTTCGATCCGGCCGACGCCGAGCCCGCGCCCCAGCGCCTCCCGCAGACCCGCGCCCCGCGCTCGCGTGGCAAGCACCGCGTCGCCGCACCGCCCACCGCCCTCAAGGGCCGTGCCGCACTCCTCGCCGTCGCCGCCGGAGCGGCCGTGGTCGCCGTCAGCGGACAGATCGACACCGGATCGACCACCGAGGCGCCGCAGAAGGCCCAACCCGCCGCAGGTTCGGTGAACCGGGCCGCCGCGGTCACCCCTCTCGACCCGTCGGTCACCGGCGACGCGGCCGTCGCACCCGGCGCCGCGCCCACCGATCTCCACGACTTCACCGACCAGCTCGCCACCGGCGACAAGATGGCGCGCGACGCCAAGGCCGCCGACGCGGCCTCACGCACCCCGCTCTACGCCTCGCCGGTCGACATGGGGCTCTACCAGTTCACCTCGGGCTTCGCCTACCGCTGGGGCGCCTTCCACGGCGGCATCGACTTCGCCGCCCCGCTGGGCACCCCGATCCACTCCGCCACCGACGGTGTCGTGGTGGAGGCCGGACCGGCGTCGGGCTTCGGCAACTGGATCCAGGTGAAGGCGGCCGACGGCAGCATCTTCATGTACGGCCACATGGCGTCGAGCGGAGTGCTCGTGACCAAGGGCGAGAAGGTGATGGCCGGCCAGGTGATCGCACGCGTCGGCAACGAGGGGTTCTCCACCGGTCCGCACGTGCACGTGGAGCGGTGGGTGAACGGCATGAAGGTCGATCCGATGCCCTGGTTCCCCGAGCACGGCGTGCCGCTGTCGAACTACACCGGATAGCGCACCCGCCCCACCCCGTTCAGCTCTACAGCTTGCCCGCCTCAGCCCTCACAGTTTGTCGACGGGCAGGCCGCCCAGTGACATCAGCGTGATACGACCGCTGCTGCCGAAATCGAACGTCACCCGCTCGGTGGCCCCCGAACCCTCTTTCGCCACCACCTTGCCCATGCCGTATTTCGCATGGTTCACGCGGTCGCCGACGACCACCGACACCTGGTTGTTGCGTCCCCGCGTGGGACTCGCCGAATACGAGCTGCGACCGCGGGCCGAACTGCGCTCACCGTTGCCGTTGCCGTTACCCCCGGAGCGGAACGAATCGGAGCCGAAGAAGCCGCCGGAGCTGCCGAACGACCGCTCGCGACGTCGGGGCTCGGTGCGGCGCCAGTCGATGAGATGCTGCGGGATCTCCTGCAGGAACCGCGACTCCGGGTTCGAGACCGGCTGGCCCCACGCCGACCGCACCATCGACCGGGTGACGTAGAGCCGTTTGCGGGCGCGCGTGATGCCGACATAGGCCAGCCGCCGCTCCTCACTGAGCTCGGCAGGGTCGCCGAGGGCACGCATGTGCGGGAACTGGCCGTCCTCCCAGCCGGTGACGAACACGACCGGGAACTCCAGTCCCTTCGCGGTGTGCAGCGTCATCATCGTCACCATGCCCGCGGCGCTGTCGGGCACCTGATCGGCGTCGGCGACCAGCGACACCCGCTCGAGGAACGCCGCGAGCGAACCCGGCTCGGGGAGCCCCTCCTCGGGGTCGGGACGGTCGGCGGGATCGAGGGCGGCCGCGTCGGCACTGAATTCCCTTGCCACCGAGATCAACTCGTTCACGTTGTCGAGACGCGCCCCGTCCTGCGGATCGCTCGACCCCTCCAACTCGTCGCGATACCCCGAACGGTGGGCGATGGCCTCGACGAGTTCACCGATGTCGGCACTCTCCGAGCCGGCGTCGATGGTGGTGGTGTCGGCGTCGGGGGTGTCGGACTCGCCGAACACCGCGAGGAAATCGTTGCGCAGCCCCTCGATGAGATCGACGAAACCCGAGATCTGTTTCACAGCACGACTGTTGAGCAGCGGCACGTTGCCTGCGGCGGCGTCGATCAGCGCTTGATAGAAGCTGACGCCGGCGTTCTCGGAGTACACCGCGACACACGCCTGCGCGCGGTCGCCGATGGCACGCTTGGGGGTGTTGACGATGCGCCGCAGGCTCACGGTGTCATCGGGGTTGGCGACCACCCGCAGATACGCGACGATGTCGCGGACCTCCTTGCGCTCGTAGAACCGCACGCCGCCGACGACCTTGTAGGCGATACCGAGGCGGATGAAGATGTCCTCCAACGATCGCGACCCGGTGTTCGTCCGATAGAACACCGCGACGTCAGAGTAGGTGAACTCGCCACTGTCGCAGAGGGAATCGATCTCGCGGGCGATGAACGACGCCTCGTCGTGCTCGTTGTCGGCGACGTAGCCCGCGATGAGCTCGCCCTCGCCGGCGTCGGTCCACAGCTTCTTCTCGCGCCGATTGGGGTTGCGCGCGATCACCGCGTTCGCTGCAGAGAGGATCGTCTGCGTGGAGCGGTAGTTCTGTTCCAGCAGCACGGTCTCGGTGTCGGGGAAGTCGCGTTCGAATTCCTCGATGTTGCGGATCGTCGCACCGCGGAACGCGTAGATCGACTGATCGGCGTCACCGACCACGCACAGCTCCGACGGGGTCACCGCTCCCTCGCCGGTGCCCACCAGCTCGCGCACCAGCACGTACTGGGCGTGGTTGGTGTCCTGGTACTCGTCGACCAACACGTGGCGGAAGCGGCGACGGTAGTATTCGGCGACCTCGGGGTGATTCTGCAGCAGCGCAACGGTTTCGCCGATCAGGTCGTCGAAGTCGAAGGCGTTGGCCGCACGCAGACGTGCCTGATAACGGGTGTAGATGTCGGCGAGCGTGGTCGCGGTGTCGTCATCGGCCTCGGCTGCGGTCGCCACCGCCGACTCGGGACTGATCAACTCGTTCTTCAGGTTCGAGATGTGGATGCCCGAACCGCGCGGGCTGAACTTCTTCGGGTCGAGATCGAGATCGCGGACGATCATCGCCAGCAGCCGTTTGGAATCGTCGGCGTCGTAGATGGAGAAGTTCGAGTTGCGGCTCTCGATGAGCGCGGCCTGCGCGCGCAGGATCCGGACGCAGGTCGAGTGGAAGGTCGACACCCACATGCGGTTCGCGCGAGGGCCGACGAGCTCGATCACCCGCTCCCGCATCTCGGCGGCGGCCTTGTTGGTGAAGGTGATGGCGAGGACCTCGCCGGGCGAGACGTCGCGCTGCGCCAGCAGGTACGCGATACGTCGTGTGAGCACGGAAGTCTTGCCCGACCCGGCGCCCGCGACGATCAGCAGGGGGCCGCCGGTGTGCATCACGGCGGCGCGCTGCTGGGGGTTGAGGCCTTCCAGCAGCTCGCGGGCCCGATCGGTGAGGGCGTCGCCCGACATCCCGGAGACAGCGGGATCGCCCCTGGTGAGGCCGGGAAGAGAGGGCTGCGGTGGGGGTGTCATCAGGGCAAGAGCTTACCCGCGTGGTCGGACACGATGCCCGCGCCATGCGCACAGGTGTTCTAGTCGCTCAGCGAGCGGCCCGCCACCAATCAGCGGATGAGCGCGGGGTCGTAGACCTCGCCGACCACACCGGCGGCAAGATGTAGCGCCAGTCCGGGCGTGCGGGGACGCACCGAGACCGTCGTCCCGGTGCCCGAGGCCTGCACCCACAGTCCGTGCAGTCCCGCCTCGACCGGCGCGATCACCGGGGTGCTGTCGCCGATCCGTACCTCGACCTCGCCGCCGGCGTTCGCGCAGTAGGCGAACTGCACCGTCCATCGCCACCGGATGAGCGGACCGTCGAGCGGGATGGTGGTCGGTCCGGTGACCTCGGGGCGGTCGCAGGCACCCGCACCGGCGGCGAACACCCGCGCCCTGGTCACCGCCCCCGGCGTGATGGTCCCCTTCGGGCTCAGCACGCGCAGATCGCCCGTCCAGTCGCCGAACTCGGGTCGCTTCGACAGGCCGGCGAACACGTTCCCGACGAGGTTGTCGGGGTAGGCGACCGGGGTCAGCACCTCCAGCGGCACGGATTGCTGGAACATCGGGGTGTCGGCCGACGCGGCCAACGACGCCTTCGCGGTCGCGACGTAGTCGCCGGTGGGGTCGTGTGACCACGACGCGGCGAACGTCACCGTCGAGACCACCGATCCGATCGCCGAGAACGCGACGACCACCGCTCCCACCACCCGGACCCGACGGGTCGCCTCACCGCCCGCACGCGGAGGCGCGGCGATGATGAGCGCTGCCGCCGCGACGAGCACGACGGCGGTGTCGGGGAGGTAGCGCAGGGTCTGCGACAACTCGAGCGCGGTGGTGGTGGCGCTGCGGTTCCAGCTGACCAGCCCCTGGGCCACCACGATGTAGACGGCCGCGCAGGCCATCACCGCGACCGCGCCACGACGCGCACGGATCGCCGCGACGACCGCCCCGACGACGATGAGCCAGCCGATGATCTGCAGTCCGACGGTGGGTGTGCCGAAGGGCGGGCTGGGAATCCACCGATCCCACGTCCAGGGTCCGCCCGCGATGGCGGGCACGATGCCCTGTGACACCGACCGCCACACGAGCGCGGCGGTCTGTCGCAGCGAGTGTTCGCCCGCGGTCGGACGACCGATCACCGCGAAGCCGACGGCCCACATCACGGCCACCACCGCCAGCGAGACCCACAGACCGCGCGCCCGTCGCCACACCACCGGCAATGCGCGGGTCGGCTCTCCCGGATCGCGCGCGAGCTGGGTCATCCGCACGCCGAGCACGGCGACGGCGAAGGCGACCGGCAGGATCAGCGCCGACTTCTCGAAGAACGCGAGTCCGAGCGCGAACACCACCGTCGACCGGACGACGATCGTCCGAACCATGATCGTCGGAGGGCGAGGACCGCGTGCCGTGGTCGTGCCCCGATCGCGCGTGAGGAGCACGGCGTCGGTGACCACCCATGCCATCGCCGCCTGCATCGGCAGACTGTTGAGACCCGATGCCCACCATGCGAACGACGGGACGGCCATCGGCGTCAGCAGATAGAACGCGAGAGCGACCAGTGCGGCGGGTCGTCTCCCTGCGATGACGACGACCATCCGCGCCACCGACGCCGACGCCACGAGCTGCCCGACGAGCAGTGTCGCCGCGGCCACCGGCCAGCTCAACGGGGCCACGGCGGTGACGATGTCTCTCACGGCCATCGCGGCCGGCATCAGGTGGCCGTCGTGGTCGTCGAACAGCAGAGACGGCGCAAAGAACCCGCCGGCGCCCGCGCGCGAGGTCAGGATCAGGTCGTCCCAGTAGAAGTCGCCCCGCACCACCACATAACCGCGCAGCAGCAGGTGGACACCCAGCACCACCCCGAGGGCGACGAGCAGTCCGCGACCCGAACGCACCGGTGACCCCTCGACGGGCACGCCGACCGGACGGGCCGGGGTCGTACGGGTCGGGTGCGCCATCGCTCATTGGTACCAGTCGCCCACCCCGGGATCGGCGGACACACATGGCAAGATCGGTCGGATGAACGCCTCCGACGATGCGGCCGGCTCGCCGATCGACCTGAGCGGCTACGGACTCTCGTCCGACGTCGACGACCTCCCCGACGAGATCGAGGATCTGCGACGCGAGATCGACCGGCTCGACGCGATCATCCTCGGCGCCATCAAACGCCGCACGGCCATCTCGAAGAAGGTCGGACGCACCCGCATGGCGTCGGGCGGTCCGCGGCTGGTGCACAGCCGTGAGATGAAGGTCCTCCAGCGGTTCTCCGAACTCGGCCAGGAGGGTCACACCCTCGCGATGATGCTGCTGCGTCTCGGCCGCGGGCCCCTGGGCCGGTGACCGGGCGAACGTCCGGCGAGAACATCCTCCTCGTCCACTGGCACGATCTCGGACGCCACCTCGCCTGCTACGGGGCGACGGGCGTACACAGCCCGGTGCTCGACCGACTCGCCGCCGACGGAATCCGTCTCACCGACGCGCACGCCGCGGCGCCGCTGTGCTCGCCGGCGCGCGGAGCCCTGTTCACCGGCCGGTATCCGCATTCGACCGGGCTGGTCGGCCTCGCCCACCACGGGTTCGAGTACCACGACGACGTCGCCACCCTGCCCGCGATCCTCGGCCGCGCCGGCTGGGCCACCGCCCTGTTCGGGATGCAGCACGAGAGCAGCGACCCGGCCCGACTCGGTTTCGACACCGTCGACGTCTCGGACTCCCTGTGCGACTACGTCGTCGACCGATCTTCGCAGTGGCTCACCGAGCACGGCAGCGAGTCGCCGTTCCTGCTGACGGCCGGGTTCTTCGAGACCCACCGGCCCTACCCGGCCGACGAGTACCCGCCGGCCGATCCGGCGACCATCACCGTGCCCGGGTTCCTCCCCGACGCGTGGCCGGTCCGTGAGGACCTCGCCGGCCTCCACGGTTCGATCGCCGCCGCCGACGCCGCGGTCGGACGACTCCTCGACACCCTCGCCGACCTCGGACTCGACGCGACCACGTGGGTCGTGTTCATCACCGATCACGGCGTGGCCTTCCCCAGGGCCAAGTCGACGCTGTACGCCGAGGGCACCGGCGTCGCGTGCATCATCCGACCGCCGACCGGGCGACACATCGCCCCCGCGGTCTACGACGACCTTTTCAGCGGCGTCGACCTGAGTCCCACAATCCTCGACCTCCTCGGCCTCGACGTGCCCGACGACATGGAGGGCTTCTCCCACGCGGCCGAACTGATCAGCGCGGCAGGGACTTCGACCGTGCGCACCGAGGTGTTCACCGAGAAGACCTACCACGACAACTTCGACCCGATCCGCGCCGTGCGGACCCGGGATTACAGCTACATCGAGAACTACGCCCGCCGACCGGCGCTGAGTCTGCCGCTCGACATCCTCGACAGTCCGTCGGCGATGGCGCTCGACGGTTCGCAGGATCTGCCGCGCCCCGAGCGCGAACTCTACGATCTTCGCGCTGACCCGCTCGAACGGGTGAACCTCGTCGACGACCCCGCGTACGCCGAGGTCGTCGCAGACCTCGCCGCGCGACTGGCGCGCTGGCGGTCGGACACCGGTGACGACCTCCCCGAGGAATCGGTCGGCAATGCCATCGCGACCGAGTTCATGCGCGCACACCATCGTCAGCTGCAGTCCGAGGCCGCCCGCCAGGACCGGCGGACGCTCCCCTCCCGCCGTCCCCGCGGCGAGCAGCGCGAACTGCGTTCGACGGAGTAGCCCCACCCGCTCGAGTGCACGATTCAGCGCCGGGGCGTGGGTGTGGACACGGTGCGGAAACCGGTGTTGCCCGCCGACGATCCGGGGGTGTTGTGCGAGCGCGCCGCGACGCGGTAGCGCCGGCAGTACGAGTCGTCGCACAGGTACGAGCCACCGCGCAACACCCGGGTGGCGCCGCGCTCGGGACCGGCGGGGTCGGCCGTCGGACTGCGTCGGTACCACCGCGGGTCGAAGCGGTCGGCGCACCACTCCCACACGTTGCCCGACATCTGCCGTAGCCCGAACCCATTGGGCGGCAGGGCATCGACGGCCAGCGTCGGCGCGACACCCACCCGCGAGCCCGGTCGCGCCGGGAACGGCGATCCCCACACCGCGGGGTCGTAGGTGTGGCACAGCTCGGCGCCCGAGGGTGTCGTGCGATCGTCACCCCACCCGAAGCGGGTGCCCGCGAGTCCGCCGCGCGCCGCGTACTCCCACTGCGCCTCGGTCGGCAACGCGCGCGACGCCCACCGGCAGTAGGCGAGCGCATCGTCGTGCGACACGTGCACCACGGGGTGGTCGGCGAGCTCGAAGGAGGCCGCGTCGGGGTGTGGGCCGGGCCCGAAGGGGTGTCGCCAGTGCGCACCGCGCACCTCCCACCACCACGGCGCAGCCGGTGCGACACCCAGCACATCGGCCGACGCCGAATCGACGAGCGCGTGGAACACCGCCGACGATCCCGCTCTCTCGGCGGTCGTGCGATATCCGGTGTCATCGATGAACGCCGCGAAATCGCGGTTCCGGACCGGGGTCTCGTCCATCGAGAACGCGGCCACGGTGACGGGATGGCAGGGCGTCTCACCGTCGGTGGCGACGCCTTCGGTATAGGGGTCACCCATCTCGAAGGCGCCCCCGGCCAGGGGGCGTTGCGCCACCGGATGGTCACCGGTCGCCGCGATCGATGCGGGCTCCTGGATCGGTCGCTCGCGGGCCGCGGCCGGTGAGCAGCAGGGCCCCGCCTGCGCCCGGCCGGAGAACCCCGTCATGGCGACCACCTTAGGGAAGCGCGGGCTCGGGCGGGTGGCGCGCCACCGTCAAGGGGTCGCGGGGTCGCCACTAGGCTGATCGCGGAGAGGGTCACGAGCCCGCGCGACGCCAGAGCCGAGAGGTCCACCATGACGAGCGACACCACCGACCACGACATCACCGGTACCCACGCCTGGCAGGAACTGTCGGCCCACCAGCCGCACGTGTACGCCATGCACCTTCGCGAGGTCTTCGCGGTCGATCCGAAGCGGGGCCGCGAACTCGTCATCGACGTCGGCGATCTCCACATCGACTACTCGAAGCATCGCGTGCTGCGCGAGACACTCGACCTGTTGGTGTCGCTGGCCCGCGAGGTCGATCTCGAGGGCAAGCGCGACGCGATGTTCTGGGGCGAGCACATCAACACCTCCGAGGACCGCGCGGTGCTCCATACTGCGCTGCGGCTGCCGCAGAACGCGACGTTGAAGGTCGACGGCCGCGACGTGGTCGGCGACGTGCACGAGGTGCTCGAGGCGATGGGCACGTTCACCGACGCGCTGCGCAGCGGCGAGTGGACCGGGCACACCGGCAAGCGCATCGAGACCGTCGTCAACATCGGCATCGGTGGGTCGGATCTCGGGCCGGCCATGGTCTATCAGGCACTGCGGCACTACGTCGACGCCGGGATCAGCTGTCGTTTCGTGTCGAACGTCGATCCCGCCGACCTCGTGGGCACCCTCGCCGATCTCGACGCCGAGACCACCCTGTTCGTGATCGCGTCGAAGACCTTCTCCACCCTCGAGACGCTCACCAACGCCACCGCCGCCCGCACCTGGCTGCTCGAGCGGCTCGGGGTCGGCGCGGAGGACGGCGCGGTCGCCAAGCATTTCGTCGCCGTCAGCACCAACGCCGAGAAGGTCGCCGACTTCGGCATCGACACCGACAACATGTTCGGGTTCTGGGACTGGGTCGGGGGCCGCTACTCGGTCGACTCCGCGATCGGTCTGTCGGTGATGGCGGCCGTCGGCAAGGAGGCGTTCGCCGATTTCCTGCACGGCTTCAACATCGTCGACAAGCACTTCCGCTCGGCGCCGCTGCACCAGAACGCGCCGGTCATCCTGGGCCTGATCGGCCTCTGGTACAACAACTTCTGGGATGCGCAGTCGCGTGTGGTGCTCCCCTACTCCAACGACATGGCGCGTTTCGCGGCGTACCTGCAGCAGCTCACGATGGAGTCGAACGGTAAGTCCGTCGACGCCCACGGCCATCACGTCACCGTCGACACGGGCGAGATCTTCTGGGGCGAGCCGGGCACCAACGGTCAGCACGCCTTCTATCAGCTGCTGCACCAGGGCACTCGGATGGTGCCCGCCGATTTCATCGGATTCGCCTCCCCGACAGACGATCTCCCCGTCGACGCCGACGGGTCGGGGTCGATGCACGACCTGTTGATGAGCAACTTCTTCGCGCAGACGAAGGTCCTGGCGTTCGGCAAGACCGCCGACGAGATCGCGGCCGAGGGCGTCGACTCGCACGTGGTGGCACACAAGGTGATGCCGGGTAACCGGCCTTCGACGTCGATCCTGGCGCCGAAGCTCACGCCGTCGGTGATCGGGCAGCTCATCGCTCTCTACGAGCACCAGGTGTTCGTCGAGGGCGCGATCTGGGGCATCAACTCCTTCGACCAGTGGGGTGTCGAGCTGGGCAAGACCCAGGCCAAGGAGTTGCTCGAGGTCCTCATCGACCCGGCAGCCCCGGCCCCGCAGGACGATTCGTCCACCGATTTCCTCATCCGGTGGTATCGAGGAGAGCGTGGACGCGACGTCTGACCGCACCACCGGCACCGGCCGACCGCGCCTGCACGACCGCGCGGCGGCGGCCCGGTTGTCGGTGCTCGACGACATCTTCTATCGCGGCAACCACGGCCGCGGTGCCGAGGTCGTCATGCAGGGGGTGTGGCGTTTCACCGAACCCATCGCGCCCGACGATCTCGCCGATCTCCACCGGTTGCTCGCGACCAGCGACCTGACGCGGCGGGTCGCGACCCCCCGTATCCCGTTCGCACGTCGCAGTTTCGTCGCCGACGCCGTGGTGGCGCCGCTGCGGGTCGACACCGAGCCGGTGGAACCGCACGAGGTGGTGGCGTGGGCCGACGACCGCGCCGCAGCGGGTTTCGACGTCGACCGCGGACCGGTGTGGGAGATCGCGATGCGTCCGGTCACCGACGGCGGCTCGGCGGTCACGGTCAGCTGTTCGCACGTCGTCACCGAGGGTCTCGGCCTGATCGGCGTCGCCCGCGCGGCCCTGTCCGGATCGGACCCGAGCGCGGTGCGCACCCCCACGACACCGCCACGGATGCGGGACGACCTCGTCGACGCGCTGCTGCTGCTGATCCACGTCGTGTGGGGTGTGGTGCGCAGTCTCGCGCGGACGGTGGTCGATCCGCAGGTGCGGGCGGAGCTCCTGGCGGCCGCCCGACCGCCGTCGCGACCGGCCCCGACCGCATCCGGCCCGCCCGTCCGGGAGGTACATGCGGTGCTCGATGTCGATGCGGCGCACTGGGATCGGGTCGTCGCCGAGAGCGGCGCCACCTCCACCGCACTCACGGCCGCACTCGCGGCCGACCTCGTGCAGGAGATCCGCGGCACGGGACCGGTCGAGATCGCCGTCCCCATGGCGGGCGGCGACGAGGCAGGCGAGCTGCTGATGGCGGAGACGGTGATCGACGCCGCCGACGACCCCGCCACCTGCGCGGGCAAACTCCGTGCGGCCTACGCGGCGGCCGGCGCCGGCGCGACCGGATCCGGGTTGGGTCCGCCGGGCGGGATGCCCGCCGAACTCCTGCAGCTCGTCGGCGACCGTGTCGCACACGCGATGGTCCCCGATCCCGGTGGCCGTGAGGCGCTGGTGTCGCCGCTGGGTGACCTGGGCGGGGTGTTCGACGAGCTCGGCGGGCACCGCGCATCCGGGATGGCGGTGCGGTCGGTGGCGCCCCGACCCACCGACACGCCGTCGCGGACGGTCGTGCGCCTGTGGTCGGGCCGGTCGGCGGGACGCATCACGCTCACCCTGGTCACGCCGGGTCGGTCGGGTCGCGGCATCGCGATGGATCGCCATCGGCTGGGTGAACTCGGCGCCGCGGTCGCGGCGCGGCGGGGACTTGTCGCCGATCCATGGTGACCGGTGCATACGATCACTGACATGGTCACGTTGAGAACCGCTGTCACCTCCGCGCTCGCGCTCGTCGGCACCGCCGCGGTCCTGGCCGCCTGCTCGTCCGGGTCGGAGACGGCGGGTGTCGATTCCCCGGCCCGCCCCAGCACGTCGGTGCCGGTGTCGGCGAATGTCGTGGCCCCCGCCGGCCTGGTCGATCGCACCCCCACCGGCACGCCACTCGCGTTCGGCGCCAGTGCGTACCTGCCCGCCGACGCGTTCCGCCCCGCCGGTCAGCTCGCCATGTTCACCGTCACCGGCATCGAACCCGGATCGTCGTCGGAACTGCCGGAGTCGGTGACCCACGGCGGTACTCCGTTCTACGTCCACGTCACCGTCACCCAGCTCGCGAACCGCCAACTCGACGTGCCGTCGGTGGTGGGTCTGGCCGGCAGCAGCGACGGCCGCACCGCCTCGGTCACCGAGACCCCGCCCGATGGTTTCGACAAGTGCCGGGCGACGAAGGCCCCGCGCACCCTGGGACGCGGGAACTCCTACGCGACGTGCTTCGTCGCCGTGGCCGACAAGGGCGTCGACCTCGACCGCGTCATCTACTGGGCGCAGACCTCCACCGATCCCTCGGCCGACTACAAGGCCGCGCCCGTGGTGTGGTCCGACGGTTCGCCGGTCGCACCGGCATCCTCGCCGGCCACGACGGGCTGAGTTCTCCGCTCGCAGCCGGTCAGTGCGGCCATTGCGCCGGACGTGGCGGCGGCGACGGGTCGATGACCACGGCGGCGCCGTAGTCGTGTGACCGGGTGCGGACGGTGTTGCCGCCCGCGCGTTTGGCCTCGTACATCGCGGCGTCGGCGAGGTCGGTGAACAGGAGCGTGGTCATCAACGACCGATGCCCCGGGAGACGTCCGGTGAGGTGCACGACCCCGACACTGGCGGTCACGGGCGGATCGCTCGTTGTCGAGATGGTGTGCAGCACCTGGTTGGCCAGGCGCATCGGCTCGGTCCAGCGCAGGCTGTCGGCGACCACGAACTCGTCGCCGCCGATCCGCGACACGACGCCGCTGACACCGAGGGCCGCGCGCAGGCGGGTGGCGATCTCGGCGAGCACACGGTCGCCGTAGCGGTGGCCGTACCGGTCGTTGATCTCCTTGAAGTTGTCGAGGTCGGCGACGATCACCGCGAGACCGTGCACGTTGTCGGGGTCCATGCTGTTGAGCCGATCGAGGGCGCGTTCGAGACCGCGTCGGTTCAGCACACCGGTGAGCGTGTCGAGTTCGGCCGCCGCGGCATCCGACGCCAACGCCTCCATGAGGAACTGGGTCGCCACGGGGATCGAGATCCCGATCAGCACGGCCTGGATGACGCCGACGGCGGCGCTCGAGGTCGCCGCCCCGTCGTCGGCGATGATGAAGCCGGCGATGACGCCCGCCGAGAGCAGGGAGAACACCAGGTGTGCGGCGAGCAGCCGCGCACCGTGGAAGAAGGCGATGTAACCGCCGACGAGACCGAACACCGCGCATCCGTAGAGGCCGCCGAGCGTCTTGTACTGCGCGAGCGACCCCAGCAGGATCGTGACGTCGCAGACGCACACCCACGCGCGCGACCGCGCCGGCGAGGGCCACGGGAGCAGCAGCCACATCAACGACAGCCCCGCTCCGAGGACGATCGATGTGACGAGCATGGCGAGCAGCGACGGGGTCAGGTCGGCGTCGATCAGCACGACGACGGGCACCAGCGTCACCATCGCGGCCGACAGGGCCAGGATGATGCGACTGGGTTCGATGAGCTGGCGATCGGCGAGATAGCTGCTGAACCAGGCGTACTGGTCCTGTCGTTTCCACCAGTGCGACAGGGCCCACCCGAGTTGACCGAGTGCGACGCCGACGCGGATCACCGCTGATCCACCACCATCGTCAGCCCCCCGTGATGCGTCCCGATCGTGCGGCGTCCGGCGAGGACGCGTCACGGCCGGTACGCGACCGCAAAAGTGTGCGGCACCTGACGAGAATGCTAACGCACGGGTGTTGAGGCGCCGAGGGCTACTTGAGCAGGCGAGACATCCGACGGTCGGCGAGGATCTTGCCACCGGTCTGGCAGGTCGGGCAGTACTGGAAGGCCCGATCGGTGAACGACACCTCGCGCACCGTGTCGCCGCACACCGGGCACGGCATGCCGGTGCGCGCATGCACCCGCAGGCCCGACCGTTTCTCGCCTTTCATGGTCGCGACCTCGGCACCCTCGAGTCGCACGATCGCGTCGGACAGGACGGCGTTCACCGCGACGAAGAGCCGATCGAGTTGGTCGTCGGACAGCGACTTCGCCGTCGCGAACGGGGAGATCTGCGCGGTGTGCAGGATCTCGTCGCTGTAGGCGTTGCCGACGCCGCTGATGACGCGCTGATCGGTGAGGACGGTCTTGATACGGGCCCCGGTGCCGCCGAGGATCGCGGCGAGTTCGTCGCGCGTCAACGACAGGACGTCGGGACCGAGGGTCGCGATCCGTTCGACCTCGGCGGTGTCGCGCACGATCCACACCGCCAGACGTTTCTGGGTGCCGGCCTCGGTGACGTCGAAACCCTCGCCCGGCAGCCCGCAGTGGACACGCAACGCGATGGGGCCCTTGCCCCCGGGCCGGGGCGGCGTCTGCGACAGGTTCGACGACCACCGCAACCACCCGGCGCGCGACAGATGGATCACGAGGTGGATGACGTCGCGCTCGGCACCGGGATCGGCGGGTGTCGGTTCGGCCGGATCGGTGCTGATGACGAGGTACTTGCCGATGCGGTGGACACCGGCGACGATCCGGCCGGCCAGCGCCGAGTACGGCGGGTCGGCCGTCTTCAGCACGGCGAGCGACGCCACGTCGACGCGACGAATCGGTAGTCCGGCCGCACGTCCGTCGACGTAGTCGGCGATGGCCTGCACCTCGGGCAACTCCGGCATGGTCACTAGTCTGGCCGAAGGTGGCGGGCAACGTTCGCCGAACGCCCCATGCGGCCGGGTCACGGGCCGGGTCGAGAGCGGGGCCGAGGGTGGAGAGGACGTCGATGCGATCGCACAGCGCCGCACCGCCGCGCGGATCGCGACTGTCCGATGTGGAACTGGCTGCGCGTCTCGCCCAGGGAGCCGGCGAGGTGCTCGTCGCCGCACGACACCGCTCGGTCCTGACGGGCACCGTGCTCGGCGACGTCGGTGACGCCGTCGCCCAGGCCTGGATCGCCGCGGCGTTGGCCACCCACCGTCCCCACGACGCCATCTTGTCGGAGGAAGCCCGCGACTCGGGGGCACGCCTGCGTAGCGAACGGGTGTGGATCATCGATCCCCTCGACGGCACGAGGGAATACGCGTCCGGACGCGACGACTGGGCGGTCCACATCGCACTCACCGTCGACGGCGAGCCGACCGACTGTGCGGTCTCCCTGCCCGCCACGGGCGAGTTGTTCCGCTCCGACGAGGTGTCGCAGGCCGTCGAGCCGTCTGGGCGACTCGTCGTCTCGCGGTACGGCCTCAACTACGACACGGCGTGGGTGGCCGACCGGCTGTCGCTCACCCCGTATTCGGTCGGCTCGGCGGGCGCGAAGGCGATGGCCGTGGTGCGCGGCGACGCCGACGCGTACGTACACGGGACGGGCCAGTACGAGTGGGACAACTGCGCTCCCATCGGTGTCGCCCTCGCCGCGGGACTGCACTGCAGCCGCTTCGACGGGTCGCCGGTCGTCTACAACCGGTCGCGACCCTACGTCCGCGACTTCGTGATCTGTCGCTCCGACATCGCCGAGGAGATGCTGTCGGCCCTCGGTGACCTGTTCTGACCTTCCCTGCGGCCCGGGTCAGGGTTTGCGGAGGAGATAGATGTCCATGATCCAGCCGTGTTCGGCGCGGGCGCGGGCGCGTTCGTCGGCGATGCGGTCGCCGACCTCGCCGACGGTGCCGCTGATCAGGATCTCGTGCGGCGTGCCGAGGTAGGCGCCCCACCAGATGTGGTCTTCGGCGGCGGCGGTGTGGCGGAAGGTGCAGTCGGCGTCGAGCATCACGATCTGGTTCGTGTCGATCCCGGGCGGGGTGTCGGCGAGGCGCCGACCGGTCGTGACGAGGATCGGTTCACCGATGCGATTGGCCAGGATCCGGTGTGCCGCAGTCAATGCCGAGGCACTGGTGACGCCCGCGATCACCTCGATCCGCAACGGGACGCGGCCGCGTTCGACGATCGCATCGGCGATGCGCAGGGTGCTGTCGTAGAGCCCGGGATCACCCCACACGAGGATCGCCCCGACACCGTCGTCGGGGAGCTCACGGACCAACGCGTCCTCGATGCGGGTGGCACGCTCGTCGTGCCAGCGTCGGACCTCGGCGTCGTAGTCCTCGGGATCGGATCGACGAGGCGGATCGACGACCTCGACGAAGCGGTAGTTGCCGGCGCCGAGGTGGCGTTCGCAGATCTGTTCACGCACCCCGATCAGCGTGTCGGTGGTGGAACCCTTCCCGCGCGCCGACTTCTCGAGCACGAAGAACGCGTCGACACCGCCCATGGCGTCGACGGCCTCGATGGTCACCTGTCGGGGGTCGCCGGGGCCGATGCCGATCACGCGGAGCGTGCGCGCGGTCTCGGTCGTGGTCACGGGCGGGCGCGCTTCAATCCGTGGAAGCGGGCCATCACGTCGAGCATCGACTGCGACGGCAGGATCCGTTTGAGCGCGAACACGATCGGCGCCATGTTGCCGCGGGCGTAGAGCGTCTTCGGGTTGTCGGCCAGGGCCGCAGCGACCACGAGTTCGGCGACGGGGTCGACGGCGAGCCCCTTCGCCTCGTTGCGTCGGGTCGCGGCGGCGACGGTGTCGTAATCGGCTGCGTAGGCCGAGTTCTCGGCGACGGTGTAGATGCGTCGGTCGGCGATACCGGTGGCGATCGTCCCCGGCTCCACGGTGCTGATCGCGATCCCGAACGGCGCGAACTCGCGGCGGGTGGCGTCGGAGAACGCGTGCATGGCGCTCTTGGTGGCGCCGTAGACCGACCGGAACGGCAGCGGGAAGCTCCCCAGCATCGATCCGACCATCACGATGCGCCCGAAGCGGCGCTCGCGCATCCCGGGCAGCAGTGCCTTCGTCAGCGCGATCGGGCCGAACAGGTTGGTGGTGAACACCTCGTGGATCGTCGACATCGGGGTGTCCTCGAGCGGACCCATGTGGCTCACGCCGGCGTTGTTGACGAGGATGTCGACGGCGCCGGCCTCGCGGGCGCAGCGCTCGATGCTCTCCGGATCGGTCTGGTCGAGAGCGATGTAGCGGACACCGGGCACGCGGTCGGCCTCGGCGATGCCCTCGGGGTTGCGGCTGGTCCCGATCACGGTGTGACCGGCGTCGACGAGCAGACGCGCGGCGGCCTGGCCGATCCCACTGGACACACCCGTCACGAGAACGGTCCTGGACACGGCGCTGGTGGAGCGTGGTGAGGTCACGCCGATCACTGTAGGGGGTGGCCTTGCGCACCTCCATGACGCCATCCGGCCGCAGATGCGCTACGAATATGAGTCATGACCACCGCGTATGACTTCACCGCCACCACCATCGACGGTGAGGAGGTCAGCCTCGAGCAGTACCGGGGCCGGCCCCTGCTCATCGTCAACACCGCGTCGCAGTGCGGGTTCACCCCGCAGTACACCGGTCTCGAGGAGCTCAACAAGGCCTACGCCGACAAGGGCCTCGTGGTGCTCGGCTTCCCGTGCAACCAGTTCGGCCACCAGGAGCCCGGCGACGCCGAGGAGATCAAGAACTTCTGCAACCTCAACTACGACGTCAGCTTCCCGATGTTCGAGAAGGTCGACGTCAACGGCAGCGACGCCCACCCGCTGTTCGCGTGGCTGCGTTCGGAGAAGTCGACGATCCTCGGCAACCGGATCAAATGGAACTTCACCAAGTTCCTCGTCAACAGGGAGGGGCAGGTCGTCGACCGGTTCCCGCCGACCACGAAGCCGCAGGCGCTGACCGGGAAGATCGAGAAGGTCCTGTAGCCGACTCCGCTGCGTCTCATCCGCGACTCAGCAGGCACTTGTAGCCTGGTCTCGCCCTCGACCCGGGGCACAGCGGCAGGAACCGAGGAGGCCTTTTCGTGAGCGAGTCGATCGCGGTGTCCGACGAGTTGTCGACGGACGCCGACTCCCCCGCGGGCGAGCCACCGTGGGCGCCTCTACGAGCGACCGCGATCGTGCTGCTCGTGTGCGGCGCCATCGGTCTGCTGGCCGCGGTCACGCTCACCATCGAGCGGTTCAAGCTTCTCGAGGATCCGTCGTACCGCCCGAGCTGCAGCCTCAACCCGGTGCTGTCGTGCGGGTCGGTGATGGTGACGAAGCAGGCGCAGTTCTTCGGCTTCCCCAATCCGCTCATCGGCATCGGCGCGTTCAGCGTCGTGTTGGTGATCGGCGTACTGATGCTTGCGCGCATCGATCTGCCGGTCTGGTTCTGGGGTGGGCTCACCGCCGGCCTGGGCGCGGGCATGGTGTTCGTCGTCTACCTGATCGTCGAGAGCCTGTACCGGATCAACGCGCTGTGCCCGTACTGCATGGCGGTGTGGACGGTCACGCCGATCCTGTTCGTCATCGCCGCGCAGACCACCGCCCGCCTCGGATCGGTGCCCGCCCTGTGGCGCGTGGTCGACAAGGCATGGTTCGCGCTCATCGCCTACTACGTCGTCGTGATCGCACTCATCGGTGAGCGGTTCTGGTACTACTGGTCGACCCTGATCTGAGCGCGCCTGTGGATGAATCCCTGTGCGCGCGAGAACTGTCCGAAGTGCGCGCTACCGTTCGCCCATGAGTGAGCGCTTCCCCGACGACTGCCCCACGCTGACCCGCGACGGTGTCACCGTCGGCTTCTCCCCGTCTCCCGACGGCATGTCCCTGTGGGCCTGGTGGCGTGACACCGACGACCGGCACACCGACAGCGAGGTGATCGGCGCCTACCCCACCTACGAGGCCGGCGTCACCGGCGCGCTCAAGGCCATCGCCGATCGCGACATTGCCACCGCGGGTGAGGATCCCGACGCCGATGTGGTGAAGGTGGAGGCGGCGTTCCTGGAGAAGACGTTCACCGAGACCGACTGGATGGGTCTCGGCTTCTAGGCGCTCGCACGCGAACGGGCGGCCACCGAGCCGTGAGGCTGCGGTGACCGCCCGTGGCGTCACTTCTGCGTCGGGGTCAGCCGACCGCGCCCACCGTCTCGGTCTGCTTCTCGGGCGTCGTGCTGGGCGACGAGATGATCGACGGTGTCAACGACTCCGTGGACGGGGTCGTCGAATCCTCGGTGGCCGACGGGGTGACCGCCGAACCCGAACCGGTCGACACCGGGTCCTTCGACTTCGGGGTGATCGGCGTGACCGGCGTGCTCGGCGTGACCGGGGCACTCGACTCCGTGGTCGGCGGGGTCGTCGTCTGCGGTGCCGGGGCCTCCGACGTGGACTCCTCGGTCGGAGCGATCAGTGCCTGCGGTGCGGACTTCTCGGTCGACTCCGGGGCGGCCTCGGTGGTCGCCGCGATCCGCAAGGTGTTCGCGGCAATCTTGTTCTGCGGCGCCGGACCGCCCGATCCGGGGCCACCGGTGTTCGCCGGCGGGCCCGCGACCGGCGGCGCGAAGATCCGCTGGATGGCCTGGAAGAACGAGTTGATCGCGTTGGTGAAGATCGACGTGAAGTTCGTGAACGCCTGCGTGATCGAGTTGACGAAGTTCTGCAGGAACAGCGCCAGCACGTTCGGCGGCGCGGCCACCGGCTTCTGCGAGGCGATGAAGTCCGCGATCGTCTGCGCCGCCGGCTTGGCCGACCAGTCATACCGGTAGATGCCGAAGACGTTCTCGTAGTACGCGTCCTTCTCGGCCTGCGTGGCGTTGGGGCCGGGGGCCGGGATCGTGGTCGACGCGAAGGTGTCGCGCGTGGTGTAGATGAACATCGGGCCCGCACCCTCCTGGGTGCTCCAGGCCTTGATGAAGTCGGCGATGTACGCCGCCTGCTGTGTTTCGCCGCCGGTCGCCGAGGTCGGGAAGCCGTACTCCGAGGCCCAGATCAGTTTGGTGCCGTCGCCGCGCTCGGCCATGATCGCCCGCATCTGCTTGACCTCGTTGAGCGGGGACCCCTGCAGGTCACCACCCTGCGAGTACGGGGTCGTGTACTGGTACGGGTGGTACGAGATCGCGTCGAAGTACCCCTTCGCGTTGTTCGCGTACATCTGGTCGAGGAACGTCGGCGCGTTCAGATCGGTCGAGCTGGTCGGGACCGCCCCGAAGACACCGGCGATCACGGTGACCGACGGATCGACGGATTTGATCTTCTCGTAGGCGTTCTGCAGCAGAGCCGTGTAGCCCTGGGGATCCGCCTTGCCGCCGTAGACGAAACCGGAGTTCGTGTCGTTCCAGATCTCGTACCCCGAGACGGTGCCCTTGTACCTGTTCGTCACCGCGGCCGCGAAATCGCCGTAATCCGCGGGGTTGTCGGGCGGGCTGATCCGCGCGGGATACGTCTGGCCGGCGACCGCCCAGTTCGGCGAGTGCGTGATGGTCGCGATGACGCCCATGTCGCGCTTCTTTGCAGCGTCCATGATCTTGTCGATCTTGGTCCAGTCGTATTGACCCTTGCTCGTCTCGACATCGGCCCAGGGAATGAACAGACGAACATCATTCACACCGATGGACTGCAGCTTGTCGAGAGTCTTGTTGACATCCTCCTGGCTCATGTTGGTGAGGTCGCTGTCGGCGACACCGAGGGTGGTCGGTTTCTCGATCACCTTGGCCACGTTGAGGATCGAGTACGCCGGCTCACCGTTGGGCAGCAATGCCTGCCCGCCGAATGCACCGAACATGGTGAGCGCAGATAACGAGACAACAGTCTTGGCGAAAGGAAAAGGGCGGGGACGAAGCATGGACACAGGAATACCGCTTTCGATTTACTGCGGATTAGTAATTACCTCGTTTGCCGCAGATTAAGCATAGTTATAACAGGTGCAGCGGTACTTCTGTACAGCGAACAGTCAGAGTCTGCCAATTCATCTGAACGGTGGACAGCGCCGATGAACTGGGTGTTCATCGATCTCTAGGTGTGAGATGCTGATCACGGTTCGGGGGAGTCACATCAACATCGGTAGCCGGTCGACGCGTGGCCGGCACATCGTGGGGGAAACATGAAGCTCATCAACAAATCTGCCATGTCCGCTGTCCTGGCCATGTCGGCAACCGCCATCCTGTTCGGCCAGACGGTGACGACGACGCCGTCGACCGGGACGGTGGCGCTGACCGCGAACACCCTCCTCGTCATGGGCGGCAACGGTAATCCCGACGCCGTGAACATGGAGAAGGAACTGAACAACCGGTTCACGGGTCTTCCGGGAACCCCTTACCCCGGTTACGTTTTCACACCCGTGAAGTGGTCGGCGCAGACGCCGATCAGCACCGGCGCCGACGGCACGCTGTTCAATGTGTCGCAGGACGAGGGCCTCGCGAAGATCAATGCGGCCCTCAACTCGACCAACTCGACCAAGGAGCCCGGCGAGAAGATCGTCATCGTCGGCTACTCGTCGAGCGCCTCGGTGGTCAGCCGGCAGATCAACGCCCTGCAGGCGACTCGCAACACCGGCGACGCCGGTAAGGCATCGACGCCGTCCACCGATGACCTGAGCTTCGTTCTCTTCGGTAACCCGATGCGCCCCAACGGTGGTTTCTTCACCCGTTACCCCGGCTACAAGATCGGTCCACCGCTGGGTGTCGACTTCCAGCCGCCGCTCGGCGCGTCGGACTACAAGATCACCGACGTGTGCCGTCAGTACGACGGTTTCTGCGACTACCCGAGCAACCCGACCAACATGCTCGTCATGATCAACACCGCGCTCGGCATGTACTTCGATCACGGCGACTACTTCGGCGTCGACATCGACAACAAGGACAACATCCTTCGCGATCAGACGGTCGGCAACACCCGCTTCATCACGGTGAAGAACACCCTGCCGATCCTGCGCTTCATGCCGTCGTTCCTGGCCGCCCCGCTCGACGCGATCCTGCGTCCGCAGATCGAGGCCGCCTACGACCGCAACGGAAACCTCGGCACCCCGACACCGTCGACGGTCTCTGCCGCGAACGATCCGCTGCTGAACCTGGTGAACACCTACCTCCGTCTCTTCGGCGGATCCGGTTCGGGTACCCAGACTCCGGTCGAGACGACGACCACCACGAACACCCTGGTGAGCGCACGCAAGTCGACCGAACAGGTCGCACCGGTGCAGAAGCAGACTGCCGTCGAATCGACCACGGCGGGTACCGGGGTGACCGACACCGGCACGAAGACCGACACGGATACGTCGTCGACGTCATCGTCGACCTCGACCGTCGAGGCTCCGGCCTCCACCTCGACGACGCCCAGCGCGTCGAGCCCGGCGATCACGGCTCCGAGCCCCACGGCGACCGCCCCGTCGCCGTCGGCAGGCGCCGCACCGTCGACCGCCACGAAGTCGGAGACCCCGACGACCTCTGCTGCCGCCTGACAGCGACGCCCGAACGACAAGACCCCCGCGGTGACGCGGGGGTCTTGTCGTATCTGTGCCCTCGGCAGGATTCGAACCTGCGACCTACCCTTTAGGAGAGGGTTGCTCTATCCCCTGAGCTACGAAGGCATGCACCGGATCGGCTGACATCACCCGGAACGACCTGAGTCTATCGGAGCCTTCCGCGCATTCGACCGAGTGCGGAATCACGCCCTCGTTCTGCACCTTCACGACAGCATCGGCTCGTTGTCGTACCCCTGTTCTAGGCTTGGCTCATGGTCGACAGGGGTTGGGCTGGGGTGGATACGGGGTCGGTGGGGTTGCTCACCGACCACGTCGACGCGCCGGTGAACTCGTTGTTGGGCAACATGGTTCACGCCGCCGCAGGTCAGGCGTTCCTGGAGTGGACCCGCTACCGTGACGCCGGGGAACTCCACCGACAACTGGTGGTGCCCGAAGAGACATCGGACCGGCGGACGTTCGATGCCTTGATGCAGTGCGCCGCGCGGATCGCGCTGACGCATTCGATGTCGCAGGGCGCCGCCGAACGACTCGTGGACACCGCAGTCGCGCTACGGGATCGTCTGCCGAAAGTCGCCGAGTGTTTGCGAGACGGGCGTCTCTCGCCGCGGTACGTGCGGACGATCGTCGAACGCACCGACCTCCTCCTCGACCGCGAAGCGCAGGAGGCGGTAGATACCGAGGTCGCGGCGGCGTTGCGCAGGCGGGGTTCTTGGTCACCGTCACGGATTCGGGACATGGTCGACCGCAGTGTCTACCGGGTCGATCCCGACGCCGTCCGGGCCCGCCGTAAAGCGGCGGTGGATGCGCGTGGGTTCTGGACTGAACGCCTCGAGGACGGCATGGCCCGCGTCGAAGCCACCTCGACCGCCGAAAAGGCCATCCAGATCTCCCGACGCGTCGACACCCTCGCCCGCGCGGTCTGCAAGAACGATGATCGGTCGTTGGCGGCACGGAAGTCCGATGCCCACTTCAGCCTCGTCATGGGTGTCGCCTGGGAATGCCAGTGCGGGAACGACGACTGCGACGCGCCGACGGTCCCCGACCCGGATGCGCCCGCGGTGCGCGAGGTCCCCGGCACCGGCAGCAACATGACCTTGCACGTCATCTGCGATCTCGAGACCGTCGCCGGTGACGGGGAGACACCATGTTTCCTCGACGGCTACGGCGTCATATCCCCCGCCCACCTCGACGACCTACTCGCAGAGCCCGGGGTGTCGGTGAAACCGATCGGGCATCTCGATGACCCGATCGCCCCACACACCCCCGGCAACCCCTATCGGCCGTCGACGGCGTTGGACACCGTTGTGCGGGCCCGATCCCTGTACTGCGACGTCGCGGGCTGCGACCGCGCCGCATGGGTCTGCGACATCGACCACACCCGCGAATACGACCACGACCACCCCGAACACGGCGGACAAACGTGTCCAGGAAACACCGGTTCGAAGTGCCGGTTCCGCCACAACCTCAAAACCCACACCACATTCCTTGACGACCAAACCATCAGCCGGGATGGCCGTACCGAACGGGTGATCATCACCCCGGAAGGCCTCACCGTCGACGGCCCCGCCTTCACCGGCGACGACCTGTTCCCGGCGTTGAAAGACATCCAGTTCACCGCACCCGAAAACGCACCACCAGCCACCCACCCCGACAGCTCAGAGCCTGCACCGACCAGACGCCGCCCACGCCTGGCAGACAAACACGCCCGCCGACAGACAGAGCGCGAACACAACCGCCGCACCCGCGAAGCCGAGGCCCAGGAACGGGCAGCCCGCGAGGCGGAGGACGACGAACCACCACCGTTCTGACGCGCGAGCGAGTTCGGTGCGGTTGCCGAGACCGCCGGCTGTCGATAGCCTCACGAATCACTTCGGTCGATCCTGGCCCCCGCAGCCCCCTCCTCGTCACCCGGAGAGCCGGAAAACGGGGTCTGCCTCCTGTGTTTCCTGGGCGTCACACGATGGAAACGCCCCCGCGACAGGTCACCCATAGCGTCGCGTGAGCGTTCTTTCACGTTGCATCCAGCCCATCGGGGGTGGATCGGACCATCCAGGAGTGACCCATGAGTGGCAGCATTTCCCGCCGTGAGGCGATCAAAGCGGTAACGGCCCACAGCACGCCGGAGTGCGCCACGGCGCAAGCGCCGCTTGCCGACCTCTTCGGAGTCAACGTCTTCGACAAGTCGGCCATGAAGGACCGACTGCCCAAGAGCGTCTTCAAGAAGGTCTCGGCCACCATCGACGAGGGTGTGGCGCTCGACCCGACGATCGCCGACGTCGTCGCGAACGCGATGAAGGACTGGGCGATCGAGAAGGGCGCGTCGCACTACGCGCACGTCTTCTACCCGCTGACCGGCTTCACCGCCGAGAAGCACGACTCGTTCCTCGAGCCCGACTCGTCCGGCGCCTCGCTCGCGGAGTTCCAGGGCAAGACCCTGCTGCAGGGCGAGCCCGATGCGTCGAGCTTCCCCAACGGTGGCCTGCGCGGCACCTTCGAGGCCCGCGGCTACACCGGCTGGGACGTCACGAGCCCCGCCTACATCCTGGAGAACCCGGCCGGCAACACGCTGTGCATCCCGACGGTGTTCATCTCATGGACCGGCGAGGCCCTGGACAAGAAGACCCCGCTGCTGCGCAGCCAGCAGGCGATGAGCAAGCAGGCCATGCGTCTGCTGAAGCTGTTCGGCCACAGCGATGTCGACACGGTCGTGTCCTACGCGGGCGCCGAGCAGGAGTACTTCCTCATCGACGAGCACTTCTACTACGCGCGCCCCGACATCATGACCACCTCGCGAACCCTGTTCGGCGCCAAGCCGTCCAAGGGCCAGGAGTTCGACGACCACTACTTCGGTGCCATCCCGGACCGTGTGCTGGGCTACATGATCGATCTCGACCGCGAGCTGTTCAAGCACGGGATCCCGTCGAAGACCCGCCACAACGAGGTCGCCCCCGGCCAGTTCGAGCTCGCCCCGGTCTTCGAGCGTTCGGTGCTCGCTCACGATCACCAGCAGCTGATGATGACCATCATGAAGAAGGTCGCCGAGAACCACGGCATGACCTGTCTGCTGCACGAGAAGCCTTTCGCCGGGGTCAACGGTTCGGGCAAGCACGTCAACTTCTCGCTCGGCAACAGCAACCAGGGCAACCTGCTGAACCCGGGTGACACCCCGCACGAGAACGTCCAGTTCCTGGTGTTCTGCGCGGCCATCATCCGCGGCGTCCACAAGTACGGCGGGCTGCTGCGCGCATCGGTCGCGTCGGCGAGCAACGACCATCGCCTCGGCGCCAACGAAGCTCCCCCGGCGATCATCTCGATCTTCCTCGGCGAGCAGCTGATGGATGTCTTCGATCAGATCGCCAAGGGTGGCGCGACGGAATCCAAGGAATCCGGCGTGCTCGAACTCGGTGTCGACAGCCTGCCGCCGCTCAAGGCCGACCCGGGCGACCGCAACCGCACCAGCCCGTTCGCGTTCACCGGCAACCGGTTCGAGTTCCGTGCGCCGGGTTCCAACCAGTCGATCTCGGATCCGATGGTCGCGATCAACACGATCCTGGCCGACTCGATCGACTACCTCGCCACGGAGCTGGAGAAGCTCACCGCCGACGGCACCGAGTTCAACACGGCCGTGCAGACCGTGCTGCAGCAGGTCATCACCGACCACGGCGCCGTCATCTTCAACGGTGACGGCTACGCCGACGCCTGGCAGGAGGAGGCGGCCTCGCGTGGGCTGAAGAACCTGCGCACCACCGTCGACGCCGTGCCGTTCATGGCGGAGAAGGAGAACGAGGACCTCTTCGAGAAGTACGGCGTCCTGTCCGCCCGCGAACTCGAAGCCCGCAAGGACGTCATACTCGAGCAGTACGCGCTCACGATCCTCGTGGAGGCCAAGGAGACCGTCGAGATCGCCAAGACCATGATCCTCCCTGCCGCCCTGCGCTATCAGGGTGAGCTGGCCGGCATCGCGGTCAACGTGAAGTCGGCAGGGCTCGACGCGTCGAACCCGTTGCTGACCGATCTCAGCGCTGCGGTCTCGGCTCTGGGCTCGTCGCTCGCGACGCTGGAGAAGGGCATCGAATCGTTCCACGGCGAGTCCGAACTCGAGGAGTCGACGTACGCCCTCGAGACGCTCATCCCGGCCATGGCCGAGGTCCGCGTCGCCGCCGACACCCTCGAGACCCTCGTGGCCGACGACCTGTGGCCGTTGCCGACCTACAACGAGATGCTGACCATCCTGTAACCCGCTCGGCAGGTACCGACCTCGACGGCGGTGGACCGGCGCAACAGCGCCGCGTTCACCGCCGTTGTCGTTCTCGCAGGAGTTGTCGTTCTCACGGGCGGTGTCGTCTTCGCAGGACGTGATGCCTGACAGGCAGATTCGACGTCAGAGGCGGCGAACGGCGCGGTCTGTCCGATCGAGCCGGCGAGGCGATTGCGGCGCCATCACCGTCGGGTGCACCACCACACCCGACTCGACCTCGACAAGAGAGCCGTCGAGGCTGCGTCGGACCCGGATGTCGGTGGCCAGCATGCGTTCGCCGGGTCGGAAGGGGTTGGCGACGAAACGCGACGATGTCGACGCCGAGCGTCCCGCGTGCCCTCGCGGGAGGTGGGCGCCGCCGATGTAGAGCTCACCGACGCCACCCGGGGGCAGAGCCTGCAATCTGTCGTCGAGGACGTACATCTCGGTGGTCCACGCGGACATCGCACCGCACCCCTCGGCCAACCGGGTGAGGGTGTGGGTCGGCGAGACCCGCAACCGTGCCGTCCGCTCCGGCGTGACGCCGCAGGGAACGGACTCGCCGTCGGCGCGAAGCGTCGCGCTCATCGTCAACGGCGTGAGCACCGCGGCCACCCAGTCCGCGTCGAGGTCCCGGGGGTGGGGTAGGTCGGTGGCGACGTCGCCGGTCTGCGACGCCGTCCACTGCAGGCGGGCGGCCAGCGACGAATGCGAGATGATCACGGGGGCAGCGGTTCCCGGACCGACCCAACCGACCAGAGCGGTCGAACCGAGACGGGCGGGCCCGTGCAGCTCGGCCGGGCAGATCGGGTCGTCGGAGTGCTCGGCGATCTCGAGGGGATCGAGGGCGATCACGGTCACCCACGGCGGGATGACGTCGAACCCGTTGCGCGCCAACGACGTGTCGTGACCCTGGTGGGCGGCGTCGTGTGCCTGGGTGGCGTATCCGGAGTCGGTGGTGCCGAGGATCTCGGCGACGTCTGCGTTCCGGACGAACTCACCCATCACCGCGTCGGGGTCCAGATCGTCGTCGGTGAGCAGACGGTCGGTGACCACGCAGGCGGGGTCGGCCGCACCGATCAACCCTGACAGCAGTGCCGGAGCGCCGGCGACGGGTAGCGGTAGCACTCCCCCGCCGGCGCGGAACACGCCCAGGGTCGCGATGGTCGCCCACACCGGATCGGCGCACATCACCCCGACCACGACATCGGTGCCGACCCCGTTCGCGACGAGACCACGAGCGACCTGGTTGACGCGACTGTCCAACTCGCCGTAGGTGAGGGGTGCACCGCCCCGGCCGAACTCGATCGCGACCGCGTCGGGGTCGCGCGCCAACGCGAGGTCCACGAGGTCGACGACGGTCGCCGGCACCGTCAATTCGTCGGCGTCGTTCCACAACAGCGGAACAGGTGCCGCGGAGGGCGAGGCGAAAACGGCGACAAGACGATCGAGACCGCGGCGCGGATCGGCGTCCGCGTCGACGAGATCGATGTGGAGGCGATCGCCGCGGGCCTGGTAGACCCGCACCGACGCGCCGTCCACCGGGTGGTCGGTCCGTGTGTCCAGGGCGCCCCTGAGGACGGCGACCTCTCCGCACAGGTCGCCGAACGACACCGGACCGACATCGGAGAGCACCTGCACCCGTGCAGCGAAGCCGGCGTCGACACAGGACGCCGCGATCACGTCGGCGAGATCGACACCGTCGTGCTGGGCGTGCCGGCGCAGCGCCCGCGAGACAGATGCCGACAGGGTCGCGGCCGCGGTGTCGCTCGGGCGATACGAGGCGAAGGCCGATCCGGCGTCGACGTCGCCGGTGGCAGCGTCACCGGCCGGCGATCCCACCGTCCGGGTGGCGGCGTAGGCGGCGGCGATCGCGCGCAGCGGTCCGAGCGGATCGGGGTGGCGGTGGGTCACGATCACGACGGTGCGATCAGCACCCACCGCATCGATGAGGACTGCGTCGATCCCCGACGCGGCGCAGACCGGGGCGTGGACGGAGATCACGTCGTCGAGTGTCTCCCGGTCCACGGAGCCGCGGAGGTCGACGGCGATCGAGGTCGAACGAGACCAAAGGGAGGACTTGTCGACAGAGCCAGCCATGCCCGCCCTCCTCGTCACACGCCGTTCGGTCACCCGTACGTCGCCGCAGAGGAGGAACCCGTTACGTCGTGTGGTTCGGAGAGCGTTGCGCGCCGGATTGGTCGCCGATCAGCGACCGGCCTTGATGGGCCGTGCGGCGACCGCATCCGGCGGTGACCCGCCGGGGCGCGACTATTCCGCGAAGACCTTTTGGAACTTCGCGAGCGACTCGTGGAGGTCGGAGGAGACCAGCTTCGCCGCTGCCTTGCCCGCGGGGCCGATCATCGGGAGACCACCGAGGTCGAGATCGAACTTCACCGTCGACCCGTCACCGGAGGGAGTCACCTTGAGCGACAGCTTGACCTTCACACCGCCCTTGCCGTTGCCCTTCAGGCTGACGACCTTCGGCGGGTCGAAGGTGTCGACGGTCCACTCGAAGCGCACGCGGGTGCCCTTCACGGCGACCACCGACGAGATCTTCGTGCCCTTGGAGAGCTGATCCGCGGTGGGGACGTCGCTGCGCCACCCGTCGTGGATGGTCAGCCACTCGTCGTAGCGGGAGAGATCGGAAACGCATGTCCATGCCGCGTCGGGGCTGAGGGATACGACGACGCTGTCACTCACTGAGGCCATGTCGCACACCATAAACGGTTCGCTGCCATCTGCGGGTGGCGGGATCGCTGGTCGGCGGACAACTGCAGCGCGCGGTCACTCGGTGTCGGCGAGGGCCGCCAACACCGCACGCGTACGGCGGTCGCGTCGCCGGGCGAGCGTCTCGTACACCTCCTGGCCGGAGCCGTAGGTCTCCTCGACGGCTGCCACGAGCCGACGCATCGACTCGGGATCGGTCGCGGGAACACCGGGTTCGATGCCACCGGTCTGCGCACCCACTCCGGCGAGCAGGTGGGCGATGCCGCCCGGGCCGCCACCGAGCACGTTGCCCTCGAACAGCCCGATGGTCGCCCACCGCAGACCCAGCGAGTTCTGCAGGATGGTGTCGAGGTCGGCGGGTGACACCACGCCCTGCTGCACGAGGTACCGCGCCTCACGGGAGATGGCCCCCTGCAGTCGGTTCGCGACGAAGCCGGGGAGCTCTTTCGCGATGACGACCGGTTCGCGTCGCAGTTCCCGGTAGAGAGCGACAGCCCGCTCGGTCGTGTCGGGCGCTGTCCGCGTGCCGGGCAACACCTCCACGAGCGGCATCAGCTCCGGCGGGTTGAACGGGTGCCCGACGAGGAGCCGGGCAGCGACGTCCGCGTCGAGGTCGACGGCGATCTCCGACGCGGTGATCGACGAGCTGGAGGTCGCCAGGATCGCGGTCGCCGGAGCCGCAGCACCGATCTCGGCGAACAGCTCCTGCTTGACCGGCAGACGCTCGGGTCCGTTCTCCTGGACGAGGTCGGCGTCACGGACTGCGTCGGCGAGGCTGTCGGCCGCGCGCACCGACGGGTCGTCACCGAACTCGGCGGCGACGGTCTCGGCGAGATCGGTTCGGGGGTCGGTGATGGCGACGGTCCAGCCGTGCTCACGGGCGAGGCGCGCCCACGACAGGCCGATGACGCCGGCACCCACGATGGCCATGGTCTGGCTGGTGCTGCCGCGGCTCATGACGTCACCCCCACGATCCCGGTGAACGCGCTGCCGTCGACGGTCGCGACGACCCGCTCGGCCGGGCCGCCGTCGCGGATGGGCACGGCGCGCACGCTGCCGTCGAGGGCGGTCACGTAGGCGATACCCGCTTCGGTGTCCACGGCGAGTCCGATCGCCTCGGCGAAGTCCTTCGCGAGGACCGTCGGCTCGACGCCGGTCTCACCGACAGCGGGGACGGGCGCGCTGTTCAGCGTGTTGCCGAACGGGGCCGCGCCGCGGTCGGTCCAGAACAGGGTCGACGACGACGCGTCGAACCACAGGTCGATGGGCTCGGGCAGATCGGACCACAGCGTCTCGATGTCGGTGCGGGTCTCCGCGGTCTCGCCGTCGGGGATGTCGATGCCGGCGCGGAAGATGCGTCCCGCATCGCCTTTCGCCGGGCCCTTCTGTGTCCAGTAGAGGTGGCCACCGGCGACATCGACCGCGACACCGACGCATTGGTCGTGGATGTCGACGAGGCCGGTCTCGGGATCACGTGGTCGGACCACCAGGTCGGTGACCGCACCACCGTCGACGGCCACGCGGCTGATGCGTCCGCCTTCGCGGTCGCCCCAGTAGAGGTGGCCGTCGGCGAGGTCGAGCTGCTTGCCGGTGGTGATCGCACCGTCGGGGAGGACGGTGGTGACCTCGGAGCCGTCGGTCCGCGCCGAGCGCAGGCCACCGTTGTGGGCGGTGAAGTCGGATCCCTCGTCGCCGCGACTCGGACGGCCCATCAGGGTCCACCAGATCCGGTCGGTGGCGGCGTCACGGACGATGCCGTCCGGGGCGGGCCCGGTGTCGGTGACGACGGTGCTCACGGCGCCGTCGAGGTCGACCCGGCGGATGGCACCTCCGACGATGTCGAGGACCAACAGATGGTCGAACATCTCTACCTCCTACGCTGCGTCGGCGTTGTTGAGCAGCGCGCTCGGTGCGCGGAGCACGGTGTCGGCTGCGACAGCCCGACGGCGCGCGGCCTCCAGTCCACCCAGTGTCGCGGTGAGCCCGACGAGGCGAGCGGCGTGGTGGCCGATCTCCGACTCGTAGGTCATGCCGATGCCGCCGTGCAGCTGGACGATCTCCTCGGCGACGCCGATCGCGGCGTCACACACGAAGACGAACGCATCGTCGGCGGTCGACGTGAGGACGTCGACGTCGGCGGTGCCGTTCGCGACGGCTTCGGCGGTGGCCGTGGCGTAGAGGGCCATCGACCGCGCGAGCTCGACCTGGGCGTACAGGTCGGCGGCGCGGTGGACGAGCGCCTGGAACGTCGACAGTGGGACGCCGAACTGCTTGCGGGTCTTCAGGTAGTCCACCGTCATCGACAGGCCGGACTCCATGAGACCGACGGCCTCGCCGGTGATGGCGATCCGCGCCTTCGCGAAGGCGGAACGCAGTGCGCTCGCGGCGTCGGCGGTGCCGTCACCGAGCAGGACGCCAGACGCCTGGGTGAACGTCACCTGGGACGCGTGGGTCCAGTCCGCGGTACGTCCGTCGGCCCGGGTCACGCCGCTGGCGTCGGAATCGACGAGGACGACCTGCGTGCGCCCGTCGGCGTCGACCGCGGTGACGAGCAGGTGCGATGCCTGATCGGCATGCGCGACGGGTGCTTTTACACCGGACACCGTGGCCGTGCCGTCGTCGGCGACGGTGACGGCGGGTGCGGCATCCCAGGCGCGACCGGGCTCGGCGTGGGCGACCGCGATGGTCGTCTCGCCGGCGGCCAGGGCGCCGAGCAGTTCCTTCGCCTGCGTCGGGGTGGCGAGATCGGTGATCACCCAGCCGGGCATCGCGACACCGTCGAGCAGGGGCTCGGTCGCCGCGTGCCGGCCGATGGCCTGCAGGCTCGCGTAGAGCTCCACCGGACCGGCACCGACACCGCCGTGGTCCTCGTCGATGGTGAGCCCGGTCAGCCCGAGTTCGGTGAGGGTGGACCAGGTGCGGGCATTCCACCCGAGGTTCGACGACGTCGCGCTCGCGCGTCCGCCCATGGTGTAGTCGCGGCCGACGGCGGAGTCGACGGTCTCGAACAGGAGTTGCTGGTCGTCGTTGTAGTCGAGGTTCATGATGTTCTCCCTATCCCTCAGAGTCCCCTGAATATCAGAGGTTCAAGATGGTCTTGGCGATGACGCCGCGCTGGATCTCGTTGGAACCGCCGAAGATCGAGAGCTTGCGCAGGTTGAGGTACTGGGCCGCCGAGGCGGTGGCGGCCGGGTCGGCGACGAGGTCGCCGTCGGCGGTCACCATCGCGCCGTCGGAGCCGGCCGCGGTCATCCGCAGTCGTGTCAGCTCCTGCAGTGTCTGGGTCCCCTCCATCTTCAGCAGCGACGACACCGGGCTCGCCTGCCCGTTCTCCGATGCCCCGGTCACCCGCAGCTGCGTCGCCTCGAGGGCGAGCAGACGCGTCTTCAGCGCGTGCATGGATCCACGGAACGCGGGATCGTCGGCGAGAGTGCCGGTCCCGGTGTCGGTCTCGACGGCAGACGCGGCGAGATCGGCGTAGATCCGCTGGGCGGTCCCGACCTGCGCGATGCTGTTGCGCTCGTTGCCGAGCAGGAACTTGGCGTAGGTCCAGCCCTTGTTCTCCTCGCCGACCAGGTTCTCGGCGGGGATGACGACGTCGTCGAAGAAGAACTCGTTGACCTCGGCGCTGCCGTCGAACAGGCGGATCGGCCGGCGCTCGATGCCGGGCGTGGTCAGGTCGAGCAGGAGGAACGAGATGCCCTGCTGCTTGCGGGGTGCGTCGGGATCCGTCCGGGCGAGGACGAACATCCAGTCGCCGTACTGGCCCAGCGTGGTCCACGTCTTCTGGCCGTTGAGCACGTAATGGTCACCGTCGCGCCGGGCGGTGGTCTTGAGCGACGCCAGGTCGGAGCCGGCCTCGGGCTCGGAGAAGCCCTGCGACCACCAGATGTCGAGGTTCGCCGTCGCCGGGAGGAACTTCTCCTTCTGCTCCTGCGTACCGAACTCGGCGATGATCGGACCGACCATGGAGACGTTGAACGCCAACGGTTGCGGCACCGCGGCACGCTGGAGTTCCGAGCCGTAGATGTGGGTCTGCGTCGCGGTCCAGTCCTTGCCGCCCCACTCGGCGGGCCAGTGCGGCACCGCGAGTCCGTGGCGGTTGAGGACGCGCTGGCTGGTGACGATGTCGTCGTGGGTGGTCTGGTTCAGCGCGCTGCGGCGACGGATGTCGGCGGGGATCTCGCCGAGGAACACCTCGCGCAGGCTGTCGCGGAACTCGATGTCGGCGCTCGAGAGTTCGAGGTCCATGGTTCTCTCCCTTGCTTGTTCGGGCGGAGTCGTCGTGTGGGGGCTGTGGGTCAGGCGTGCGCGCGGACGCTGCTCAGCACCTCGTCGGTGCTGGCGCCGGCGCGTTCGGCGTGACGGCGGTAGCTCGTCGGGGTCGCCGAAAAGTGCAGCGGGTTGGCGATCACGCGGATGGTGCCCTCCGTGGGGTGCTCGACCTCGGTGATGAGGTCCATCTCCCGCACGTACGGGTCGTTCGGCAGGTCCGCGATGTCGACGACGACGCCGTAGGGCATGTCGTTGGCGGTGAGGTACGCCTCCCACTCCGCGGTGGTCTTGTTCGTCGAGTGCGCCAACACCTTTTCGATCCCCGCGGTGAAGACGGGCCGGTCGATGGTGGGCGACTGCCAGGCCGGGTCGGCTGCGTCGTCGTCGAGTCCGGCTCCGATGAGCAGCTTGCGGACAGCCTCGTTCGTGTAGGGCACCGCGGCGATCGCGCCACCGTCCTTGGTGCGCATCGCGGCGTGGGCGCCGGTGAGGCTGAGCGGGTTGCCCACATCGCCTGCGGCAGGGACGAACACGTCGCCGGCCATGTGCTCGACGAGGTTCACCGCGATCATCGCGTCGGCCATGGCGAGCGCGACGTGCTGGCCTTCGCCGGTGCGCTGCTGGTGGAAGAGTGCGGCGAGGATTCCGTTGAGCAGGTACAGCGCGGCGGTCTTGTCGGCGATGAACGTAGGCATGAACTGCAGGGAGTCGCCCGCGCGGTCCTGCAGGCTGACCAGACCGGACACGGCCTGGATGACCTCGTCGTAGGCGGGGCGGTTGCCCTGCGACGACTGCGGCGCGAAACCCTGCGCGTGGGCGTAGATCAGGTGGGGGAAGCGCTCGTGGACGGCGTCGTAGTCGAGGCCGAGGCGAGCCAGCGCGCCGGCACGCATGTTCGTGACGAGCACATCGGCATCGGCGAGGATCGCGAACAGGTCGGCGAGGCCCTCGGGGTCCTTGAGGTTGAGGGCGACGCTGCGCTTGTTGCGGTTCACCTGCAGGTAGAGAGGCGCCATGCCGGGATTGCGACCGGTGTTGGCCGGGGAGGTCCGCGCGGTGTCGAAGGGCGGCTCGATGCGGATGACGTCGGCGCCGAAGTCGCCGAGGATCTGCGTCGCGTACGGGCCCATCACCACGGTCGAGATGTCGACCACGGTGACGCCGGCGAGGGGGCCGGAGGTCGGTTCTGCGTTCATGTCTGTGGTGGTCATGTCTTCGACGGTAGGTCGTTGCCCGAGGTAAGAGAATTACCGTCTGGCTCAGATCGGTATGTCCACAGCGATAACACCGGTCTAGGCTCGTGTCCCGTGGAGATGCATCACCTGCGGTACTTCCTCGCCGTCGCGCGCGAGCTGAACTTCACACGGGCGGCGCAATCGTTGAACATGTCGGTGCCACCGCTGAGCCAGCGGATCCGCACCCTCGAACACGAACTCGGCACGCCACTGTTCGAGCGCTCCACCCACCACACCAGGCTCACCGCGGCGGGCGAGGCGCTGGTGCCGCTGGCGTCGTCGGTCGTCGCCGATTTCGACGCCATCCCCGGACTCGTCGGCCCCGAGACCGGCCGCCTGGAGGTGCGTCTGGCGATTCCCGACGTGCTCAACCCGGCGCATCGTCGCTCGCTGAGCGCATCGATCCGCGATCTCGATGCGACGTTCTCGTTCTCCATCCGACAGATGCCGTCGCTGCAGATGGAATCGGCACTGCTGAGCAACTCGATCGACCTCGCCATCGCACACGTCGGCACCACCGACGAGCGTCTCACCACCCTCGTGCTCTACAGCGAGCCGCTGGGTGCCGTCGTCGATGGGTCGCGGTTCCCCGGGCGGACGTCACTGACGCTGAGCGACCTGCGCGGCATGCGCTACATCCGCGGGCCCCGGCACTGGGATCTGGGGCAGGGTCGCGCCGATCGACTCGCCGCGGCCGGCGCCGTCGTCGACGCCGACACGGTCTTCAGCGACACCAGCGGCCTGATGATGTTCCTGCGCAGCACATCCGGTTTCACGATCGTCCCGATCGAATCCGAGGCCGTGGCATCCCTCGACCCCGAGGACTACGCCGTGCTCCCGATCGACGACCTCGACGACGCGCTCACCACCTACCTGCTGCGTCGCATCGCCGACACGCGTCTGGCACCGGTCGTCCGCGCCCTCGGCCGCGCCGACGCCCGCCCCCGCTAGTCGCCCCCGCCACCCCCGCCAGCTGGGCCGTCGTTCACGCCAGTTGGGCCGTCGTTCGCGCCAGTTGGGCCGTCGTCTCGCGACGACTCCCACAAGGGCCCAACGCATGGAAACAACGGCCCAACTGGCGAAGTGGGGCGAGCGCAGCGGCGGTCAGCGGGGGCAGGTGTTCGGGGCGGGATCGCCGGCGAAGCGGTCACCGATCCAGTCGATCGCACTCGGCGTGAGTCCGGTGTTGGTGTGTCCCTTGCCCGCCGCGACGGTCCGCTCGATGGTGTCGCCCATCGCGCACGCCCTCGCCACGGCACCGGCGGTCCAGCTCGGGGTGATGATCTGATCGGA
Source organism: Williamsia sp. M5A3_1d (assembly GCF_053345315.1). Classification (NCBI taxonomy): domain Bacteria; kingdom Bacillati; phylum Actinomycetota; class Actinomycetes; order Mycobacteriales; family Nocardiaceae; genus Williamsia; species Williamsia sp. M5A3_1d. The sequence continues at coordinate 153,239 of NZ_JBKEZX010000002.1, forward strand.
GTCGCCGTAACCGACGAACAGCGGTGCAGCAGATCGCCGCTGAGGCAGAGCGTCGGCGGCCAGCATCGAATGGAGTTGCCGCAGAGCTGATGCCGATCGGATCGCGGCGTCGCCGGGTTTCACCCCGGTCAGTGCCGAGTACTTCGAGAACGCGCTGCCCGACCCACACGACGTCAGCGCCTGCGCACCCGCAGCGAGACCGCCGCGCATGTACTCGTCGACCGGCAGATCGGGGAACACCGCGCGCAGACCGTCCACGATCAGCGGGATGAACGCGATCTGGATCTGGGTGAATGTCGGTGCCGTGTAGGGCGCGACGTCGTAGCCGTCGGCGATCGGGGACACATCGGCCGCGGGTGCGAGCGCTGCAGCACCGACGAACTGCAGTCCCGATCCGTAGTCGGTGGCGGCGGCCTCACCAGCGGCCCAGGCCGCCTGTCCCCCTTGGGATGCACCCATCGACGCCCACCGCGTCCCGGCCTGCGGCACGACCGAGCGCGCGGCCCGCACCATGTCGATCATGTTGCGGGCGACGGTGTCGGTGTCGAGGTAAGGGTGCGGCACGCTCGTGACCCGGGCGTCGGCGGACGCACCCGGCCCACTGAGGCCCTGGTAGTCCGATGCCGCGACCACGTAGCCGCGGTTCACCAGCGAGGCGATGGTGGAGGCGCCGCCGAGCAGGTCGGGATACCCGGACGGGCCGCAGTTCGAGGCGGTGCCGGTGGTCCCGTGGCCGTAGGCGACGATCGGCCATCCGCCCGGTGGCGGCGAGCCCGACGGGACGGCGACGACCCCGGACACCTGCGTGCCGAACGTTCCGTCGGGATCACCCGGGGCGTAGCCGGCGCTGGACCGATAGACCACGCGGGTGACCGAGACGTCGGCGAGGGGGCCGCCCGGATCGACGGTCATCGCCGAGCGTGCCACGACCGCGCCACGGTCGGCCGTGTCGGGGGCGGGCGGAAGTGCCGAGATGACCGTCGCAGGGGCGCTCGGCCGTGACGACGGTCGGACGCCCGGGTTCTCCTCGGCCGCGCAGCCCGCGACGCCGACCGCGACCACGGCGGCAAGGGACACGACGACGGGCAGCCGGCGAGTGATCGCCGACTGCCCGCGTCGCAGAGTATGGATGACCGTTACCCGGATCGATCGCCTACTTGGGCTGATCGCCCAGCTTCTTCGCGGCATCCTTGGCGACGTCACGACCCTTGGCGACCTGGCTCGTGTACTTGCCCTTGGTCGCCTTGTCGATCGCGTCGGCACCCTTGTCGATGTACTGGGAGTTCTTGCTCACCAGTGATTTGGCCTTGTTGGTCAGCTGCTTGAAGTCCATGTGTGTGTCCTCTCGTCGGTGCGCCGCGTCCGCGGTGCGGCGCTGATGCCACTCCAACGATCAGCATCGATGTCCGGTTCCCGAACCGAGGACCCAGCCGCTTCCCGGGGCGCTCAGCTCTGGGCGATGCCGTGCCACCAGTCGGGGTGGTCGATGCCGGCGCCGGTGCGGGTGACGACGTCGATGCGGGTTCCCGGTGCCGGTGTCGCGGTGACCGCCGACGCCTTCTCGGCCGCGGCGAGCATCCGGCGCACGGGGTCGTCCCAGGTGTGCAGGCCGAGGTTGAAGGTCGCCCAGTGGATCGGCACCATCAGCGAGTCGGCGAGGGAATCGCCGGCGAGCATCGTGTGCAGTGCGACGCCCTCCTCGGGGTCGACGTGGATGTCGGGCCACATGCGGTCGTAGGCGCCGATGGGGACCAGCGTGAGCTCGTAGGGTCCGCCGGCGTCGCGGTAGGCCTCGGTGTAGCCGGTGTCGCCGGTGAAGAACGCCGAGTGCTGCCGACCGCGGACGCCCCAGCTGCCCCACTGGGTGAGGTTGCGGACCACGCCGCGACCCGAGAAATGCCGGGCGGGAACGCAATCGAAGGTGAGGTCGCCGTGGGTGACGCGTTGCCCCCAGTCGGCCTCGGAGATGCGGTCGGGGGCAACACCCCAGTACTCGAGGTGCGCACCGACACCGATCGGGGCCACGAAGTGCACATCCGGTTGCTCGCGCGCGATGGTCACCACGGTGGCCATGTCGAGGTGGTCGTAGTGGTCGTGGCTGATCAGCACCACGTCGAGCGCGGGCAGTTGCGACGCGGTGCACGGCGCGCGGTGCATGCGGGCGGGGCCGATGGACTGCGACGGGGAGCAGCGCTTCGACAGCACCGGGTCGGTGAGCACGCGGCGGCCGTCGATCTCGACGAGCGCGGTGGCGTGACCGAGCCAGGTGACGGCGAGAGCGGCGGCGGTGTCGACGAACCCGGGTGCGGTGAAGAGGGGGTCGTACACCGGCACCGTCGATCCCGGGTCACCTCGGCGGCGTGCCCGGATCATGTCGACGGCACCGGTGCGGTCGACATCGACGGCGATCGACGGTTCGCGGTTGGCGAAGAACCCGTCGCGCTGGTTCGGCGAGGCGCTGATGTGCGGGGCGATGGCCTCGGGCGACGCCCCGAAGGCCCGACCGGTCGCCGAACCGGTGGCGGCGAGACCGGTGGTGAAGGCCCCGACGGCCCCGACGCTCGCGGTGGCGGCAAGTTTGCGGATCACGACGACAACCGTACCGGCGATGACAGCGACAGACGCGACCCTGGCTAATCGGGAAGCAAGTCAGGTGGTAGACAGTTGTCTAGTGATAGAGCTAGTCAGACCACTGGCCGGCGACACATCGAGTGGAGGAACACACCATGGCCGCTACCCCACGCACCGACGCCGTCATCGTCGGCGCCGTTCGCACCCCCATCGGCAAGGGGAAGGCCTCGGGCGCACTGCACGGCGTCCACCCGGTCGACCTGCTCGCCCACAGCCTGCGCGCGCTGATCGACCGCACCGGCATCGATCCGGCACTGGTCGACGACGTCATCACCGGCACCGTCACCCAGGCCGACGAGCAGGGCCAGAACATCGCCCGCAACGCGGTACTCGCGGCCGGTTTCCCCGAGTCGGTGCCGGCAACCACCATCAACCGGCAGTGCGGGTCCAGCCAGCAGGCGGTGTCGTTCGCCGCGCAGGGCGTGATGTCCGGCGCGTACGACGTGGTGATCGCCGCGGGCGTCGAATCCATGGGCCGGGTGCCGATGATGTCCGACATCCGCGCCGGGGCGAACCCGTTCGGCGAGGCGTTGGCGCAGCGCTACCCCGACGGCTTCATCCCCCAGGGATACAGCGCCGAACTCATCGCCGCGCGATGGGATCTCAGCCGCACCCAGCTCGACGAGTTCGCACTCTCCTCCCACGAGAAGGCGGCAGCCGCGACCAAGGCCGGACTCTTCGACACCGAACTAGCGCCGATCGCCGGACTCGACCACGACGAGATGATCCGCCCCGGCGGCTCGATCGAGGGTCTGGCGCAGTTGCGTCCGGCGTTCTACGACGAGGCGATGGGACGCCGCTTCCCCGACATCGACTGGCGCATCACCGCCGCCAACTCGAGCCCGCTCTCCGACGGCAGCGCAGCACTCCTGATCATGTCGGCGGAGAAGGCACAGCAACTCGGTCTGACGCCGCTGGCGCGCGTGCACACGACCACCGTGGTGGGTTCGGATCCCATCCTCATGCTGACCGGCATCATCCCGGCCACGCACAAGGTGCTCGAGAAGGCCGGTCTCACCATCGGCGACATCGACCTGTTCGAGGTGAACGAGGCCTTCAGCCCGGTGGTGCTCGCCTGGGCCCACGACACCGGCGCCGATCTCGCGAAGACGAACGTCAACGGTGGCGCCATCGCGCTGGGACATCCGTTGGGCGCCAGCGGCGCCCGGCTGATGACCACGATGGTCAACGCCCTGCATCAGACCGGCGGCCGATACGGCCTGCAGACCATGTGCGAGGCGGGCGGTCAAGCCAACGCCACCATCATCGAGAGGCTGTGATGGCCCGAGGGGCCGGGCGGGTCTAGGCGCCCAGCGCCGTCTCGATGGGGGTGTCGCCGCCGGTGAACTCGATCATGCGGCCGATGGTCGACGGCGTGCGCAGGACGACGGCGATCACCTCGGCGACGTCGGCGCGCGCGACCTCGGTCCCCGCCTCGGCACCGTCCTCCTTCGTGCGGATGGTGCCGGTGGCCTCACCGTCGGCGAGCGAACTCGGCGCGACGATCGTCCAGTCGAGGTCGCTCGCCCGCAGGTACTGATCGGCGTCGCCTTTGGCCTCGGCGTACGCGTAGAACGAATCATCGGGCGAGACACCGTGATCGACCGATGCACCGAAGTACGACACCAGCGCGAAACGCTTGATGGAGGTGGCCGAGGCGGCGTCGACGCAGCGGATCGCGGCCTCGCGGTCCACGGCGTAGGTGCGGTCGGGGTTGCCGCCACCGGCGCCGGCGGCGAAGACGATCGCGTCGTGCCCCTCGAAGGCCTCGATGATCTCCTCGGTGGAGGCGTTCTCGATGTCGATGATCGCCGGCGCGGCGCCGGCGCCGGTGATGTCGTCGGACTGTTCGGGCTTGCGGATGAGCGAACTCACCTGGTGACCGTCGTCGGTCAGCAGGCGCGCCAGGATGAGTGCGATCTTGCCGTGGCCTCCCACGATGGCGATCCGTGACATGTCGGCTCCCGTTCTGCGCCCTGTGGCGGTGTCTCTGGTTCGATTCGAGCCCTCGGTCGGGCGGCTCTCGCCGCGCGCCGGACGCTCTCCCCGGCGGCCTGCATCACCGGATCACCCACGCTAGCAACCGTGCGACGACGGTCCCTCGAGGCCAGCCCATCGTGCGTGCAGATGCACCGATCGACCCCTCCGGCGGCACACCCGGCCCGCGCGTGATCATTCGCCGCCGATGAGTCATCATTGCTTCGATTCGAGTGGCAGTGTCGTCGCTCGACGAGATGGCGGGGAGCGTCATGCGCACGGACTCAACACTCGGTTCGATCCGGTCGGGTGCACCCGTCCGGTCGGCCATCACCGTCGTCGTGGCGATCGCCGCGCTGCTCGGCTTCGGTGTCGTCGCGCCCGCCTCGGCGGCCACGCCGGTCCGCTACGTCGCGCTCGGTGACTCGCGCGCGATCGGTGCGGGCATCGTCGAGTCGTTCGATCCCCAGGGCTGCGGTCGCGGAGGCGGCGGCTACCCCGAGCGTGTCGCCCGCGCGTTGCGCCCGGCGTCGTTCACCACCGTCGCGTGCCGCGGTGCGGTGACCGCCGAGATCACCGACCGTCGCCAGACCACACCGCTGCCGATCGTGCGCAGCGTGCCCGTCCAGGCGGCGGCCCTGCGCCCCGACACCACCCTCGTGACGCTCTCCATCGGCGGCAACGACATCAACTGGGGCTCGCTGATCGGGCCGTGCTTCACCTTCACGCCCGGCAAGGATGCGCGCTGCCGCACCAACGCGACCGTCGCGACGAACATCACCGAGAAGCTCGCCGCGCTGAGCGGATCGATGGATCGCGTGCTGAACGTGGTCGACGCGAAGTCGCCGCGGGCCCGGGTCCTCGTCGTCGGTCACGGCGGCTACTACGGACTGCGCGGCTGTTACCCCGACGCCCCGTTCAGCTCCGCCGACGCACTGTTCGTGCGTGACTTCTTCACCCGCTTCAACGGCGTGCTCTCGGCCGCCGCGCGTCGCCACGGCGCGGTGTTCGTCGACGTCGCCGGCCCCGCGGTCGGACACGACGCATGCACGCCCGACGGCGTGCGGTGGTTCAACGGCAAGATCCCGCGCGGCGACGGCCTGTCCGATCACCCCACGCAGGAGGGCAACGCCGCGATCGCGCGTCTCGTGCTGGCGGCTGTCCGCCGGTCCTGACCTGACCCTCGCGTCACACCGGGACGCGTGTGAGCGCGGCCGAGTGATCGAGTCGGTCGAGCGCACGGACGGCCACGATCGTGGCGGTCGAGAGTTCCTGCGCGTCACGCGACAGCACCTGCGCGACCGGGCTGGCGTCGGCGAGGCCGTCGTCGTACTCCCCCTGCTCGCCGCGGACCACCGACCGCAGCGACATCACCGACGCGCGGACACCGTCGGCGCCGTCGACCACCGCACGCGCGAGGTCGCCGGTGGGTCCGCTGGCCGGGTCGGCCGCCGCCGCGAGCATGCCGGCACGCACCAGTGCATGCGCCGCGCGGTCGCAGGCCTCGAGCACCCGCACCAGTCGTGCGGTCCCGCGGCGGGCACGGCTCGCCGGTCCCATCCCGAGAGGCCGTGCGGCGGTCTGTAGTTCCTGCAGAGCGGTGTCGAGCCGACGCGCCACCGGTACGAGGTCGACACCGCTGCCAGGCTCGACGACCGAGGTGATCGAGTCGTCGATGACGTCGCCGAGCGCATCGAGGTAGGCGTCGACCTTCTCGCGCACCGTCTCCCTCGTGCGGGTGGGCAGGATGAAGTAGGCCGCGGCGATACCGACCGTGGCGCCCACGCACGTCTCGGCGATGCGCAGCTCGAGCACGGCGATCGAGAACGTGCCGAGCAGTCCGTAGAGCATCGCCAGCAGCACGGTGACGAAGAAGACCAGAAGCCCGTTGGCCACCGTCACCAGGTAGAACGCGCAGAACACGCACACCACGATCAGGGCCAGCTGTATCGGCGCGCGGTTGCCGACCACCGCGGCGAGGAGCACACCGGCGAAGACGCCGCCGACGGTGCCGACGATGCGATGACCTGCGCGGGTGAGGATCTCGCCGCGAGTGGTGGTGCCGGTGAACACCACGAACGCCGACAGCACCGCCCAGTACCACCGGTTCGGCGACACCAGTTCGCCGAGCACCGTGGCGACCGAGGTCGCGATCGCCACCTGGATCGCGGTGCGGGTGCTCGGCTCGAGTCGATCGAACCGTGCGCGCAGGCCGCGGTGCTCGGGTGTCACGGGACCCTCGGGGGCCTCGACCGGAGGCGTGGTGGCGTTGCGGGTGGGCGGGATCGCAGCGGACTCGTGGGCCTCGGCGGTGGCCAACGCATGGGCGGTCACGCGGTGAACGGCGATGTGCGCACGCACCGTTCGCGCTGCGGCGCGGATCACGATCGAGTGTTGGTCGCTGTCGGTGGCCGCGGCCTCGGCGCGGGTGACGATGCGGCGCGCGACCGTGAGGTCCTCGGTGGTGGGGTGGTTGCGCAGCACCGACCGCACCGCGAGCAGCACCTGGGCGACCGCGGGGTGCTCGGCGAGCACCGAGCGCGCCGTCCCCGCCCTCGGACGCATCGCGAACGCCAACTGTTCGGTGGCCTGCTGGGCGTCGAAGATGCGGCGCGACAAATCTTTCCCGGTCACCGACACGTGCGCCGAGGCGACGTTGCGATCGAGCCAGTCCTCGATCATCAGCGCGGTGTTGGCCAGACGTTCCAGCGCGTGGCGCACGGCGTTACTCGACGCGGACTCCTCGTGCCGCCCGACCGGGGCGGCGCCGGGGGCGATCGTCGGCGCGATGAGATCGACCACCACGAGCGACGATGCCCGCAGCGCGCGGGTCAGTCGGGTGAGTTCAGCACCGGCCCACTCGTGTTGGAACGCGAAACGGACGGTGAGCGCACACGCGACACCGACGAGCACCGACCCGATGAGCTCGGGGATCTGGCCGGGGGTCGCCCGCAGGAACAGCGCGAAGAAGTAGGCGATGAACGAGCCCATGCCGAGGGCGAACCCGCGCGGCCCGAAGCGGCGAACCCACACCGCCCCGAACAACACCGCCACGAAGCCGATGTCGGCGAGCACGCCGTACTGGGCGAGGAACGTCGAGACCGTGACCGCTGTGGCGGCGGGCAGGGCGATCAGCGCCGTGGTGAGCAGGCGACCGCGGGCGGTGCGGTCCTTCACCACGAACGAGGAGAACATCGCCACCACCGAACCGAGCATGGCGACGGTGATGGCCTCGCCCAGGACGCGGGTCATGGCGACGAGCACGCTGAGCGCGAGCACCAGTGTGAGCGTGGTCTGGCTGGCACTGCGCAACCGCAATTGCCCCGGATCGGACACCACCAGGAACCGCAGTGCGCGATCGATCGCCGGCCGCACCGAGTTCCGCATGATGGCTACAGACTACGGCCCCCTCGCGGGCGCCGGTGTCGCTGCGGCGGGGCGGGTGCGACAGGAACGGTCAGGAACCGAACGGGACCCCGCCGATCGAGATGGCGCGGGTGAAGGTGAGTCGGTCGAACTCGCGGCCGTATTCGTCGATGGCCGAGATGTCCATGCGGCTCTTGGTGATACCCGGGATGCCCGGGACCACGTCGATGCTGATGAACGAGTAGTTCCGGAAACGGACCCGCGACCACTCGACGCTCTCGGCCTGCTTCTTGCCGTCGGCGGTCCACACGTAGCTGTTCGGGACGGTGTTGTCCTTCACCACGTTGCCGCGGTAGCTCTCCGACTCACCGGGCTGGAACCCGTAACGGGGCCGTCCGCCGCCACCGACGGTGTAGTACACGGTGCCGTCGGTCTTGGCCGAGACCGTGGATCCGTCGGGAGCGGGCTTGCGCGCCTGGTTGTTCCGGATCGGATCGGTGCGCTCGAAGATGTGGTTGTGGGCCTGGAACACGGCGTCGACCTGGTACTGGTCGAACAGCTTGCTCCACGCCGCCCGCACACCGCCGTCGCTGGCGTGGCTGTCGGTGGTCGAGTACGCGCAGTGGTGGAAGAAGCAGACGATGAAGTCGATGTTCGGATCGGCGCGGAACTTCGCGAGGGTGCTCGCGACCCAGCCGGTCTGTCGGCCGCCGCTGTAACCGGTGTTGGCGGTGATCTCGTAGGAGACGTCGTTGGCGTCGAGGGAGAGCACCGCGACGTTGCCGTAGACCACCGAGTACACCGACGGGCAACCCGCCGGTCCGTTCGTCGGCTGGTCGAGGCGCGCGGCGTGGCCGCCGTAACCCTGCGGGCCGTAGAGGGCCTCCATGTCGTGGTTGCCGGTGGCGAACATCCACGGGGTGCGCGACGCGGTCTTCTCGATGGCCGCGAAGTAGCCGTCCCACACATACGGGTTGAACTTGTCGAAGCCGGTGGGCGCACTGCCGCTGGGTACGAAGTTCGGCGGCTTGCCCGCACCCGACGGGTCGGCGTAGGCGATGTCGCCGGCGAGGATGTGGAACGCGCCGTTGCGGGCGGCGATCTGGTTGACGATGTTGGCCGCGTGCTTCACGTTCGGCTGGTTGTCGGGCTTGTAGTAGAGGTCGTCGTAGTCGCCGGCCTTGAGACCCGGCGGCTGCGTGGGGGTCTCGTCGACACCCTGGTCGCCCATCATGGTGAAACGGAACGGCGCGCTGCGTCCGCGGCCCAGAGCCGGTGCCGCGCTGCGCACGTCGGTGGTGCGGCCGTCGGCGGTACGCCACCGGTAGAAGTGCGGGACACGCGAGGGCAGACCGTCGACCGGGGCGTGCACGTAGAACTGTTCGGCACCGAGGATTCCGCCGCTGCTGATCGGGACCTGGCTCACGAGGTTGCGGACCTCGGCGACCGTCGTCGCACCCAGCGCGGGGGTGGGACCGTGATCGAGGAACACCTTGGTGGCGCCCGGGTTCCGCGACAGCTGCGCGGAGAACCGGAGCTGGCTCGCGGCGTCGGAGCCGAACGAGACGTGGCGTCCGCCGACGGCGAGCGGCGCGTCGGCGGCATAGGCGATGCCCGAGAACGCGAGGTTCCCGACACCGGCGGCCGCCGCGGCCGCGGCACTGCCGGCGAGGAAGTTACGGCGCGAGACCGAGTGCCGCTTCAGGTTGTTCTGGTGCCACTCGTACTGTTCGGCGGTCGTCATCGTGGCCGCCGCGGACATCGGCACCCCCGTGTCGACGGTCTCCCCCGCCGGATTGACCCTCGATGTGCCACTGCTGAACGGATTCACGACCATGCATGTAGATCACGGCACCCGCCGGGCACGCCCGTTATCGGTAGGTGTCCGGTCGGTGAACGAGGGACGAACGCTCCTGCGGATACGGGCATCCCGCCCACACCCCTCGTCGAGTGGGCGGCTGCATCGTGGGGTGGCTCAGGCCTTCTTCGGCGGCAGGGGGATGAAGTAGCTGGTGCGCTGCTGGTATTCGCGGTACCCCGGGCGCTGCTCCATGTGGCGTTCGAGCAGTCGGGCGCCGGTGGCGAACACCAGGAAGTAGGTCATCGCGATCGGCGACAGGAACGTGACCACGGTCGGCCAGAACGTCATACAGACGAGGAAGGTCCCCCACCAGACGCAGGCATCGCCGAAGTAGTTGGGGTGGCGGGTGTAGCGCCACAGCCCCTTGTCCATCACGGTGCCCTTGGTGGACGGATCGGCCTTGAACCGATCCATCTGCAGGTCGCCGACGGTCTCGAAGGTGACGCCGAGAAGCCAGACCAGCACACCGATGACGGCGAGGTACCAGAGGGTGCCGTGCGCGACCGAGGACACCTGCAGCGGCAGCGAGACGAACCACAGCGCCGGGCCCTGCGTCGCATAGATCTTCGTGATCGCCGTCAGCGTGCGGTTGCCGCCGGCGTCGTCGAGGAGCTTCTCGTACCGCGGGTCCTCGCCCTTGCCGCGCGAGCGTCGGAACATCGACGTCGCCAGCCGCAGGCCCCACAGGCCGATGAGCACCAGCACCAGCAGTCGGCGCCACAGGTCTCCGTTTCCGAGGATCGCGGTGATCACCGCGATCACCACGAAGCCCAGCCCCCACGTCACGTCGACGACGTTGTGGCGACCGATGGAGAACCCGATCACCGCGGTGATCGCCAGCAGGATGATCACACCGGCCAGGCTCGCGCCGGTGACGATGCCGAACTGGCTCCAGTCGAAGGTCATCGGACCAGCTTGTCAGAAGTTCCGGACGGGCGGCATCGACGAGCGACCACGGGCGTCCGGGCGAACCGACAGGATCTGATCGACACCCATGCGACCGTCGCGGAAGGCCATGCCACCGCCGACGAGGTAGAGCCGCCACACGCGCGCGGTCTCCTCACCCACCATGGCGACCACGTCGTCCCACCGCTTCTCGAAGGTGTCGTACCAGACGTCGACGGTGCGGACATAGTGCTCGCGCATCGCGTGCACGTCACGGACCTCGAGACCGGACTCCTCGATCATCGCGACGGTCTCACCGACCGGGCGCATGAACATGTCGGGGGCGATGAACTGCTCGATGAACGGGCCGCCGCCGGGGTTGTCGCCCTTCTTGCGTGACATCTGCTGGATGAGCACCCGACCGCCGTCGATCACGTTGTCGTGCAACGCCTTCGTGTAGGTCGGGTAGTTCTCCTGCCCGACGTGTTCGCCCATCTCGATCGAGGCGACGGCGTCGAACGGGCCGTCGGGGATCTCGCGGTAGTCCTGGATGCGGATCTCGACGCGGTCACCCAGACCGCGTTCGGCGATGCGGTCGTCGATGAACGCCTTCTGCTCCGTCGAGATCGTCACACCGACGACCTGCGCGCCGTATTCGGCGGCGGCGAAGAGGCTCAGCGATCCCCAGCCACAGCCGACGTCGAGGAAACGCATGCCCGGACGCGCGTCGAGACCGATCTTGCGACAGACCATGTCGAGCTTGTCGCGCTGCGCCTGCTCCAGGGTGTAATCCGGTGCGTCGGAGGTGAAGTAGGCGCTGGAGTACGCCATGTTGGGGTCGAGGACCATCGAGTAGAAGTCGTTCGACAGGTCGTAGTGGTGGCTGATGGCGGCGCGGTCACGGGCGAGGGTGTGGAGCTTGCCCTTCACCACGGCCTGGCTGGCCGGGGCGGGGAGCGGCCGACCGAGGACGCCGAGCTTCGACACCGCGCGGACGAGCTGCGCGACGCGGGTCGGGGTGATCGCGATCCGCGACAGGTTGCGTTCGCCGATCACGCGCCACACGTGGGTCAGTGCCTCGTTGAGGTCGCCGTCGACGTCGATCTCGCCGGTGACGTAGGCCTGCGCGGCGCCGAGTTCGCCGGGGCTCCACAGCAGTCGCCGCAGCGCCTGCGGGCTGCGCAGGATCACCTTCGGCGCGTCGGCGGGGCCGGCCGTGCTGCCGTCCCACGCCGTCAGATGGACCGGCAGCTCGCCGCCCACGTACGGCGCGAGGAGCTCGGCGACGGTGCCGGCGGCCCCCGATGTGGTGCGACCGCGCAGGGTCGGGGTGGTCGTCATCGTCGGTTCTCCTGTCGAGAGCGGTCGTCGTCGTGCGCGGATGCGATGCGGGCGTACGCGGCGCCGACGGCGGCGACCGTCCGGCGGGTCCACACCCACGATCGCATCAGCATGAAGTGTCCTGCCGGGCCCATCGACACCCACCTCGCGTCGACGCCTCGACCGGCCGCGCGCATCGTCGCCCTCAGGGACAGTCGCGGGCTGGTCCATCGGTCGAGTCGACCGTGCAGGACCTGCAGATGTTGGCCGGTCGAGAGGGTGTCGGTCTCGGTGCCGTCGGGCCACCACGGGGCGAGCGCGACGATGGAGTCGACGGACGCGTCGTCGGCCACGGCGGCGGCGGTGCGGCCGCCCATGGAGTGTCCGAGCAGGATCACGCGGGTGTCGCCGAAGCGGGTGCGGATCTCCTCGAGCGCCCAGCGCGCGTCGGCGACCGGGGATCGGTCGGCACCGTTCCAGCCACGCATCCGGTACTGCAGCGTCACCACCGCGGCATCGGGCATCTTCTTCGCGATGGCGCGGGCGAACGGTCGCAGGCGGGCCGCCGACAGCTGGCTGGTCTCGGCGGGTGCGGTGCTGGCGACCTTGCCGCCGTGCAGCACCAACACGACCGCCGTCGGTGCGGGCGGGGTCTGTGTCCAGTGCAGCGCAGGCCGCACCGCCCCCGGGGTGTCAGAACTCATACCGGTGATTCGACGCCGACGTCGACGCGGATCTGTCCCGACGCAGTGGCGACCGCCACCGACGCCCCGACCGTGCCGAAAAGTCCCGCCGACCGTGCCATAAACACCCGCCGACTGTGCCGAAATACGACGCCGACCGTGCCATAAACACCCGCCGACCGTGCCGAAGAACGACACCGACCGTGCCGATACGCAACGGGCCCGGACAGTCGCACAGTCGACGGCCGTTTTTGGCACGCTCGACGGCCGTTTTTGGCACGCTCGACGGCCGGTTTCGGCACGCTCGACGGCCGGTTTAGGCACGCTCGACGGCCGGTTTTGGCACGCTCGGCGGTCAGGTCTGGGGGCGGACGAAGGGAAAGGTGAGGGTCGGGCGGATGGGTACACCGCACAGCATCATCACCAGACGGTCGACGCCCAGACCGAGACCGCCGGTCGGGGGCATGGCGTAGCCGAGCGCGTGGAGGAAGTCCTCGTCGAGGGCCATGGCCTCCGGGTCGCCGCCGGCCGCGGCCATCGACTGCCGGGTGAGCCGCTCACGCTGATCGACCGGATCGGTCAGCTCGGAGTACGCGGTGCCCAGTTCGGCGCCGAACCCGACGAGATCCCACTGCTCGGTCAGTCGCGGATCCGACCGGTGCTTGCGCGCCAGCGGTGACACCTCGATGGGGAAGTCGCAGTAGAACGTCGGGAACCGCGTCTGCTTCTCGACGAGCGCCTCATAGAGCTCCATCACCATCTTCCCGGCGGGCATGTCGCCGGTGGTCTCCACACCGTGCTGCGCGCACACCGCGGCGACCTCGGCGGCCGTGCTCGCCGACGACAACGACGTACCGCACGCCCGCGACACCGCCTCGTGCACCGTCACGATCGGCCACGTGCCGTCGAGTCGCACCTTCTCGACGTCCCCGGACTCGCTGCGCTGCAGGGCGACCGGCTCTCCGTTGACCGCGACGGCCATCGCGAGGATCAGCTCGCGGGTCAGTTCGCGCATCGAGTTGTAGTCGCCGTACGCCTGGTACGCCTCCAGCGAGGTGAACTCCGGGTTGTGGGTCGCGTCAGCGCCCTCGTTGCGGAAGTTCCGGTTGAGCTCGAAGATCGCGCCCATCCCGCTCACGCACAACCTCTTGAGGTAGAGCTCGGGGGCGATGCGCAGGAACAGCTTCTGGTCGTAGGCGTTGATGTGGGTCTTGAACGGGCGCGCCGAGGCACCGCCGTGCACCGTCTGCAGCATCGGCGTCTCGACCTCGAGGAACGCGTGCGCGTGCAACGTGTCGCGGAGAGCACGAACGCCATGAGATCGCTTCTGCAGCAACTCGACCGCCGACGGGTTGGTCAGCAGATCGAGCGGCCGGTCACGCACGCGGACGTCGTCGGACAGTTCCGCGGTCAGCTGCGGCATCGGGTTGAGGCACTTGCCGGCCATGGTCCACCGCGACATCGCGACCGAGAGTTCGCCGGTGCGCGACGCGATCACCTCACCGGTCACCGCGATCAGGTCTCCGGTGTCGACGCTGCGTCGGAAACGGTCGTGTTCACCGGTCGTCGCGATGTCGGCGTCGGAGACGATCTGGATGCGGGCGCGGTCGTCCTCGAGCACGGCGAACTCGACGCCGCCGAGGTCGCGGATCGCGCGGACGCGGCCGGCGATCGACACGGTCTCGCCGGTTCGCGCTCCGGCTGCGAGACCGGTGTGGGCAGAACAGATCTCGGCGACCCGGTGGGTGCGCTCCACCGACACCGGATACGCCTCGTGGCCCGACGCGCGGATGGTCGCGAGTTTGTCGAGCCGGGTGCGCTGCTGATCGTTGAGCTTCGGCGCCGGGGCGCGCGCCACCAGAAGGTCGCGTTCGAGTTCGGCAACGGCACGCACGAACGCGGGATCGTCGCGGACGGGCTGCTCGTCGGGGGTCTTGGTGCCCACCAGGAATTTCGGTCCCATGTGCGGGAGGAAACCCTCGGCGACACCGACGGCGACCGCGGCCCGCATCACCGTCAACGACGGGTGGTAGCAGAGCATCCGGGGGACCCACTGCGGGTGGTACTTCTGGTTCGATCGGTACAGCGACTCGAGTTGATAGAACTTCGAGGCGAAGCTCAGCACCGCGTCGCTGACACGGGTGACCGGGCCCGCGCCCTCGCGTTCGGCACCGGAGAACACCGACCGGAACACCGCGAAGTTCAACGACACCCGGCGGATCCCGAGGTCGCCGGCCGCCTCGATGAGCCGGGCCACGAGGAACTCGTTGATGCCGTTCTCGGCGGCGCGGTCGCGACGCATCAGGTCCAACGACACCCCGCGCAGGCCCCACGGCACGAACGACAGGAATCCGCGGATGGTGCCGTCGGCGTCGTGCGCGGCGACGAGCAGGCAGCGACCGTCCACCGGGTCGCCGACGCGGTTGAGCGCCATCGAGAAACCGCGCTCGGTCTCCTCGCCGCGCCAGGCCTCGGCGAGTCGCTGCACCTCGGCGAGCTCGTCGGGCGACAACTCGCTGTGGCGACGCATCGAGATGGTGTAGCCGGCCGCGGTGACGCGGTTGACGGCCTGTCGCACCGGCTTCATCGACGTCCCGCGGAGGGTGAAGTCGTCGACGTCGATGATCGCCTCGTCGCCGATCGACAACGACTTGAGGCCGGCGGCGCGATACACCTTCGACCCGGCCTCACTGGCGGCGAGCACCGCGGCGTGCAGGCTGTGGGTCCGGCAGTTCTCCAGCCACGCCTGCACCGCGCCGGGCCACGATTCGACGGCACCTATCGGGTCGGCACTCGCGACGCTGACGCTGCCGACGGCGCGGAAGGTGACCGCGGCCTTGCCGTCGGCGGAGAACACGACCGACTTGTCGCGGCGGGTCGCGAAGTAGCCCAGCGAGTCGTCCTCGCCGTGGCAGAGCAGCAACTGCCGCACGCGCAGTTCCTCGTCGGCGTCGACGAACTCGTTGTCGCGATTGGCCCGGTAGAGGGTGACCATCGCCAGCACGAGCGCGATCGCCGACATCGAGCCGGCGAGGACGTAGATCAGGTGGTGGCCCTCGTGACCCTCGAGCAGCGGGGTGTCGAGTCGGGCCCGGTCACCGAGGGTCGAGCGGAAACTCCACAGTGCGACCTCGTCGAGTCCGCGCAGCGACCGAGGGAAGACCGAGGTGAGCGCGAAGGTGATCACGAACGAGGTGAGCAACCCGCCGAACAGGACACCGAGGGCCACCCGCACCGACCGCCGCGCGAGTTCCGCGGTGTACGCGCGTCGCGACCACGCGACGACGATCAGCGTCACGGCGCCGACCGCGAGCACCGACCAGGCGATGACGCGCGCGACGTGGATGCCGTGGTCGGCGCGGAACGACACCTGATCGGAATAGAAGGTGAGCAGCACGGCGACGTTCGCGTCGTCGATCACCGCGAGGATCATCACCGCGACGAGCGCGGTGTGCGCGGCCTTGAACCGGCGCCGCACCGCCCCGGCGAGGGCGAGGACCAACAGCACCACGAACAGGCTGGGGTCGGCAGGGACGTTGAACGCGCTGACGAGGTCGGTCGCCCAGTCGAACACGCGGACGTGGCGGAACGGGATCGCCAGCAGCGACACGATCGCGGCGAGGGTCAGCAGCCGCCCCGACCACTGCGCGATGCGCTCGGCGGCCACCGTCCGGGCCGACGCGGCTCTCTCGGAACCACCTCTACCGGTCCCCCGGCGCCGCGGTGTGGACGTTCCCGACGGGCTCGAAGGGTCTGTCTCCGGGCGCTCGACGGAAGGGGCTGCAGACATAAAAGCCGAGAGTAGCAGCGCGGCGAGATGGTCGAGGGCGCATGACGATCCGTCTGCGGGGCGCCGTTGCGGCGGTGTCGCGGGGTCCACCCACGCCCGCGCCCGACACGAAGGCGTTCTGTCCGTTTTGTCGTTGTCGCACTGTCGATCTCGACCGTTGCCGCGGTGTCGCGAGGCGGTCGTGGCCTAAGCTGACGATCATCCGCACCGATGGCGATCGGGCGTCGTGTCGCAGGAGGAAGTCACCGTGTCCGACCGCACCGAGCCCCACGTCGTCGGCAGTCCGGCCGACGCGCCCGCCGTCGAGTTGTCGCGCAACGTGCCCGAGTCCGTCGGATACGCCGCGAAACGTCTGCTGCTCGGCAAGCCGATGATCACCGACGAGCTCAAGAACGAGCGGTTGACCAACCCGGTCGCGCTCGGCGTGCTCGCCCCCGACGCCATCTCCTCGACCGCCTACGGCAGCGAGCTGATCCTGGTCGAGCTGCTCCCCTACGCCGGTCTCGCCGCGTTCTCGCTGCTGTTGCCGATCACCGGGGTGATCCTGTGCATCCTGATCCTGGTCGCGGCCTCCTACCGACAGGTGGTGATGGCCTACACCCGCGCGGGCGGGTCGTACGTGGTCGCGCGCGAGAACTTCGGTCCGCGCGTGGCGCAGATCGCGGCGGCCGCCCTGCTCATCGACTACGTCGTCACCGTCGCGGTGCAGGCGTCGGCGGGCACCGTGGCGGTGGTGTCGGCGGTGAAGGTGCTCGGGCCCTACAGCCTCGAGATCACCATCGCCGTGGTGGTGCTGATGTGCTGGGCGAATCTGCGCGGACTACGCGAGGCCGGTCGGCCGTTCGCGATGCCCACCTACTTCTTCACCGGCATGGTGCTGCTGATGATCGTGGTCGGCGTGGTCCGCGAGGCCACCACCGGTCTGGCGAAATACGTGCCGTCCGAGCTGCCCGGCACCGTCGAGGTCCACCAGGGCAACGGGCTGATCGCCGGCGCGACCCTGCTCATCCTGCTGCGCGCGTTCGCCAACGGCGGCTCGTCGCTGACCGGAGTCGAGGCGATCTCGAACACGGTCGGATCTTTCCGCAAGCCCGAGGGCCCCAACGCCCGCCGGGTGCTCACGGTGATGGCTTGCGTGCTGGGCATCCTGCTGACCGGGGTCGCGTGGCTCGCCTACGAGACCCACGCGACGCCGTACGTCGACGGCTACCCCTCGGTGCTGTCGGAGATCGCGCGGCGGGTGTTCGGTGGCGGTGCACTCGGCTCCACGCTGTACGTCCTGCTGCAGATCGCGACCGCGGCGATCCTGTTCACCGGCGCCAACACCAGCTTCAACGGATTCCCGGCACTCGCGAATTTCGTTGCCGCCGACCGGTTCCTGCCGCGACAGCTCGGCAAACGCGGACACCGGCTGGTGTTCTCCAACGGCATCATCGTGCTCGCGCTGCTGGCCGTCGTCCTGCTGATCGCGACGGGCGGCTCGGTCAACGCGTTGATCCCGTTCTACGCGATCGGCGTGTTCACCGGTTTCGCCATGGCGGGCTACGGCATGACCAAGCACCACCTCCGTCTGCGGGAACACGGGTGGCGACACAAGCTGGCGATCAACCTCGGCGCCGGCATCGTCTCGACGGTGGTGGTGGCGATCTTCGCCATCGCGAAGTTCACCGAGGGCGCCTGGCTCGTGGTCGTGGTGTTCCCGCTGCTCGTGTTCGGGCTGATCCGCCTCAACCGCGAGTACCGGGCCGAGGCCGCGATCCTCGAGGAGTTCCGCTCGAACCGCCCCGAGCAGGTCAACTACGCGCGTCACACCGCGTTCGTGCTGGTCAGCGCGGTCGACCTCGCCGTCCTCGAAGCCCTGCGCTACGGCCACGGTCTGCGCGCCGACGAGCTCACCGCCGTGCACCTGATGGTCGACGCCGAGCAGGCCCGCAAGCTCCGGAAGCGGTGGGAGCACTACGGGCTGCGCACGCCGCTGACGATCATCGACTGCCCCGACCGCCGTCTCACCCGCGGTGTGCAGCGCCTCGTGGTCGAGTCACTCGGCGCCGCACCGCGATCGCACGTCACCGTGCTGCTGCCGCGACGCACCTACGCACCGCTGCTGGGTCGACTTCTGCACGACCGCAGCGCCGACAAGATCTCCCGTGCGGTGAGTGAGATCCCGCACGCCGCGGCGACGATCATCCCCTTCGACGTGCAGGCCGAGATCCGCAAGGCCTTCCCCGATGTGGTGGAGGAACGACTCACGCGCCGGGTCGAGCAACTGCAGGCCCGTATCGCGCGCGACGACCAGTCCGCGCGCCGCGACCACGACGAACCCACGCCCGCGTCGACTCTGGCGATCGGCGGGTTGCTGCCCGGTCACCGCGGCACCGTGGAGGGTCGTGTGCGCGACACCTTCGACCGCACCATCGACGACGACGAGGTCCACATCGTCGAGATCACCGACGACAGCGGGTTGCTACGGCTGCGCTTCGCACCCGACGACGATCAGGCCGCGGGTGGCACCGACATCGTGCCGGGTCAGGTGGTGCGCGCGAGCGGAAAGGCCCGTCAGGGCCGCAAGGGCGTCATCATGATCAACCCGACCTACGAGATCGTCGATCACCCCGACGGGAGCGGGGAGTCCGCCGGTTCCGATCAGGGGTAGGGCCGCCGGGCGGTCTCGGGGTCGCCGTAGGTGATGGCCCGTTCGCCGCGGCTGCCGCCGATGATGGTCGACGCCCAGCTCGCCAGGGTCCACACGCGGTTGCGGCTGCCGGCGAGGAAGAAGATGTGGATGCCACCCCATCCGAGCCAGCCGAGGAAACCCGACAGTCGGATCGGTCCCGACTCCAGGAGCGCGTGGTAACGCGAGATGTAGGCGGCGGTCCCCAGATCGCGGTATCGGAAGGGGCTGTCGGCCTTGGCCTTCCCGCCGACCGCCCGTGAGATCAGCACCGCGGCATGGTGTCCCGACTGCATCGCGACCTCGGCCACACCGGGAAGTTTGTCGAGGCTCATCACGTCACCGACGACGAAGATGTTCTCGTGTCCGGCGACGCGGAGGTCGGGGCCGACCGGGATCGTCCCGCCGCGCGCAGGGGTGACACCCGTCGCCCCGGCGAGTGCCCCCGCGAACGGGACGGCCTCCACCCCGGCGGTCCACAGCACGGTGTGGGTGTCGATCTGCTCGGTCGCCTTGGTCTTCTTGTCGGTGGTGATCACGTGATCGCGGGTCACGTCGGTCACGTGGCGTCCGAGGACGGTGGTGACGCCAAGCTTGTCGAGCGTCTTCTGCGCCTTGCCCGACAGCCGCGGGTGGAACGACTCGAGCACCCGCTCGCCACCATGGACCAGGATCACCTGCGCCTCGACAGGATCCATCGAGTCGAACTCCTTCGACAGTGCGCGGATCGCGAGTTCGCGTATCTGCCCGGCGATCTCGACACCGGTGGGGCCGCCGCCGCTGATCACGAAGGTGAGCCACGGCTTGCGGAGGGCCGGGGTCGGGAGGGTCTCGGCGATCTCGAACGACGAGATGATCTTGCGGCGGATGGCCAGCGCGTCGTCGACGGTCTTCATGCCCGGCGCGAACTGTTCGAACTGCTCGTTGCCGTGATACGACTGCCGCGCGCCGGCGGCGAGGATCAGGTAGTCGTAATCGATGTCGAAGGTCGACCCGTCGAATCGGCGCGCCGTCACCGTTCTGGCGGTGACGTCGATACCCGAGGCCTCACCGAGGAACACCCGCAGGTTGCGGCACCGACGCAGCAGGTGCCGCAGCGGGCTGGCGATGTCGCCCTCGGACAGCAACCCGGTCGCGCACTGGTAGAGCAGCGGCTGGAACACGTGCGAGGTGCCCCGGTCGAGCAGGGTCACCGACACGTTCGCCCGCTTGAGGCGCCGAGCGGCGAACACGCCGGCGAAACCTCCGCCGATGATCAGGACATGCGGTCTATCACCAGCCATGTGCTCGATTCTGCCCCTACCGCCCGGCGCGGTCGACGGCGGTGCGCGTCAGGCGTTCGATCTGCGTCGAATAGGCGACGAGGCTCACCAGGTCGACCGACACCTCCGCCTCGCACACCGCGCGAACCTGCTGTGCGACAGCGTCACCGATCGGCCACCCGTAGGAGCCGCCCGAGATCAGCGGGAACGCGATCGACGTGGCGCCCAGCGAGTGGGCCAGCAGCAGGCACCGCGCGTAGGCCAGGCGCAGCACGTGCGACCGGTCGTGGGTGGACGAGTGACGGGGGCCGACGGTGTGGATCACCCAGCGCGCGGGGAGATCCCCGGCCGTGGTCGCCACGGCGGCGCCGGTGGCCAGGCCGTCGGGCAGGGTGGTCGCCCGGATGAGTCGGCATTCGTCGGTGATCGCGGCGCCGCCCGCGCGGTGGATCGCGCCGTCGACCCCGCCCCCGCCGAGCAGCGACGAGTTGGCCGCGTTGACGATGACGTCGCTGCGCAGGGTGGTGATGTCGCCTCGTACGACGTCGATGACGGTCATGGGGTCTCCTTCGAGGTCGCGGCGCCGGTGATGCGGTCGGCGGTGGCGACGAGATCGGTGGTGGTCAGGCCCGGGTATCCGTGGAGCAGGCGCTTCCACTCCTCGGGGATGGCGGCGGTGCCCGCGCACGCTCCGGCCAACCCGCCCGCGATGGCCGCGGTGGTGTCGGTGTCGTTGCCCGCGCGTACGCACCGTTCCAGCGTCTCGACGACGTCGCCGTCGGCCCCGCAGATCGCCCACCACGCCGTCTGCAGTGCGTGCACCACCCAGCCGTTGTTCGGGAAGTCCGCGGGCGTGCCGTACTGGGCGGCGTCGAGAAGCGGGTTCCAGAAGTCACCGATGTCGGCCGGGGCGGCGGCGAGCCAGAGGCGAACCCCGTCGCGGGCGCCGGTGCGCACGCCGTGCGCGATCCCGGCCGACCACATCTGACACGCCTCGCGGGCGCGGACGTCGGCGTGGGTGAGATCGCTGATCGCTCCCGCGGCGTGCGCGCAGCCGGGTGCGTCAGCGAGGAAGGCGAGTGCGACCGGGGCGGTCCGCATGAGCGATCCGTTGCCCCCGGTGCGGCCGGGCACCGCCGCGGCGGCCGCGGTCATGGCAGCGGCTGACGGGCTGCGTCGGCTCAGCACCGACCGCGTCTGGTTCCCGATGTCGGGCGGGGAGGTGTCGTACCAGCGCACGAACGCCGCGGCGATGGTGTCGAGGTCGGCGACACCGGGCGAGAGCCCCTCGGCCACACACACCGCCATCGAGGTGTCGTCGGTCCACTCCCCCGGCGCCCAGTTGAAGGGACCCCCACCGATCATGTCGATCACGACGTCGTCGGCCGGGTAGGTGAACTCGTACCCGGCGCCCAGCGCATCGCCGGCCGCGCTACCGATCAGGGTCGCGATCGCGCGATCCCGTTGTGTACTTGTCAGTTCCATGCCGATCCTCTTCTCCGCCGACCTCGACCGGCTTTAGCTCAACTCTGCGCCAAAAGTTAGCGCAGAGTCGCGCTATAGTCCAGCGATGGTGTGGCGGGACGACCTCGGCAGGGCGCTGACCGATCACCCGCGCCCCTCGGTCGCCGTCGACGTCGCGGTGCTCACCGTCGCCGACGGGGCTTTGCAAGAGAACCGCCTGCACGTCGTGGTGGTCGACGGCCCGCACGGCCTCGCGCTCCCCGGCACGTTCCTGCACCCCGGCGAGCGCCTCGCCGACGCCGCCGTGCGCGCACTGCGGACGAAGGTCGGGGTGAGCGACCTCGACTTCCACCAACTCGCGATGCACGACGACCCCGAGCGCGACGACCGCGGGTGGGTGCTGTCGATGGCCCACGGCGCCGTCGTCTCCGCCGGAGCACTCCCCCCGAAGACGCGTCTCGTCGCGGTCGTCGAGGGGCGGCCCACACAGCACCTAGCCTTCGACCACGACGCGATGGTCGCCCTTGCGGTCACCGATCTACGTGCCCGCTACGCCGACCGCCCCGACCCCGATCACGTTCTGGGCGAACGGTTCACACTGCTCGACCTGCGCCGTCTGCACGAAGCCGTGGCCGACCGCGAACTGCCCAAGGACACCTTCCGGCGTCGCATGCTCCCGTTCCTCGTCGGCACCGGCGAGTTCTCCTCCGCCGACGTCGGTCGTCCGGCGGAGCTGTTCGTCCCACGCCCCGCCTCCTGAGATCAGGCGAACCGGACATGCGCCGGAACCCGACGGGCGGTTCGGTGTCGGGGCCGATCGGCGTCGGGCTAGCGTCAGGTGATGAGCATGAGAGAGATGAGCGTGTTGCGGACCAAGACGGTCGAGGCCATCGCGCGCGACGCCGCGGCCGGTGCGGGCGACGGCGAGGGCAGTGGCCTGCGCAAGTCGCTGCGCACCCGGGACCTCGTCGGCTTCGGTGTCGGAATCGTGATCGGCACCGGCATTTTCACGTTGACCGGCATCCAGGCCAAGGAGAACGCCGGGCCTGCGGTGGTCGTCTCGTTCCTCATCGCCGGCGTCGTCAGCATGCTCGCCGCACTCTGTTACGCCGAGCTCGCCTCGTCGGTCCCCACCGCGGGCAGCGCCTACACCTACGCCTACGCGACCCTCGGTGAGGTGTTCGCGTGGATCATCGGGTGGGACCTGGTGCTCGAGTTCGCCCTCGGCGCCGCGGTGGTGGCGCGCAGCTGGTCGGGGTACCTCGCCGATCTCTTCGACCTTCCCCCGTCACTGTTCACCGAGGAGTCGACGGTCAACGTCGGCGCCGTGGCCCTCGTGCTGGTACTCGGGGTGATCGCCGCGGTCGGGGTGAAGGAATCCGCGCGCGTCACCAACACGCTCGTGCTGGTGAAGGTCGCGATCTCGGTCTTCATCATCATCGTGGGTGCGTTCTTCATCAAGAAGGCCAACCTGATCCCGTTCATCCCGAGCGCGGAGAAGACGACCACCGAGGTCAAGACGCTCGATCAGCCTCTGCTGCAGTGGATCGGCGGATTCGAGCCGGCCACGTTCGGCGTCTCCGGGGTGGTCACCGCCGCGGCCGTGGTCTTCTTCGCTTACACCGGTTTCGAGGCCGTCGCGAACCTCAGCGAGGAGACGAAGAACCCCGCGCGATCCATCCCGCGCGCCATCCTCATCGTGCTCGGGTTGTGCACCACGCTCTACGTTCTCGTCGCCTTCGTGGTCACCGGCATGGTGAAGTACACCGACCTCGATTCCAGCGCCCCGATCGCCAAGGCCTTCGACGCCAATGACGCCAGCTGGGCGGGCACCCTCATCGCCATCGCGGCGGTCGCCGGGCTCACCTCGGTCACGTTGGTCGACATCATCGCGATGAGCCGCATCGGTTTCGCACTCGGCCGCGACGGTCTGCTGCCGCAGTCGGTCGCGAAGTCGTCGCCACGGTTCGGCACCCCGTTCCGGTTCACCATCGGCACCACGATCTTCGTGGCGATCCTGGCCGGGCTGGTGCCTCTGACCGACCTGTCGGAGATGGTCAGCATCGGCACGCTGTTCGCGTTCCTCATCGTGTCGATCGCGGTGCCCGTCCTACGGCACACCAAGCCAGACCTGAAGCGGCCGTTCCGCGTTCCGCTGAGCCCGGTGGTCCCGATCCTCTCGGCGCTGGCGTGCATCTACCTGATGCTCAACCTCGTCGTCGCGACCTGGGCGCGGTTCCTGGTGTGGCTCGCCCTCGGCCTCGCCGTGTACCTGATCTACGGCCGCCGCAACGCGCGACTGGCCAAGGCACAGACCGCCGACACGACCGACACCGACGAGAAGATGCTGGGCTGAACCGTTCTCAGTTGGTGCGGACGTGCATCAGGTCGACGTTGTACGAGGTGTACGTCGTCGCCGTGAAGTACAAGTCCTTGTCGGTCGAGAACGGGTGCATGAACCCGCCGTAGAGCTGCGGGTACTTCGCACTCGACATCAGGTTCGTCGGCTCCGACCACAGTCCCTGCGGGGACTTCGACTGCCGCAACACGATCGCGCCACGCAGCACGTCGAGGTAGGTCGCCTGCCAGAGCTTGGACTTCTCCTCGTAGCGCACCGAGAGCTCACCGGTGGGGCCGCCGAAGATCGGTGAGGCGTTCTCGCCGTTGTTGGTGGGAACCCAGTTGCCGTTGATCCAGTACTGGTAGGCCGACTTGTTCAACACGTCCGCGGTGGGCACACGCGCCAGACCGGTGCTGCCGAGCCGCCCGTTGGGCGTACCGAACATGTAGACGTAGTCGCCCTGCGGGACCATCGACGACACCTGGAAGTTCGCGAGCCCGAACATGTTGTCCCAGCGCGCATACTGCGAGTTGGTCCACGTGGAGCCGCCGTCGTCCGACCACGCCAGACCGCCGTAGTTGGTGAACCACTGGCCGGGCAGCGTGAAGTTGTTGATCGACATGTAGCTCATGTACTGCCGGTTGCCGATGGCGAAGCCCGAGGTCGGGATCGTCGTCTGCTCAGCGTAGTTCACCTTGCGGCTGGCGATGAGTTCGGCTGCGTGGCAACGACTGTCCTGCACCATGGTGTCGATGGACATGCCGTCGCGCAGCTTCGTGTCCTCGCTGAAGCCGAGGGTGTTCGAGCGCCAGTCGCCACCGTTGGCTCCCGGCGGGCGGAACCCGCGACCGAAGGTGTCGCCGAACGCGACGGCGACCTTGTCCGGAGTGGCCTTCCACATGATGCCGAGGTCGGTGCCGTTGACCTGGAAACGCTTGTCGGTGCGGCTGGTGGAGCCCTTACCGGTGAGTTGCGCGACGTAGTTCAGGCCGCCGGCACGCGGGTTCGCGAGCTTCGGCGTCACCGATCCCGGGGTGGTGCCGGGGATGAGACGCGGCGGACGGGCCTGTCCGGGCGGCGGCGTGCCACCGGGGACGGGCACCGGCAGCGTGAGGAACGGCCGCGGGGTGATCGTGATCTTGGGGATCGGGATGTTGCCCGAACCGGTCGGCACCTGCGCCGCGGGCTTCGGCGGATCGGTGATGTCGGGGCACGGGTCCTTGCAGGGGTCCTTGGGCGCCGGCTGCGAGGGGATGCGCTTGCGCGAGTTCTGCGGCCCGAACTGCGGGACGGGCTGCAGCTTCAGGTACGGGACGTTGAAATCGATCCGCGGCGGCACCTGCGGCAGCGGGCTGCCCGGGCTCGGCGGCTGGGGGAGATCGTTGGCACATCCCGAACTCGGCAGCACCACCCGCGGTGCCGGCGCCGCGAGTGCAGGGGCCCCGATCGCGATGGGTGCCAGTGCACAACCGGTGACGACGACCGCGAGAACTCTGCGCAGCACGGAATGGACCCCTCTTCGATTCTGGTGACAGACGAGTGAATTTAACATGCGTACAGCACGAATTGCCGTTGTCTCGCGATCGAACCGCGGTCGACGCACGTTCGGTACCTCCCGGCGATGCCCACCGACGACACCGCCGGTCACCTGCGACTTCGTGGGTGCGGCCGCGCGCGGGCCGGTGGAGCGGACATACTCACGACCATGGGTGTGCTGGTGACGGTGATCGTCGTCGTGGTCGTGGTGGTCGCCGTCGGGGTGGTGATCGCCTTGGTTCGGGCGTCACGCGAGAAGCCGCCACCGATCCCTGAGGGCTGGTACCCCGATCTGCACGACCCGTCGATCGAGCGTTTCCACGACGGGTCGGCGTGGACCGATCAGACGCGGCCCAATCCCGAGGAACTCGACCGCTAGCAGCGGCCCAGATCTGACGAGGGCGGTCTGACCGGGCTCGGGCCTGCGGAGGCACCCGCGGTGAGCTGTTTCTGCATGGGCACGCTCGGCGAGGTGTCGAGGCGGGCGAGGAGCCAGTCGTAGACCTCGTCGTGGTTGAGGAGCGTGAAGTGGTTGGCCGCGGTGATCGCGAAGCCGTCCTCGTCACGGAAACCGATGTGTCGCTTCTTGTCGCGCCCGTTGGCGCTGGGCACCAACACCAGTCCGTCACCGATGATGCGACCCAGCGGATGGCGCGGGTTGCGGGTCACCGACGCCGAGACGAAGCAGTGGGTGGCGCCCTCGAGCAGCGGGACCTCCTGCACGGCGGCGACCCGCAGCGCGTCGAGATCGCGGCCCGACCAGTCCTCGTCGACCAACGATCCGTGGAACAGGTCACGCACGCCGGCGCTGCGACGCCGCAGCAGACGCGCGAACGGCCGCGATTCGGGCAGTTTGTCCAGCGCTGCGGACAGGTAGTGCACCGACCGCGCGAGCGGCGCCCCGAGGTGTGGCGTACCGAGCGACACGACGTGCCGCACCCGCGACACCCACTCGTGGTCGGCGAGGGAGGCGGTGTGGCATCCGCTGCGCACCACGAGTCCGCCCATGGAGTGGCCGACCAACGCGATCTCGTCGATCTGTGTCGGCCAGTTGTCCACCAGGCGGGAGAGCAGGTCGTCGAGTTCGCGACCGTTCTCGGAGATGTGGCGGCCGGTGTTGAAACGGATCTGCACCTCGGTGGCGCCGAGGTCGTCGCCGAGCCGCTCGCCGTAGGTCGCGCGGCCGCCGATACGCCAGGCGAGCTCGGTCTCCATCAATCCGTGCAGGAACACCACGATGCGGCCGGTGGCCCGCGGGAACGCCTCGGCCAGTGCCGATCGGGTCGGGGCGATCGGGACGCCGTCGACGCGGATCGTCATGCCCTCGGCCAGGGGGCTGCCCTGTGCGTCGAGGTGGTCGCCGATGAGGCCGTTGACCGCAGCGATGGCGAACGCGCCCTTCGAGGTCTGCGACGGCGGTCGTCCCCAGCCGTCGGCGGTCTGCCCGGCGATCTCCGACGCGGTGTCGCACACCGCGGTGATCACCGAGTACGTCCCGGCGGCGATGGAGTCGTGCAGGATCTTCGACGGTGTCACGAAGTCGCCCAGACCCAGGCGCAGTCCGGCGAAGATGTGTTCGGAGAAGGCCGAGTGGACCTTGGCGATGCCGGCGGTGGCGTCGCCGAGTTCGGCCAGCGCGAGGCGGGATATCTCGCGGACCTCGGCGCGCCGTTGCTGGGCCAGTTCGTTCATGGGGCTCAGTGTACGACTGTTCACTGAAATTGGCCGGAACATGTGACGTGTTCGTCGCACTCCGGCTCGTGACCGCGGTGGGGCACGATCAGGGGGTGACCCAGCCCAGTGACGCCCGGACCCGCTCATGGCCCCGCAACGCCGCGCGCGGACTGCTCGGCGGATTCCTGATCTTCGCCGGGACCGCGCACCTGTTCTTCGCCCGCGACACCTTTCAGGCGCAGGTCCCCGACTGGGTTCCGCTCGGCAAGGACTTCGTGGTGCTCGCCTCGGGCGTCGTCGAACTGGTGTTGGGGGTGGCCCTCGTCGCGCTGTACCGCCATCGGGTCGTCGTCGGTTGGGTCGTCGCCGCGTTCTTCGTCGCGGTGTTCCCGGGCAACATCTCGCAGTACGTGACCGGGACCGACGCCTTCGGACTCGACACCGACACCGGTCGCCTCATCCGGCTGTTCTTCCAGCCCCTGCTCATCGCGTGGGCGCTGTGGTGCACCGGCGCGTTCGCCGCCCTGCGGGCGCGTTCCCGTCAGCCGAGGTAGCGACCGAACCAGTCGAGGACCTGGCCGTAGACCTTCTCCGCGGCGGCCTGGTTGTAGCGGGTGCCGGTGTCGTTGAAGAAGGCGTGGTCGACGCCGGGGACCGTCTCGATCTGGTTGACCAGACCGGCGGCCTTCAGCGCGGCCTGCGCCTGCGGCTCCGAGGCGTTGACGCGCTGATCGAGACCGGCGTAGATCGCCAGCACCGCGGCCTGCTTCGACCCGGCGAAGTCGGCCCCCTCGGGCAGTGGTCCGTAGAACGGGACCGCCGCGGCGATGTCGGTGTCGCCGGAGGCCAGCAGCGACCACACCTGTCCCCCGCCGAAGCAGAACCCGATGACGCCGATCTTCTTGCCGGGGACGCGCTTGCGGAGTTCGGCGATGCCGGCCTTCATGTCGGCCACGAACCGGGCCTGCGGCACGTTGCCGAGCGCCGCGGTGGCCCGCGCGGGGTCGTCGAAGGTGCCGGTGCCGCCCTCCTCGGAGAGCAGGTCGATGGCCAGCGACGAGTAGCCCGCGCCGGCAAGCCGGCCGGCGATCGTGCGGATGTGGTCGGTGAGGCCTTTGTTCTCGTGGATGACGAGCACCGCACCCTTGGGTTCGGCGGCCGCCGCGAACGCGCCCTGCAGGTTTCCGCTGGGGCCGGCGAAGGTGATCGACTCGGTGTCGACCGCGGTCGACATACCCGGTGCTCCGGCGGTGTTCGATGATGATGTGCCCGCGGCGTTCGGGGTCGCGGCCGAGGCGTTGCCCGACGACGTCGCCGAGGCGGTACCGGAGTCGCTGCTGTCGGTGCTGCAGGCGGCGAGCACCGCGGTCGCGGCGGTGGCCGAGAGCCCCAGCAGCCCGAGGCGCCGCATCGCCTCTCGACGCCCGAACATGCCATCGGCGTGGTCGATGGCGATCTCTTCGGCGATGTACTGCTTGAACTCGGTCATCTCGGTCCTCGCGACTGGTGGCGTGATGCTGTCTCCCCCACTATGCCTGCGGTCGATGAACGATGTCCGAATCCACCACGGGGCACCGACCGTAAGTCGCTATACGTTCGTGACCTACCTCGCGGTATCGACACGGTTGTGCGTCACCCGCGCGAAGCGCGAACGGTCACGCGCTCGCAGGTGCTACACCGAGGGGCACACGAAGTACGAAGTCTCGGGGCGTTCAGCAGTGAGATCCCCTTCCTCGTCGCGATCGGCATCTCCGATCGCTGCGAATCCCGAAGGAGCTCACCATGTGGACTGTCATCTCCGCCGTCATCGGCGGCCTCATCATCGGCGCGCTCGCCCGTCTCGTGTTGCCCGGTAAGCAGAACATCGGCGTCATCATGACGATCGTTCTCGGCATCCTCGGAGCCCTCATCGGATCGTGGCTCACCTACCAGTTCGGCTACAGCAACGACAACGGCGGCTGGAAGGTCGTGCCGTTCATCGTCGGCATCATCGTGGCCGCGGTCCTGATCTTCGCCTACGTCTCGATCACCGGACGCCGCAAGGTCTCCAGCTGATCTGACACCAGACCCGACGGCATCCACTGTCGTCCACCGAGGGGCCGGCGGCTTCTGCACAACGCGGAGACGCCGGCCCGTGGCGTCTCCTCAGGGTCTCGCAGGTTGATTGACCCCTCGCATGCTCGCTGACGTCTCGCACGGTCCCAGCAGCATGCGAGGCGTTCGCCGGCAAGCGACGAGCCGCGAACTCACTCCGTCTGCGGTGGCTTCTTTCTCTCTTCCGTGTCATCGGTGGTGTCGAGGTTGAGACCACCGATCACCGTCGGTGCGACATCAGGGAGCTCACCGACGATCTCCTCGCCGTTCTCCGAGGACTGCAGATAGCGGGCAGCCTTGTGCTTGCCGTCCTCCTCTTTCTGGCCACCCGCACCACGAGCACCCATCGGCGATCCCGAAGCGCCCGCCGGCGTGGCCCGAGTGGCCGCCTGC
Organism: Williamsia sp. M5A3_1d; assembly: GCF_053345315.1. Taxonomy (NCBI): domain Bacteria; kingdom Bacillati; phylum Actinomycetota; class Actinomycetes; order Mycobacteriales; family Nocardiaceae; genus Williamsia; species Williamsia sp. M5A3_1d. The sequence continues at coordinate 183,187 of NZ_JBKEZX010000002.1, forward strand.
TCGCCCGCCATCGCACGTTCGGCGGCCGACAGTCCCGGCGCGGAACGAGAACTCAGAGACCCCTCCGGTCCGGCCGCTCCCACCTTTCCGCCCAATCCACCTGCACCGCCGCCTCCCTTGGCGCCGCCGCCGGCACCACCGGCCTTCGCCGCCGACGCGGCCGCTGCAGCCTTCCGTTCCGCCTCAGACATGGACGACGGCAGACCGGATGAACGAGTGGACGCACCTCCGAGTCCGCGACCGGCCTCACCCGCCTTCGACATGGCGGACTGCGCTGCCGATGCCGGGTTCTGCGAACCAGACTGTGCTGCTGCGTTCTTGGCGGCATTGCCACTCGCGGCCACGGGGTCGCCCGAGCCGGCGCGTTTCAAAGTTCCCGCCGGATCACCCGCGCCCGCCTGCGCTGCCTTCGTGGCATTCGACGCTGCAGATCCACCCGATCCGCCGCCGCCGCCGGCACCGCCCGCGGACGACGTGGACCCGAATGCCCCGCCTGCCCCACCCCCTGAGCCGCCACCGCCGAACACGCCGATCCCGATCGGTGTGCCCGCGACAGGACTCGACGGATCGGAGATGTTCGCCAACGCCCCGTTCAGCGCGGCCAACGGAGCGTTCCACGTTGTCTGCAGCTGCATCTGCGCCATGGCGTCCATCTGACGCACGGCGGTCAATTTCTGCTCCGCCGGCAGCGTCGCCAATGCCACGTCACGACTGTTCTTCATCGACTCGATCTGCGATTTCGACTGCTGCACGGCACCGGCCCACATCGCGACCCCCGCAGCGTTCACCTGAGCCTCCATCGCGACGCGCTTGCCACTCGCCGAGAACGCGGTCAGCGCGCTCTTCATCTGATCGGCGGCGTAGCCGGAGAACTGCTTCGACCCCAGAACGGACGAGTACTGGTTGTCGAAAGTGAACAGAGCCGAGTTCAGCGAGTTCGCCAACTGCAGCCACTGCTGAGCGAGTGTGTGGAGCGTGTCGGGCAGCGCAGGGTCGAGTGCCGCCGCGGCCGCGTCGATGGTGAAATTGCCGATGCTCTCCGGAGCCACACCCAACGGATACGTTCCTGCAGCTGGTTCGCCCTCGGGGCGAACCGGCGTCGTCGGTTGATCGACCAGACTCGGTTGCGACGTATCCGTGCCACCCGACGACAACACATCACGCTGCGATGCAGCCGGATCACGACCGTCAGGCGAGTTCAGAGCCGCGGCGATCTGTTTCTGATTCTCGTCGTCTTGGTCGATGAGCCGCAATCCAGCTGCGCGTGCCGCTTGCGCTGCCTCCTCGGCAAGTTGACGCAAACGATTTGTAGCGATTGACGCTAGCTGCCCGATGTGAGAAAGCTGTCCGTCAACTGCGCCCCCCGACCCAAACGCGCCGCTCGCTGACACCTCGGTAAGACGCGCAATCTGACCGATTTGTTTCGTCACCGCTCCCGCCAGGTCGGAGCAGGCAGCAACCAGTCTCGACGCACCAACCGGGTCAAAGGTAAGAGTTTCGGTCGCGCCAAAAGGTCCGCTCACGACGTGGCCCGCATTTCTGACGGCGACTTAGGCATACCTGGCGCCAAAACCTTGGCCGCGATCTCTGCTCTTTCGCAGATTTCAGAATCAGACTTCGCGTTCAGGAAAGCGACTGAGGCAGTGCCGTAAAAGGTCCCCCAGGAGACTTCGCAACGCGAGACGTTGGGTGGAAAATCCACTGTGCGATTCCTGATCACCGAACCGGTCAACTTGCTCGATATCTGAAAATTCTCTCGCACAAAGACAAAACGAGGGTTGGTCTTGTACTCTGCGAAGTTGTTTACGGAGATAGTCGCGTCATACTGTTCATCGTATTGAGTAACGCCCGGACGGCTCAGGATACAAGACTGTGTAACTAGCTTTCGTCCAGAAAAACTCTTTTCTTTCAGCCCCATTCCCAACTGGTCCATCGCTGATTGCGGAATAAACGGACAAATATCCGGCATGTTCTCGTCGTAGGGGCTTTCGCCGATCGGGACCGTGGTGACGACGCCGGTCATGTCCTTGGTCGAGTTGAGGTCGAGTACAGAGTCCTTGGCCACGCCGGCAGGTACCGGCACAGACGACACGCCTGCCACCGACGGCGCCACCGACGAAGCAGCTGACCCGCCCGGATCCCCGCCACCACAGGCGCTCGCCACCACGGCCACCACCGCCGCCAGACTTGCCACCGTGATCTTGCCCCGACCGCCATTCATCGTCACTCCCATCCCGCACCCACGCGTGAATCATGAACTCTCTTTGCCGCATTGATCACTCGATTGATCGCAGAGGCCATCGTCGCATCGTCCACACCTGCAGCCGAGCCGGGCGAATCCTCCACCAGCAGATAGCGACCGTCGTCGGCGACATCCCGATAATGCAGCATCGTTGTCGTCGGCCGACGCCCATCGGCCTCGGAGCCGACCTGAACCCGAATCGATCCACAGGTGGTGGGCGATCGGTGCGCGAACGATGCGGCGGCTGTCGCTGTCGACACGGAGGGGGAAACCTTCCGCAGTGTCCCGAACTCGACCGGGATCTCGTCGAATGCGACGTCCATGTCCCGCGGTAGACGACCCGCGCCACTGGGGCGCGGCAGCATTCGCACGAGATCTGCGCTCCACCTCGTCAAGACGTGTCGTGTCACCTCGACCGCACCGCCCCTGGCAGCCGACGGACCCGGTCGCTGCCGAGCCGTGAACGCCACGTCGCCGCTGCCACCCCACGCGCTGACGATCCCGATGTGGTGACTCGTGTCCTGCAGCGGTTTACGGGCATCCAGGCCGGAGATCGCGATCGTGTAGCGCGGGCGGGTCAGCGCACTCATCGCCTCACGCTTGGCGGAGTTCATCTCGCCCATCAGATGCTGGAGAGTGGCCTGACGAGCCAGATGTTCTTCGTCGGCGTCGGCGTACTCGGTCGTCCCCATCGGGGCCAGCTCGACGGGGAAGGCGGCACCCCTCTGCGTCTCCCAGAGTGCTACGAACTCTTCGGTTGACATCTTCCAGGCCGACGATTCAGTCATCGCGCTCACCGGACAGGTCTGTGCACAACGCCACAGTGGGGTCACCGGCGCTTCGCATCCCCGCGGCGAAGGCGAAGAGTCCGGCGGAGTAGTGCTCGTCGAACACCGCCCGAGATCGACGCTCGAAGGTCTCCATCACCATCGGCTGCTGGGCGAGCAGGTCGAAATGGCTTGCGAACTGCGCGATTGCCGCAGCGCGATCGGCGGCGAGACCGGCGACCGCAGCACTCGCGCCGCGAACTCCCAGGCCGAAACAATGCAGTGCGTCACCGATGATCCGCCATTGCGCAGCAACCTGTTTCGAGATCTCGGTGATGGAGACGAGTCCGGTCGACTCCACCGACACATCTCCGACACAGCGAGCATCGAGCAGGTCGGCGACGGGGTCCACCGAGCGGTCGAGAACCGCGGCGAAGTAACGCCATCGTGAGGCACAGTCGATGATCGACTCGTCAGACATGCCCGCGACCGCGCGTTCGATGCGATCGAACGTCAGGCCCGGAAGCCACTCTCCGGAGATCTGTGATCGGCGCGCCGGAACATCCCGGTCATCGAGGCAAAAGCTCAGGTACCGCGAGTGGGGGGTGTCGCTCATCTCGCGACCGGGCCTGGCGACCACCGGAGACTCGATGCGCTCGGCCACGAACTCGTTCGACCACCGCACGGGATCATCTGCGAGAGCGACCCACGCGTCGTCGCGGAGCGAAGCCGTCACCGAACTCCACGCCGTTTCGAGCGCGCGGATCTGGTCCACCGCTCGAGCCGCGCACAAGAGCGCCTCGACTGGTCGCCACCATCGCCTTCGTCCCGTCGACGCCCAAACCGGCCGAGAAGTCGTCGATCCTCGAACCCATCCGAGCCCTGCGGCACCGCAGTCTCGCGACGACGAGTGTGACCGGCCTGCTGTACAACTGGGGCTTCTTCACCATCCTCGGCTACGCGCCGTTCCTCATGAACCTGTCGGCCCTGAAGTTGGGCGCGGTGTTCTTCTGCTGGGGCATCCTGGTCGCGATCTTCGCCGTGTTCGGCGCCCCGGTCCTCAAGTCCCGCTTCGGCACCCCGAAGACCCTCTACGGCGCGCTCGTCGGCATGGCGCTGGCCTGCCTGGTCATCGGCATCTGGTCGGGCAGTCAGGCCGTCGTCATCGGCGCGACCATCGCCTCGGGAATCTTCGTGGGACTCAACAACACCCTCGTCACCACCGCGGTGATGAGCATCGCGCCGGTACAGCGGTCGGTCGCCTCGGCCACCTACGGCTTCGTGCGCTTCATCGGCGGCGGCCTCGCGCCGTTCGCGGCCGGCAAACTCGTCGAGCACTACAACGATCACGTGCCGTTCATCCTCGGCGCCGCTGCCGTCCTCGTCGCCGCGGTGGTGCTGTCGACGGTGCACGGTGCGCTGACCGACGCCGACACCGAGGAGCAACAGCCCGAATCGCACGAACGCGCCGCCGCCGAGCGCGCGGTCACCGAGGTCCCCGCAGTCGAGGGCGAGGCCGTGATGGCCGAGACCGCACTGCGCGAGGATCGCGCTGTCGCGCAACGACACTGATCGGACGCGCCCAACGCGCCCGTCGGGTCGACCGATCAGCTGCGATCGCGGCGTTCGATGTGCTCGATCATCGTGCGGTGCAGATCGGCGAGGAACAGCTCGAACTGCTCGAGCATCTCGGGCGTATAGTCGGCCATCATCTCGTCGATGCTCTCGCCGAGCGGGCCGAAAAACGCGTCGGCGTGGTCGTGCACCGACCGGCCGCTGCGCAGGGTGACCACCCGGCGATCGGAATGCTCACGCGTGCGCACGATGTGGCCCGCGGCCTCCAGACGGTTCAGCAGCGACGTCGTCGCCCCCGACGTCAGGTTGATGCGCTCGGCGAGCCGAGCCGGTGACAGCGGCGTGCCCTGGTCCTCGAAGTAGACGATGTCGATGAGGGCCTCGGCATCGGTGGTGTGCAGGCCGAGTGAATCGGCGAAGCGACGTCCGAACTGGTTGAAATCGGCCCCATACCTCTGCAATCCGTCGAGCAGTCGCTCGCGGTGACCGCCGGTGCCCTCGCCCATCACCACCTCCGTTCGTCCACGTTGACAGTCTCGCCCGCCCTAGATACCTTGATTGTGAAGTTACTTCATCGAGAAGCTTACTAGCCGACGTCAGGACGAGGGCGATGACCACAGTATTGATCTCCGGCGCCTCCATCGCCGGACCCACCGCGGCCTACTGGCTGGCGCGCGCCGGGTTCGAGGTGACCATGGTGGAACGCTTCGCCGAACTCCGCCCCGGCGGTCAATCGGTCGACGTCCGCGGCGCCGGCCGCACGGTCGCGCGACGCATGGGTGTCGAGGACCTGATCCGTGCCGGCGGCACCGGCGAGGAGGGCCTGCAGTTCGTCGACACCCGCGGGAACGTGAAGGCGGCGTTCGCGGCCTCGGACTTCGCCGACGGCAACGGACCGACCGCCGAGCTCGAGATCCTGCGCGGCGACCTCGCGCGCATCGTGTTCGACGCGGCCACCGCCGCCGGCGCCGAGACCGTCTTCGGCGACACCATCACCGACCTCGACGACGACGGCACCGCGGTCCACGTCACGTTCGCGAACGCCACGGCCCGCACGTTCGACCACGTCATCATCGCCGAGGGGATGCGTTCGCGCACACGACGACTCGTCGTCGACGACTCCGACGCGATCCGGTCGCTGGGCATGTACACCTCGTACTTCACGATCCCGCGGGCCGCATCCGACACGCAGTGGGCCTCGTGGTGCTCGTTCCCGGGCAGTCGCTCGGCGCTGATCCGACCCGACACGCACGGGACCACCCGGGCGGCGTTGTCGTTCATGACCGACGACCGCGGCCTCGACGCCCTCGACATCGACGGACAGAAGGCCGAGCTGCGCAGGCGTTACGCCGACGCGGGGTGGGAGATCCCCCGTGTGCTCGACGGCATGGACGCCGCCGACGACTTCTACTTCGAGGGCATCGGCCAGGTGCGACTCCCGCGGTGGGGACACGGGCGCGTTGTGCTGCTGGGGGATTCGGCGTACTGCGCGTCCCCGGTCAGCGGCATGGGGACGAGCCTGTCGCTGGTCGGTGCGTATGTGCTGGCCCACGAGATCATCGCCGGCGGCGATGCGCTGAGCCGGTACGAGTCGATCATGCGGCCCTATGTCGACCAGGCCCAGAAGCTTCCGCCGGGCACGCCGCGGGTCGCGAACCCGAGGTCGCGCCTGGGTGTCCGTGTGCTCAACGCGGCCGCGGGTGTGGCCGCCTCGAAGCCCGTCCAATCGATCGCCGCGCGCTTCTCCTCGCCGCCCGCCGACAAGATCGATCTGCCCGACTACCCGTCGCCGGTGCGTCCGGCCTGACCTGTCGTAGCGCGGTCGTACTCTTGCCCGACGATCCGCGGCCGACCATCGGCGGGACACGACGGGAGGAGGCAGGCGTGGACGAACTCGATTACGACACCGCCGTCGAGTCCGCGTGGCGCACGTTCCGCATCGATCTCGCCGATCGGCTGTCCCGGCTGCAGCGGGGTGACGAACTCGAGGTCGTGCAGTCGACGCGTGAGCTGCCCGATGGCCCCCACGGTCGGCTCACGTTCACGGTGACCTCCCGTCATCGCGTGCGGTGCACCATCGACGCCGCCGATCTGCACACCACCCCCGACTGCCACCTCGATCAGGTGCAGCGACTCGAGACGGCCGGATGGCGGTGGCTGCGTGGTGCGAAGGGCCGCCACGTCATCGAGTGCGGTCGTCGCGAGGTCGACGCCCTCGCCCTACAGGCGCAGACCGCGCTGCGGGAGATCTGGGAGGTCCTGCACCCCGGCTTCCTCGTCGGCGATCCCACCCCGGTCCCCCGCGAGTCCGAGATCGCCGTCGGCGTCGTGGTGCGCACGAAGGACCAACTCCGGGCCCTGGCCGTCGACGCACTCTCCGAGGTGTCCGATCATGCCGTGGTGGTCGATTCCGACGGCGACATCCAGGTCCCCGTCGAGAGGATCGGGACGTGGCTGCGCGTGTGCGACGACGAACCGGACCTCGAGTTCTTCGCGTGCATCGTCGACGATCTGCCCGATGTCGCGGGTGCGGCGCTCTACCTCGCCACGCACGCCGCCCGGTGGCCCCGCGTGGGACTCCGTCTCATCGACACCCACATGTACGCGACGCTGCGTGTGGGATGCGCGACGTTCCATCCCGCAAATCTGGTTGCCGCGCTGGGCACATGGATCGAATTCCTCACCGACGACGTCCCGACGATCGAGACCGCGGTGTCGGCGATGAGATCGCCGACACCTGCCCTCGAGCCCGGGGCCATACCTCCCGCCCTGGCGCGGTTGCACCACCTCGCCCGCTACGGTCCGCCGCCGACGCCGGAGACGGTGATGGGGCTGTGCGACGACAACCGCCGGCGAGCAATGACCTACGCCAGGTTCTGCCTGAAGCAGGTGCGCTCCCTGACCGCCTCGGCGGAATGGGCCACGGCCGAGGGCGATGTCGACGAGGCGAAGGCCTGTCGCGACGAGGCGCAGGTCTGGCGCCAGACGATCGCGCTGATGACCCGAGCACTGCGCACGATGCGGGGCCATGATCGACCGCGACGCGACACCCCGCCCGACCAGCGGCGCCCGCCTGCGGTCTGACGACCGACTCGGCGCGTTCTGTCAGAGGCGATCGGCGAGGTCGACGAACGACGCCACTTCGATGTCGGGGGTGCCGAAGTGCGCGGGATACGTTGCGCCGGTGCGGTTGATCCACGCGGTGCGCATGCCGACGCGGCGGGCGCCCTCGAGATCCCAGGGGTGCACCGCGACCATCAGCGCCTCGATGTTGGCGACACCGGCTGACCGCAACCCGTGTCGATACGCGGCCGCGGACGGCTTCCACCCGCCGGCGTCGTTGGCCGAGAGGTACGAGTCGATCAACTCGCCGGCCGGTGTGTCGCCCAACAGTTTTCGTGCGACATCGGTCGACCCGTTGCTCAGGGTGATCACGCGGACACCGGTCTGCGCCAACGCAATGATCCCGGGTACGACATCGTCGTGTGGTCGCGCGGCGACCATGGCCGTCATGATCGACTGCGCCGCGGCGTCGAGATCGGCGTCGGACCGGTTCGGATCGGCGGCGTGGATCATCGATCGTGCGACGTCGGCGCCGATCGCCGCGTAGGAGGCGTTGTCGCCGAGCACTGTTGCCGCGAAACCGTCACGGAGCACCGAGAGATACCAGGTGCGGACATCGGCGGCGGCGAGGCCGGCGGCCTCGAACGCGCCACCGACCGAGGCGAGGTCGGACAGGGTGTCGTTGACATCGAGGAACGCCGCGACCGGACGTGGCATCACGAGAACGCCCGGGTGTTGTTGAGCGCGGTCACCATTCCCGACCCGATGGGTCCGTGGCGGTCGTAGATCGTGGTGGTGCCGACGGCGATGCCCGCGGTGTCGATGTGGGAGTCCTCGCGCACACCCACCCAGTCCCCCTCGGGCAGTCGCGACAGCGCGACGGTGAGATCACCATTGATGTACCCGACCCACTCGGTCCCCAGATTGGTCACGAGACTGGTCCATTCGGCGGTGGTGACGGCCCGGACGTAGGGGCTCGGCAGGCGGTCGGGGGTCATCGGGAGTACGTTCCACCACGCGGTGCTGCGGTCGGCGTCGAGGTGCTTCTCGAGTTCGCTGGTCCATCCGGTCGCGTCGGAGTGGTACCAGGTGACGGCGTCGGGTTCGGTGTCCACGGGCGGCGCGGGCACGGTGGCGTCGGCACGCCACCGGTCGCCGGGCGCGTTCTGCGACATGCGGTACTGCACGTACATCGCGGTGGCGACGAGGGTGTCGTTCTGGAACGCCTCGGCGCGGGCGACCTTGATGCGCGAGCCGGTGCGGATCTCCTCGGTGCGCACGACGGTGGGTGCGGTCTTGAACGCTCGCAGCAGTTCGAAGGTGGTGCGCGCCGGCATGAACCCGTCGACGTGCTGTTCGTCCTCGAGGACCTGCGCGAGCAGACCGACCACCGCGGGCCCGGCGACGTGGTCGTCACCCCAGGCGCTCTGGGCGTGATCGTTGGCGCGGTAGGCGACCTCACCATCGTGGGAGATGACCTCGAAGAACGGCTTCATCGACTCACACTCTCACAGGGCAGTTTGTCGGACCTCGGCCGTATCGTCGGCGCCCCGAGGCCCAGACCAGCAGCCCACCCCGAGGAGCCCAGCCATCAGCACCCAGCCCACCGTCGATCCCCACCGGCCTGTGCACATCGTGTTCGCCGCGCCGTGGCAGTCGATCGACAGCCACGGATCCGGACGCACCACCGACGAGACCTGGTGGACCTTCCCCGACGACGTCGCCGACGGCGACACCGTCGTCACCGTGGTGCAGGGACGCGAAGCCGCGGTCCTGGGGGTGTCGGTGCTGCGCATGGGGAACGACGAGGACGACCGGGATCTCGACACCGCCGAGCCCCGGGTGTCCACGCCGCTGGCCGCGGCCGCGATCACCCGACGCGCAGGTACTGCGGTCACCGTCGAACCGCGGTCGCTGCATCGCACCGAGGGCGCAGCGGTGATCGCCGCGATCGCGGCCGAGAACACCTCACCCACCCCGTGGTTCGCGCTCCCGTCGCCCTGTGCCGATGTCGACACGATGGGTGTGGACTCGATGGACAGTTCGTGGGGATGCAACGGGTGTGGTCGCGAGTGGGCCCGGAAGACCGGTCCGCGTCTGCAACGACAACGGATGGTCGACGAGCCGTTCGGCGACCTCCGCGATGTCGCTCTGTGTCCGAGCTGCCACGACATCGTGCACCAGCCGCTCGGGCCGAGCTTCGACGAGTTGATGTTCAGCAACCGGCCGGCGTGCCCTGCCTGTCATGAGCAGCGCACGTTCTGGGTGCTGCGGGGCATGCCGGTGGGGCCCCCGCCCTACGGCACGATCGCCGCGGGGTGCGTTGTGATGGGCGACGACCCGACCCGCCACTGCGGGGCCTGCGGCCACGAGTGGTGACCGCCGATCACCGCTGTGCGGGTGGGCGATCCATCGACCACAGCGGTGTCCCGTCGGCGAGGGCGAACTCGTCGGCCACCGTGAACCCGAATCGTCGATACAGCGCGACGTTCTCAGCGCGGGTGCACACCAGGTGCGCGGGGTGCGCGGCGGCGTCGATGATGGCGAGGCGATGGTTGATCAGGACACGCGAGAGTCCCCGTTTCTGCGCGGTCGGTGTGACGCCGAGGTTCACCAGCGTCCAGTGTCGTTCGGGCGGCGCGTGGGCGTCGAGACGGCGTCGCACATCGAGACCGGCGCCCACCCGACCGCGGAGTGCTGTGAGCGTTCGGGGCGCGGCACGCACTGTGCGGGCCAGACCGGCGACCGTGCCACCGCGGTCGGGGCCGTCCCACGCCGCGACCGCGATCGGCTGCCCGGTGTCGTCGGCGATGTAATCGACCACGCCGATGCGGCTGTGTTCGTATCGCAGTGTCGCCGTGAAGTATCGCGGGAGCGCCGCGTGCCGCTGCTCGGCCCGTGTCCAGATGAACGACATCAGCGGGTCGTCGGCGAACGCCGGGGCCAGGGTAGCCGCGCAGGCATCGAGTTCGGTGGTCGAGTGGGCGGTGCGAACCTCGAGGGGTGCCTGGGGCGTCACGCGTTCCGATTGTGCCGTACCGATGACCGACCGCATCCCGAGTCCTTGCCGAGACTCACGTATTTTCTTTCCTATGGCGAATGTCGACTGGGTGCTGGCGGATCTCCGCGAGCCGGGACGTCCGGCCGTGCTCAGCCGCGACGGGCTGCCGCGGGCACGGACGTCGCTGAGTCGCGCGCTGACCGAACAGCTCGGCGCCCGCCGCGCGCGGTCGGTGTCGACGGAACTCGACCGGTGGGCGCGGGTGTCCCGCGCGGAGAAGCCCGCTGAGTTGGTCGTCGACGCCGTCCGGTGTGTACCGGTGCCGGGCACCACCCTCGAGGTCGCCGCGGCCTGGGTCGCGGCCGATTCGGAGACCTCGCAGCCGCCCGCGGCCGCCGCCTTCACCTGGGACTCAGGCGAACGCCGCTTCTGCGTCCCCGCCGAATCGGCGGCGCTGGTCGGCCGACAGGTCACGGGCACCGAACCGTCGACAGTGCTCAGCGCTGATGCACTGCGATTCGTGGAGGTCGACGACACCATCGGGCTGGTGCAGACGCTGCTCGTCCCCGACCGTGGCCCATGGACGGGAACCGCGACGCTGCGACCGGGTTCCAGCGACTCGACGCGGGTGTCGACGAGCATGCTGCCGACGAGCCCGACGTCGTTGTCGGGGGTGATCTTCGAAGCACCGAACCTGCCGGTCACCACGCGGGTCGAATCGCTGGCGATGAACTCGATCGCGCGGGTGTCGAACATCCACGTGGTGGTGATGGACGTGGAGAAGATGCGGGTGCTGCGCTGGCTCACCGATCCGCCCGGCGGCGTCGCGTGGAAGGGGCGCCGCGACAACCGCGACGCGCCGCATCCCGACGACGTGCGACGCATCTTCGAGGTCGCGAGCGGCGTGTTCAGCGGAACCGAGCGTCGAGCAGCACTCGACGGCATCCGGTTGCGACTTCTCGACGGCGGGTGGCTCGTGGTCGATGCGGCCGGCGAGGTGGTCGACGGCTCCGATCCGCCGTTGGTGATCATCCAGATGGTGACGCGCGGGGTGTCCGACGAGCCCGACCCGGTGCCGCCCGAGGACACCGGTCACCCGGGACTCTGAGCGCGCCGGGCGCGTATCCCTTTGCGGCCTGACCTGGACTTCGTTACCGTCGGGAACATTCCCGACGCTTGCCCACGACGGCGTCGGACGGAAAGCGATCTGCCCACTCACGCCGCCGGGCTGCATCATCGACGGCGTTCGACGAGCGATTCGAGGTCCGACCATGACCACTGCGAGCATCAATCCCGACGGTTACGACCGTCCGGTCTTCACCACGCCCGACGAGGCCACCACCGAGTACGTCGTCCGCTTGCGCGACGCCCTGGCCGCCCTCTACGACGACCCGCTGTCACTGGAGGCCGGCCGACTGGTGTCGGCGTTGCTCTGAGCTGATCTCAGGTCAGCTGCGGTTGTGCGCCACCGCAGCCTGGATCAACGCACCGAACGCGGCCTGATCGAGGGCGTCGGCGGCCTTGATGTCGATGGCACGGCGGGTCCCGGCGTCGAGACTCGCGTTGAACAGCTTCGCCGGATCAGGCAGCGACGCGCCCTTCGCAAAGGTCACCTTCACCTTGTCCTTGTAGGTCTCGACCGTGCAGAGGAGACCGTCGCACGAGAATGTGGGCACGCCATCGGGATTCGAGGGCTTGCGCCACTTGATCTCCTCTTTGATATCGCCATGGGCATCGGTGATGAGACCCCGCAGGGTCGCGACCAGGTCTTCGCGCCAGTCAGTCGTCACGACCCGAGAGATTACCCGGATCCTCTCGGATTCGAGGTGGCTCCGGCCCACGGCACGCAGTACGCGCGGTGTCGCGGTCCAGACCAGACGAGTTGCGTCCGGTTTGCCTGAATCGCCGCAGGTCAGGGTCGCTCCTTCGCCTTGCATACCGTATTCTCCGTACACGATTCGCACGTATGCCCGGCAGACGCGAGAAGAGGCCCGATGTCCGAACTGAAGGTGTCGACCGACGAGGTCCGTCGCGCTTCGCAGAGCGTTCGCGCAGCAGCAGACAACCTCGACGACCGTGTCCGCTCGCTGACCGAACGCGTCGAAGGACTGCTGAACGGTGGGTGGAAGGGACAGGCCGCCGACGCGTTCCGCAAAGACTGGGAGCAATGGCTGCACGGCGCGAAAGACGTCGTCGGCGGTCTCGACTCGACGTCGTCGTTGCTCGCCTCGAGCGCGAGCCGCTACGCCGACCAGGAGTCGTCGAACGCATCGTCCATCGGGGCCAGTGGTTCGGCACTGCTCAACCTGGACTTCTGATGGCGCAACCGTTCACGGTCAACACCGACGAACTCGCCGACATCGTCTCCGCGATGGCGCGCTTCGATTCCGACGCCGAGTCGGTCTGTTCCGACGTCGACAAGACCGTCGCCTCCTTGCACACCACCTGGACCGGCGAGGCCGCCGACGCCCAGCGCGCAGCCCACGACCGCTGGACAAGGGGTGCGGCCGAGATGCGTTCGGCGGTGGCCGATCTCCGCAAGGCCGGCGACACCGCGCACACGAACTACACCGCTGCGGTCACGGCGAACACGGAGATGTGGGGGTAGGTGCCCACTCTCGTCGTCGACCCGGCGCAGTATGCGCAGGCCGCCTCGAACATGTCCGAGGTGGCCCGATCGGCACATGCTGCGATCGGTTCTCTCGCCGGTGAGTTGGGCGCGTCGTCGGGGATGGGTGGCTCCGACAACGCCGGTGTCGAATGGTCGAACAGCTATGACGATGGCGCTCGAGCGGCACTTCAGGCTGCGGCGGCGGCGGTTGGCGCCTCAGGAAATGTGGCCACCCGCCTGCATGCCACCGGCGAGAATCACGCGCACGCCGATGCATCGGCGACCATCGGCGGCGGCGACAGTGGGCTTCCCGGTGCCCCCACTCCCCCGACGATGTCGGCGCCGTCTCCGCCTTCGGCCGCGGGCGGCGGTGGTGGCGGTGGTGGCGAACCTCCGGGCTGGTCACTCGTCGAGGGTGTCGTCGGCTACGTCTGGCCCAACGGTCATCAGGACCGTCTGCATGCCGCCGACGGCGCTTGGAAAGCGGCTGCAGCGCAGCTGGAGTCAGCCGCTGCCCCCACCAGCGCTGCCGCTTCGGCGGTGGCGGCCCAGAAGAGCCCCGAGGCCGCGGCCGCCGCACAGGCGTGTACCGACACCGGCAACCATCTTCGCGAGCTGTCATCGGTGTTCACACAGATCGGCGCATCGTGCTCGGAGTACGCGGCGCACCTCGACGAGGCGCACCACGAGATCATCTCCACGCTGAAGGAACTGATCGTCGAGACCGCAGCCATCGAGGCCGGCGGCGCCGCGCTCGCGTTCTTCACAGCGGGTCTCGACGAGATCGCCGCCCAAGCGGCGGTCGCAGCCCGAATCGCCAGCGCGGCGGCAAAGATCCGCCGAGTCATCGAGGTGTTGATCGAGGCCGCCCGCGCTGTGGCGGCCAGTGTGCGAGCGGGTGCCGCGCGAGCGCTCGACGTCTTGGGCAAGCTCAAGCCGCTGGCCGAGGGCGCGGTGAAGAAGGTCGGCCTCGCCGCCAGAACAGAGACAAGCGCAGCACGGTCTGGCCAAGCCTTCGCGGACGATCTTGCCCGTGCGAAGTCCTCGTTACCCGAGTGGGCCCACCCTGAACTCGACAGGGCGCTAAACCCACAAAAGTTGCACGATGATCTGGTCGCCAATGGTGTACCAAGACAGACGGCGGAGGATGCTCTGCGAAACAACCCTTACGCACACGACTCCCCGACTCAGATCGTGGAGAAATACTGGAACAAAGAAGATGGTGGTTGGCAGTATCCCAAGGAATCAGGCTTCGACGGGCCGCCCAGCACCTCTCACTCGATCCCGAGCGGGACCCAGATCGACCGCATCGGCGGTGAGCGGGGCGAGTTTCTCGGTCGGCAGGGAGATAGTTATGGCGAGCGCGCTCTGTGCCCGGGCAAATCGGCTCCGTATTATCGCTACGAAGGAACCGGAGACTCCGTGCCGGGCTGGGAGGTTCGGAGTGGACCAATCGCACCAGCTTTCGGCAAACCCGGCGGTGGCTTCCAATGGCTCGTGGTGGACACATCGGGGGGTTCCGCAGTCCCCGTTCCAGTTGAGCAACTGGTCGACAAACTGATACGCGCGGTACCGAACTGAAGGGTGCACTGATGCAGATATGACGGCTGACGGCTGGTCCGGCGTGCCGGAATTCACGGACGCCCTCGCCTTATGGCGGAGAATTGACTCCGAACTGAGCGGCAGTCGACCCCGAGGCCATCAGGGTCTCTTCTTCGCGGATCCTCAGATCGAAGATGATCGCATCGTCCTCACCAATGGCCCGTCACGAGCCGAAGATTCCGACGGGTACGAGTTGCTGTTCATCAGCCGCGAGGCCGACGGGTACAGCCTCCGCCGCGATCGCCGCACACGCGGAGTCGATGCACTGGGCGAGCAGATCGCAGCGTTTGGCACGTTCGAGTTCGCAGCAAAGTACGTCCTGCCGATCCACGTCATGAACACGATCCGGAGAGGCAGCATTCACTCATTACCCAGCCTTCCCGCGCAATTCGATAAGAAGGGTGTGGCGAAGGGTTGGCGGGAAATGGACACGGTCCCGGGCACCGCTGTCAAGAAATTCATCTATGGCAGCGATGAGACCTCGGACCGTTACTACGTCGGAGACTCTCGTTTCCCGAGTCCGACCCACTTCCTCACAATGACGTTCGAGCAACTCAACGCTGTCGGCATCGAGGGTTTACCGCTCCCCGGCGGCTCGTGAAGCGATGAAGCTGATTAGCGGGATCTCGGGGGAGATCGAGTGGTCCTTCGCCAACGCTTCTCATGTTGTCGGTGCGGTGCCAACGATCGACATGGTGGACATGGTGGACGAGTAAGGACGGCACAGGGCGCGCGAGGTCGCAGGTGTGATCCACGCACTGTGCGAGCAAACCACGCCGATCGAACAGGAGACCGATTGGTATCCCCATGACTTGGGATGGGCGCAGCATTTCGTCGCACGCCGCCTTCAAGAGGACGACGCAGGCCTGTCCGAGCGCGCCGGACAATGAATCGCCCGATGGTTCACCTACCGGGTGAATTAGGCGAAGCACTCACGCGACGGAGCCTACGACTAGACCGGTATGACGACCGAGCCTGCGGGCGTCTATGTCATATCTGTCGGAACGCGGGAATTGCATATGCGTTCACGCGCCAGAAAACACGTACACGCGCCCCGGGTGTCAACGCGGTGTGAGCGAACCTGCGACTCGGCCCAGAACGGGACGGAGAGATTCTTGGGATGATCGACCTGCTACACAGGCAGAGCAGGTCGGTGGAGAACGAGATCGACTGGATCGCAAAGGCTCTCGCCGAGGCACAAGTCACAGAGAACGTCGCCTTCGAGAGCTCACTCCGGGCCCGCGCCAACCCGCGGCACACTGGATCGCGCGGTCGTTCAGCTACCAGTTTCAGTAGCATCGCCGTGCTCGTCTCCACCGCACCACAACAACCAGACGAAAGGCGAGACATGCACCTCGATGACGCGGTCTCGATGCTCGACACGGGAGCACTGTCACAGGACGACTTCCTGCGCGAGTTGCAGACTGCCGAGGTGGCGGTTCCAGTGAAACAGACGCACCAGAGTGGCTCGGCGCTGAGCGTCTTCGCGTACGGATCACATTCGTGCGCAGCAGTGTTCACGACTCCCGAACGCATTCTGACCCATCTTCGGGACCGTCCTGCAGCCATGCTGACGGGCCGGCAACTCGCCGAGCAGTGGCCGAGCGATCTCGTGTTGTCGCTGAATCCGACCGATGACGCGCCGGGGTTGATGATCCCGCCGGCTGAAGTGCAGCGCATGGCGAGCGACGGCCTCCAGCGCGTGGTGCCGGCCGGCAGCCAGACGTTCATCGGCGCGCCCGCCGAGGAGCCTCCGATCGAGCTGCGCCGCGTGGTCCGCGATCTGGTCGCTGCGACTGCAGAGATCGATCGGGCCTACCTGTTCCAGATGGGCCTCGGAACCCAGGAGGCCTCGGAGCTGGTACTCGGCATTGTCCTGCGGGAGTCTGTCGACATCGACATCGACACCGCGATGTCGCACGCAGCTCAGTGGGTCGCCGATCACCGACCTGGCCACCCGCCGATTGCGCTGCTCCCGCTCTCGGATTCCCTTCTCGATACCGTCGCGAGCATTGTTCCGGCGGTCACCGGCGAGACGCGGTGAACAGGGCCGCTGCGATCCACACGAACGTGACGTGCGTCGCATCGGGGATTGTCCGCGAACCCCCGGCGTGTTGACCCGTGCATGACCTACACGCTCAATGCTGATTCACCGTTGCTGAAGCCGTTCGACTCCGGTGTCATCCACACGCCTCATCGCGCGTTCATGGCGCCGCTGACCCGCCTTCGCGCCGAGTCCGACGGCACGCCCACCGATCTGCAGACCGAGTACTACCGCCAGCGCGCGAGTGCCGGACTGATCATCACCGAGGCCACCCAGTCGAGCGCCTCCGCCGGTGGTGCGTACATGAACACCCCGGGCATCCACAACGACGCCCAGCAGGCCAAGTGGTCCGAGATCGCCGACGCGGTGCACAGCGAGAACGGTCAGATCTTCGTGCAGATCTGGCACGTCGGTCGCGTCGCGCACCCCGACCTGCCCGGCGGCGACCCCGTCGCACCGTCGGCCATCGCCGCCGAGGGCAAGGCCCACGGACCCAACGGCAGCGTGCCGCTGGTGACGCCGCGTGCGCTTGAGACCAGCGAGATCGCAGGCATCGTCGACGCGTTCCGCAGCTCGGCCCGCCGCGCCATCGACGCGGGTCTCGACGGCGTCGAGATCCACGGAGCGAAC
The DNA here is from genome assembly GCF_053345315.1 of Williamsia sp. M5A3_1d. Lineage (NCBI taxonomy): Bacteria > Bacillati > Actinomycetota > Actinomycetes > Mycobacteriales > Nocardiaceae > Williamsia > Williamsia sp. M5A3_1d. Next base: position 200,722 of record NZ_JBKEZX010000002.1, read on the forward strand.
GGCTACCTGCTGCACCAGTTCCTCGGTGACGACAGCAACCAGCGCACCGATGAATACGGCGGCTCGCCGGCCAACCGCGCCCGCATCGTCGTCGAGATCGTGAAGGCTGTGGTCGACGAGATCGGCGCCGACAAGGTCGGCATCCGCCTGAGCCCCGGCCACAAGGCCAACGGCATGAACGAGGCCGACACCGTGCCCGTGCACCAGGAGCTGCTGCGCGCCATCGCCGACATCCCGCTGGCGTACGTGCACTTCCTCATCGAGCCGACCGACCCGGTGCTCGAGACGCTGCGTCCCGAGATCAAGGTCCCGTTCCTGCTCAACACCGGCTTCGCCATCGAGTCCGACTTCTCGCAGCTCGAGAAGCTCGTCGCCGACGGCACCGCCGACGCCGTCGTGGTCGGCCGTTGGTACATCTCCAACCCCGACCTTGTGGAGCGCCTCAAGCAGGGTGCCGAGCTCACCGAGCCTAACCAGGCCACTTTCTACGCACCGGGCGCCGAGGGCTACACCGACTACCCGTCGCTGGAGACCCAGAACGCCTGATACGCAACAGGTTCACCGATGACGCCCACCGGCCTCCAGGTCGGTGGGCGTCGTCGTCTGTCACGAGAATCGGTCGGGCGTGGGAACCAGCGCAGGTGACTCCGTCACCGACAGCCCGGTCGCATCCACATCCACGATCACGTGTGCACACGAATGTCCCTCATCCGCGGCGAGTATCGCGGCGATCGGCGCGATCAGCTCGGTGCGGACCACGCGGTGAAGAGCGCGGGCCCCGTAACGAGGATCGAAACCCGACTCGACGAGGTGGACGCGGGCGGCATCGGTGATCGTGACGCTCACCCCGCGGGCCGCGAGTGCCGTCACGAGCTGATCGACCTCGGCATCGACCACACGACGCGCGTGCCCGTCGTCGAGAGATGTGAACGTGATGATCTCGTCGAAGCGATTGAGCAGTTCCGGATCGAAGAAGCTGCGCACCGCATCGAGCACCACGTCGCGTTCCGATCGCGACCCGTCACGGACGCGGCGCAGCACCGACTCGGCCAGCCGAACCGGTGAGCGACCAACCGGCCGCCGCATGTCGTGCACCTCGCGCGAGCCGAGGTTCGACGTCAGCAGGATGATCGCGTTGCGGAAATCGATCGTCGACGTCCCCGACGCCAGGCGCAGGGTGCCGGTGTCGAGGATCTGCAGCAGCGCCCGCAGCACCGTCGGATGCGCCTTCTCCACCTCGTCGAACAGCACCACTCCCGGCCGCGACACCGTGCCCTCCACCGTCTCGCGGTCGAACAGCGAGAACTGTTCCTTCGAGCCGGCGTACCCGGGCGGCGCCCCCGACAGCGACGCCGCATAGTGCTCCTGGGCGAGGGAGTTCATGTCGATGCGGCAGAGGTTGTCAGCGCTGCCGCGCACGTGCAGCGCCACTTGGCGAGCGAGTTCGGTCTTCCCGACACCGGTGGGTCCCACCAGCAGCAGCGACGCGATCGGTCGTCGCGGGTCGCGCAGGCCGACCGCGGCAATGGTCATCGCCCGCACCACCGCGTCGACGGCATGGTCCTGGCCGATGATTGCTGCGCGCAACCCGTCGCCGAGTGCCTCGGGCGAGCGCAGGTCACCGAGCCGGAATCCGGCGGTCGGGTCGAGAGCACGGAACCGCTCGTTCATATAACCCGACATCGCGACCTCCGTTCCCTGCCCCTCGAACCTAGAGCAGTCGCCACGCGTGCGCAGCGGGTGAAAGTCGTTCACCCACCGCAAACCTCGCGGTAACAACACGGTCATGGCGGTCGCTCTAGCGTGAGGTGCACGTCCATCCACGGCCTCGTCAGGAGCGCACATGCGACACGGAGACATCTCTTCCAGCCCGGACACCGTCGGCGTGGCGGTGGTCAACTACAAGATGCCGCGGCTGCACACCCGCGCCGAGGTGTTGGCGAACGCGCAGTCCATCGCTCAGATGGTGGTCGGCATGAAGAGCGGTCTACCGGGCATGGATCTCGTTGTGTTCCCGGAGTATTCGACGCAGGGCATCATGTACGACTCCGACGAGATGTACGAGACGGCGTCGGTGATCCCCGGCGACGAGACCGACATCTTCTCCGCGGCGTGCCGCGAGGCGAAGACGTGGGGCGTCTTCTCGATCACCGGTGAGCGGCACGAGGACCACCCGAACAAGCCGCCCTACAACACGTTGGTGCTCATCAACGATGAGGGCGAGATCGTGCAGAAGTATCGAAAGATCCTGCCGTGGACGCCGATCGAGGGGTGGTATCCGGGTGGTCAGACCTACGTCAGCGACGGACCGAAAGGTCTGAAGATCTCGTTGATCATCTGCGACGACGGCAACTATCCCGAGATCTGGCGCGACTGCGCGATGAAGGGCGCCGAGCTGATCGTGCGTCCGCAGGGCTACATGTATCCGGCCAAGGAGCAGCAGGTGCTGATGGCCAAGGCGATGGCGTGGGCCAACAACTGCTACGTCGCGGTCGCCAACGCGACCGGCTTCGACGGCGTCTACTCGTACTTCGGCCACAGCTCGATCATCGGGTTCGACGGGCGCACCCTCGGCGAATGCGGCGAGGAGGAGTACGGGATCCAGTACGCGCAGCTGTCGCTGTCGACCATCCGCGATGCGCGCAAATACGATCAGTCGCAGAACCATCTGTTCAAACTGCTACACCGGGGATACACCGGCGTCTTCGCCGGCGGCGACGGCGACAAGGGGGTCGCGGAGTGCCCGTTCGACTTCTACCGCAACTGGGTCACCGACGCCGAGGCCACGCAGCGGGCGGTGGAGGCCATCACCCGCGACACCATCGGCGTCGCCGAGTGTCCGCTGGGCGATCTGCCCGCGGAGAAGGTGATGGAGGCCTGAGTGGACAGCACTGCGCCCGGCCGACGGAGGTCGACCGGGCGCAGCGGTGGCGTGTCACTTCTTGGGGTGGCACTCCCGGTGGTGGTCGCGGATCGGCGTGCGGGCCTGGCGGAGTTCCTTGAACTCCTCGCGGTGGGTCTTGCGGAACGCGCGGATCTCGTTGCGCCGCTGATCCTTCGGCAGGGTGCGTACGTGGGCGAGCTCAGCGGCCAGGTCCGGGTGGCGGGCGAGGACGCCGGCGATCGCAGGTGCGGCCTGCGCGACAGCGGCCGCGCGAGCCTGCGGGGTGCACTGCGCCGGAGCGGCCGAGGCGGTGGCGGCGGGGATCCCCGCGGCCAGTCCCACACCGACCGCGATGGCCGCCGCGGCGCCCACCCGTCGGGTCCAGAGTGTGGTGTGTCCGGTGATTGTCATCGTTCTCCTCACGTGTCATCGCTGTGATGCACGGCCAACCTCGCCCGCGAAGCTGAGTCGGACCTGAGAACGCCGGATTTGTCCGCGAGAACTTCAGAGGACCTTCAGGTGGCTCGTGCCGCCGCGCGCGTCGCTTGCCACACAACAGCGCCCACCGTTCCGGAGGGAACGATGGGCGTCGTCGAATCGCCGATGCGACGGATCAGGCGTTGGCCTCGTCGCGCTTGGGCAGCACCCAGTCGGGTCGCACGTAGTGGCACGTGTAACCACCGGGGTTGCGGATCAGGTAGTCCTGGTGCTCGGGCTCGGCCTGCCAGAACGGGCCCGCGGGCTCGATCGTGGTGACGGCCTTGCCCGGCCACAGGCCCGAGGCGTCGACGTCGGCGATGGTCTCGCGCGCCACCTTCTCCTGCTCGGGTGACTGCGGGAAGATCGCCGAGCGGTAGCTCGAGCCGCGGTCGTTGCCCTGACGGTCCTTGGTGGTCGGATCGTGTGCCTGGAAGAAGAACGCCAGGAGGTCGCGGTAGCTGGTCTGCGACGGGTCGAACACGATCTCGACGGCCTCGGCGTGGCCGGGGTGCTTGCGGTAGGTGGCGTTGGCGTTGGTGCCGCCGGTGTAGCCGACGCGCGTGGAGATCACGCCCGGGCGGCGACGGATGAGGTCTTCCATGCCCCAGAAGCAGCCGCCCGCCAGAACGGCGGTCTCGGTGCCGGTGGCGGTGGTGACCTGGCCGGTGTCGGTGCTCATCGTGTGTGCTCCTCAGTGGTGGTGGGGGTGGTGAACAGGGTGCGGTACTCGCCGTAGCCCTGGGCTTCGAGCTCGTCGACGGGGACGAACCGCATCGCCGCGGAGTTCATGCAGTATCGCTGTCCGCCTTCGCTGCGCGGGCCGTCGCCGAAGACGTGGCCCAGGTGGCTGTCGGCGTTCGCAGAGCGGACCTCGGTGCGCTTCATCAGCAGTTTGCGGTCACTCTTAGTGGTCACCGCGTCGGACTCAATCGGCTTGGTGAAGCTCGGCCAACCGGTGCCGCTGTCGTACTTGTCGGTCGAGGAGAACAGCGGCTCACCCGACACGACGTCGACGTAGATCCCGGGCTCGTGATTGTCCCAGTACTCGTTGGCGAACGCCGGCTCGGTGCCGTCCTTCTGAGTCACCCGGTACTGATCGGGCGTCAGCCGGCTCACGGCCTCGCTCGTCTTCGCGTACTTCGTGGTCATCAATACCTCCTTGGAACACCGCTGGCTGCGGCATCTCCTCTACCAACGTACGAGCTACGTGATTTGGTCCCGAGGTACAGCCATCGTCGCCGACACGTCCCGTACGTCCGATAGGGTATCGATTCATCCAGGTCAGGAGGTCAGATGCCGGACAATCTCGAGGTCGATCCCGTGTCGCTCCGTCACGTCGGTCGTCAGCTCAATCAGGGCGCCGAAGAGGGCGGAGAGGCGTTCGTTGCCCAGCACGGTCAGCTGACCGCTGCCGCTGCGGGCCTGTTCGGGAAAGCCCGCTCGGCCATGGAGCAGAAGGCCGACACCTGGCGGACTCGCGCCGCCGACATCACCTCCGCCATCGACGACCACGGAACCCGCCTTCACACCAGTGCGGCGCTCTACGAGACCACCGACGGCGACACGAGTACTGCGCTATATCGGGCCGGCGACGACGGCCAACCGAAGCTGAACCTCAAAGCCTGACGTGGTCGCGTTCGGCGAGATCCTCAACTTCGACCCAGAGCAGATCCAGGAGATCTTCACCGCTTGCAATGCTCGTCAGCAGACATGCACCACGCTCGATGGTCACGTGAAGAAACTGTCCGACCTCGAAGGGTGGCAGGGCGACGCCGCTGACGCCGCCAAGAAGTCGGCCGGGCGAGCCCGCGTCGACCTCGACGCCCACGGCAACGAGGTGTGGAAGGTCGCTGCGGCAGCACGCGATTGCTACAACGAGGCGGTGGAACTCAAGGCGTCAGCAACCCGAGTACAGGCTGATGCCGACGCCAAGGGCTTCGTCATCGACTCCGTGTCCGGAACGGTCACCGACCCCGACCCGCCGGTGATGCGCGGCTGGGCCGATGCCGACAAGGCGACCTACTACGCGGAGATCGACGAAGTGCAGGCACGAGTCAACGACATCATCACCGCCGCCGAGCGTTTCGACGATGACCTCGCCGCCGCCATCAACGCGGCCGACGGTTCGATTCCTCTGACACCCAAGGGTGAGGGCACCAACGTCAACCTCGCCGACCGCCGCGCGAACCAGGTTGCGGCGTATCGAAAGACTTACGGTAAGGATCCGACCACCACGAATGATTGGCGTATGGCCGCAGTCCTCGACCCCCACAGCTACGACCCCAAGAGCAAGGGCGTCAACGCGAACATCGTCACGGTTCCGATCAAGCCGGTTCCAGGTCAGGGAGTCGTGCGAACCAACCAGTTCATCAAACAGCGCGATGTCGTCGACCCCTCGATGGACAACGCCGCCGGCAGGAACAAGGGCGACAACAGGGACTTCCAACAAGACTTCGATCCTGAGAACTCACGAGTCGCTGCCTACATCGACTACGAGCGAGGTCTCGTCGTTTTTAGGCAGAATCCCTCTGTGGTTCAACAGGCGGACGGTAGCTCCGGCCACGTCGAAGCGGGTGAGCCTCATGTTTCTGTTCAGCAAGCTGACGACGGCGCCGTGAGAATGCGCTTCGACGCCGCTGATCCGATTGGAGCCGGGGGCCCCTCCCGCTCTGCAGGATGGTCGGTCAACGGGGACATGACCTTTACTCCCACAGCGCAAGGGGCCCAAATCGGAGGTACGCGCACCGATTTCCCGTGGTTCGAGGCGTATCAGTCGTTTCCTGACGGCCGCGAGGCGACGCTGTCGCTGGACAATCCGCAGGGTTTTGGAACCGGCTCGAGCTACGGGCCGCTCATCAACCTGCAGGGCCACCACGACATCGGGGCGGGCGGGGCTGCACTGTCCGACCCGAAGTGGATCCCCGACATCGTCACTCCCGACGGGCGTGTTCTGAGACCTGGGGAGTTGTATTTTCCCCAGCAGCCGAAGGAACCCCCGGCATGACATCTGACGACCCCGAGCGGTCCGCAGCCGCACCACCGCTTTTGTCGACGCGCGCAGTGGACATGTTGCTCCTCCCCACGTTCGTAATCGCGGGGGCACTTTCGGCACTGATCGCGGTGGCGGGAGCCGACGGCTCACTCGCCGGGCGAGTCGCCGGGTTGTGGCTGATCTGGACCCCGATCGGCGTCACCATCGCAACCCGAGGAGTGCGAGACCGAGCTGTTGCGGCGCGCGGCAACCCGTTCCGACGGGCGGCCTTGGTTCTGCGCAAGTGGTTCGGGTGGACAGGCATCGCCACGTCAGCGGTGGTGATTGTCGCGCTGCTACTCACCGCACCGAATGAGTGGATGTCGCGAGGGTTGTTCATCAGCATCGCCGCCGGGGCGTGCGCTCTGTTGCTGATAAGAGGTCCCGTGCGCCAAGTCGGCGCAGGCATTCTCGTCGCATGCGCGGCACCGATTTGGCCTTACATCTTGCTCGTGGGAGCAGCGTTGATTATCCCGATAATCGTCACGCTTCTGACCGCGGCCTTGAGTACTCGTTCGGAACGACGGCGGCGGGTCGACCAAGCGGAGAGAAGTCCGATATGAGGTCCCCCGACCCACGGACCTACAGGTCGCGTTACGGCTGATCCACGAGCGCCGCATCCATGCACGCGACCTGACATGCGTCGAGCATCGACTCGAGACCTGGCAGTACGGTCCGCGGTCCGTGTGCGCAGCATGGTGATCATCTCTTCGACCGGCGGCACTGCATCGCCGGCGGCTCGGGCTCGCGCGGCTGCGGCCAGCGCGTCTCGCCAGCGGCGCCAGGAGGTCAACACTGCGGTTGTCTCGGCTGGCGGTGCGTCCAAAGAAGCGGCGTGGTCATGCAGATGAGAATGGCAGGCATCGCCACCGACAGCTCCACGGCCCGAGCGATGAAAATCCCACGCCCGGGGACGTATGACGCCAGAAGGCGGAAGGCGACGGACGGTCGGGCAAGCCGCCCTATCCCAAGGTGGCCCGGTCGGGCGGCCCACTATGTAGCGTGGGAGTTGTTGCAGGGCTGATCGCCCGCGAAATCTCAGGCGCAGTAGGTAGATGAGGAGCCGACGTGGCAAGGGTTGGTCGACGGGTAGATGACGGTGTCAAATTGGTGAATATCGATGCCGAAGACCGCGAAGCTGTAGAACGCGATCGTACGGAAATTCGAGAGTTCGTAGGGAAATTGAGTGGCGACGACATCAAGTCGGGCGGCTGGTTCACAAAGTTGCTTGCTTCTTCTTTGAGCGCCTACTCCGAACAAGTTGACTGGAAGTACTTTCAGACAAAGTATAAGAATGTCCCCGCAGACGCCATTGTCGATCAACGAATCAAGATGGCTTCGCGGTACGCCGCAATTGAAGGCGGTCTGTCCGCAAGCGCTTACACTGCGGTAATCGCTGCAACGATAGGGTCTTTGGGCGGCGCGTCCCCCGCGACGGTACCGGCCGCAATTGTCACTGTGATGATAGACGTCGCCTATATCACGCGACTCCAGCTACACCTTGCCTACGACATCGCGGTTCTCTATCGCGTTCCGTTGGACCTCGACGATCCCGATGATCTGTGGAAACTAATACGTGTGGCGTTCACCATAAAAGGTGGAGAGGTAGCTCGCGAAGGCGTGGTCAAGGCTGTTCCGGTTGCAATTCGCCCCCTGATCAAACGCTTCTACGCCAGGGGCGTATTGAATGCGGCAAGAGGACTTCCCTTTGTCGGAAAATTTCTTTTGCAACGGAACGTCATCAAAATTGGCATCCCACTGGTTGGGGTGCCCACTTCTGTGGTGGTGAATCGATATACAACCCTCGTGGCGGGCCGCCACGCCCGTGTAGTGTTTCGCAATGAGGCAGAAATACTCGAGCTTGCAAATAAGCTTTCGATGCGCACAGCGCATCCAAGGCTGGCACTGTGGGTCGCATGGCTTGTCATCAAAGCAGACGGAAAGATATCGGACGAAGAGGCCCTCTTGATGAGGCACTTGGTTCGAGTCGTGGGCGATCAGCACGAAGTCATCGACGAGGAACTCTCGCAACTGGTCGAGGTGTCCGAGGCGGATGTTTTAAAGATGTTCGCAGCCGAGTCCGGAACCTTTGACGATATTGCCGAGCTTGCAAACGACGTTGCCAAAGTGGACGGCGAACCCAACCGCAAAGAGCGCGAAGTCATTTCTAAAATAGAAAACCTCCGAGACCTTCGAAGGGATGCGTCTACAACCGCTTGATCATATTCCCAAAATCCGACGGCACGAATTCTTGCCGTTCTCATAACAGTGCAAACAACACTCCGGAGCCTACCTGCGACCGCCCGCACGATCCAGCTCGCGGAACAAGTTCTCCGTGTCGCCGTCGCCATGCCGGCAACCGTGGGTCGTTCGGTTCTGCAGGCACTGAACGAGGCGGTGACTCATCGCAAGCCCACTGCATCTGCAGGCACTCCACCATCTCAAGGTTCCGAAAACCACATGAGCTTACGCATCGCGCGCGGCCCTGACTGCGACGTTGCGATCTGACGCCCATTTCGAATGAGCCATCCTGAAGCCGAGACGGCTGGTCAGATCTGGATAGGTGGCGGTCAACCAGTCATAGACCGGCTTCATATTCGTTGACCATGCAAGACGCTTCACGAGCAGAAGCTCGAAGGCCGCAGCTTCCACCCAATCAACATCACGGGTGTAACCTAGCACTGCACGAGCTTTGGTGACTTTGCAGAAATCTTTCAGTAGCTCATCACTGGCGCGGAGGACGCCGCACGAACCGAAATGGATCACCCGCCCGTCGCATCGACCCTCCAGCATTTCCTGAAGATCCCCGATGGAAACTTCGTCCCGGCCTAGGTACACGGTTTGGGAACTGCCGTGAAATCCGAGGTAAAGAATGTCTAAGCCAGCCCGCTTGTTCTTGAAAAGTCGCTCCAGGTAATAGCGCAACTCCGCTTCGGTCGCAACGTCGCGGTGAACCAGTCGAATGTCGCCGCTGTCCTGCAGGAGCTGCAGGGCAGGCTCCATGCTCAGTCGGCTTTCCAATGCCTCCTCCCATTCGCCCTCGAGACAAAAGACACCGGTCGGTCTGCGATTAGCCATCTTTCGATCCTCGCACGGGTCGAGATCTCGGGCCAGGTTCCCCGGGTGTCCGGACCCGGTCGACAGGTGTCTCCGCATTTCTGGGACGGATGTGACATGGTCGTCGGCATGACTGCGTCCCAACAGGGCCCAGAACCACGCAGACGTGGTCCCGGCAGGCCACTCGAGTCCCTCACCAGTCGCCTACAGCCGCAAGACGCGACGCGCGGCTGTGAAGTAGGTGTCGCGGCCACCACCGCTCAGAATGGCGCGGACTCCGTGGTCGAACGGACCCAGGTGGCAATCGAGCAGCTTCGCTCCAACACGCTTGCACGACTCATGCCCGGGTCGCGAGAACTCTTTCACTCGAACTTGCTGGCATGGTATTTCGAGACCATGGGAGAACCCGCCAGGAGAACGCTGGCGGCGCTGGCCGGGCTGGCCGACCCCCCGTCTCAGATCTCACGGATAGAAAGAGAAAAGAACCGATTTGATCTGCTGATCCTCGACGACAAGGCGCGTGGCGTAGTCATCGAGAACAAGGTGTTCAGCATTCCGCGAACCGAGCAATTGGATGAGTACTCGGGCAAGCTACGCTCGATGAAGAGTTTGGGACACGCACGACCGGTTCTCCTCAGTCTTGCTGATCCGTCGTGGCCTGACGGTCGCTACGAGTCCAGAGGACGCCGTGGCGACCCAGCAGTCGTTTGGCACTACGTCTCATACCGCCGTGTCGCCGAACTGATGAGCAGCTCAATCCCGAGTTCGTCGACCTCATACGAGTGGTCCACGGTCGCGCGGTATTGCGCGCTTGTCGAGACACTCTCGTCGGTTGCGGAGGATATGGCCGCCATCGAACCGGAATCGCTTGTGTTTCCGAATTTCCCTTCGAACCAATCGGATCCGTTCGCGAATCAGATATACGGATCTCTACGAAAGCTCCGCGCAGATGCCGTCGCCCAGTACGTTGCTCGAACGTTGACGCCGTCGACACAGCCGCGTTCCACCAGCTCAGGGATGACCAATTCCCAACCTATCGTGGAGACCTTCTATCGCAGAAGCAACACGAAACTGGCGACAGCCGTTGGTTGGCAGTTGCAAGGAAATCAGCTGCGCCTGTTCGCGAACATCCCGACGAAGGCGGGACGCACCACCGATCGTCAGAACGAGCGCGTCACGTGGGGAATCGATAACGTGCGCCTGTTCGCGTTCGACTTTGCCGAAGAAGTCTGGCCCGGCGAGTCGAAGATCGTCAAGCCGGCCACCGGTTTCAACAGATTCGATCCTGCGTTCATATACCGTTACATCAACGCCAGCGGGCTGACTGTGGGCCAGCTGATCACGGTGGCGCAGGCTCATCAGATGCACCTGGACGGCCTAAGCTGGTAGGACGGGCTACTTCCTCGGGACCTTGACGAGCCAACTCTCCGGCGACAAGTAGTCAACAAGACGCTGGCCATTCGTGCCCTCGACAAGCCAGTCGGTCAGGCCGTCTGTGAAGACGGTTCGTCGCTCTGACATCGATCTGATCGCAGCGCTGGCGGTCGCAGCGTTTCTGAACTGCTTGCCGCCGTACCTGCTGGCGACCGGCGCTTCGGAGACGTCCAGATGACCCGTAGCGGTGTCGAACAACCCGCGCACAGTGCCCGCCTCTGTCGTCAAGGAGACGTGGACACGGCCCACACTGTCGAAGACGGGATGACCAGACGACTCAGGGGCTGCCGGTTTTGGAACACGGGGAACGGGTGCATTCCGCGGCTTACCGGTCGGACGGGGCGAATCGACGACCACTGGTGTCACACGAACTCTCGCCGGGGTGGATCTCTCGGGCGATTGGTCATCACGGACATTCGGGACAGCGCCCTCTGATGCCAACGCTCCCAATTTGTCCCAGCGGTCGAGTCCTGCGACGAGGGCACTCTTTTCTAGATTGACGAACTTTGACTTCGCCTTCCCTTGCGGACGAGCGGACGACCTCCTGGCAGAATCACGTGCGACTTCGCGGAACTCGGCGGCGGTGAATATGTAGAAAGTCTTGTGGTTGAGGGGGTTCACGAACACGCGCACAGCGCCACTGGCCTGGTTCAGCTCTGACCTCGGCAGGTTCCACGTACCGCCTGAGTCCGTTGCGAGCCGGACGTGGCGACGGACACCGCGCGCATCGGTCACCTCGACCTCGTCCTTGCGTGAGCCGCCCAGATCCCGAACCGTCCCACCGCGCGCCTGGACCGCTGTCGTGAAAGCGACAAGTACGCGTCGTAGCGCAGGGTCCAGATCCGCTTCGGCGAAAGCTCCAGCCACGTCCTCCCCAGCAGCCACGAAAGGGTCACGTTGTCGGGCTCGAGGGGCGACGAGCTGTCCTCCCATCGCCCGCCACAGCTCGGTGATCCTGCCCGTCTTCAGACGCTCGAAGAGACGGGACTCGCCCACCAGCGTGTCGGTCAGATCGCTGAGTTCGACGTCTTTGTGGCCAAGAGCTTCGAACAACTCTGCTAGGGCTGCCAGTGCGATCAACCGTTCGGAACGACTTGTTTTCTTCAGTCCACCCGAACCCACGATCGCCGCACCGATAGGCATCCACGAGACTCCATCAACACCGCCCCGAAGCGCTTGGTCCGCTTCGATGTCCGGCAGGAGCTCCTTGACCTCGCTCCACAGAGGAAAGCCTTGATGCTCGTCAAATATGTCGTAGATCGCATCGGTCACCGACCACGTGTCCGCAGATTCGAGCGGCACCTCCTTATCAGCGACCGGTTTGTCGGCTCGTTCCGAACCAGACGGCGTTTCGTAGATTCGACTTGTCAGCGTCGCGGCGACGTCGCTGGTGCTCACGTCGCTGACTGCGCCGGCGATCTCGCGCAACGGGGAGAAATCAACCGCGTGCGAGTCGACCTCGGGGTCTTCGATCGTCCCGTTGACGTACACGCAGACAAACAATGATGGAGTGTGAGCCGTGAGGGAAAGAACTCGAGACATCTGAGACGTCATCGCTGCGCGAGTCTTGGGTGCAGCGGTGATGACACCGACTCGATGCTGACCCGGCTCGGTCCCGAACGCGGGCACCTCGGCTCGGTCAGTGACCTCGGTGCCGTTGTAGTCGAAGTAGACACCGATCGATCCCGTTCTCCGGATCACTTGTCGAACGGTTGCGACGACGGAGACCTTCTGAGCGCATCGGCTGAGGATCAGCCGCCTGTCGCGGTCTGCATGCAGCAGAGCCCGCGCCGTCGCCGTCAGCGGCCCGGGTGCCGCATCGGCGTCGAGCCTTCGCGCCAGGACGACCACGCCGTCAGGCGCGCCGTCCCCGGCATCTTGCAGGACACGCGCTGCGGCGGAGACCTTGTCGGAAGCAGCGCGGTAGTCGTCTGACTCGGTTGTCGAGAAGTGGACGCCCACATTGATCACTCCGGGGGGATCGAGAAGGCCGTCTTTGACTGCTCGCTGGTAGTCACAGCCGTCTATCACCTCGCGGAAAAACGGCTTGAGAACCCGCTCTGCGCGAAGGTCGGGCCATTCATAGGTCGCGGTGAGCGCAAGCTTGTCCCGGGTCGCTCCGATCGTCGAGAGACTCGCGTAGTCGGCAACCGTGAGCCGGTGGACCTCGTCGGCCACCAGTAGCCGCTCCCGTGATCCGAAACGCAATCTCCTGTCCCCCAACATGGACGACTCGGCCACCAAGATCGGAAACGCATCAACCGGACCAGTGCCTGCATCCACACGGTGCACGATCGACGACGGGATAGCGATTGCCAGAGCACGCAACCAGGCGTCGGCTGTTTGCCGATCGGGAACGACCACCAGCGCGGCCAACCCCCTGCGGCGAGCCTCGACGATCGCAGCGAGCGCCACATCGGTCTTGCCGGCTCCGGTGACCGCTTCGACCACACCGGCGCGCCCACTCAGGAACCACTTCTGGAGAGCCTCCACCTGCCATTGTCGAAGCGGTCGGTTCAGGGACAGGGCCCTTCCGAAGGACTCGGTCGACAGAACCCGCCACATCTGATCGGGCCCGGTGGGTTCGAAAACGAAGTCGTTGTCCACCAGTACTTGTTCGACAGCCGCGGAAGGCTGCCCCAGACGTCCCGCGAGGTCCTCGACAGCCAGAGGCCCTACGCGGGTCAGCTCCGTGAGGAGTGCGATCGCGACACCGCGCATTGCCACTCCCTTGTCCGATCAGTCGGATACCGTCCTCTTGGATTAGATCAGTCACCACCGACGGAGTCATCGATTTGAAGGCCGAAGCCCTTCTTCTGCGAGAGTTGTTTGAGGGAGAACAATGTCTCGTCGTCCCGGTCTTCCAACGACCCTATGTGTGGACCCGCACTCGAAACTGGGAACCGCTCTGGAACGACATCGTCGAGATGGCGGACCGGTTCGCCGCAGATGTCAACGCGGAGCCACACTTCCTCGGTGCCGTCGTGCTGGATGCCACAGAGAAGGATTCGGCGGAAATAAGCGTCAGGCAAGTCATCGACGGTCAGCAGCGCGTCACAACGCTTCAGATCGCTCTGTGCGCAGTCCGGGACGCGATGACCACGACCGACGTGCCGCCGAAGTTCGTTCGCGTCCTGCGCTCCCTGACCGGCAATGACGAGGGTCTGTCTGATGCGGACTTCGCGCCCTTCAAGGTGTGGCCCACGCTTCGAGACCGTGCCGCCTTTCAATCGATCGTGAACGGCGATGACTCCGAGCCGGCCGACTCGCGGCTGCGAGACGCGTACGACTACTTCCTGGAAGCTTGTCTGGGATGGCTCGAGGAGTCTCGAGCAGAGCCCGAGCGGGTCGCCGCTCTGGTCAAGGTGCTTCGAACCGGGCTGCAGCTTGTGGTCATCGAACTCTCGGCGACCGACAATGCGCAGGTCATCTTCGAGAGCCTCAACGACCGTGGGACGCCGCTGCTCCCCAGCGACCTGGTCAAGAACTCGCTGTTTCAGCTCCTGGAACGTTCCGGCGCCGACGTCGAGCAGGTATTCGACGACCATTGGCGCCGTCTCGAAACAGACTTCTGGCGGGAAGAGATCCGACAGGGGCGACTCATTCGATCGCGGCTGGATGCGTTCTTCGCGCATTACCTGACCATGTGCACCGGCAACGAGATCCTGTCGACTGAGCTCTTCACAGCGTTCAAGACGTTGACCGCAGAGTCCAGTCGTGACGAGCTCATCGCACGAGTGCGAGACATCGCGGCCAACAGCGAGGCGTACCGACGCATCATCGTGCCGTCGGCCGGCGCGGATCACCAGAAGCTGATGGAGGTCGCAGATGCACTGGACACCTCAGTGCTCGCCCCTGTCGTCCTCTACCTGGAACAGCATGCCGATTCCGGCGACCGATCTGCGGCATACGCGCACATCGAGTCTTGGCTGGTTCGCCGCGCCGTACTGCGCTCCACAAGCAAGAACTACAACAGGATGCTGCTCGACCTCCTGAAGACTCTCCGTGACGCCGAAGCTCCGTTCGGGCCGATGGTCGAAGCGTTCTTGCTGTCGAACACGTCTGAGTCCGGCCGATGGCCGACAGACGACGAGATGCGCGAAGTCCTGATCTCCAGTCCGCTCTACAAGAACCTCACCCGCGCGCGCAGCAAGCTCGTGCTTCGCGGTTGCGAGGCGGGCCTATTGCTCGCGACGGGTACTGGCGACGAGCCACCGCAGGACTCGTTCGAGGTCGCGCAGCTCAGCGTCGGCGACGACGGACTGAACGAGAATCTGCGCGGGTCGCTCGGAAACCTGGGATTGGTTGCCTCGCCTCGCCCACGCGGAATCGCGAACGCCGTCGCATGGGAGGAGCGCCGCGCGTTTTTTGCCACGGACCGATTCCTGGTCAATGCCGTGGCGTTATCAGAGGTCTCAGATGCTGCCGTCGCGGCCCGCGCCGCAGCTCTCGCTGATGCATTCTGCCGACGCTGGCCGCACCCTCAGACCGTCTTGAACCGCAGCGATGCGCGATCAGCTGTTTCGTCGGTCGCGCGGCAGGCAGTCGACGACATACGCGATCGTCTGGCGGACCTCCCGATCGGCACCGCCCTGCGAGTTGACGCGTTGGCACTGACAGCCGACGAACTGGCGGATCTCGAAGCTACGCTGATCTCGCAAGTAGATGGCGTGGAGTTGCTGACGATCGGCGACAAACAATTCCTGGAAAAGATTGGCGAAGTCGTCGGAAGCCAGCGACCGCTGATCTCTGGAAACCAGAACGAAACGAGCACTCCGCGATCGACGCGAAATCCACCGGGCGAATCGATCGCAGACCTCATCGACGCGGGACTGCTTGCCGAAGGCGATGAGATCTTCCACGATCAGGTTCGAAAAGGCACCTCCGTGACCGCGCGGATTGGCCCGGGCGGCAAGATTTTGCTCGGCGGGCGCGAATTCACCAGCCCGTCGATGGCACTCGGACAAGCCACCGGTACGTCACGCAACGGTTGGCGTGATTGGCGGGTGGGCCGGACCAACGAAACGTTGGACCAGTTGCGAACACGGTTTCGACGGCGTCAGAGCTGATCGACCGCTGCAAGCAAAAGTAACGTCATTATCGACCGAACCGCACGACCTCCACTGCGCGTCGCAGAATAGGCCGCAACACCTCATGCACGTACGGATCAGCCGCCTCATTCCAGGCGCCCATCCGGTCGTCGTGGCGTCCCAACGGATGGGTCAAATATGCGACGGACGTTTGGTGCCCGTCGATCGACGCCCTGACGAGACTGGCCTTGTCGATCTGTAGTTCTGTAGAACCGCCTACGACACGTTGCAAGTCGTCCCGGATCTTCGCTCCTTGCACGATCACGACATGCGGCTGCAGAATCGCGATGGTGGCTGACAGGTGCGGGAAGCAGTTGTGCGTCATCCCCGTGGTGCCGATCGACGTCCGCCCGCGCTCGGTCGTCGTCGCCGAGCACAGGCGGGCATTCACCGCTGCGTAGCACTCGAGCAGGTGAGCCACGTCCCCGTTCACAGCAATGTCCTCTGCATCCGACATGACTCCCAAGCCGAGCAGATAACGCAGGGCCAGAACGATTCCACGCATGTGCGGGTGGTGTCCCCGCACCTCAGGGTCGCGAGCCCGGTCGTGACCAGCTGCACGCGTGGCCCTGTCGATGAGCGACGGCGGGTCGGATGATCCACCGAGATCCATTCCCACACAGAGAATCCGGAACGGTGTCCCATCGATGGCGAGGTCGAATCGATCGCCTATGAAGCCGAGCTGTGCCGGGTGGAAGAAACCCACTTCACTGGCATTGCGTGCCTGCGTCCGGCATGCCGCCTGCGACCGACAGACGAACTCGTGTTCGCGAGTCAACACCGACGACGCCATGTAGCTGTCGTACGCGGTCTGCCTGCGCCGTGTGGCTTCGACGTCGGCGGTGTAGGTGTGGGTTTCGATCATCTCAGAGCGATCTATTTGTCCACCGGTGCGACCAGACCGCCTAGACGCGGAACCAGCCAGAGACCGGATGGCCCCAGGCCGGCAGCTTCGGTCACCCGCGGATCCCCGGCCGCCGTCTCCACAGACGTGAGGCGTAAGCCCTCGACAGAGATGCCCTCCCACCCCTTGTCCCTGAACCGGTACCCGAACTCGTAGTTGATGTATCGACCGAATGACTTCCCGGTTACACCGATCTCTGCACCCGACGCCGAGGTCAAGATGAACACCGGAACATCCTCGCCGTGAAAGAGCGCCGGCTCTGCCACCGCGGTCACAGGCGTCCCGAGTTCGACCTCCCTGAGCGCGTTTTGAATTTCTACAACAGGCACGAAACTCAGGTGCGCAAGATCAACGACGACCGCGTCGAACGGCTTGGCCTCGAACGCCCGGGTGTATCGCTTTCCGTTCCTGCTCTTCTTGTGTTCTCGCAGCCGCCCCTCATGTTCTTTGAACCATGTGTAATCCCGCGGGAGGTCGACCACTGCGATCTCGTGTCGCGCTCGGCTCAGAGCGACATAGTGCTGGCGCAGACGAACCCACGCTGCCGGGTCACCGTTGACCCAGTCCGGATGGACGAAAAAAACCTCGTCGAATTCCAGGCCTTTGGCCCGGTGGATGGTCGAGACGACGATGTCGACCGAATCAGGTTCGGTCAGATTCAGGGGCAGACCGCCGCTGGTGATCAGGCCGCGAATACGCTGCAGATTCAATTGGTTCATCGATCTCGGCCGCGCCTCGGCAGCCTTCAGCCGAAACCAGGCCTCTTCCTGGAGAAGACCGTCGAGCTGATCTTCGATCCGTGACTCGATGTCCGACCGAGCAACCTCGGGGCCGGCCACTCCGTCGAACACGTCTGCTATCCAGCGGGCCGCCCCGAAGTCCTGCGCGTTTCGGCGAACCACATGCCGAATATCCTGAGCAGCGAGCAATCTGGAGACTCTCAACACCTCGCCGTTGGTGGCACACAGAATTGCGGCGGTCCCCTCGCGTTCTGCGAGGAACGACCAGTCCGCGACTACGCCGGAATGGGGCAGCGTGTTGGCCATGTTGGTGAGGTGGGTCGCGGCGGCCTTGTTCGACGACTCGGCGCGCATTTTTTTGCCGAGTCTGACAACATCTTTCGGGCGCGATCCCTGGGCTCGGTAGTGCGCAGACAACGACATGTTGTTCGCGCCGTAGGTCTCGACCAGCTCGTGGCGAAGCTTCTCTGATGTCCGCTTGCTTCTGGAGTCATCAAGGGTGAAGTCGTAGATCCCCTGCAGCGGATCACCAAGAGCGGTGAACCCGACCTCATGATCGAGTCTGTCGAACAGCGCGATGACCAGCTCCGCCCGATCTCCGACGAGGTCCTGCACCTCGTCCAGCACCACGTGACGGAGGTCGTCGATTCCGGTTACGTCATCGCGATCACGAAGAAGACGCGTGGCCTCCCTGATGCGGTGGTCAAAGCTACCGTGAAGTTCAACGTCGTTCTCGACCAGCAGAAAAGACGCAAACGCGTCGAACGTACGGACGTTGGGCGTACCTAAGGCCCGGTCCGCGGCACGACGTCGAACCGCGGTGACCGCAGCTCGCGAGAAGCTCAGCACGAGGATCTCCAGCGAGGGCGAGAGACCTTCGTCTTCGACGAGATAATCGATTCTTGCTGCTACCACCTCAGTCTTCCCTTGGCCTGCGCCAGCGGTCACCAATATCCGTGACTCAGCTGGCTTCTCGACAACCGCTAGCTGGTCAGCGTCGAGTTCGACGGCGCCGCCTTCAACCTCCTTCATGAGCATTCGCGATGATGTCTGTCGGCGCTCCAGTGGACGTGATGGCCATTCGTTCCCTTGCACGAGATCCTGCGACGTACAGCACGCTTCGCAGCTTCTTCAGCTCGCGACCCTTGGCCTCACCAGTCAGCCGCGCCACACGTTTCGGGGGGAAGTCCCGAGCGCCTAGATGGCTGAGGATCACCCCTCTGTACTCGAGACCTTTCGCGCGGTGCATGGTCATGACCCGGACCACGTCACCCAGCTTCTCCTCGCGTGTGTCGGGCCCGACGACAGCGCGTTCGACCCCCGCCGCATGCAGCGCGTCCGACACCTCGTCGACATGCCTCTTCTCGTAGGCGAACACGGCGATGTCAGCCTTCTTCACGCCTTCGGCCTGCCAACGCTGGATGCGTTCCACGATGCCCGCGCTCTCAGCGGCCGCATTCGCGAAGGTGGCGGTCTCGGGCTCCGGACCACCGAAGACTGATCGCGCGCCCTGGAGCGTGTCGGCTTCGGTGTCGAGATCGTCGACGTCCGGGTCCGCGACCTTCAGGGTCCACTGCAGGATCTCGCGGCTCGTCCGGTAGTTGATCGTGAGGCGCCGTGAGCGGCCACGAGTCTCGATGCCGTAGCGCGACAGCGGGGTCGGTCGGCCGTAAATTCGCTGGTGCGCGTCTCCGACGATGAACAGGTCGTCGGTGGCCGGCTCCACCAGAGCCCGAAGCATCCGCCAGTGGGCGGGGTGGAGGTCTTGCGCCTCGTCGATCACCGCGTGGCGGTATGCGAACAGGTTCCGAAGTCCCTGGTCCTTCTCAAGCGCAGTCGCGGCGCGCGCGGCGAGTTCGGTGAAGGTGATTCGACCCTCTGCCCGCATCAGCCTCTGGAACTGCTCAATGACAAGCCACACGTCGGCGCGCTGCGGACGACTCAACCTTCGCGAACGTCCACTTCTCGCCACGCGGAGGTAAGACGCCTCGTCGTCGATCGCGTTACCCAGGACCACAAGCGACCACTCATCCGCCAGGAACTCCGCATCCCAATCTTCTGATCCGACTTTGGCTGCCGTCCTCCAGAGTTCGGAAACACCGGAATCCGAGTCCGGAAGCACTCTCGCGTTCTTGAGGATCTCGCGTCCCGCATCCGTAGCCGCGAAAATCTTGCGGGCGAGAGAATCCACGTTCAACGTCTCGACGCGCTTCACGACATCTGCGCCTGCCAGCTGTACGAGCTGGGCTTCGATCGCCTTAGAGAGGTTGGTGGTGAAGGTGGTCAGAAGCACTTTGGACGGAGATTTGCCGGCATCGAGCCGTTCGGCCAGATGACGGGCGCGATGGACCGCGGTCACCGTCTTTCCGGTGCCGGCGCCACCTGTGACTCGGAACGGGCCGTTCCACCCATCGTGATACGCCAACTTCCGCTGGAGCGGATGGAGCCAAACTCGCCACTTGGCGAAGTCGCCCTCGAGCACCGCCCGGAGCTCCTCCTCGTTGTCGGCTGCGGCCGCGGTGAAGTTGAGACGCGTGATGGGACGCTGGAACGCCTTCTCGACATCGTCGACATCGATCGGACCGGAGTCGTCGATCCCGTAGTCCCGCCAAACGTCGTCGGGGCTCTTGCCGAATGCGAGGTCGAGGACCGCACTCCCCTGCGTATCGGGAAGGGCGGTTGCGATGGCAAGGAAGGGTTCCTCACCAACGACGGTGAGCAACTTGGCGGCAATTTCCGGCTCGACGCCGAAGCGCTCCAGGTCGATCTGACGCACGGAACGCGGCATGAAGGTGGGTTCGGACTCCGTCGCAGTCGTGGGGGCGCTGTCGACGGCGCGCTGCAGCACGGAGGGCTCGTAGACCTCAGCGGCACCGGTCTTCGAGTTGACCTCGAGCCGAAGCGAGTTCGCGAGTTCGTAGGCGTCGTCGTGCTTCTTAACCGCGATCAGCGACAACATCTCGGTGTCACCATCGGCTCCGGACGTGACGAGGACGGCGCGGAAGTTGTCCGAGACCCGCCCCGTTCGGACGTAGCTCGGTGCACCCTGGGGGCGTTTCAGATCCAGGCCCGGAGATTCGGGCTCTCTCTGCAACCGCACCATGAAGTTGAGCACCTTGTTCTTGATGCTCCCGTCCAGGCGATCGTAGGAATCCTCGAACTGCTTGTGGATGAGGACGTGGGTCGTCATCGCGCTCCTTCCGTGATCGATGCGTCCAGGTCCGCCGCGGTCTGCGCCGGGTCGGCGACGTCCCCGATCTTCGTGACTGTCCATCCATGGTCTGACAGCCACTTCTCACGCTCGGCGTCCGCATCGACCACGACGGCCACCTTCGAACTTTCCCAGGCCATCTCCACCTGCCACACCGAGTCGTCCGGCCCGATCTCGAATCCAGGCTCGGGCGGGGTGACTCCACGGCGCGCGAGTGACGAGATCAAATCTGCCGCAACTGGATCCGTGAACTTGAGCACCACCTCCCACTCCCGGGGCAAATTGAATCCGAAGTCGGTGCGACCTGATCCACCGCCCGCAAGCGGCAACGGCTGCTCGGTCAGTTTCCCCAGCGACTGCATGGTCCAGACGGCAGCCATTCGACGCGGCATCGTGTCGGCGAACTTTGGCATGGTGAGGAACTGCAGTATGTTCGACCACCGCAGCCAGTCCCGCCATCTCGCGTCGTGGATCGGACCCCCGACCACCGAATCAGAATCGTCGAGAACAGTTGCCACCCCCAGGGTGTGTTCGAAGTTCTCAGGTTCAGCGCAGATCCAGAGCGGAAGGCCACTCAACCCAACGCGCGGGACGACGAGCACGTTTCCGTTCGCGTCCCCGGCGGCCTTGTCGCCCTCCGCCAAGGAGACAAGCGTCGCGCCGAGTTCGGCTCCCGTGGTCTGAACCGGCGGCTCAGTTCCGTGTTTCGCCGATCCGCTGACCATCTGCAGCACCGTGGCGGCTGCACCTGCGCCCCACACATCTACGTCCGGGTCTGACAGATACTCGACCAGGAAGGTCATCGGGTTATCCCACATGTGGCGGACGCGATTGTCGGACAGGGACGCGGCGGCTTCGTTCTTGACATGTTGGTGAAGCATGTCGGGCGTGGTGAGCTTTGCGGACAGTCCCTCGAACGCCGCGACGTCGTCCCACGAGATCGACCAGACGCGCTTGTCCGCGCGACGCAACGCGTCCCGCTTCACCGCGTCGTCGGCCGTCCGGTTGTGCGCTGGACTGGCGTGGAACTGCTTTCCGTCCAGATAGACCGCGACGTCAGCGGTCTGCGCGTCCACGCGAGTCAGCATGAAGTCGGGTTCGGTGGCGACCCCCAGCTCGACGACCTTCACGAGTGGGCGCATCCTCCAGCGTCGGAGGTCGCCGCCGTCGCCAGGGAGGCGGATGTCGAGCTCCTCCCCGTTCGAGCCGATCGACACCTCGAACGACGCGCCCTCGCGCTGGTCAAGGTGCATCTTGAGTGCCTCACGAAACCGGATTTCGAGCTCACTCAGTTGGACCTTCCCGATGTCCACGCCGGCGACGGTTGGGATGGTCTCGACGTCCCACTCAGAGAGGAAGTCGTCCAGCAACCGCAGGGCGGACGCACGCGACGCGTTGGGCATCTCGCGCGGCGAAAGCACTCCATAGAGGCAGCGGTGACATGCGGCGCGCTCCTCGGTTCGGCACGGGCACTGCGTCAGAGCATCTCGCGCAAGGGCGAGGATGTGCTTCAGCCGGTCTGACTCGCCGAAGCGGTCAAGATAGCCGGTGCCACCCGGAACGGTGTCGTGAAGTACTAGAAACCGCCGGATTGCACCGGTCGAGTCCGTCATGCTCGAGGCGACCACCGAGAGGTGTTGCGGGTCTCCACCGAAGTCCTTTCGAAGCCCCAGCAACAGTGCACCCTTGAACGAGGCAAGGGTTGTTTCGAAGTGCAGCAACGACACCGGGAGCAGTAGCCGAACTGCCTGCGTGCTGAGTTCATGGGAGAGCAACAGTCGAGTCCACTTCTCGGCGGTGCCGCGACGCGTTGCGCAATACCCGCGATGACGGGCATCGGCAGTTGCGGACGCTCGACGTACGACGACGCCGCAGTGGGCACAGGTGGTGAAGCCGGCGGCGTTCTTCGTTTCGCTGGCGATGGTGACATCCTCACCGGGCGCGTCGCCGAGTCCGGTGTTGATGGAGCGGACCACCGCCGTCCGCGCGTACTCGGCGCCGAATGCCTTGTTCTTCAGTCGCCACGCCTTGGTGATCGTCGTGGGATCAATGTCCACGCTGGTGGTCGTGCTGAAGAAGGTTCGTGTGCGGTCTTCGGCCTCCTCGTCGATGAGGACGTCGTCGAGACGATGTACCGCGGACACCTTTCGGAGTTCGAGTACGTCGTGCACGGCGCCGGAGTCCGACACCGCCGCGGAATGGCACCGCGGGCATGAAGCCACCGATGCTGAATCGGTTGTCCCCCATCCGCAGTCAGGGCACAGGCGAGTGGCGAGCCAGTGGGGTCGGGACGACGGGCCGATGTCCACCGCGTCGATCTCCACCCGCTTCCCACCGGCATAGAAGAAGGCGCCGGGAGCGAGTTCGGTGAGCGCGGTTGAGCTACCTCGCTCGTAGGTGAGGTCCAGCGCTTCGGCCTGCGGCTTGCCACCGGGTGTGGTGCCGGTCGTCCACCACAGGTGGACGTCGAGAGTGGTCGAGTCGTCCAGCAGGTTGTAGTTCGGCAGCAGCCCCACGCCCGACAGGCCGGTCAACGTCTCGAGTTTGCTTCGTTCGTAGAGCTGATCGCTGAGGGCTTTGAATTCGCCGGCACAGCGCTTGCGATCTTCTTTCTCGAGATCGCCGAGATGTCCGTGCTTGTCTATCTCGTCCATCGTCTTCGCCAGCTCATTACGGCGCGAACGGATCTCGTCGCTCTCACCCGCCCACCGTGCCGCCGTCTCCGCGACAACGGTACGGAGACCGCCATCAGCGAACATGCGAAGTCCTACGCGGGAGTCCTCGCCGACATGGTCGCCGAAGAGCGCCAGGAACTCAGAACCGAGTTCGGAAGATTGGGCAATGCATTCGTCGACCACGGATCGCAGCCAGTGACCAGCAGCCATGCCGTCGTCGAGGCACTCGGCCAGTCTGGCGGGCATGGGTTGCGGGAGCGAAATGATTCCCGTGGCGAGCCTGTCCAGGCAGAACGCCAAGTATTGGCGCTGGAGAAGCTCGGTCGCGTCGAGGTAAGCGCCAGCTGGCAAGACCTCGCCGGCGAGGAGGTGTTCCGGCTCTGCGAAGAAATACAGGTCGCGCGGAGAGGTGGGGACGGCGGCGAGCACGAAGGCGTTACCGGTCGATCGCCCTGCACGTCCTACACGCTGCAGGTAGCTGGCCGTCGACCGCGGCAGCGAGGCGAGGGCAACTGTGCTCAGATCGCCGATATCGATACCGAGTTCGAGTGTTGGAGTGCACGCCAAGATGTTGGGGTCCGAGGCAGAACCACCATCTTTGAATCGAGCCTCGACCAGTTCTCGTTCGTCCCGGTCCAGGAGCCCGGTGTGCTCCGCACTGACAATGCGGCGGATCCTTCCGCTGCGGTAGAGATCGCGATAGAAGTTCGTGGGCTCGATCTCCACGGCGCCGAGTCGGCCGGTGCACCGCATCCGTGGGCACGGCGCACCTTCCCTGATCGCTACGCGGGTGGCAGCGGATGGCTGGACATGATGACACACAGGACATTCCAGACGGGCGACGTCGGCGCCGTCGAGGAGTACAGCTGCAGCGTCCAATCCGTAGATGTGCGCACCGCGTTCACCTGCACGACGCTGCAGCGGTCCTTCGGCGTTCGCTAGCTGATCGACGACAGCGGTGAGCAACGCTCGCGCCTCGCCCGGCGTCACTGCGAGGCAGCGCTTCGTCCAGTCAGTGAGCCAGGATTCGCCGCGCGGATTGAGTGACTGGAGGTCGCTGTCGCCGGCGACGCCCGTCGTGTAGAACGATGGTGCAGGCCGGCCGCGGGGGAAATTCGTCATGCCGTCGGGACTCCCGCCCCAGATCGACCAGCGCTTACCTTCTTCTTTGATGTAGGTGTGCAGCCAGGGATGAACTATCCCGCCGTTGACGCGGAGGTGATCGAGCAGACCCAGTAACCACGGCTCATAACGTCCAGTCGGCAGTGCGCTGGCCAAGCTGAGCTGCGGGAGATTCTGATGCGCTTCGCGGCTATAGCCGGCGAATGACGTCAGATCGACATCGACTTCCACCGATAGAGCCGACGTAAGTTCGAGGGTCCGACCGGTGCGTGCATTGAGTCCCGCCTCCAGATGCGCTTGGAAGGCCAATCGCGTTGCGAGGAGTGAACGAAGCCGACCGCCGGAATCGTGGTCGAGCCAGTCGGCATCGACCGCTAGGCGGCGAGCGAAGTCGGGAGGCGTGATGGCATAGAGATCGTCGGTCGAGGTGCTGTCAGCGAGACGTTCGGCCACGGAAGCAAGATCGGATCCGCCGGCGGACACCGATCGGAACAGAGCAGATCGGAAGTTGAACGCGAATGCGCGGCCTTCGATAAATGCCGCCCGGTGAGCGGCATCTTGGACAGAGTCGGTGAACACCAGCGTCTTCTTCTCGTCATCCGCCAGGACGCTCGAGCCGAACTCGGTCGTCAATCCGACGCTCAGCAGCGTGGCAACGCTCGAGCCGACAAATCGGATCGCGTTGCGGGCCCCGCACGAAGGGCACACCTCATTCGCTGCGTCCTCACCTGTCGCTGAGACATGCACCGGCAGCAACCCATGCCCTGGCTTGGGCTGTAGTTCGAGAGTTTCCGGATCGAGGTGCGAAACTCCGTCTTCCGTGGCGTCAGCAGCGAGCAACACCCGCGTCTTCGCTCGAGATGTCGGTCGAGCACTGTTGCGCCAGACTGCCACTGGCTCCCCGGAGAGGCTGTCGCCGAGTTCAGTGGTCGCTGCCGTCCACCCGGCGCGACCGCAGACCCGACAGTAGGCCGCGGGCAACGTCCGCGGCCCCTCGCCGGGTCCGTCGTGCCACCAGTGGAATTCTGGATCCGGAGCCACGGCGCGAAGTAATCTGCTGACCTCGCGAACCCAGACCTGTACCTGGACATTCACCAACGGCCGGAGCGTGCCGTGCGGATCCTGTACGCGGGCGACCGACAGCAAGGCGAGGAACTTCAACAAAGCGGCCTGAACTTCTTCTGGCCGAGAGGTGTTGTGGACTCCCCACGGCAGGATGCCCGCTTGCGCGATCCCCGTCACGGCATCTGAGATGGACCGGGGGTGACCACCCAGTACGTCGATCACCACCCTGGTGAGGAAATGCCTACGAAGACTCTCGCCCACCACCACGGGGTCCGTGAAATCCGGGCCTTTCCCGTTTACAGGGTGACCTGCCGCGTTCAGGACAGCTTCTGCCAACGGCACCCATGATTGAGGGTCGGACGATTCTGGTGTCGGCGTATTCAAGATGTCGCCGACCGTCGGGATCTCGAGCGTGAAGTCAACGTCGCCAACAACATCGACAGCAGTCAGCGCGGTCTCAGTTACAAGCGCTTCGGCTTCAAACGGCGTCCCGAAGACGGTCTCGGCGAACGCACGGAGTTCGTTCGTTCGCGAGCCACCTCCCAACGTTGCCGACGTGGCGACCGGCGTCACGCGGCCGAGCGGCCTTCCCTCGCCCGCGACTCCAACCTTGGCACCCAACCGGCGGAGCAACATCGAGACATCAGTTCCTTGAGCGCCGTCGTATGTGTGGAACTCGTCGAGCACCAAATATTGAAGGCTGGTCGCGGCATCAGACCATAGGCCTGTGTCAGCCGCGCGCAACAACAGCAGGTCGAGCATCCGATAATTGGTGAGCAGGATGTCGGGAGGGTTCTGCCGCAACGTGTCTCGGTGGTCAATCAGAGCGTGCTGGGTAGGGCGGCGACGCTTACCGTTGCCGCCGATGTAGACGCCAGCAGTCACATCCGCGAGACGCGGATCGTCGTAAATGTACTCGGCCAGCCGGCGTGCCTGGTCGGTCACGAGAGCGTTCATCGGATACAAGATGATCGCTTTGATGCCCGTTTCGCCGCGGGCCGCAGCTCGACGTGCGTGATCGAGTATTGGAAGCAAGAACGACTCGGTTTTTCCCGAGCCCGTACCTGTTGTGACGATGGTGGGCTGCGCAGGCTTGCCCTTCGTCGACAACCGCTGGAAGGCCTCGGCTTGGTGCTGAAAAGGCCTGAACCCCTCAGGAAGCCATTCAAGCGGGGACTGCCAACCCTGGCCAACGGATTGGTAGGGCGTTCGGATCTTCACGTACGGGCCACGAAAAATTCCGGTCTCCGGGCTGGCCAGGAAGCCGCGCAATGCAACTTGAGCCGTAGGGTCCGACAACGCGAAAGTCGTCGACAGATATTCGACGATCGAGCTACGCGTGTCCTCAGCGAGGAGGGACGGAAACGTGGGTTCGTGAACTGTCATGCCTCGGCAAGTCTCTGTTCGAAGTCGGCGTAGGCAGCGCGCATCTCGGCCTCACGGTCCGGCTTGTAGAACCACGGTTCGTCATGATCCTCGTCAGGGTCGAACGGCGTGTAACGCTCCAGCAGGTCTCCACTGTCGTTTCCGTTCATCCATTCCTGCAGGAGTTTGTAATCGTCCTTAAGTTGTCGAACTCCGTGTGTCTGATGATCTTTAGCGATCTTCCGCCCGTTCGCATCGAAGAACATGGTGTACTCGTATTTTCGGAGCACCGGGAACTGCGTAAGGAACACGAGCGCCAGATGATCGGCACTGAGCCCCAGCGTTAACGCGGCGAGAGCGTCGATCTCAACCAGAGCGGCGCGGCGTTCCAAATCGGTGCGCAAAGCAGAGCTGACCGACCATTCCCGGTCTTCAACCCCTAACGGGCCCAGCATCAGTGCGAACGCAGAAGTCCAACTATCAGATGCGAAATCACTATGGTAGAGACCATCCCACAAAGTCTGATACGCGTGAGTAAGCGAGTTAAGTCGCAACGATCTAAGCAGTAAGTACACCATCGCCGGATGGTCAACTGGCGCCGGAAGCCGATCAGCCATCTCCGTATTGACTTTGCTCGCACCGCTCACCTTCACCAGATAGTCGTACGGGAGTGACGCCCAGAGTCCGGCCACAATCGCCGTATTACGTAGAGATGAGGTACCTCGCCCCTGGTTGAACTGTTCGAGCAACCCGCTTGCACCGCGCATTGCCAACGAGCAGACGGTGTGAACGTGCATAGGACCGGGGGGAATAAGCGCCGCGTGAAATGACCGCTCAAGTCCCGGCTGGGTCATATTTCTCCACGCGACGCGCCAGTAGTCGGTTGCGGGCCGGTCATCCCACTGCGCAATTCCCGCCTTATAAACGTCGGCATCGCAGCTTCGCTGATAATTGGTTCTGGGAATTGCCGACGGCAAAAGATCTTCGAGATCCCATGTTGAGTAGTCGCTACTGTTCTGACAGTTCTCGTTCGGCTGACGCGCGAAGGGGTTTCCGACCGTGAAATGCGGCCCCTGCAAAACCAAGTCATTCATCACGACTGGCGTCTCAGTGCGCCATTCGATATATCCGTCTTGCTTAGCACCCTTCTCATGCCATCCCCCTGTCCATTTATAATCGATTTCCGACAGTCGCTTCGCGGTTTGCCGCGATAAGATCCCAAGGACCTCGACGTGCTCTCGCGTGAGTGGTCGCACCAAACGAGCCGATGCACCAGACGCGCCTCGCGGATCGAACAATTTTGCCCATTCGGCCAATTGCTGTTCTGCCACTGTGTAAATACGGGAAGGATGCGGTCGCATGTCCCAGCCGCCCCAAGGGTATTGGATTCCAGGCGGCTGCGAGCCTCCGGGCGCATCAAACGAGGCGTCGAGCGTTGCTGTCTCTATAAGTCCACATGCTTGCGTGAATTTAGGTTCGCGCGAGTCACCGTAAACATGAATACCGAAGTATGTAATGTGGTGAACCTCTTCGAACATTGGCATTTCGTTTACGAACTGCCAATGACGCCGAAGTCGGCGATAGGTCTCGCGTCGGAGAGTCGCGCCCTTCGGATCTGTGAAATGGCCTTCAGGATGAACCAGTCCAACCACGCCGCCCCTGGCGCGGCTTCGCCACGATCTCTCCATAAACGTCATATAAAGATTGGTCTGCAGGCCAGAAAGTGTAGCGTGCTCCGAAGGTGACGCTAACGCAGCAGATGTTCCAGCCCAGCCTGCAAGATCCTCGAGATATACTTTCGAAGTAGCAGTCTCAGCTAGAGCAATTTTTCTACGCGCGTTGAAGACTCGTTCAGAGATCTTCTCCTGAAGGCTAAAGTACGGGTCCTTCTCTGCCAGCGAATTCCCGTCGTTCCATGTCGGCCGGACCCAAGGAGGATTTCCGACTTGCAGATTGAAACCCCCATTCCTGAATACGGCTGAAAAGTCCAATTCCCAATGAAAGAACCCCTGTTCCTGCGAGACCTGCCGTGCGGCGCCAAGCCAATCATGCCGCGTTAGCAATTCCGGAATTCTCCGCATCCCAGAGAATTCGCGATCCCGATCATCGATCAGCGCGAGCTCGTCGAACCCCTCCGCCATGTCCTGGAACGTCCCCTGAGCGTTGTCCACCTTCTTCACGCCCGCAGCACCGAGAAGCTCCTCCAAAGTGAGAATCCACTCGTTCATGTCGGGTGGTCGGGCCTGGCCAGTGGCGTCGTCGTTCCCCGAACGGGTAATTGGCCAGAACCCGAGAGCGCACCAGGCGTCCATGGCCAGACGCAATCTTTCGTAGGGGCCTTCCGGGTCGTGCAGCTCCTCTTCGACCCTGACACGGTCGACCGAGTTTGAAACCAGAGGGAAGTCGGCGCCCCACACGTCAACTTGTCGCGAGATTTGTTGCTCGCTGATCTCGAGGCGTCGAAGAACCAGCGCCCACAGTCGCTCGACGCGCGTGGCCAACGCACGTAAACGATTGAGCTGCTTCGCATCGGGCTTCTTGGTGATCGACTTGCGCCAGTTCCTCAACGCCTCAGCCTCGTCCGGCGCCAATTCCTTGGCCTGCTTGGCATCTGCGACCGCGGCCCAACCGTCCGCGGGCAAAAGGAAGTGATGAATCTCGCCATCGCCGATGGGCCCCTCAGACAGCGGGCGGTCGACCGGCGGAGTCTTCAGCCAGCTCTTCTTCGCCCTGCCAAGTGATGTGAAATTGTAGGTGGCACGGCGCGCGCCGATCAAAGAGTTGCCGCGACGAAGATGAAGTCCAAACCACGGCGCCTGTAGTCCGGGGTGCATCACGTTGAGCCAAAGCGAGACTTCAGCGAGTTCGACCGCGGTTGAGTTCAAGTCCACGCCATAAGCCCGGTGTAGCGCTAGGTAGGCCTTCACCTTCTGGAGCTCAGTTGTATAGTCCTCCGGCTTGATTCGCGCCTTGAGCTCGTCCTGACGGCGGCTGAGATACTCGGCCGAGAGCTGATTGATCGCCTCGTTGAGGAACGCGCCGCTACCGAGGGCCGGCTCGCAAATGCGATATTCGAGAATCTCGCCGGCCGTCGTCTCATCGGTGATCAGTTCGGCAAGTGCATGTTTCACCACACACTTCGTGAGAACCTCTGGCGTGTAGTAGGATGCACTGCGCTGTCGGTCTCGGCCGGACAGACGAAATACGAAGCTGCCCTTGGGATGACGGACAATATCCTTTCGACCAGTCAGTCGGTCCTCGCGCCAGACGATGTCCTTCGCGTCATATTCAGCTGACTTCGTCGACGGCACAAGCCAGGAACCTTTGTCGGCATTTCCTTCCTTTGCCACTTCGATCATGTTGTCGGACGCGATCAGCCCTGAGTAGGACATCAGTCCCTCGTACACGGCACCAAGCTGGTTGATGCCGAGTTGCGCATAAGAGATGTATCCGCGTTGCCGGTTCTTGTTCTTCGACGGCTTGGACAGGAGCAAAAGGTTGAGCACCTCCTGCAGTACCCGGTTACTGAGCCGCATTCCTTCGCCGTCGATGAGAGGCGTCTCTTCGGGGTCGAAGAGATCCGACCGCAGCGGCTCGAACACGAAGGCGTCGGTGCTTGCTCGTCCTGCGTTGTGGCCGGTGTTGACCAGACGGAACAGCCGATCGAGAGATTCGTGTAGGTGATGGCCCTCGGCCGAGGTTCCCGCCAGCGGCACCTGCACCATCTCCCGGAGCCGATCGAGGCCATAACCCGATTCGTATTCAGGGGTGCCCACCGGAAGTACACCCAGCTCTGGTCGAGCTTCGGCGAAGAGCAAGAACAGGACTCGATATAGGAAGCGGAGCGACTGCGTGGTCAGGTCGCGCGGCAATTCAGGCACACCCTCGACCTGCAGACCTGCAGCACGCCTGCGGGTCAGTACCTCGTTAGCGATCTTCTCGATCGAGATGCGGAGTCCCTCCCGGAGGTCCTCGCTGACGCCGACCGCGTGCCTTTCGGAGTCTTCGGTGTAGTGATCCAGTTCGGTCTTGCCGTCTTCATCCGGCAGCAGCGCATCCGATGACCACAATCCGGCGTGGTACGCGAGTTCGCCTGCGGTCTTGACGTCGCGACGGTCGAGCGCAGTCGCGATGTCGAAGCCGAGGTACCGGCCCTCTGCCCACCGTGCGACATCGGTCAACAGCGCCACACCTCCGGCCACAATTAGCAAGTACCGAGGTGCGTCGTCGCTCACGAACAACTGCGTCACCGCGTCGGAAACCGAGGTCACCTCCTCGATCTTTTGACTGGTGACATGGATCCCGAACGGCTCGATTAGCTCCGCATCGCCTCCGAGGAGTGCATCGACGCTGTCGACAGGTACTGCCTGCAGGATGTGCAGCGAGTCCGTCGTACTGGTGCTGGGGAATCGTGCCAGAAGGGGGACATCGATGGGTGTATCCGCCTGCAGCGTTTCAATTGTTGTCGCGGCAGCCTGGAACCCGACCGCTGCGAGCAACCCGGTGTGGACCTCTGTCACTCGGCTCGGATACTCCGATGCCCCTACTGGAGGAAGGTCGGCAAGGTCCTTCAGGTAACCGCCGGCAATGGACGACAGACCTCGCAGCGGCGTCGGCTTGTCCTGTTCGGCACGTTCCTTCCAACCCTTGGCGAGGTCTCTCAACTTCGAAGGGAAAACTTCCGCGAGCCAGTGCTCGGACAAGAAGTCGTTGGCGTTGTGGATCGAATCGAACACGACTCAGGCCCTCGCTTTCGGAATGATGACGCCGACGACCCGTACGAACGGATCGCCCGATGCTGCAAGTGAATCGATGATCGCACTCCAGTCATCGGCGGTCTTTTCGATGTCCAGTCGCGCGTTCTTCCGCGCGCCGGTCTCAATGACCACCGTCAGAGCAGTCTGTTCCCAGGTCTTGAGGCTGGCGCGGTATTGGTCCACTCGTTCGAGAAGTTCGACCTCGAAGTCGTCTCGTCGGGAGCGGATGTGTGCTGTCGCAGCATCGACTGCCCCCGGAACGTTCTTCTGTAGATCTCCAAGTAGTTCGTTGTCGATCCCCGGGTTTGTCGCGCCTTCACGAATGCCCGCGACATCGACGATTTCGTCGAAGTCGCGAACATCGGGATTGTTCGGTAGCCCACCGACCGCACCCCAGTGCGCGATAGCCGGGCTGCCTGCGTCGTTGGACCAGACCGCCTGGGTCAAGAAATAGGGTTCGTCCACGTCGCCTGCGACGACCGGGATCTCGTTCCGGCCGAATCGACCCACAGCGCGATCACCGGCCCAATCGAGCACGGGATGAATCGGTGCCAAGAAATGCACGTCGGGCCAAGATGTCTTTTCCGCCTTCTGGGCCCGAGTCAGCCGTCCCTGGGCGAACGACTTGCTGCCCGTGAGCCGCAGTCGCCCGGCGATGTCCTGTTCCTCAAGGTAGTCAGGCGGTAGATCGCGGAATCGATTGATCAAATCGTCAGGGGGCGTGAACGCAATGAAGTCATCGTCGGCGACGCGCTCGATCTCCATATCCGGCCCACCCCTACCGCTACTGATGTCCGCAAGCTCATCGGTCAGGTAGTTGTCGTCGTCCTCGAAGAATGTCGACAGGTCCGCTGTCTCGGGAGACGCGTCGACACGGTGTTCGCCGCCCGTGGCCATCAATGCCGCAAAGGGATTCAGCTTCGCCGGTGTGGCCTCCGGGACCACGTCGTCGATGTCCTTGCCCTGCCGGATCGCCTCCATCACCCTGGCTTCTTCGATCTCTGCGTCATGGAGGTTGAGGAGCGCGCCTGCATCGCCGAGTGCACGATTCGCTTCGTCTTCCTTCCGCAAAAGCTTCGTCACCACGTTCAGGTCGTCGGTGACGTCGGCGTCGGCTTCGGCGGTGAGGGCCAGTGCGGTGATCTGCGGTCGATGGAGCTGGCCGTAGCGATCGATACGACCATTCCTCTGCTGGATACGGATGAACGACCATGGCAGGTCGTAGTGGACCAACTGGTGGCACTCCTTGTGAAGGTTCAGTCCCTCCGAAGCCATGTCAGAGGCCACCAGCACTCGGATCGGCGACGAGCTCTGCCCGAACCCCTCGACGACCGCTTGAATCTTCTGGTCGGACATCTGCGCGTGCAAGAGTTCGACCGGGTTCAAGTCGTCTTTCGACTTGCCAGAGAACTTGAGACGTTTGCTGATCTCGTCGACAAGCCAGTCGATTGTGTCGATGCGCTCGGAGAAGATCACGACACGAGTGTTTGAGTCCTTGCCGACCCCGATCTGGCCAAGATGATCGATCAACGCCTCGAGCTTTGCGGGTGCGCCCTTGTCGGCAGCCGTTGCCAGCTCGTCGAGGCGTTGGAGCGCCTTTGCCTCCGGCCCCGTGTCGTCGTCGAGGTTCTTGAGACGTCTTCCGACGCTCGCGCGCAATGCTTTTGGCGACGAGAGGAACGCTTTGTACAGCGTCCACGGAAACAGTTGCCGCCCTTGCCCGGTGATGACCGAGGGCCCTTCGGGATGCAGCCAGACATTTTCCAGCTCGCGCAGCACGTCCAGCTCTGCCGGTGTCGGTGCCACTCCGACAACCTCCGGCTGCAAACGCTCTTTCCACTTGTGTGCGACGTCGAGTTTCACATCCGGCGAATTCCGGTGGCGTCGCACGTACAGATGCTCGATGTCTTTCGCTGAGTACTTGTCGTGATCTGCGATCGCGGTCGGATCCAGCAGGTTCACCAGTTCGGCAAATGACTCCGGCTTGCCGTTGTGTGGCGTCGCGCTGGCCAGGATCAGCGCGTCGGTCTGCTCCGCGAGCAATTTCGCGAGTGCGTTGTTCTGCGTCCCGCGGTTGATGAGGTTGTGGCACTCGTCGATCACCACGGCGTCCCAGTGCTGGTTCTTGAGATGATGCTTGTATCGGGCCGGGTTCTTCAGGGTGTCGATCGAGACGATGACCCGTTTGTAGTAACTGAACGGGTTTCGGGACGCGGGCAGATCTCGTTTGACCTTCTGAATGCCATCCGAGTCCAGACGGATCAGCGGAATGGCGAACCTGGTCCACAGTTCCTGCTGGAACTGTTCGAGGACAGCACGGGGCGTGACGACCAGGATTCGTTCGCCGCGTCCACGTCTGATGAGTTCGGACAGCAGGATTCCGATCTCGAGTGTCTTGCCGAGACCGACCGCGTCCCCGATCAAAATGCGTGGCCGCAGATTCTGTAGAGCCTGCGAAGCCGGCCGAAGCTGGTAGTCCATGCGATCGAGCAGGGCGCGGTGGCCGACGGTGATGCGGGTGTCGGCGCCGGGGATCGGGCTACCCCGACGGACCGATTCGAGCCAGAGCCGGGTGCGTCGGAAGCCCGGAGAGGTATCGGCGACGAGGGTGCCCTGTTTCGGATCAAGACGGTCAATGTCGTCGAGCTCCGGGTGGTCGAAGAAGACCGCATCGAGATCGCGAACGAGTTCGCTGACCCCGGTCACCTCAACCCGCGTCCCGTCGAACTCGGTCGACCGGACCGATCTGACCAGCCATTCTTCATCGCGAACGATCACTCGTTCTCCCGCGGCAATGTCTGCCACCGTGTTGCCTACTTCCCTGGATCTGTTTGGCCGCTACACCCGTGCGAGGTATTCGCTGAACAACCCCGCGTTCTCTTCACCTGGCTCGTGCGTACCGAACAACAGTGCACGATCGAGCAGAGTGTTGTTCAACTCGCACGATGTCTCAGGCGCGAGAACGCATGCGTGGCATGCCGCGAGGTTGAGGGCGTCGGTTCCCGACGCGGTCGACTCGATGCAGACCGGATCCGACGAACACCACGACAAGCGAGTCAGACCCTCGTTGATAGCCTTTGCGAACTGTTCCGGATCAGCTTGCGATGCGACGCCGCCCAAGCTGCCCGCCGAATCCGAACTGGCGGTATAGATCAGAATTCCCGCCATCTCTTCGTCGACGAACAGCCGTTCCCGCAGTGCCGACGCCGGGTAACCGGCATCGAGCGACAGTTGGTCGATGAGCACGTGAGCGAAGGTGTGCAATGCGACCTTGGCGATGTCGACCGTGATGGGCGGTTTCTTGAATGCTTCCGCCTGACGGTTGGCTGACTTCTGGAGGCTACGACGCCTGTCGTCGGCGAACGGCTTGGTTGCCCAATCGCTGATCGCATCGCGGTTCATGGCAAGAAAGATCCCTTCGCCGATGACCTCGATCGCCGGCAACCAGTACCTGGGCTCACCGGACAAAGTGCACAGCGTGTCCGGGTCATTTGAACCAGTCAGTCGAGAGAACCCGTACAGCGCCCGAACCTCCCGTAGGCGAGTCACTTTGCGCAAATCGGTGATGATGCCCGGAACGTCGCCGTCGAACTCTCCGCCGACGACGGTCTTCTCACAAACAAAGTCCGACTCGTCTTTGGTGGCCGCGCGCCCATCCATGAGGGCGCCGAATTCTTGTTTACGTAACTGCTCCTCGCCGATGACATCGCCCTTCTCCTCGCCACGGCGACGCTCAATCTCGGCAACGATCTGCTCGACCGTGAATTTGCCGTGAGACTGCTTTGCGATATTCGCCAGAAGCGCTGGATTCACCGCCTCGGGATCTTCTAGGGACACCCAGTGCTTGTTGACGAACTTGGCAAGGGCTTCCGAGTACGGCGGGATCGAGATCGCGGACCGCACCGCCGGGAACCACACGTTTGACGCACCGCGCTGCAGAACCCGGGGGGTCTCATCGCAGGATTCCGTGTACTCGGGGCCCAACCACAAACGTAGGCCTTGGCAAGAAATAACACCCTTCATCGCCTGCCCCTGGGACGCGCCCTCCAGCGATCGTCGCCGCACACCACAGCTGCACTCGAGGACGAGGTCGTCGAGCGATGAGGTCCGCCCCAACGACACCATCTTCATCTCGTGCTTGTCGCCTGGCGTGGTTGCCTGATCCTTGTGCAGCCAGCGAAAGAACGGAAACTCATCGATGTGGCCACGCGTACAAGCTGTTACGAGACGGAATGGCGACAGAGCCGCTCCCGCTCGACCCGCCTTACACTTGCACTTAGAGGCGTTCCAATCCCCGCCCAGTTCGTGGGTACTGCCGATTCGGCGACACGCGGGACAGATTTGGGTTCGTGGGAAACGAACCACTGGAACGTCCCTCCGCCCGCCGGCAGGCGGCGACTTCAGCTCCTTTACACCGAGCGAACGGGCCAGCCTGGGCTCGCTCACCACCGGAGCACGGTCCTCGTTCCAGAAGTCGAGACCGACGATCATGAAACTTGATGTCTCCGATGGGAAAAGCCCTCCGATGCCGTACGTGCTCAGTAGTTGACTGCGACGTGCCTTGGCGTCGGCGGTGCTCATGGCTTCCTCTTCATCGGGATTTGATACAGGCTGCTTTCGGCGTCGACGTCGCGCATGCTTTGCAACGTCGGCCACGGGACCTCACGTTGCGAGTACTCGATTTCGTCGTTCGTCAACGCATCCTCAGGCCGAACCATCAGCGCGGCTTCGAGTTCCTTGTTCTGGTACTTCATGTACTCGCGTTCTTGTCCGGCATCGGACCAAATGTCGAGTAGATCGCCGATCTCGTCCGCCGTGTCCTCTGCTTCATCACTCTCGACCATCCTCACCCTCTGTTCGATCAGCGCCGCGACCTTTGTCAGATCGTCCCAGTTGACGTCGGCGAGGTACGCAGATCCGTTGCCGGACATCCCGGGGATCAGGAGACGCGCCATCGCGATGAGTACACCGTGCAGCCCCCGATCACGAGCGCGCGCCGCAAACGGTGTTGCACTCGTCGCTTCGACAGCCCGATACAGAGCCTGGTGGAAGGGGCGAAAGCTCTCATAATGTGAGCGGTCGCGGGAGCGAGCCGAGTTGAAGATGGTCACCACGAGCCCCGGGTACTGGCGACCGACGCGGCTGGTGGCCTGGATGTACTCGGCGCTGGCCTGCGGCTGTCCCATCACCGTCATGAGGCCGAGACGATCGATGTCCACACCCACCGAGATCATGTTCGTTGCGAGCACCACATCGTCAGGTGCGTTCTTGCCACCCAGCCGTCGTTCCAACGCCTTGAGCCGCTCGGGGATCTCCGACGACGCAACGCGGCTGGTCAGCTCGTTCACGACCTTGAGTTCGCGCTTGTCTGTCCCTTCGCGTCGTGCCACAACGCCTAGACGCTCCCGTACGTCACCCTCGACTTGAAGGTTTGCACTGCCGAGCACTCGCAGACTGTTGAAGTATCCCAACAGAGTCCAGTAGGGGTCTCGCGTCTCATCACTGCCGGGCACGTCCTTCGCGGCTTGCAGAAGGGCCGCGTACACGCGGACAAGGAGCGTCGCATGGCTGGTCCCGGAAGCCATGATTCCGACGTACCTGCGGGTGCCCAGCTCGTCCCTTGTGGACGGTTCGGCAAAGAAGGAACGATCGGGGTCGATGCCTGGTGGTGGGAACAGCGCCGCCTTGCGCGCGAACACCGACGAGATCTGTTTGTCGGCGCGACGAATCGTCGCTGTGGACGCAATGACTTTCGGTCGAGCGCGGTTCGACTCCTCGTCGAGCGACGTGACGGTGCAGGCCGCGTCCACGGCGGTTTCATAGAGCCCGACCATCGAGCCCAGCGGCCCGGAGATCAGGTGCAACTCGTCCTGGATGACCAACTCCGGAGGTGTGCCCATGCCGTCTCGCGCAAACAGCTTTCCAACGTTCTCGTTCCAGGCCATCATTGCGAACTTGTCCACGGTTCCGAGGACCAGTTCAGGACGTTCCCGGTAGACGTCTTCGTCGACGACATGCACTGGCAAGCCGTTCTTGAAGTCACACCCGGCGGTCCCGCATGCAACGCGAAGATGCTGGTGCGGCGCACGTTGTACTGAATAGTTCGAGTGATCGAGAAGCGTTCCGCACCAGGGGCACTGGGTAAGCTGGACTGGGTTCTTCTCTATCAAGGTCTCACCGCGCGCGAGTTTCGTAAGTGATGTCTTCGCCTCAGGGACCGTATTCGGTGTGGCACTCAAGCCGACCCAGAGGCCGATGGAGAATGTGCGCCCCCCGAGATCCGGGTTGTCCTTCCGCACAGTCTCGAGCGAACACATCAACATCGAGGCACGTTCAAACTGCTGAATCGTCAGCAGGCGCAATGTGTATCGCATGATGATGGCGACACCCATGGCAGACGAGTTCCTGATACGTCGCAAGAAAATGACGAAAGCGACCAAGCCCAGGTAAGCCTCGGTCTTGCCGCCGCCCGTCGGGAACCACAGCAGATCGGCGACGTCACGGTCCTCGTGTTTCGGATCGGCGATACCGGGAAGATTCAGAAGCACGTAGGCGATCTGGAACGGACGCCACGCCGCAGTCGACCCGTCCGACAGCTCGCCGGGCTTCGCACCCGAACGGACCCAGTCCTGACGAGCACGTTGCAACTGCATGGCGCGATTCGCAAGTTTGAAAGCTCTGTAAGAGCTTTCGTCATCTTCGAGCAGACGGATGCCGGCGTCGATGCGCTCCGCGACACGTCGCATCTCGGCGACATGGTCAGCTGCGATCGGTTCGAGCTCTTCCACCACCGACGCGGCTCCGGATGCGATCGATTGCTCGAGGTTGTCAATCCAGTCGCGGTACTGGCGAGTGAGCCCCCTCAAGCTCGTGGTGACCTCGTCCAACGGCTGATCGGCGAGCGATGACATCCGGAGATCGACGCCTTCCAACGCCCCCGGACGTGCCCGATGAACCTCATGCGTGGGGATGAAGGTGGTCGCAACGCGCGAAACTGCACCGTCGTCGATTGCGTCCAGATCCCAGTCGGCTGCACACCCGTGGCCGATGGCAAAGGTGTACGCGTGGCGGTACATCAGTGCGGCGCTGTCCAAGTCGGCATCATGACCGAGGTTGCGAGGTGATGTGCGATCGACGATGTCCGTGTGCTGGGTTCGCGCTTCGATTCCGGCCTGGAACCAGGCGATGGCGTCTCGCATGTCGCCCTTGATGGAAACGTTCGTGTTGTTGAGCGCAACGGACAGCGTGACAATGCCATTCCTCGCGGGACGGACGTAGCAATAGAGTTCGAGGCCCTTGTCGATCTGACGGCGATGAACCCCCGGCTTGCTCAGGTCCTGGACGACCGGCTCAGCCTTGGACGGGATTCGAACCCAATCTTTCGCCGCCTCGTCTTCGTCGATCGGCTGTTCGTATCGTCCCGCTGAGGCGGCGATGACAACGTGCCCAGCTGAAACACGCACCGAAAAGGTCATACCCATCGAAGACGGAAAACGCGCAAGCGCTTGGGCTACTGGGTTTCCGTCATCCGCACCCTCGCTGTCAGCCTCGGCGCTGTCGGGCTCGGCTGCGTTCTCCTGCATAGTCTCGTCGGCGCCCTCGACGTCGTCTGCAGGACGCGGCCAGAGGGCACCCACGACGTACCTGCTCAGCGGCGCCTCACCGACGTGCTCGTTCTCACCGTCAGCAGGGCCTACGAGATCTGCCGCCAGCGCATCGACCATCTCCTCGCGGAACCGATACTTTTCGGCCAGTGTCTGGTCTTTGCTCATCGCACTTCCTCCATCACGTCCCACAACGGCCTCGCCAAGCCCACCACTCGTGGGACCAGCCAGAATCCTCCGGGACCAATCCCGGCATCTTCGGTGAATCGGGGTTCGCCCGCGGTCGTCTCGACCGACGCCAACACAAGATCAGCAAGCTCCGCGGGCCAACTTCCCGGCCTCACCTTGAAGAGCTTCGCGAATGCGGCTCCGAAGTCCTCTGAGGTGCGACCGATCGGAAGGCCGTCGACGGTCAGTGTGTAGATCGGGCGCTGAAGGTCAGATCGGCCTGTGTCGAGCTCCCCGTCGACCGGGCAGCCCGGGATCATCGTCTCGAGAAGCCGCTGGACCGTACTCGCGTCGCGCTCGCCTGCGGCTGATGGGCGACTGTCGTAAACATCAGTCGGGCAGAATTCGATTGCCCGCGCACGCGTGTGTCCCGACTTCCCCACACGCTCCTGCAGCCGGCCTGCGAGCCAAACGAATTCGCGAATCGACGACCATGCGCGTACCGGGTGCACAACAACGATGCGATCTCGGGCTCTGCTGAGGGCGACGTACCTTCGCCGGACCTCGGCCCACGGATCTTCATCTTCGTGGCGCCAATCAGATGCGAGGACGACGACGTTGTCGAACTCGAGCCCTTTGGCGCGATGAATTGTCGACACGATGATGTCGGAGTCGTCACCCTGAGTCAGCGTTAAGGGCATAGCCGCGGACTTGACCCTCGACCTGATGCGACCGAGATCGATCTGGTGCTGGCTGCGAGAGCGACCCTCGACTGACTTCAGCAGATACCAGGCCTCATCGGCTTCCGCCTCGTCGAGCTTTGCCGCGAGCACGGTCTCGACGTCGGACTGTGGGACCAGCGGACCGGGCAACTCTCCGAGCGCGGGCGCGATCCACCTCGCAGCCCCCGACGAGCGAGCCGCCCGCCTCACCGTATGACGGATCAAATGATCAGTCATCGATCTGGAGACCCGCAGGACCTCGGCGTTGCTTCGACAGAGAATCGCGGTACGTCCTGAGTAGGACCCAACGAAATCCCAATTCGCGGGACGATCGATGTGGGGCAACGACTTCTCGAAGCCATCAAGCAGTTCGAGTGCGGTGTCCGCTGCAGTTGCCCGGCGAAGTTCGCCGACGACTTTTGCGAGACTGAGGCAATCGGATCCTCTGGCGCGGTAGTTGCGGTCGAGCGACATCCGCTCGAGGTGGAACTCAGCGTCGAGCGCCTCCAGAAATGCGTCGAATGCCATCGAGCTACGCGACTCGTCGAGCACGAAGTCATAGATTCCCTGGAGAGGGTCACCGAGCACCGTGATGCCTGCACCCTCGTTCAGGTGCCGTAGAACGGCCAAGACGAACTCTGCTCGGTCGCCGACCAGGTCCTGCGCCTCATCGATCACAACGTGCGCCAGGTCGTCGATGAGCGCTGGGACCTCTTCAGCGTCGTTGAGTGCGGTGGTCGCCTGCCTGATCCGCTGATCGAACAAGCCCTGCGGCTCGACTTCGAACTCCAGAAGCAACTGCGATGCAAACGAGTCGAAGGTACGGACGTTCACTTCTGGACTGTCGCCATCGGCCACCCGTGATCGCACCGCATGCACCGCCGCCCGCGAGAAGCTGAGCACGAGGATCTCCGTCGATGCCGACAGACCTTCTTCTGCGGTCAGGCGTGCGACTCGTGCCGCCACGACCTCCGTCTTGCCGGAGCCGGCCGCTGCCTCCACGAACAGGCGCGCGTCCGGCGGGGCGTCGACCACCTGCATCTGCGCGTCGTCCAAGACAACGGCCACAGCTGAACACCCCCTGACGAGAGAACCACAATTTGCGTACGTCCACTTTTACATTGCGTACCGACAATCCGTACGGCCGTTCGACTTCCCGACGTCGTCGAAGAGCGAGAGCAAAGCCTTTGGTGCGCAGGGCGCAACAGCTGTCGTGTGAGTGCGCAGCAGACCCCGACACCCCGAACCCGTGCCGCCTGCAGGCCGCCGAATCACGGGCCGGCTACCATTTGCCCATGGGCAGACCACTCGGCGCATCTGCAAGGATCGTCGACCTGTTCGCAGGGCCCGGGGGCCTGGACGTCGGGGCATCTTGGCTCGGGTTGTCAGCCTGCGGGATCGAGATCGATTCGAATGCGTGTGAGACGCGCGCGGCAGCCGGGCTCCAGACCGTGATGGGCGACGTCCGCGCCTATGGACCTGAAGACTTTCCAGACGCGACCATCTTGGCAGGTGGGCCTCCGTGCCAGACCTTCACCATCGCAGGCAGAGGTACAGGACGAAAGTTTATAAACACAATCCTCGGACTGATCGAGGAATTGGCCGCCGATGTCGACATAACGGACCGACTCAGAGACCTGGAAGATGAGCGCACTGGGTTAGTGGTCCAGCCATTGCGGTGGGCACTTGAGGCCAAGCGCGCCGGGGTTCCCTACGAGGCCGTCGTTCTCGAACAGGTCCCCGCAGTTTTGCCTATCTGGGAAGCTGTCGCTGGGGTCCTTCGCTCGGCGAACTACGACGTGGATTGCGACGTGCTGGCGGCCGAAGCGTTCGGCGTGCCACAAACACGGCGACGTGCGGTTTTGATCGCTCGCCTGAATGGTTCAGCCCAATTGCCCAAGGCGTCACATCAGACTTACCGGAAGGGTGTGGTTCGGCAGAACAACCCAGACGTGAGCGAGTGGGTCTCGATAGAAGATGCACTGCGGCTCGGAAGCGACTACTCCGTCATCTCGAATTACGGAAGTGGCGGGGACCCGAGGAAGCGCGGACGGCGCGCGTCTGATGAGCCTGCCGCTACGGTGACCGGAAAAGTCACCCGTAACAGGTTGCAGCACTCGGCAGGACACCAATCCCGTTTGACCCTGCACCAGGCCGGCCTATTGCAGACATTTCCTGCCGACTATCCCTGGTCCGGAGGCGACGTCGGGCAGCAGATCGGGAACGCAATCCCGCCTCGACTTGCGGCCCACATACTCGCCGCGGCAACGGGACAACGGTTGGACACTAAGCGACTTGACGAGACAGTTCGTATGAACTGGAACGGTTCTCGCGGTGGAATCGACCAGCTCGCTCATCCGATCGCGTCACATGAGGAACTGATCGCGCGCTGAGTTTGCCCGATGAGCACGACGGCGGGCGAGGACGCTTTCGATGTCATCGGCGACGTCGGTCGCGTCTACATGCTCCCAAAACCTCAGGACCAACCAACCTCGCTCGGTAAGCGCTGCGTCGGTGCGGCGGTCCCGCGCGATGTTGCCGTCCAGCTTCTTCGCCCACCACTCCTTGTTGGCGGCGGGCCTCGTCGCATGCAGAGGGCAACCATGCCAGAAGCATCCGTCGATGAAGACGATGAGCCTCAGCCCCCGCCAGACGATGTCGCCTCGAACGCGCATATCCGTTGCCGGCCTCACGTCGACACGGAACCGGATGCCGCGCGCGTGGAGCTCACGCCGCACCAGCATCTCGGCCTCGGTGTCCCTTCGCTTCTGCTTGCTCATACGCGCGCGAACAGCCTGCGAGGAAGCAATTGGCCTGCCGCCGCGATCATGCCAGGAATCAGTCATCGCCGACTTCTGACGATACTGCCGGACCGAGAACCGTTCTCCCTCAGTAGATCGCGGTAGGCGCCGCGATCGCGCGTGCGATGTGACCACGCACGCATCATCCCCAATGGTCGTCCTGATACTGAACGAAGTCATCGCCGTGAAGCTGGCGAGTGGAGTTGCCTGTTCTCACCCAGAATTCGTCTGGCGAGTTCGCCCCCTTGCCGGGTCGTGCAAACACGGGCTTTCCGGACGAGGCGACCGATATCCGGCAGACTTGCTTGTCTTCCAACGTTTCAAATCGCACACTGACTATCCCGGCGCTCGGCACCGACAAGCTGTTCTCAAACAGCTGCCGAAGGAAGAGCTCGTAGCCATCGGCATGCGCTTTGCCACCCAATGTC
Organism: Williamsia sp. M5A3_1d; assembly: GCF_053345315.1. NCBI lineage: Bacteria > Bacillati > Actinomycetota > Actinomycetes > Mycobacteriales > Nocardiaceae > Williamsia > Williamsia sp. M5A3_1d. The sequence continues at coordinate 244,260 of NZ_JBKEZX010000002.1, forward strand.
GCAAAGTCGTGCTGAAGGCCCAGCAAGCTACCGTCATCGGCGACGCCTATGAGCAATGTCCCACCCTCCGAATTCAAGAAGCCGCACACGGTTTTGACGATCACGTGCTCAAGCTTCGCATCGACCTGAGACGTATGCAGGTTCCAGCGCGCGGTGGATTTGAACTCTACTGACTGAGACTCTCCCGCAGCGATGAGATCGACAACCTTTGCGTCGTATCTCTTCTCTTCCCGGCCCCAGAGAGTCGAAAAGCCCTCGCGCACCACTTTCGCGATGAGAGGACGGCGGCGTCGGAGAAATTCGCCGTATTCGAGTTGTTCCCATCCAATAGGTAGGGCATGCAATTCAATCTGGCGCTTCAAACGCTGGGGAGCCACACCAGTAGACATGACCGGCACATAGTCGTGCGGCGCCTTATGCCTGATGGTCGAGTTGTCAGACCAGTCCAGAAAAGCCATGTTGCCGATCGCGTTGACCTGACGCGTGCTCTTGACTCCCAGTGACGCAAGGTACCTCTTGGGAAACAGATGGTGCCTCTCAATCGCGCGCGGCGCCGCACCGTCCGGCTGCAACAACGAACGAACCTTGACGTCGCTGAACAATACCTCGGCATCGAGAAGATTAAGGGCGGCAAGGTACGCGGAGAGGACGGGAGAACGAGACGACGAGCTATCCAGACGGTTCGTGAGGCTGATCTGCCAATAGTCATTTGTGAAATTCGAGGCAACAATTCGGTCGAGTTCTGCGATGAACGCGTCACCGTCACCTGGCTCGAGGTCGGCTATACGCCCAAGATCTGACTCCAGCTGTGACTCAGGTGAGGATGTATACCTGCCGGTTGTATGGGACATGAAGAACCACCGCGCAATGGCAGCGCGTAGCACCTTTAAGTCGATGCCAAAGTCGACGCGGCCGATCAGCCATAGTGCGTAGCTGTAGAGCAAGGCGTTCTCCGAGGTGATCATTCCGCCTCGCATGAAGCCAGCCGTCTGAACGCATTTTAGAAACTCGTGCCAGTTCGTCAGGTCGTGAACCTTCTCCTGGCTAGCTGCCAACTGCGCGAACTGCAATTGTCGTCGCTCAGCGGTCACTTCTCCAGACTCCAAGTCCTTGCCGCGGAGCAGGCTGTATACGTGCTGGAGCCGCGCCCGGCGAAACGCCAGAGCGACCCCGACACGCAGCATCTGGTCGGGGCTTGGATCAAGGAAGGGGTTCCGGGGAGACGGTCCGGTCACGGAGCGATCAACCGCTGCACGGCTGAACGCCTCCAGGGCTCGGCGGCCTTCCTCCCAGTGAACCGACATGAGTGTGAGGATGAAGTCGGCCTGGTTGAGTTTTACTCCTTCAGAGTTGATACGGACGAAGATCTCCGCGACCTGCTCCTCGTCGGCCGTATTGGCCAGCTCAATGACCTGGAAACGGAACGATTCCATGTCATGCACCCGATCGAGTCGATCCTCGAGGAGGTCTTCGTCGGCCTCCGTCAGACCACCGTCTCGCGCCGCATTCAACCTTTTCAGGAACTCACGGACGTTTTTCTTCCTCCCATCCGTCCATAGCGCTGTGATATCCGGCATGAATTCGGGGTCACGCTCTATGGCTGCGTCCGTCACCTCGAACGTTTCATCCGTGGGTCGGAACCCGATGCGGATCGTTTTCTCAAAGAAGTCCTTCGTCAGCACCTTGGACCCCGTGAGGACCGCATACAGCGAGGTCAACCGCTGTTGACCGTCAACGATCAAGAATTGCGGCGCTCGATCCTCCGCATCTCCGATCTTCCGGGTGCCGGTATCGACGCCGGTCTCCCACAGCATGATCGTGCCGATCGGATAGCCCCGATACATAGAATCAAGCAGGTCACGAGCCTTGGCCGACGACCAAACGAACGGCCGCTGAATATCAGGGAGCGCGATTCGGCCGGCACGTATGTCCATCACCAGGTGATTCAGGGCGTAACCGGTGTCTCGGTACATCGAAGTCACTTGTAGGGATCCTCTACTAGGGCGCGAATGGAATCGCCGCGATGAGTCGAGGGTAGCGCCAGCGCATACGGCTCTCGATATCTGGAGGTCTTCTCGTCGACCCCGCACAGGTTCGCTTGTCCTCAGCGTTCGACGAGTTCGCGATGGAACGCCGACATGGCACACGGCCGCACAGCTAGGTTTCACCAATGCCACATCATGCGTTGAGACGCGGACGAGTGCTGGTCAGCGACGACGGTCATCGCTACCGAATCGACCAAGAAATTGCTGAAGGCGGGTTCGGAGTTGTCTACAGAGCTTCGCAGCTGGCCCGAACGTCAGACCGGTCTCGACGCACTGTCTGTGTCAAGATCTGCGGCGGTTCCCGGGACTGGCACGGCGAGGCGTTCTTCGGAACGGTGACAAGCTCCCGACCACAGGTTGTGTCCTTGCTCGACTCGTTCGTCGACACCGTGGGCAAGTCCAGGCTCTACGTGCTCGTCTTCGAGTACCTAGAGGAAGGAACTCTCGAAGCCAAACTCGACGGCTCGCCATGGCCGCCTGCGCGGGCGCGCCATGCCGTCGCTTCGATTCTGAGGCTTTTGGAAGACCTGCACGATGTCGGCATCACGCATCGTGACATAAAGCCAAGCAACATTTTGCTCCGTAACAACGCTCTTCTACTCGGCGACTTCGGCATCGCGAAGCTCTCACTGCCAGAGGACCTGCAGATCGTCGACGCTTTCACACCAGACTTCTCACCGGATGACATGGATCGACGACTTGAGTGGGCAGCATGGATAGACATTTTTCAGATGGGACTCCTGCTCTACAGCTTGTTGGCTGGAGAGGTACGAACACGGACCGATCTCGCCACTCTGCGCTACCTGGACGCCCCGGACGATCTCGTCTGCTGGATCTGGCACGCGACATCGAGGAAGGGGATGCGCTACGCCGACGCCGGTGAGGCGCTGGCCGCACTGACACAATTGCGACACGTATCGATGGCACCCACAGGGCGGGTCGGCAGACTGCGCGGCCAGCGCGCGGTGATCACTGGACGCTTTGCTTCGTTCACGCAGCCAGCTTTATCGGCTCAGCTGCGATCGAAAGGAGTCGTTGTACAGGATGGCGTCACAGCTGAGACCACTTTGCTGATCCGCGGAGAGGTGAGAAACACCCTGGGGGCCGACGAAGGACGCAAATTGTTCGCTGTCCGGGAACGACGTCGCCGGTTGCAGCGGATTCACATCGTGGACGAGGCAAGAATCGTCAGAGCATTGCAGTGATCGCGCACCGTAATCCCGCTAGCATTCGGAGAATCCAGGAACTGAAGTCCATCGCGAAGTACCGTCTATTCTGCGGTCAGGTGGTCACTCCGGGTGTTGTCGGCTGCGGTTCGCAGCGTCGCGGTGAGGATCTCGTGATCGCTGACTCTTCCTCGGCGATCATCGACCGCGGCGCGGACCCTGACTTCGAGTCGCGGTTTTAGCCGTGCATCCGCGAAGACGTGGTCAAGCTGGCGCGACAGTTTCTTTCCGACCTGCCACGTGTCCACTGCGCCGACGCTGCCATCCGCGCGCGTGGGTTTGATCTCTCTGAGTCCGCTGTTCTGCTCGACCCATGCGAAGGCCGGTTCAGTCCACTCCTTCGGCCCAGCACGATCACTGACCGAACGTATGAGGTTCCAATCTCCGCCGATAACCCGTGACCCCGATGGCCCCGGCCGCCTCTTTTCAAAGTCGCGAACTACGCGCTTGAAGCTGCCGTAGCAGTAGGCATTGCCAACCAGCAGGTCGCCAAGTCCAGGCATCTGGATCACCACTGATTGCAACTCCAGCCACGGGCCTGGTTCGCCATTCATCTTCTCGCGCGGTTCGGTCCTTGTTGTGGCTGACGGCTTCACAACTCGGTCCGTTTGCCACAGCAGGAGCGCGGTCACCGGTATTCCCGCCTTCTGCGAACCAGAGATGAGGTCGTATCCACGACCCCCCGCCCACTCCCTCCAGGCCGTCACCGAGCTCGTCCCGACCTCGGTGAGTCCGATCGTCGCGGGCCTACCCAGGCCTTCAAGGCAACGTTGTTGTCTTTCCAACCTTTGAATTGATGCCTTGCTCACTGTCGACGACCGATTGACGTTGTGCCATACGAAGTCAGGATGGTCCGTACTCATCCGGCCAGACTTGCATACGATGTGCGCTGGCGTCGGCGCATCGCACTTGGGGCGATCTCGGCCAACGGCACCGCTTGCCCTGGTGGCGAAGCGAAATCTGTCCACCGCGCAACTACGGTTCCGATGCGCTCGCGCCCAGAGGCTCGACCATGTCGCCGCCATAGAAGACTGTTCTCAACCCGGAAGGTTCTGTACGTCGTCATGGACAACGTGCTGGTCCACTTCCCCTACGGCATCGCCCGTTTCAGTCCGAAGAATCGAGACACGTGAGACGGTGACCTCGACGAGGAGCCCGGCATGCTGATGGACCCCATCGCCGGCGCCATCGAGGCGTACACGACGCTCGCCGAGGTCTACGACACCTACATCCTCTCGACCGCACCGTGGAAGAACCCGTCAGCATGGTCCGACAAGCTGCTCTGGGTGCAGAAACAGATCGGCGCCGAGAAGGAGACGCCGGCATGGAAGCGCGTGATCCTCTCGCACCACAAGCATCTGAACAAGGGCGCGATCATCATCGACGACCGCATCCACAACGGCGTCCACCAATTCGAAGGCATCCACATCCGTTTCGGCAGTGAGCGGTTCCCGGACTGGGCGACAGTCACCGAGGAACTGCTGAGGTTGGCCGACAGCGGAGCATGACCGGTGGCGGCACCCGACCACCGGAGAGGTCGGCGCGCCGCTCACCGGCCTGTCAGTTCTTCATTTCGTCGGCGAGATCGTCGCGTCCCAGTGCCCGGTAGGCCTTCTCGTACTTCGCGCGAAGCTTCTGTTGCAGTGCTTCCGGCAGCCGGCTCACCCGATCCGGATCGTTGTTGTCGGCGAGGTCGGCGAGCTTGACCTGCAACGCGCGCGGATGGTTCTTGATGGCTGCGTAGTAGTCCTCATCCGAGACCGACTTGTCCCGCGTCAGGAGCGTGACCACGTCGACAACCGCGGTCGGCATCCCCCGCTCGAGCAGATCGGCTGCGGACAACCCGGAATCCTCGACGACATCGTGCAGCAGGGCGCCCGCGACGGCGATCTCGTCGTCCTGATCGACACGGCGCGCCACCGAGCGCGGATGGGCGATGTAATCGACGCCGAGCTTGTCGGTCTGCCCCTCGTGGGCCTCGACGGCGATGGAGTCGGCGAGCACGACAATCGCTCTAGAGTCTCGAGAAGTGGTCATCTGCTGATCCTTTCGATGAGCGGTCAGCTGTCGTCGGCGGCAATCCAGCGGAGTCGACTCGTTGATAGTTCTGACGGTAGCGCGGAGCACCGACGTTCGGAATCGGCCGTTTCGTGCTAGCGTCTTTTTGCAGTCACCTCGACTACTAAAGCAAAGGGGTCAGCAATGGCATTCATCGACTGGCTCGGATCAACCGCGTTCACCTCGTTCGGTGCGCCCACCTCGTGGGTCGAGATCATCGGCTTCGTCACCGGTGCCGCGTGCGTGTATCTCGTTGCGCAACAGAACGTGTGGAATTGGCCGATCGGGATCGCGAACAACGTGGTGTTCATCCTGCTGTTCCTCACCGCGGGCCTCTACGCCGACTCTGCGCTGCAAGTCGTCTACATCGCCCTCGCGCTGTGGGGGTGGTACCGCTGGGTGGCAGGACCCGAGGCCGCACCGTTGGCCGTGACCGGCACCAGCCGTCGCGAGTGGGCGTGGCTCCTCGGCGCAGGTGTCGTGGCCACCGTCGCGCTGACGGCACTGCTGGCCCTTGCCACCGATTCGGTGGTGCCGTTCTGGGACGCGGTCACCACCACCCTGTCGCTGATGGCTACATGGGGACAGGCCAAGAAGCGCTGGGAATCGTGGATCCTGTGGATCACCGCCGACCTCATCTACATCCCGCTGTACCTCTACAAGGACCTCATCCTCACCGCCGTTCTCTACCTCGGTTTCCTCGCCCTGTGCGTCATGGGTCTGCGGGCGTGGCGACGCGATGCATCGACCATCGAGCGAGCCGACCTCGTGCTGCAGGACTGAGCCGCACCATGTTTCGCCGCGCTCTCGTGATCGGGAAGTTCTACCCACCGCACGCCGGCCACCACCTGCTGATCAGACACGCAGCGTCGGTGGCCCACGAGGTGGTCGTGGTCGCGATGTCGACCGCAGCCGAGACCATCCCCATCTCGGATCGAGTGGAGTGGTTGCGTGAGTCGCATCGCGACGATGCCTCCGTCGCTGTCACCGGGATCGTCTGCGACGCCCCCGTCGACCTCACCTCGCGCGCGGTGTGGGCAGCCCAGGTCGCCTGCATGCGCGCCGCGGTGCGCACGGTCACCACCGAGGCGATCGACGTGGTGGTGAGCAGCGAACAGTACGGCCCAGAACTCGCACGCTGGTTCGACGCCGAGCACGTCTCGTTCGACCCTGAACGCCGCGCCGCACCTGTCTCCGGCACCGCGTGCCGCGCCGACCTTGCCGGCATGTGGCATCACCTCGAGGCGCCGACGCGCGCCGGCCTCACCACGCGTGTGGTGGTGCTGGGTTCGGAGTCCACCGGGACGACCACCGTCAGTCGGGCACTCGCACAACGATTCCGGAATCGCGGCGGCGTGTGGGCCGCAACTCGATGGGTTCCGGAGTACGGGCGCGAGGCCACCACCGACAAACTCGCAGCACTGCATCAGACGAACCCCGACGCCGACATGACCGACGTATCCTGGACAGGAACCGACTTCGCACACATCGCCAGGACCCAACAGGCCCGCGAAGATGCCGCAGCTCGCGCCGGTTCGCCGCTGCTGATCTGCGACACCGACGCCTTCGCGACCACCGTGTGGGAACGTCGCTACCTCGGCCCACAGAGCCGATTCGCCCAACTCGAGGTGCGCGACCACGGGAGCATCTATCTGATCACCGACCACCACGGCGTTCCCTTCGTGCAGGACGGCATCCGTGACGGCGAACACCTTCGCGCGGAGATGACCGACTGGTTCATCGGGGCGCTCACACACCACGGGCGGTCGTGGGTGTTGTTGACCGGCAGCCTCGACGAGCGGATCGACCTGGCGACGCGTGTCATCGACCAAGCCCTCACCCACCGGTCTACGTTCACTCCACCGGCGGTGATGGGGTGACCTACGACCCGGCCGCCTATCCCCCGTTCGCCGTCACCGTCGACCTCGCGATCCTCACCATCCGCAACGGCCGCCTGTGCCTGCTGTTGATCACCCGCGGCGAGGAACCGTTCCGTGGCGAACCGGCTCTCCCCGGCGGGTTCGTGCAGATTTCGGAGTCCATCGACGACGCCGCCTCACGCGAACTCATCGAGGAGACCGGAGTCGCCGTGTTCACCGGCCACATCGAGCAGTTGGCCACCTACGGGAACCCCGAACGCGATCCGCGGATGCGCGTGGTGTCGGTCGCGTATGTCGCGTTCGCGCCGAACCTCCCCGACCCGGTCGCCGGTACCGACGCGGCAGGCGCGCAGTGGACTCCCGTCGACGAGCTCCCGCCACGCATCGCGTTCGACCACGGCGCGATCGTCGACGACGCCATCGAACGTGTGCGATCGAAACTCGAGTACTCGACATTGGCAACACAATTCGTCGGAGACGCATTCACCCTGCGTGACCTGCAGACGGTGTACGAGACCGTGTGGGACACCACCTGGGATCGTGCAAACTTCCGTCGGAAAGTGTTGGGGACGCCCGACTTCGTGCGACCCCTCGAGGGGCAGACCGTCTCGAACGGGTCGCGGGGCCGTCACGCGCAGCTTTACCGCGCGGGGTCGGCGACTGTTCTACATCCGCCCATTCTGCGTTCGTGACGACCGGGGATCACCGTCGAGCCCTGACCATCTGCGTTCAGTCGCTATCCGGCACAAGACTGTCCGGATGATCGAATTCGCAGCCGATCAGTTCCGGGCTCGCGTACAGACCGCAGTCGCGGAACCATGCCGTGGTGGCGTCGGCGATGAGGTCGATGTCGCGACTGAAGAAGTAGCCGTCGGTGCAGTCCCCGAAATGTCGCCCGTCGAGCCACTCCTCGATGGGCAGGTCGTCGACGTCGTAATCGCCGATCACCAGTCGGCGCAGCACACTTCGCGAGCGTCGCAGGATGAGCACATCGTCGCGCAGCACCTGGATCTGTGCGCACACCGCAGCAATGCCGGCGCGCTCTTCCACCGGCCCGTAATCACGCGGACCGAGGTCGAACACGAAGCCCACCGCCTGATCCGTCAACGATTCACTCATCCACGTCGACATCCCCGACCAGTCGTGGGTTGCCTCTGCATCTGATGTCACCGCGTCCTCCTCGTCTCGACGCCCTCACGGTAAACGGCCGCACCGACACTGCTCGGCCTGCGCTCATGGACACCATCGATGTCAGACCCCTCCCCTAACCTGCAGGTGAGCGGTGGTTCCTCCACCGAGTTCGGGTTCCGCATCGCGGACCCGACGGCCCCGATCGACCTTGCTGATGACCGGGCCGCGTCAGCACTTGAGGAGGTCACCATGACCGACCAACTGACGCTCGCCGACGCCGCGTGGGAGGCGTTCGCCGATTCACTGGCCCGCCGGCTCGAGCGGTCCACCATCATGGACTGGCTGTTCGTCGCCCCCGCCGAGGGTGAGGCGGGCGCCGGTCTGCGGATCGATCTTCGGCCGCAGCAGGGCATGCGGCTCGTCGGGCCGCGCTTGGACGACGGGGGCACACTCGACTGGGCAGAGATCCGGTCCGACCGGATCACCCAGGTCGGGTTTCCCCCCTACGAGATCGCCGAGACCGTCGTCGAGATCGCCCGAAAGCATTGGCTGCTCGACCATCCCGACGAGATCGCACCCCTCGGCGACTACCAGCCGGACGGCTCACCGCCGCCGGGGCGCCTCGGCCCCGACACCCTGCGGACCCGCGTGCGCGACGACATCGCAGCCTTCATCGGCGGGGCGCCGACCATCGGCCCAGACGCCATCATGAAAGTCCCTGGCGCCGACTTCCCGACGTCCGTGGCGGTGTCGATGGAAGAACCGCGGCTCGACATCTTCGCGCGGGTGATCACCGACATGCCGTTCGACGTGTCTGCTGAGACGTTGACCCGTGTGCTCGGTCCGAGGTTTGCCCACATCACCCTCGTGGTCCGCGACGGCGATCTGTACGCCGCGACGTTCGCCCCCTGCGACAGCTACAAGTTCCTCTACTTCTGCGTCTACCTGCGCCAGTGGTACGAGTTCCTCGACGAGGGTCTGCCCGCGCTGCGCACCGCGCTGGGCATCGGCGACGAGCCGGACGGGACGCCCACATCAGGTCGGGTTGCGCGACCGTCGGTGGACCTGATGGTGGCCGTGGCATGGGAGGGATACGTCGCAGATCTGGCCGCGGAGATCGAGTCGCTTGTTCCCGGGCAGCGGCTGACCGTCGCGCAGTCCTGCGAGTACCCCGAGGGCCCGCACGGCGTCGTGGTGGTGACCGCGGTAGATAGCAGCAGGGTCACCGCCGCGATCGACGCATCGACCCTGCACCCCGATCAGGAGTGCCGAAACGAGCAGTCGGAGTGGCTGTTCGAGGCCGGCTGGTCCGACGCGGGGCCGTGGCTGACCGTCGACGAGTCGGATGCCGAGCGCCTCGCCCGCCGTGTCGTCGACGACGCTCTCCTCGCGACCTGGGATTGCGTGCATCCGTCATTCCTGGCGGAGGTGACGAACACGGAAGGCGACCCGGGACGCTAGCGTCCGGGCGTCAATCCAGTTCCGGCAGAACGATGTCGGCGTATTGATGGGCGGCGAAGGTGCGCATACCCGCGATGGCCCGCCACGGTTGCCCGTCGACCTGCGCGAGGACACCGTCGGGAACGAGATTGATCCCCTCCCCGATGCGGATCAGCCCCATCTCCACGGCCCAGGACGCTTCGCATGTGGACGACGTGCCCCACCGCGCGGCGGGCGCCGCTTCCGCCGAGGTCATTCCGCGAAGATCACCGAGCGAACGAGATCGACGAAGCGGTCACGATCGGCGATGTTGGTTCCGGCGGCGTCGAGGGTGACCGTCGTCTGAACGAGGAAGGCGGCGTCGTCGCCGCGGTCGTGGACGACGTAGACCGTCGCAGTCCACAGCGTCCGGTCCCTGAGCTCGTACACCCCCGACTGGAACGCCCACCCCGAGTGCCGCCGCCCGCGTGGCCATCGGTCCTCGCTCTCCGACTCCCACCCGGGGAGCGCGCGGCCGTCAACGAAGGCGTGGTCCAACAGGTCAGCAGGCTTCGCCCCCTCGTCGGGCGCGAACCGCGTCACGATGACCACGAGGTTGTCGCGGAACACCTCGCCGTCCTGGGCGGGGTTGACCCAGGTCTCGAGGCAGCCCAGCGACGACCCGTCGACCCTCACCCACCCCGACGACCCCATCGCCGACCGCACCACCCCCGGAAGCGTGGTCTCGTCGACGATGCGCGTCGCTGACACAGCCATCTGTGCCAGACGCTCGTAGATCGACCACTCTGCCGTCACGCACTCCCCGATCGCCCTGGCCCCGCGGCGCGAGGACACCTGACTGATGTTCGGCCTGACGATATCGGCGACGGCCGCGAGTGAAAGTCCTCCGTGCCCTCAGATGGACACGGTGACCGGGTGACCGCTGCACCACCTGGGTAGTTCCACTCTGTTGTGGAAAGCCACCGTGCGGTGGGCTGGTCGCATGACCGAGACCCTCATCGACACCACGCCCGCCACCGACGCCGCCGTCCGTCGCGCCGAATGGGGGCAGTTCCACGCCGTCGTGGCCGTCATCCTGGCGGTCGTGACAACGCTTCCCTCTCTCGATCTGGTCACCACCTCCATGTTCGCCCTCACGCCGGACTCCGGTACCGCAGATCTCAGCGGCCTGTGGGGATCTGCCGTCTTCGCAGTCCCCACCGTGGTGTGCGCCGTACTCGCTGCCGTCATGGGCAGAAACCGCTCGCGGTCGGTGGGGCTGTTCATCCTGATCGCGCCCGTACTGTGCCTGATGGCCCTCGGGTGACATCGCTGTGCGACGTGGGTAGTGCCACTCTTCTCCGCGATCCCGGCACTCGGTGGAATGTCCGTAGGAACGACACCAGCATCGACTGACGCGCTGACGGCCGGCAGCACCCAGCCTGCGCCGGATGCGTTCAGCATCAGGGGTTCTCGATCCTCAGGTGGATTCCCGCCCGGGCCGCCACCCACGGGCCGGCCCAAGGCTGAAGCTTCGCGGCCGTGAAGATCACGCGCTGGGTGTTCGACGCATGTGAGACCGCGTGGTGAGGGTGTGCCGACGCCGGACGACTCAGTCGTCGACCTCGACGCCGTAACGCACCGCGAGTTCTGCGAGGCCGTCGTCGTACCCCTGACCCACCACCCGCACACGCCACCGCGCGTTGCGCCGATAGACCTCGGCAACGATCATCGTGCGTTCAGTTGTCGCAGCGTCCACAACGGCCGAGGCGATGGTGCCCTGCGAACCGTCGATGGTGACAGCGAGTGGTCCGACGACGCCGAAGTTCTCGACGCCGTCGACAGCGGCACCGACGACCACCCTCGATATCGACTCGTCGACACCTGACAGATCCACACGGATTGCTTGCTCGCAGTCGCCGTCGATCGTCAACGCCGTCGCACCTGTCGGACCCGTCGGCTGGTTGTAGAAGACGAAGTGCGCGTCCGACGGGACCAGGTCGTCGTCGCGCGTCTCGAAGGCAACCACATCGATGTCGGCATCCGCAGTCACAGCCCACGAGACGTTCACGGTCAGATCTCCGACATCCGACGGAAGATCCACCACTCCACCTGGCGGGAGCACCATCGCGGCAGGTGTGCCATGAGCCGGTATGGGCGAAATGTCGCCGCGCGTTGCGAGCATGGTGTCGACATCACGTGGCGCGAGCAGATTCAGCGCACGTTCGCGAATGCGCGACATGCGTGGATCCCCCTCTCCGCCATCGAGAATCAGCACGTCGGTGACCCCGGCCGTGAGGTTCACCGCAGGCAGAGCGCCCAGCTGGATCAGGCGGGACCGCATGATGGTGGCCTCCAGGTGACGCCCTCCTATGAGCAGGACGCGACAGCCGCTCATCGGCCCCTGTCGAGTCGGCGTCACAGCTCTCGCCGAAGTCACGACAACCGGCGATGTCTCAGGTGGCGCCGTCGGGACGACGGAGCCATCTATCGCGACTCCCGGGCGGACATGCGCGAGAAGTCGCATCAACGTCGACTCGTCGATGATCGGCACCCCGTGCACGGCGGCCGCGCGCGACTTCGTCGAGTCACTTCGCTCGTTCGTCACGAGCACGCTGGTTCTCGCGCTGACCGACCCGGTGACATCGAGACCCGCCGCAGTCAGCACGTATGCGACGTCGGCGCGAGGCTGCGACAGCGCACCGGTGATCGCAACGCGCATCCCCTGGATCAGGCCGAAAGAGCGGTCGAGCCGGCCGGGGTTTCGATACGGGCTTCGAGTTCGTGGCGAGCGGGTCGCGCGGGCTGCGGTCGCACGCGCTGGACTGGCCTTCGCCGTGGCGCCACAGGCGACGACCGGAAGCGGGAGGCCCAGGGAAGCTGCGAGAGATCGACTGTGCCGGAACACTCCCGCCAGTGCGAGGACGTCCTCGCGCGCATCGTGCGCCCGTCGGTGCGGTATCCCCCAGTAGCGGGTGAGGGTCGAGAGCTTGGCGTTGGGCACGTCGAGTTGCAGCCGCCGGGTCAGCGCAACCGTGCACAGGCGCTGGGTTGTGGGCAGCGCGGTGTCGAGTCGCGCCGCCTCAGCGGCGAGGAAGTTGTGGTCGAAGGCTGCGTTGTGTGCGACCAGCGTGCGTGATTCGAGCCGACCATGGAGTTCCGCGGCGATCTCACCGAAGGTGGGAGCTCCGCGCAACCGTTCCGGCGTGAGTCCGTGGACGTGGACCGGCCCGGGATCACAGCCCGGGTTCATCAGCGAGGTGAACTCATCAGCCATCGTGTCGCCATCCATCGTCAGAACAGCAACGCTCAGGACTCGGTCACGCTGGGGACTCAACCCCGAAGTCTCGACGTCGACCAGTGCCCAACGTTCGTCACTCACGTTCGTCACTCCATCACAGCGCTCGCGCTCCGACAATCGTTCAATCGACCGCTCGCGCAGTCGTCTCAGCGGAACTCAACGCGCAGGTTCCCTGTGAGAGACACCTATGGCGTTCGCGCTGTCGCAGCTCGACACGACCAGCTCGGTCGGACCGTGCAGAAACAGTCGTCTGTGTGAAACAGACGCGACGGGACTCCAGGGCGAAAACACCCAGGGCCCCGTCTTCTCGTCCTTTCTCCGCAACAATGGAATGAACACGATCACGATGAAACCGCGAGACCAATGTCGGTCGTCTGACCCTGTTTGAGCGACGGCTGGTCGGGCACCGCCGCCATCTCGGCGATCGTCCTACCGTCGACCTCGATGCCCTGCGAGTTCCATTTGCGCAGTTGCTCGATGAGCGACATCAAGGTGTTCGGATGGATGCCCCATAGCCGATAGTTGAGTTCATTCGTCTGCCGCTTCTCGCCGGGCACGCGGTGCTTCAGGGTGACCACGGCCTCGGTGCGGGGATAGTCCCGGATCATCACCTCGTCGTCATCGACCGAGAAACTCATACCGGGCGCCACATCGATCCGCCTCTGGCTGATCACCAGTTCCCCGTGCCACCGGGCGCTCAACACAGCAAGGAACAGAGCCAGCGTCAGGAAAACGACAGCGCCGTAAAGATATCCGCGATCCACTGCGGCGCCGGCGAATGCTCGAAACATCAGGAATGCGCCGCACACACCCAGGTCGACGGCGCACCATCCACGCGGATTGCGAAGGGGCGGCTGCGCAAGGACTCGAACGCGGTCGCCATCGGGGACTGTCCGCAACGTCGGCCCCATCAGTATCAGCGGCGCGGTCAACAGGAGGAACAATCCGACAACCACACCGAACCAGGCGCCGTCGAGAGCCGGCATCACCATGAGGAACACCGCCACCGGCACGATGAGCAGCGCAATACCGCGGCCGGTCGATGCTGACGACAGATGCCGTTTCCAGCGAAAGGTCCGCGGGTCGTCGGTCACGCCGAAGGCACCGCGGTTCGTGCAATCACGGTGCGGCCGGCAGCTGGTTTGTTCTCGAGCAACGTACTCACCTCCGATGCAGTCGGACGGCTCACGAAATTACCGTACAGGCGCTTGGTTGAGAATCTCACTGCACGGCCAGTACACCCAATTGATCCACTCGCCCACCTCGCCGACCCGCTGAACCACCTCGCGCTCGCGGTGTGACGACGTCCAGTGGCCGACGAGATGAATTACTCATCGCTCAGCGTCGTGAGGCCCGGCAGACCGCGCATCAAACCACCGCTGATCAGCAGTTTTGATCAACGGCGACGTTCGGCATCGATTGGGTATCGGTCGTATCCGGTATGTCGCTTCGGCCGCCTGAAACTGTTACGCCTGTCTTATGAACCGATCACTTCTGGTGCGCTCCGCCATCCCGGCGTTGGGTGCGATTGTGGTGGTGGCGGGATGCTCCTCCACTGACGGGACGCCCGCTGCGCAGTCGACCACCGTCACGACGGTCACCTCGACCGCGTCGCAGGCACCCGCTGAGCAGACCCGCTCGGCCGCGCCGAGTACCGCATCGGCACCATCGAATCCGTACGCGATCACCAGCACCCGCGTGAAGGGCGCCTCGGGACGAGCCATCTACGACGTGACCATCCCACAGCTCTCGGGCGGGAACGCCGCGGTGACCGCCGAGTTCAACCAGTCGATGCGGGCAGCCTTGCAGGATCAGATCGACGATGACGACACCACTTACCCTGGGTTCACTCTCAACGACGGGTACACCAAGGGTCCGTTGCACATCGGCCAACGCGTGATCAGTGCTGAACAGATCACGGAGTGGCACGCAAACCCACCTGGTGCTCATGGTGATTCGCTGTTGGCGACCGTCACGATCAATGCCGACACCGCGAAACCCATCACCCTGCAGGACGCGTTCACTGATCTCGGCGCTGGGCTGTCGCGATTGTCGCAGCAGGCGGCGCAGATCCTGCCGACCACGAACGTCGGGAACCGCTTCGAGCGCAGCGGCATCACCCCGGAGCTGAAGAACTTCGCCAACTGGACGGCGTCGCCGGCGGGGATGCAGATCCACTTCGGCGACTACCAGGTCGGTGCCTACGCAGATGGGCTGGTCACCATCACCGTGCCGTGGTCGGCGATGTCGGACGTGCTGGCTATCGGCATGGAAGAGGTGTTGAGCAGCTGAGAACCCCGTTCACCACCCGTAGCCGATCACTGCGCGAGGGACACGCATGACCTCGCCGCCGCCGGACGCCCCGACACCGGCGAAACGCTCGAAAACTGTTCTGCTGGTGTCGGTGGTGTTGGTCCTCACCGTCGCGGTCGCTCTGTTGGTCGTGCTCGTGGTCGACACCCGAACCGACCCGAACGCGTCGCCGCGTGGCCCTCTCGTCACGCAGACCTCGACGGTCGTCGTGTCGGCTCCGACCGACGCGTCCGCTCCCACCACGGGCAGTTCCGACGGACTGTTCGGCAAGAACCGTCTCGAGAGCGGTCAGTGCGAGAACCGCGGCCGATGCGAACTGTCGAGTCCATCAGGGAACTTCTACTGCGCCATCACCGCCGAGCAGGCGAGCTGTTTCGCACCACAGGGTGAGGCACTGGTCAACGGGGTCACCGTTGCGCTGTCCGGGGAACCCGGAAAACAGGTCGCCGCGAACGGTATCGGCGTCGACTCCTCGGGCCAGACGAGCATCTTCGCGGTCACCGCGGGGGTGTCGAGCATGCTGACTCGGCAGGATATGGCGCGGTACCGCTTCCCCTACGACAACCAACTGCAGGTTCTCGGCTACACCTGTGCCGTGGGTGAGCAGACCGGGGTCAGCTGTAAGAACGATCAGACCGGTCACGGATTCAGCGTCACGAAGCAGCGGTACTTCTTCTTCTGAAGCTCGATTGATGCGGCGCGGCCGTCACGGCGTAATGCGCGACTACCGCAGACGACCGGCGGCCAGCGACACCAACGTGCAGAACTCATCAGACAGCGCGGCCTCGGGTTGGTTGAGGGCGGTGGTGATGACGCCGACAACGTTGCGGCCCTGCACATACGCGGTCACCGACGTCGAATCCGATTGGTCGCCGGGGTCCCTGTACCGAGTGCGCGCCCGCACGACGACTGCATCGCGAGGGCATCCGTCTGGAGCCGGCACGATCGACGAGGTCGACTCGAACGATTCAGTGTCGGTCTGCTGCCGATACGACGGACATTGACGCACGACCCCCACGGTGTCGGGGACCGATTCACCACCGGTGATCACCGACTGCGCGAACGTGGGCTTCGCGCTGTCGCTGGGCACAGCGAGGACACCGACCGGCGACGAACGCAGCTGACGTGCCGCCTGCGCGGAGATGACCGGCCCGCACTCGGCGGGCATCGTGGTCCCGCCGATGCCGGGGGGAGCCGTGTTCGGCAGCGGCGAAACCTGGTAGCCGGACGGGAAATCGTCAGCGGTGAGGAACGGGCCGGCAGAAGGGGATGAATCGCCGCCGCGTCCCAAGAACATCGAAGCCAGTGCCGCAACGGCGATGATCACGGTGACGATCAGGGCGAATCGCGCTCGCCGTGGAGTCACGTTCTCCCTCCGCTTCAACCGTTCAGACGCTCCCATCCTCCCATGTCGCTCGACGTCACAATCTGCGCGCTGAAGCAGACAGCAGGCAGATTGGGGAGCGCGGTTTTGAATGGCAGGAGCGCCATGCCGTCACACTCAACACTCGACTCGCGTCACCCCGGTGACAACACGGCCGTCAGGGGTACTTCTCAACATTCATCTAATGCCCCAAATTCATCCGAACATCAACCGACCGCGCTCTTTCTTGAGTGTTTTCATAGTCAATTCGGTTTGATCGACTGAACTGGGAGAGAACATACTCTCAATATTTTCAAGATTCACTTCAACAAATCTCGCGTCACGCGGCGAGAAGGGTTCATTGAGATTCCATTCGCCGAGAATCACCTTCTTGATGAGATCAACGGAATACATTTTCGGCGTACCTGAAGTACCCGGCCCTCGACGTGGGCCAATCTGGAGCAGTAATATTCTACGGTCACAAGAGATATTCATCGCTACGGCCGCGGACTCGAGGAACAGTTCGGCGCTGCCACCATTCGCTGGCGACACCGTCGATCCGCTAATACGAAACTTGCCATCCCGCCAAAGGAAACGCATGTGTGCGGTGACAAACTCTAGGATCAAATCCATTCACGGCCCCGGACGTGGGTGACCTTCATCGACCATCGGCGATAAAGCTGGCGCCACGGCGATAGATGTTGACAACACTCTGCTGCTCGACCTCACTAACCTGGAACTCCTCCTCGCAGGTCGATCTGACTGCATGCCGAAAGCCCTCGAGCTCAGTCGCATTCAGTGCTGAAGCATCGAACCCGACGAGTTCGCTGACGCTGACGTTTGACACCGGATCCCTCCGCCATTTCGACCAGAACCCCGAATGAGCTCCGTCACCGACCCAGTCGTGATAGCCACCCGTTCACGGAGCCTACCTCGAGGCGAAGGCCGCAACTCGCCGCAACTCGACGGGTCCTGACCGCATCGCCCCTGCTCAATGAGTCCGCGCCATGCCCCACCTACATCATGTAGGCGGAGCCCCTCTGTCGGACGCAGCGGAAAGTTCCACTGTGGCTGACCGCAACCTGCTCATTTCTGCAGGCGGTGCCGGCACAAATTGTTCATCGAGCAACGGGATCCGCGAAGTCTCCTCCGGCAGCGCCCAAGCGAATACTCCTCCCGACATGAGATTCTCGTCGAAAAGATTGGGCGGATCAGCATAAGGTCCGCCCTCGCTGCTCATCCACGTCGCGCGTGCCCCATGTGTCAGCGGCTCATTCAGCGCCCTTCGCAGCCAATCGCTCCAATCCTTGGGATTGTCCGGCCAGTGCGCGGCCTCGACCCCGACCATCTCCACGACCCAGTCGCCGCCTTGCAGCTGAAATCGATTGGCAACTCGAAGCCCTGAGATCAGCGGCAGCTCACTAGCTTCCGCAACCTCCTTCCGAGACCAAAGAGAATATAAAATACACCCCGGCCGCTGATCACCCGCAACAAATATCTCTAACACGTCGACCAGACGAAGCACCATTCAGAACCCCCATTTTGCCCATTGAGCGGCGGAAGGAACGATCGACGTCGCCAGCTTTCCCTGCATCGCTCCCTCCTCGTAGACAAACAGCGCGACTGCCCTATCATCAAGCTGTCCCACAAATCCCCTCACACGAGTCCCACCGAGAGTGTGTTCGAAAGTTGCAGACGGGTGCTCCAAGATCGGAGTAAGGAGATCGCGGATGAGCCCAGGGCTCGTTCTGCCCGACCAACTCGGCAAAAGCCCGGCTTCGGTCAAGTGACGTGTCCCGTGTTGCAACCGATCTGATGACAACACTGAATCGGCAGTACCCTCCGCGAAACCGACTCGCGGCTTCTCTGCGTCGCCGCAGGCCATCAACCCCAGCGGATCGCACACCACCGTGGGGTTGGGCGGGTAAGCATACGGATTCGGCGCGGGCGCGAGGCCGAGTGGGTCGGAGGAGAGGTAGCGCCCGGTGTCGGGGCTGTAGTATCGGAAGAGGTTGTAGAACAACCCCGTTTCAGCGTCTGCGTACTGGCCCGGGAATCGCAGCGGCGTCGATACACCGGTCCATGTCGACTGGCCCCAGAGGCTTGTAACCGCGCGTCCGGCGAAGCCGCCACTAACCGGGTCGACCAGCCCGACCGGCATACCGATCTGGTCGGCGACGATCGCGAAGAAACGGCGATCTATATCGGACTGCGTCAACCCCGGCGACAGAGCCGAGTCACCCTCGGCGCCTGCCATGTTCAGCGCCCCACCCGCCGGCCGAGCACCGACGGCGGCCGCACTGCCGGCGATCTGCGCGATGGGGGTCAGGCCGTCGGTGGCGTACACCCAGCTGACCGACTCGCCGGTGAGCTCGTCGACCTGCTCGACCAGCTGAGTTCCCGACCACGCGAAGCGGACGTGAACGGTTCCGTCGCTCGACCGTTTCGACACCCGGCGGCCCAGCGGGTCGTACTCGTACTCCCACCGGACACCAGCCGGGTCGGTCAACGCCCGCAGCCGATCCCACGCATCCCACTCGTAGAGCCACACATCGGGCTTACGACTCAGCCGTCGCCGTACCACCTGCGCCACGCGGCCGGCGCCATCGTAGGAATAGGTAGCCTTGCCATCGCTCAACAAGCGACCGGCCTCGTACTGCCAGTCACCATCACCGCCTGAGGCGCCGACGAGGTTGTGGCCGCCGTCGTAGGCGAACGATTCGAGCACTGCCCCGGCGGCGTCGGACACCGACCGCACCCGACCCATCACGTCGAGATCGAACCGCGCTTCGGGTACGAGCGAACCGGTCGACGGCCCCTCGGAGCCAGCGGACACCAGCGACCCGTCCGGGCGGTAATCGAAGCGACTGCCGGCCACGACGGTTTCGGTCTCTGTTCCGGTGACGCCGAGATTGAGCGTCCCGGTGTCGCGTAGGCCGTTGATCAGCGAACGACCCACCAGCCGGCCCGCACTGTCCCATCGGGAATCAAGCGCGATGGTCCCTATGGTGCGTCGCGTCTCACGCCCGGCGGCGTCGCGCGACAGATCGATCGCCGTACCGTCGCACACCACTGCCGACAGTGCACCACGGCCGTCGTAGCTGAACTCCGCACGCACACCCGACGGTGTGCTGCGCTCGGTCAGCGACCCGTCACGGTCCCACCGCGACCCGACGACGCCACCGTTCCACGACTCCCCCACCGTGCGACCCGTGACGTCGAGCGACACCTCGAGGCGTCCCGAGCCGTTGGCAGCGGAGATCATCCGCCCGACCGCGTCGAAGCCGTAAGTCACGACATCGTCGCCGCTGACCTCGCCGATACGGCGACCGAGCGCGTCGTAGGTGAACTCGATCCGCTGCCCGGCACCGTTGGTGCGGCTTGCAACACGGCCTGCGTCGTCGTAGCTGTACACGATCTCGGCGCCGGAGAAGTCGACCTCCCGAGCGACCTGGCCGTCAGCGAAGTACTCATATGTCCACTGCTGCCCGAGCGGATTGACGACCGCCACCAACCGCCGCGCACGGTCGTACAAGAACTCGGTTCGCGACCCGTCGGCATCGACACGTGTCACCGGCAGATCGAAGAAGCCGTATTCCCAACGAGTCTCGGCGCCACTGGCATCGACGTGAGCGATCCGGTTGCCTTCACCGTCGTATCGCCAATCCTGGCGGCCACCGTCAGGGGCCACCACAGCGGCGAGCCGGCCCTCGACGTCGTACTCGCGCACCGTCTGGGCGCCATCGGGTCCGAGGACACGCACCGGACGTCCAGCGTCGTCGTAGACGACCTCCGTCGCGTTCCCGAGCGCATCGGTCACGCGGACCGGCAGCCCCGCCGCGTTGTTGGCGACGGTGGCGAGACGTCCGGCCGGATCCCGTTGCTGCGCCACCGCACCCGTCGCGTCGTACACCATCCGCGATACCGCGCCGGCCGCATCGGTCACCTCGGTGAGGTCACCGACATCGTTGTACGTCAACGACTGCTGCGCGCCGTCGGGTGACCCCATCCAGACGGGCCGACCCGCAGATCCGTAGCGAACATCGGTGACCCCACCGAGTGCATCGGTGACCCTGACGATGTCGCCGTTCTCGTCGGCGTCGAACGTGGTGGTGGCGCCGGCGGCGTCGGTCACGCTGATCGGGTTGCGGCGCACATCCCATTTCCGGACCGTGGTGCGACCCATCGGGTCCATCACTCGCTGCGGGCGACCGTCCACGTCGATCCCGAAGAACGTGGTGGCGCCGAGGGCATCGGTGTACGCCGTGACGCTGCCGGTGCCGTCGGGCAGGTCGCGATAGTCGTAGCGTCCCGACCACACACCACCGGGCCCGGTCTGGAACACGACCCGACCCCGGTCGTCGTACACGTTCTCGTAGGTCTGCCCGATCGAATCCGTCCAACGCACCATCTGGTGCAGGTCGTCGTAGTCGAATCGCGTTGTCGCACCGACACCGGTGGTCACGTGGGTGAGCTCACCATCGGTGTAGGCGAACTCGCGGAGCACCGTGGAGGTCACGCCCGACTCCGACAGGCTGATCGCGCGGTACCGCACCACACGGCCGCCCTCGGTGTCGACGGCGATGCGGTAGCCGCCCGAGTGCTCCACCGACACCGGCGCACCGAGCTCGTCGTGGCCGATGACCATCCGGTTGCGATGGCGATCGGTGATAGCCGACAGTGAGAATGCGCCGGCGCTGGTATCCAGTCCACCCAGCTGCGGTTTCGGGTCGAACCAATAGAAACGGGTACCGGCGCGATCACGCAACACGTACCCGCCCAGCGGTGTTCGCGACAGGTGCCACGCGCGACCGGTCAACGACTCGACCTCGTCATTGCCTTCGACCGGCGGGAACCGCAACACCACACCGTCGGGATCGACGGTGGTGACACCCTCGTCATCCGCCACGGCACGGGCATCGAAGGTGCTCGACCACGACGGTCCGAACCACTGACCACCGGTGGTGCCGGATCGGTGCCCGCGCACCAATCGCAAAGGCAGCACGCCGGGGAGGTCGACATCGACTGCAGGCAGCAGGTACTGGCCGGTCGCGACGTCGACGGGGTCACCACACGTGGTCTGGTCGCGTCCCTCGGCCGATGACGACGGTGTCGAATCGGGCTTGTCGGCGTTGATGTTCGTGGCGTCGCCGTTGTCGCTGATCCCGTCTGGAGAGTCGGGGGTGCGATCGCCGCCGGGCACGTCGCCGAGGGGACGATCTGTGCCCGCCGTCGGTGTCCGCGGACCGCCATCGACGGCCTTCGGAGGCACCACGCCGTCGCCGGGTCCGCGCACCGGGGCCGCCGCCACTGCGCCGGGCTCGCTCGGGCGGTGGGCGCCACCGCCTGGACTCGGCGAGCCGGGAGGGTGCGCCGCGGCAGGGGTCGGACCGCCGTCGAAGGGCGCAGTCCGAGGCGCCATCGGCGGATTCGCATCAGGCAGACGACCGGTGGGGGTTGCCTCGACACGGCCGGGAGTGTGCGGAGCCACGTTCGGTGACGGCTCCACACGGCTGGACGGGACGTCGGGGCGCGTCGACGGGGCCTCGGGTGCGGCATGTGAGGTGCGCGGTGTGGTCACCGGATCGTGCAGCCCGCTCCCCGTCGGGTGGGTGACCGGTGCCGACGTTGGCGCAGCGCTCGCCGACTGCGTATTCGCCGGGGCCGAATCGTGCGGGGCGGAATCATGCGGGGCTGCAGTGGTGTCCGGGTCACGCATCGGCGTGGGGTCGTGCTCCACGGCGTGCGACGGCGGTGCATCGCGGTCGGTGAGGTGCGGTGATGGGTCGACATCGTGTGGTCGCACAGTCGCCGAGTCGACAGTGTGGGTCGGTGTGTCCCCGGCATCGTGCGGTCGCGACGCGGGCGCGTCGGGATCATGCGGGGTCACCGGATCAGGATCTCGGGGCGGGGTCGCGGCATCGGGTTCGTGCGGTGGCGTCGCGGAATCGGGTTCGTGCGGACGCGCAGTGACCGGGTCGGGATCCGGCTTGGGCGGCGGGGCGTCGGATTCCGGGGCATGGGATCCGTCGTGCGGGCCGGCCGGCGTGACGTTCGAGTCGGGCTTGTCGGGCGTGGGCGTTGTCGAGGGGTCCGGACGATCCGGGGCGCCGTCTCCCGGGTGGGCTGCAGGCGCGTCCGCTTTGTTCGGCGCTGAGGGTTCGGCGTGCGGCGGACCGGCGGTCTCCTGCTGTGGCGCCGACGATGTCTCCGACTTCGCCGGTGTCGCTGTCGTGTCGTGCTGCGCCGCAACCGGGCTGGAGTCGCGCGGCACATCGACCGACGGATGAGCCGACGACGTCGTAGCCCTTGGGATCTCGGGCGCCCGAGGGGTGGCTGCGCTCGCCGCTGATCGCGCCGACGACGATGCCTCCCGCGAGGCTGCCGATGCCGCGTCACGCGCACCCGATGACGCCGCTGATCGCGCGGCAACACCGGCCTCACGCGCGGCACCGCCACCGACCCGTGCCGCACCCGACAGTGCGCCTGCACCTTTGGGGCCGGGTGCGGCCAGCGACAGGATGTTCGCGGTGAGTGCACCGGACGCCTTGGCCGGGTCTTTGCTCCACCCGGTACCGACGAACGATTTCACGAACTGGTCGGGATGCGCGGCCATGGTGACCAGGCCGGACCCGACTGCAGATGCGTTGCGCGCATAGTCGACCGGGTGGGCCATGTTGTAGGGATCGCTCGGGTTGACCGTGCGCACCAGCTTCACGGTGTCGGTGGCGACGCCGATCGCCCCGGCACCGAAGTGGTCTTTCGCGATGCCGAAGGCGGTGGAGGCGTCGTGGATGTTGTCGACCAGTCGGCTCGCGGCGCCCTCCAGTGGGGGCGCCTGCCCTGCAGCCCCCTGCAAGGCACCGGCGGCACTGTCGGCGGCGGTGTTGCGGTGTTCTCGGGCTCTTCGGAGTACGTCGTTGGCCTGATCCTTGAGCGCCGGCCCCGGGTCTGGCGCGAACGTCGGCATCGTGGGCTTCACGTCGGTGGCACCGCTGTTGTAGCTCGCCGCAGCCGCGTTGTAGGAATCGGTGCGCGTGTTCACGTCGGTGAGCCACGAGTTGTGTTGTGTCTGGGCTTCTTTCCACAGCCTCACCGCTTCGGCGGCCTGTGTCTGCGCGAACTGCACCGCGTCGGCGAGTTGGGTCAGTGCGTTTCCCGCCGACTCGCACGCGTCGGAGGCGGTGAACCACTTCGGGAACTCGGCGGAGGTCTTCTCGTGGTAGCCGTCGGCGGCTTCGCCGCTCCAGTCACCCACCGAGATCCCCTTGAGGCCGTTGCCGCCCTGCTCGAGCGAACCCGCCATTGTCGACAGCTTCGACGCGCGGTCCCGTAGAGCCCCGGCGTCGCCGTGCACCAGTTCCTTCGGGTCATCGGTCTCTTCGAGAGATTTCTCGTCAGGCGTCGCGCCCAGTTGGTCGGCAATCGTGTCGCCGGCGTCCTCCACCGCGTCGGCGGCACCGTCGAGTCCGACCGAGCGCAGTCCGTCACCGACGAGGTCGGTGCCCTTGTCGACCGCTTTGCCGACGGCTCTCTCGCCTGCGTCGAGAAGATCCTCCCCGGTGGAGACGAGGTCGTCGAGAAAGCCCACGTCAGTTGCCGGTGATCGATCTCGATGCGCCCACAGCGGCTCCACCCGGCAGCAGGTTCATCCCGGCCTGCGGCAGCTCGTCGACGGCCTGCTCGAGGTTCGGTTTCGCCGCGTCGACCATGTCGCCGAAAGTGTTCTCGTCGATGTCGGGATGGGAGAGACGGTCGGTGTTGTAGTCGAGCAGCTCGCTCGCCGACATGTCGTCGGTTCCGCGGACCACGATGTTGCCTTGCTCGTCGCGCACCGACTCCTGTTGCAGCGACGGGTCACCGACGAGATCGTTGGCGATGTCCTTGAGCATGTCGGCGTGGAAATCGTCCTGCTTTTCGTACATACCGGCGCCGAGGTGGAGCTTGTGGGAGATGTCGTTCGCGCTCTGGACGATGGCGCGGATGCCCCACTCCCACTTCTCACAGAAGTCGTCCATCGCGGCTTTGGCCTGAGCTCTGCTCATCTATTCACCGGTGAGCGCGAGGTCATCGAATCCGCGGCCGGTCTGACCGGTGTACGAGCCGACGACAGGCGCACCGGACAATCCGTCGATGACTCCGTTGATTCCGGCGGCAGCCTGTCTGAGGACTTCCGGACTCACGTGAACTGTCATTCCGACCTCCTGACCCGGTTCAGCGCGTCCGGCGGGAACACCATCACATCGCTGCTGTGTGCGTCCACCACGAGGCCGGAGGGCACGGGCCCCTGGGTGATGACCCTGTCTATCAAATCGCCTGCCGCCACCTCGGTCAAACGAACAGCGGCCGAGTCACGCCCTGCGGCGTCGGAGAAGGCTCGCAGTCGATCGACCGACGTGAAGGCAACCATCCAGGGCACATCGCCGAACATCAATGTGAACAGCTGCTCATCGGTGTCGAGAGGCACGAACAGTCGCTGTTCACGCAGCGAACTCATCAACGAATCGGTCTCTCCGTAACCGCCGAAGAACGCGGCGCGCTCCTCGTGAAAGTCCACGCTGATCCCCCTCGTCGCGCAGATTCGGTCCCGACTGCGTGTGCTCAGGCTACGTGCGATCGGCGTTCACTCGGCGATCGGAACGACCACTTCGTTGCGACGACGGAAAGGCAGCGTCCAGGGCGGGTCGTAGAACCAGCTCGTCGATTCGCCCGCGGTCTCGACACCGTTGGCCGACAGCGCGTCCAGCAGCTCTTTTGTCTTGGTCGCGACTGCGTCGGGATCACGAGAACCGCTGAATCGCACAGCGGCAACCGATTCAGCCGGCACATCGACGAGATGCACGCGATCGTCGTTCGGCGTCGGCAGCGCCGCCATGGTCCACTTCGACGGCATGAAGAAGCGGATGACCCAACCGCTGTCGTCGCCCGACGTCGACACCGGCGCAGTCATCGCGATCTTCTGGCCCTTCGACGAACCCTGGCTGACCGGGGCGGTCATCGCGACCTTCTCCCCTGCCTGATTAACCCCCGAAGATGTAGCCGGCCAGGCGTCGGAATCCCTCGGACCGCGCCGCCTGTTCGTCGGCACCCTGCACGGTGGTCTCGGCCGCGATCCGCGGACCGTAGCGACGTATCTCCACCGTGTCGGTCAGTCGGCGCGTGGTGTGCGACGGCTCCTCGGTCAACACACGAACACCCACGATCCCCAACGCGGCATCCGCGACCTGCTCGGCAATGTTCACGACTCTCGCCAGCATCTGCTCACATCCCCTCGTCCTGTCAGGCGAACTCACTCGTTCGATCAACGGGGACCACCGCGCGTTCGTTCCCTTCGGCAAGTCGGCGGCACGCCGAGCGCGTGGCCGTCATTACAGCCACAGCCCGCCGGCGGCTACTCGAGACGCCGGGCGACCAGAGTCGTGAGTCGGCAGAAGTCGTCGGAGATCGGCGCCTCGGCCCGGGCGAGAGCCGTCGTGAGGACGCCGACGACGTTGCGGCCCTGCACGTACGCGGTCACCGACGTCGTGTCCGACTGTTCCGACGCGGACGAGTAGCGGGTTCGTGCTCGGATGACGACCGCATCACGCGGGCATCCGCTCGGTGTCGACAGGATCGACGAACTCGACTCGAACGTCTCGGTGTCGGTCTGCTGCCGATACGAGGGGCATCGGCGCACGACTCCGACTGTGTCGGCGACGGATTCACCGCCCGTGATCACCGACTGCGCGAACGTGGGCTTGGTGCTGTCGTCGGGTGTCGCGAGAACGCCGGGGGTGGATGCGCGCATCTGGCGCGCCACCTGCCCGGAGATGACCGGTCCGCATTCCGACGGCATCGTGGTGCCCCCGATTCCTGACGGGGCTGTGTTCGGCAGCTGCGACACCTGGTAGCCGGAGGGGACGTCGTCGGCGGTGAGGTACGGCCCGCTGATGCCCGATGAACCGTCGCTGCGGACCCAGAGCACCGTGGCGGCGACCGCAACCGCGGCGATGGCGGCGACCGCCAAGGCCACTTTCACTTTCACGTTCCGCTGCGCCATGCATGCTCCCCTGCCGATCCACGTCTCCACCACCATGTTCCCACCACGGTGCGGGTACCCGGCTGGGTACCGACATCAGTAGAAGTACAGATGTGTTCCGACGGCGTCGGCGATGAGATGAAGCCATGTCAGTCGGCTCGGATTGTTTCTCTGACCGTCAATCACCACGTGACCGTGATCACAGAAGAATCCTCGGTTGCGCGGGAACCAGTTCGCGCCAATTCGCATCTAAGGCTCATGAAGGTCGATGAGAACGATGACGTGCTTCCCGAGATCGTGGTGGGCGAAATCCGCCTGTGCCTGGATCGATTCGACAGACAGGGGTACCTGACCATCAGTCCGCGCCGCACGCTCGTGGCCGACGAGCGGTACGGACTCCTCCCCGATCTCGGCCCGTTGGAGCTGCGTCGAGCCGACAGCGTGGGGCATCACTCGCTCACCGATCTCGCCGTACCCATGTGGCAGGGCGACGCACTGTGGCTCGACTTCACCACGACCACCGACGAATCCGTCGATGTGTTCGTGTCCCTCGACGACGGACCCGAGACGTTGTGCAGCGTCCCGTTCGACCCGTGGATCGATCGCCTCCGCCGCCCCGACGGATCATCGGTCCAGCCGATGGCTCCGCCGGGTGGCACCTCACGCCTGACCATCTCCGTCAGCGGCTCGGCGGTCACCGAGCAGCGGGTGTCGCTCCATCTCGTCGACGCCGCTGTGTGGGTGCATGCGGGACTGGGGGTTCCGTCACACGCTCCCCTGGAACCCATCGACTATGCCGATCACAACGTGCCCTGGCCGGTCGCGCCGCGCCAACGGTCGAACGAACGCTGACGTCGCAAGGTTCTCTGGAGTCCGTTCAGTTCGCTTCAGTCGGAAGTAGATAAAAGTCTACTTCTCGGTAAGGTGTGGCCATGACAGACACGGTTCCGATAGCCGCGTTGCGACAGAACCCCGCGCCTGCATTGCAGGCCGTGAGCGAGGGACGCAGCCTCGTGGTCACCAGCCACAACCGACCCGTGGCAGATCTGGTGCCGCATCGAGAAATCCGCGGAGCGACCCCGGCAGAGGTCATGGATGTACTGGTGCGGACGCCGGTCGGTGCCTCGTGGGCCGCGGAACTCGCCGATGACCGGGCCCAGGCGACTGACGATCCGTGGGCGTGACGACACGACGCGCACTTCTCGACACGTCGGTGCTGGTCAGCATGAGCCGGCGCGATGAGCGGCCGATCGATCTGTCCATGTTCGACGAATTGTTCGTGTCGTCGCTGTGCTACTCGGAGATGCGCATGGGCCTGGCCACAGTTGTCGGCGCCGCTCGGCAGCGTAGACAAGACAGACTCGACGATGTCACCAGGGTCTTCGGGGCGGGTTTGCCCTACGACGATCGCGCTGCTCTGGAGTACGGCCGAATTGTTCGGGAGTCGGTGGCGGCCGGTCGAGGCGCCCGCACTCACACCCTTGATCGAATGATTGCTGCGGTCGCTGTGGCGAACGACCTCGCACTGGCCACCCGCAACAGTGCAGATGTGCAAGAGCTGTCACACGTCGTGGACATCGTCGCGGTGTGAGCCGGGCTCAGGCCCCTGCGGCCGCGACGATCGCGGGAAGCGCGACGGCCGCACTGGAGCGCAGTCGGATGTCGCAGGCATCGGACAGGTCGGTCTCGTTCGGGTTGATCTCGACGATGGTGGCGCCGGCCGCACGGGCGATGTGCGGAAGCCCTGCGGCGGGGTAGACCACGCCGGACGTCCCGACGAGGATGAACACGTCGCACGCCTCGGCGCGGGCGGTCGCCTCCGCGAAAGCGTTCTGCGGCAACGACTCCCCGAACCACACCACACCGGGTCGCACGAGTCCGCCACACTCGCATTCCGGTGGATCGATGCGGTCGGTGTCGAGGTCGACCACTTCGGCATCTTGCTGTTGGCCGCACGTGTCGCATCGGCAGGTGAAGAGGCTGCCGTGGACATGGACCACATCGGTGCTGCCACCGCGCTCGTGGAGATCGTCGACGTTCTGGGTCACCACCCTCACATCGGCCGCCTGCGCCCACGTCGCCAGTGCGCGATGGCCCGCGTTGGGTTCGACGGCGGTCACCATCGCGCGTCGTCGTTGGTACCAGGCCCACACCAGCGCCGGATCGTCGTCCCACGCCTCCGGGGTCGCCAGCGTCATGGGGTCGTAGCGCGCCCACAGGCCGGTCTGCACGTCACGAAAGGTGGGAACCCCACTCTCGGCGGACATCCCGGCGCCGGTCAGGACGGTGACCGTCTGCGCCTCGGCGAGAGCGTCGACGACACCCTGCACGTCAGCCGGCTCACTCATCGGGCCGGTCAACAGCTTCCGCCGGAGTCCCCGCCGCCCGACCCGCCATCGCCGGAACCGCACGATCCGCCGTCGAAGCTCCCCGCACCGCCGACGAACCAGCCGCCGCCGTCACCCGAGGCACCGAGAAACCCGACGCCGCCGCCGACGTCCATTCCCTTGGAGCGCTTGTAGATCGGGGTGATACCCGCACGACCGGTTCGCTGCACAGGCCGCTCGGATTGCTCACTCTTTGTCTGCTTCACCAACGCGCCCACACCGAGCACGAACGCACTGAGCACCAGAATCGCCAGCAGCATGATCGATCCTCCTCGTTCGGGGGTTTCGCGACGGGCGCTCAGCCCGTGACGCGCTTCGCGGCCGCGTCGACGACGGTGGTGAACAGGGACTTGTCGGGCGCGCTGCCGCCGCCCAAAACGTTGCCGATCTGCACGGTCATGGTGCCGCCCGGCACCGGGATGAGGGCGATGAGCACCACCGAGGTGCGCGGCCCCACGCCGGGGATCTGTGTGCGGGTGGTCTGCTGCGCGGTCACCGCGTCGTCGATGCCGGGGACCTCGACGCCGGCGTCCTCGGTCTGCACGGAGGCGGTGAACGACTGCCCACTCACCGACGACGTCAACTGATACGAGGCGCAATCACCGAGGTTGTACCTCGTGAAGTTGCTGACCGACGCGTTCTTGTTCGACGAGGGATTGACCGCGGAGATGATCGACGTTCCCTCCGAAGCCTTGGTGAACAGCGCCCGCGGCGCATTCGCGGCGTCGTCGGACGACAAGTTGGACAGATCCGGCTGGCACGAGGCGGGGGTGATCGTCGCATTCTTGGTCGCGTCGAGCACCGAACCGCTCAGATCACCGGCACTCGCCGGCACCTGCAACGGAGTGAACCCGGCGGGGACATCGGACTGCTGCAGCAGGTAGCTCGACAGCGGCTTGCCATCGGTCTGCGCAGTTGCACCGGCGGCCGCGCCGCCGCCCTCGCCCGCGCCGGACGGCAGCGCCGTGGTGCCGTCGGACGAACATCCCGCGAGCACCCCCACACAGGCCGCGACGCCGACGATCGCGCCGATGGTCTTCGTGTTCATCGTGACTCCTGTGGCTGCCGGTCGAAAGTACGGGACGGATTCGAGGTGAGGTTACCCGAGCGCACGACCCGCTCGGCCGTCGCGGAGTGCTCAGCCCACAGGCGCCGTGGTCGGCGCTGCGGCCGCCGCACTCCACACACCGGCGACCCGCCTCAGCGTGGTCACCGTCCCGTCGCGCCCGGTGACACGAAGGGTGGTGTCGTCGACCCACGTCACCGACGCCGCCGACAGGTCTGCGCGGTACTGCTCGGCACCCGACGCGGTGTCGCGGATGACGACGACCCCGTCGGCGACCGACGCGGTGCTCGCACCGTCCGGGGAGGCGACACCCGGAGCGGCCTGAGCCGTCGATGTCGGTGCGGGTGCGGACGTGGTGGGTGTCGACGCCGGCGCGGGCGCTGCCGACGACGACGTGGAAGACGACGTGCTCGACGGCACACTCGGAGTGCTCGACTCCGCCGAGGGCGACGCCGACGCCGAGGTCGACGGCGCGGTCGATGAGGTGGTGGCGGGTGCGGCCTGGCGCGCGGCCGCTGACGCGGTGGTCTGCGACGGGGTCCCGGAGCTCGAGCCGCACGACACACTCAGGACGACGAGCGTCAGATTGATGGTCACGCTTCCGGTCGACACGAAATTGCCGACCTTGCTGCGCAACGCGACCGAGTACGTCCCGAGGACACCCAACCCGAGAAGTCCGCTGACGTAGCTGCGGGTGACGAGCAGACCGGCCGGGTCGGTGGTCGACGCGGGTATCACGACGGTCGATGTGGGCCCGCCCAGCAGCGTCGGCGTGAACACGAGCTGGTAGTCGTAACCCTGGCTGGCCGTGGGGTTGGGCCACGACAACCGCGCCGCACCAGACTGATTCACACACGACAGCGAGGCGGGCGCGGTGGGCCGGATCGCCGACACGGTTCCGGACGCGGTCGCCGAATCGGTGAGCGCGGCGAGGGTGCCGCTGGTGCGCGTGTACCCGGTGACGGCCGCGGCGATCACCAGCAGCGCGGCGACGCCCTGCACTGCCACGGTGCGGCGGCGAACCGTCGTAGCGACGGGGGCGGCGTGGCGCGGCGGGCTCTGCCGATCAGGGCGTCGCCGGTCGGGTCCGAAGGCGATCCACAGCAGGCCGAGGGTGGCCAGCGTCGTCAGCACCCACGCGTACGGGCTCGCGAGAACGCCGAGTACGTAGCCGACCTTGGGGATGTCGAACACCACGCGATCGACCGTGGTCACCGTGTACGGCGCGGCATCGGCGACGTTGTTGGCGTCGCCGCGCAGGGTCATCGTGGTCGAGTTGCCGACGCGCGAGTCGATCGACACCACGCGGTGGGTGACGCGCTCGCCGTCGGGTCGGTTGACGCTCACGATGTCGCCGACCGCCAGGCTCGACGCCGGCACCGACCGTGCGATGGCGACGTCGCCGACACCGATGGTGGGCGCCATGGAACCGGTGCGGAACACCAACGGCGACAGGCCGAACGCGACCGCGGCCACCGCCGCGAGCACGCACAGCACCCCCGCGACGGCACCCACGGTGAGGGCGGTCTCGGTGAGGAAGCGGCGGGTGCGCGGGGCCATCTCAGACCCCTGCCGTGCCGGTGAAGGTCAGGGTGATGGTGCCCGACGTCCCGGCGAGTGTTGCGGGTGCGTCGATCGGCAGATTCACCTGCACACAGAGGGTCTCGGCGCCGGAGGTGGCGGCGAGCGGACCGCGGCCGGTGACGAACGTGGTCGGTGTGGCGGTGATCGCCGTGCCGGTGGTGAGCGCGGTGCCGGTCCCGCACACCCCGTTGGCGGAGGTGCTGGTGGGCACCACGGTGAGGGTCATCCCTCTACCGAGAACGTCGGCGCTCGACACCGCCGCGGAGTACTGCAGGGCCGTGCTGCCGGCGTTGGAGACCGTGATGACCTTCGCGGCCGATCTCCCCGGCAGCACTCCGCTCGGCGAGAAGGCGAAGGTCGCGCTCTTCGAGTTGTCGGCGAGGATCGAGATGGTGGCGGTGGTGAAGGTGCCCGACTGTGTGGTGACCGTCGACGACCACAGCGCCAACGTGCCGACCACACCGAGGCCGAGGACCATCCCGACCGACAGGACGGCCCGGAACCGTCGACTGATGAGCGCGAGCCCGAGGGCTCGCAGGCGCATGGTCACGATCGCTTCGTCGCGCGGCGATCCCGCGTCGACCGCACGAATTGCCATGCCGCGTAGAGGAACAACGCCCCGGCGATCCCGTAGACCAGCACCTGGCGGGCCGAACCGGTGATCCAGTTGTTGACGTAA
Organism: Williamsia sp. M5A3_1d; assembly: GCF_053345315.1. Taxonomy (NCBI): domain Bacteria; kingdom Bacillati; phylum Actinomycetota; class Actinomycetes; order Mycobacteriales; family Nocardiaceae; genus Williamsia; species Williamsia sp. M5A3_1d. The sequence goes on from NZ_JBKEZX010000002.1 coordinate 276,730, forward strand.
CCGAGGTACGGGATCGCGTACCAGAGTTCGCCACGGATCTGCGCACGTTGCACCGGGCGCGCGTCGGGCTTGCCGACGGCGTCGCCCTGGGTGGTGAACACTCGATTGCCCTGCTGATCGAACGTCACACCGACGATGCGGTGGGTGATGACATCGGCTTCACCCGAACGGATCTGGTAGGTGACGACGTCACCGATACCCAGATCGGCGGCCTCGACCGGGCGCACCACGATGAGGGTTCCTGGCGGGTACTTCGGCGTCATCGATGAGGTGAGCACCGTATAGGGCTGTCCGCCGGCGACCTTCGGCACCACGATCGCGGCGAGGAGGATGCCGACCAGGAACAGCAGGAGGAGCCACGTGATGGTCTGCCACAGCCACCACAGCGGTCCGGTGCGCCGCTCATCGCCTGCGGTGGCGGACTCCTCATGCACCGTGGTCATGGCCTCGTCTGTTCTGCTGCGAAGGTGAAAGAGATTGTGTACGTCGATGATCCGGCGCCGGCGGCGACCGACTGCAGCACGCTGCGGACGCACCAGGTCTCCGACGCGCCGCGCGCGAGTGTCCGCCAAACACCCGCTGTCGCCACCGGCGTGGAGGTGGTGACCGGCGTGAACGCCTGGGTGCCGGTCAGCGGTCCGGTGCCGCAACTGCCGCTGACGGCACCCGAGAGCACGACCGTGGCCGCGGGCCCGGAGGTGAGCACCGGCCCGGCGCCGGTCAGCCGATACCGCAGCGGCGTGGATCCGCCGTTGCCGATCACCAGCGGCGCCTGGGTCTGGTTGCCCGGCAGGATCATCGAGCCGGACAGTCCCGGGAACTGGTAGGACGTGCCCGAGCCGCTACCTGCGACAAGGGTCAGGTTCCCGGTGGTGGCGGTGGCCTGCGCGGCGTTGGCATTGTCCGACCACAGGGCACCGGTGGATCGCACCGTCGCGAGCGACAGTGCGACCACCAGGCCTGCGATGGCCACGACGGCCAGCCGGGTGAGACCCGACCGACTCATCGTCAGGGACGGATCTGGTTCAGGTTCACCGTCATCCCCGACACGTTGACCGGGGTGTTCTGACTGGTGCTGCCGGTGACATCGGCGAACGCGACGGTCACCTTGACCTCGATGGTCCGCGCGGCACCGGGGGTGATGGTGACGGGGGCGCCGGGGGCACCGGGCGTGCCGCCGGCCACGGTGACCGTGGGGGTGAAGGTGACCCCGGTCGGCAGGGTGCCCGCCGTACCCGGGTTGACCGTGACCTGGGCCTTCATGTTCTTGCCGGTCGCCAATGCGGTGTAGTTGGTCGTGTACTCCCAGGTGTCGCGGGGAACGAGGAAGTCGGTGACCGGGTTGACGGTGGTCCCGCCGACGATGCCGGTGGTCGACACATCGGTCCAGGTGGGGGTACCGACGGCGGTCAGCTTCAGCTGGCCCGTGGTGACCGAGCCGTTGGCGCCCGACGCGGTGTCGTCCCACAGAGCATACGAGCCGGCACCGCCGAGCAGGACGACGACGGCGGCACCTGCAGCGAGGGCACCCTTGGCATTGCGATTCATCTCAACCTCTGGACATTCAGGCCCGCTCCGGGGCCAACTGATGGGGCGACGAGCGCATGGGAGTGATGGTTCTCTGCCGCGTCTCTGCACCAGCTGCACCGCCACCCGCAAGGTTCACGACAGTGAACTCACGGTGGCCTCACATGAATCTCACGGTGATTGTCGCAAATGACCGGCTACCCGTTACACCTTTTCGTCGAACGTAATTTCCGGCTGGGAGCAACCCGCTGAACTGCACCGTTACGGATGATCGGCTCAGCGGCGCTCGCGGGATTCGACTCACGGCGGCGCGAAATCCGTCGCCGACGGCGTTCCGGCATCACTCCACCTATCGTCGAACCCATGCTGCCGGTGATCTCGCTCCCCGACCTCGACACCGCCGACGGACGCGAGCGCCTGGCCGCGGCGAGCAGCGACGTCGGCTTCTTCTATCTTGTCGACCACGGGGTGTCGGACGCCGCCATCGACCGCATCCGCGACACCGCGCACGAGTTCTTCGCCCTGCCCGACGCCGACAAGCAGTCCATCGCGATGATCCACAGCCCGCACTTCCGGGGGTACAACCAGCTCGGCGGCGAGCTGACCAACGGATCGGTCGACCGGCGCGAACAGATCGACATCGGACCCGAACGCGCACCACTGCCCGACGCCCGCGGCCCGCTGCGTCTGCAGGGCCCCAACCAGTGGCCGGCCGCGCTACCTGAACTGCGCGACGCCGTCGCCGCCTACGACGCCGAGTTGGCGCGGGTGTCGCGTGAGCTGCTGTCGCGGTGGGCGGTGGCGCTGGGTGCATCGGCCGAGGCGTTCACCGACGCGTTCGCGCTGCCGGCGACCCTGATCAAGCTCATCCGCTACCCGGCACGCACCGACGACCGCCCCGTCGACGATCAGGGCGTCGGTGCGCACAAGGACTCCGGTGTGCTGACCATCCTGCTGCTCGAGGACGACTCCCGGGGCCTGCAGGTCGAACGGTCCGACGGCACGTGGATCGAGGCGCCCGCACTCGAGGGCGCGTTCATCGTCAACATCGGCGAGATGCTCGAGGTCGCCACCGACGGCTATCTGAAGGCGACCCGGCACCGGGTGCTCACCGCGCCCCACGCCCCCGAGCGCCTGTCGATCCCGTATTTCTTCGCGCCGTCGCTCGACGCGGTGATCCCCACCATCGGAGCCCCCGCCGGTGCGCAGGCGCCCGGGATCACCAGCGACCCGGCCAACCCGCTGTTCGCCACCTACGGCGAGAACACCTGGAAGAGCCGCACCCGTGCGCATCCCGACGTCTACCGGCGCTGGTACCCCGACGAGGCGTTCGCCGCGAACTGACCGACTTCTCCCCAGTTACCGCCGCCGCGGTCGGGGCTGTGTACCGGGGACGTCGGAACCGCCTCTCGCACATCCCGCGTCGATAGCGTGGCCACGCCACCATCGGCCCGACTGTGAGGGGGAGCCACCTGTGTCCGACGTGATGAGAGTCGACCTCGAGGCCATCCGAGCGCTGGCCGGGAAACAGCGCGCAAGCGCGGCCACCATCCGCGGCCTCGACGTCGGAAAGGCCTTTGCCGCAGCGATCTCGGGTCTCGCCGGGTCGGAGGTGTCGACGGTGTGCGCCCGTGCGGAGACGGCCGTGGAGACCGCGCTGGCCCAGGTGGCCGGCCGGGTCGAGGCGCTCGCGACAGCCAATCGCACCGCCGCCGACACCGTGCACCTCGCCGACGACACCTACGCCGCCGCAATCCGCGCGACGCTGAACCCGGCCCTGTAGACATCCCGTGAGCAGTCCGACGGTGTCGCAGGTACGGACCTGGAGCAGGCACGGCATGGCGCTGACCGACGCGGCCGCACAGATCGATTCGGCGGTCGACACCTTCGACGCCGCGATGAACGACCTCCTGCGCGACGTCGACGCGGTGTCGCAGAGCTGGCAGGGCGACGCAGCGCGTGCCTCGGCGGCACAGGCCGCTGCCGAGAAGCAGTTCAGCAACCGGTTGGGGATCGCCATCCTCGACATCGCCGACGACATGAACCGCCTCGGGCCGACGTTCATCCACTCGTGTGAGGTGGCCCGATCCCTGGCCGACTCACTGACCGGCGGCGGTTACCTCGTGGCCGACACCGGCGCCGTCACCGCACCCGCCGACGCCCGCGCGGGCCACCCCGTCGACGTTCCCGCCGGGGCTGACGAGATCGTGGCCGCGACCATCGCCGCGACGAATGCCGCAGTGCACCAACAGGACCTCATGGCCGCACTCGCCGCCGCCGGGCAGGCCGACGCCGACCTCGCCCGCCAGATCAGCGCCGCACTCACCGCACTCGATCACGCCGCCGACCGTGCGACCGCGTGGGCGCCTCTGCGTGCCGACGTCTCGCTGATCGTCGGAGGTCAGAGATCACTGCCGTCGGATCCGAAGGTCCTCAACTCTTTCTGGGACACGCTGACCGGCATCGAGAAGGCGGCGCTGTGGAACGCCGACCGGTCGGTCGGCAATCGGGACGGGATACCGGCAGCCGACCGGGACCACTTCAACCGCCGCCACCTCGCGGAGATGCAGATCGCCGAACGAGCGAAGGTCAACGGCTACATCGCCGCCCACCCCTACATCGAGGGCGGGAAGGTGACCGCGGCTCCCGGTCCCGGCGGTTACCTCACCGACGACCGGCGAGAAGACGAGTACGACAGGGTGACCCGACGGTATCGCGCGCTGACCGGGCTGGAGAAGGCGCTGCACGACCCGTCCGGGACGAACCCGCGATTCCTGCTACGCCTCGACGCCCGCGGACGCAGCGCGGTGGCGGTCAACAACCCCGACACCGCCGCGAACGTGACCACCTACGTCCCCGGCACCGGATCGAACCTGAGCACCATCGGCGCAGGCATCGACCGGGCGCAGAGGATGGTGGGTGCAGCCGAACGCGCCGATCCGCGCGCCGCGACATCGGTGGTCGCCTGGTACGGCTACGACGCACCGCAGAACCTGGGCGCCGCAGCAGGTCCGAGCTCTGCGGCCGGCGCGGCCGGACCACTCGACAGGTTTCAGGACGGACTGCGCGCCACGCACGAGGGCTCGCCCTCGCACAACACCGTGCTGGGTCACAGCTACGGCACCGTCGTGGTGGGTGAGGCGGCATCGCAGGGCAACACACTCGATGCCGACGACCTGGTGTTCCTCGCCAGCCCCGGGATCGGTGGCCCGAACTCGCCCGACGATCTGTCGCTGACCGGTGTCGCGCGTGCGGACATGGCGCAGCACGTGTACGCGAGCACCTCGACCACCGATCCGATCGGTCTCACCGAGGGGGTCCACGGTATCAGCCCGAACAACCCCATATTCGGTGCACAGCGTTTCACCTCCGACCACAGCGATCACCCGCGCCTGGGCGACCACAGCGCCTACTGGGACACCCACCCTGACGGCACCCAGAACCAGGCCCTGACCAACATGGCGCTCATCATCACCGGGCGGGGGGACGAGGCCCGATGACCGCGGCGTCAGGTGAGGTCGCGGCGCATGATGAGTCGCGGCATCTTCGAGGCGACCGCGTCGGTCTCGCCGATCACCTCGAAACCGGCCGCTGCGAACATCTTCCGGGTGCCGACGAACGCCATCGTCGTGTCCATCCGGCCCGGAGGATCGACCGGATACGCTTCCACCGCGGGCGCACCCGACCGCTGCGCGTAGTCCACCGCGCCCTCGATCACCTGACCCGACACCCCCTGCTTGCGGTGGCCGCCACGCACCACCACGCAGACGATGCTCCACACCGCGACGTCATCGACGGGCCGGATGAGTCTGCTGCCGGTCAACCGTGTGATCTCCGAACGCGGCCCGATGTTGCACCACCCCACGGGGAGTCCGTCGCGGTAGGCGACCACGCCGGGCGGGTGCTCGCGTTCGGTCAGTCGTCGCATCGCCTGTTCTCGACTGCCCTCCCCGAGTTCCTCGATCTCGCGCAACTTGATCCGGTGCGACAGGCACCAGCAGTGGTTCGCGCGTCGGTTCGGGTTGATGACGTCGGCGAAATCGTCGAATCGATCGGGCGTCACCGGGTGCGTCTCCCATGTCATGCACCCAGGATCGATGATCCCGGCGCCCCGGTCGAGTGCTTTCCGGCATCCGAGTTTGAGTAGAGCTACTCTGCCGCGGCCCGCCGAACAGCGGTGGAATCAGGCCATGATCACCACCGAGACCACCCATCAGCCCCTGCCCGCCGAGCGTCGTCGCGTGATCGGGACCGTTGCGGCCCTGATCGCGACGCTGGGTGCGATCGTCGCGCCCGCGATCGTCCTGTCGCTGCTGGGGCAACCCGCATTCGCGTCGGATTTCGAGATGGGTACACACGACGCCGATTACAGCTCGATGCCCATCGCGATGGCGGCCGCGATCATCGCCACCGCATCGGCGTTCATCGGCGTAGTCGGCGGACGCGGTCCGGGCCGCACGGTCTGCGGCTTCCTCCTCGCCCCGCCCGTCTTCGTGCTGCTGTCCGGACTACTGGGCGCTGCGTTCTGAGGACTCGGGTTCGTCGGTCGCAACGACGGTTCCGCGCCATCCGCCGATGATGCGCATCGCGTGGAAGATCACCAGTGCGGCCACCGCACCGAGGGCGATGCCGCCGAAGCTGAGATCGCCGATGGTCCAGCTGAAGTCGGCGATGCCGATCACCAGCGGGATGGCCGCGGTGAACTGGTTGATGGGCTTGGAGAAGTCGACGCGGTTGCTGACCCAGATGTTGACGCCGAGGATCCCCACGAGGCCGTAGAGCGCGGTGGTGACACCACCGAGCACGCCCGGGGGGATCGACGCGATCACCGCACCCACCTTCGGCGACAGACCGAGCAGCACCGCCGCGATGCCGGCGACCCAGTAGGCGGCGGTCGAGTAGACCTTCGTCGCGGCCATCACGCCGATGTTCTCGGCGTAGGTGGTGGTCGCCGATCCGCCGCCGCTGCCGGCGAGAACCGTTGCGATGCCGTCGGCGGTGAGCGCGCGGCCGATCTGCTTGTCGTAGTCGATGCCGGTCATCGTCTGGATCGACTTCACGTGCCCGATGTTCTCCACGACCAACACCAGCACCACCGGGATGAACAGCGGTAACACCGACAGATGCAGTGTGGGAGTGGTGAAGTCGGGGAGACCGACCCAGCTCGCGGCGCCGATCGCGTCGGTCTCGACCTTGCCGCGCGCCAGGGCCAGCAGGTAGCCGAGCACCACACACGCGAAGATGGCCAGACGCCCGACGAGGCCCTTGAACAGCACGAGCACCGCGATCAGCAGCACCAGCACCACGGTCGCGGTGAGCGCGTCCTTCTCGTAGTTCGTCTTGGCGGTCGGGGCGAGGTTGAGGCCGATGACCGCGACGATGGTGCCGGTGATGATCGGCGGCATCAACAGTTCGATCCACCGGATCCCCGCGACATGCACCACGATGCCGATGATCACCAGCAGCAGACCGACCATCACCAGTCCGCCGAGTGCGGCGCCCTGCCCGTCGGATGCGGTCGCCGCGGTGACCGGCGCGATGATCGCAAAACTCGAGCCGAGGTAGCTCGGCAGGCGGTTACGTGTGATGAGCAGGAACAGGATGGTGCCGACACCGGAGAACAGCAGGGTGGTCGCGGGCGGGAACCCGGTGAGCACGGGCACGAGGAACGTGGCGCCGAACATCGCGACCACATGCTGCAGGCCGATGCTGACCGTGCGCGGCCAGGTCAAACGGTCACCGGGGGCGACGACGGCGTCGGTGCCCTCGACCTTCCTCCAGCGGAACGCCGCGGCGAACGAAGGATCTGAATCTGACATGACGAACAGTGTGGGCCATCGGCCGGTCATCCGCGCGTGAAGCGAACGCCTCCCCGCAGACGCCGACAGTTGTCATGATGAGGCCATGACCGACTTCAACGAGATGATCATCAACGAGTTCCGCGAGAACAACGGCCACGTGGAGACCGCGGGCTTCGGCGACAACCTCGTGGTGCTGCACTCCATCGGCGCCAAGAGCGGCGAGATCCGCCTCAACCCGTTGTTCGCGCTGAGCGAGGACGACAGCTGGCTCATCGTCGGCTCAGCTGCCGGCGCGGTAAAGCACCCGGCGTGGGTGCACAACCTGCGCGCGAACCCGCGGATCGAGATGGAGGTCCCGGCCGACGGCGAGGTCGCGACCATCACCGTCGACGTCACCGAGGTCGGCGACGACGAATGGGACGCGGACTGGAAGAAGTTCACCGACGCCTCGTCGGGATTCGCGGACTACACCAAGACCGCGGAGGGCCGGAAGTTCCCGATCTTCCGCATCACCCGCGCCGGATAGGTCGGTACTAGCCTGTCGGCACGTCGAAGTCGCCGAACAGGACCGCGGCGAGTCCGAGCGCGACGACGATGTTCACCACGGTGGCCGTGGCGAACACGATGATCGGCCGTCGGCCGGCGTCGCGGATCCCCGACACCGAGAACTCGAGGCCGATGGCCACGAACGCGAGGATGAGGAACCACGTCCGCAGGTCGTTGATGACGGTGATGTCGGCCTTGGCGCCCGACACGTTCGCCAACCACAGCGTCCCGATGATCGACGCCGCGATGAAGCCGAGCACGAACTTCGGGAAACGCGCCCAGAAGTCGCCGATCTTCGGTCGCGCCGCACCCGGCGTCCGGTCGACCTTGAACGCGAACCAGGCGGTCAACGCGATCGCGACCACCCCGATCAGTGCGTTCTGCGTCGTCTTCACGATCGTCGCGATCTGCAGTGCGTCCTCGCCGGCCACGGCGCCCGCGGCGGCCACCGCGGCGGTGGTGTCGATGTTGCCGCCGATCCACGCGCCGGTGACCGCGTCGGAGAGTCCGAACAACCCGGCGAGCCACGGCAGCAGGAAGATCGACGGCAGCGCGAACACGATCACCAGCGACGCGCTGTAGGCGAGCTGCTCCTTCTTCGCCTGCACCGCACCCGCCGCGGCGATGGCCGCGCTGACACCACAGATCGACACGGCCGAGGCCAGCAGTGCGCGCAGCTTGTCGTCGATGCCGAGCCGTCCGGCGAACCACCACGTGAAGCCGAAGACGATGCTGATCAACAGCAGCGCCTGCACGATCGCGGGTCCCGCGGCGCTCACCAGCACCTTCAGGTTGACCGACGCGCCAAGCAGGACGAGGCCGGTCTTGATGAAGAACTCGGTACGGAATCCGCCGGAGAGGCGATCCCGGATCCCGAAGCGGGTGAGCACCGCGTTGCCGATGAGGCCGAAAACGATGGCGTAGACGGGGAACTCGATCGCACCGGCCACATCCTCCAGCGGGGTGTCGGCGAGCCAGTTCGGGACCTGCTGCTCGAACAACCGCGTCAGCGAGCCCAGGACCAGCACGGCGATCAGGCCTCCGACCGCCCACAGGACGCGGTTGTCGGATTCGCGTGTCTCGAGGGTGAGGTTGTCGGTCACGGTACGAGTCCCGTGGGGATGACGCCTGCGAAGACGAGGAGGATCAGGACCAGGCCGACGACGACAGCCGCCCAGTCCTCGGTGAGCCACCGGCGTTGCAGTGTCGACACGTCGGTGTCGGCGGGGGCCGTCGAGTCGGTCGAGTCGGCCGCGCGGGTCGGTTCGTCAGGCATGTCCGGACACTAGGACGACACCGATCCGATCCGGACAATTCGGATCACGGTGGGTTCATCGGATGGGTGGCGTCAGCTCGACCTGCGGGCGTAGGCGAGCGCCTCGAGGGTGTCCTTCGCCGAGAACTGCGGCGTCCAGCCGAGGACGTCGCGGGCCTTGGTGGTGTCCATGACGACCGAGGTGCGACCGATGTGGATCCACTCGAAGAACGACGGCATGAACGGCAGGCGCTTGACCGCCTCGGCCGCCACCTTCACCGCCGCCGAGGGAACCGGGACCGGTCGGCCACCGAGCGCGTCGACGATCTCGGTGAGGCTGACCGTGCCGTCACCGGCGATGTTGTAGGCGCCGGCCGGCGCGTCGGTGGTGGCGCTCAACGCGATCGCCGCGGCGACGTCGTCGTGATGGACGAGTTGCACCGGCACGCCGTGATCGGGGAACGGGACCTTCAGTCCCGGAACGGCGTTGATGGCCGACGTCGCGATGCCCGGCAACATGTTCCACGGCATCGCATTCGCCAGCGCGGGCGCCTTCGGGCCGGCCACGATGCACGGGCGCAGCATGAACAGCTCGAGGTCGGTGCCCTCGACGAGATCGGCGATGGCGTCCTCGCACTGCGCCTTCTGCGCCGAGTAGTAGTGCTCCTTGGTCCCGCGGATCGGGGTGTCCTCGGTGAGTGGCAGCGGGTTGTCGGCGTGATAGCCGTACGCCGCGACCGATGACGTGTAGACCATCCGCTTCGGGCGCTTCGCCTCGACGGTCGCCGAGAACACGGTGCGGGTGCCGGCGAGGTTGATGCGTTCGGCCTCCTCACGAGACCCGATGACGATGAAGGCCAGGTGGATCACCACGTCGGCGTCGGCGACGAGTGCGTCGACGGCGTCACGATCGAGGATGTCGCCCTGTCGGTACTCGGTTTTCGTCCATCCGTGCTCGGCCGGATCGAACGGTCGTCGCGCCATCCCCAGGATCCGGTCGACCTTCGGATCGGCCTCGAGCGCCGTCACCGCCGAGATACCGATCTCCCCGGTCGGGCCGGTCACCGCAATCGTCAGTCCCATGCGCCCATCGTGGCATGGATGCCCCGGGGGCCCGGTGGAGTTCGGCCGATGACCCGCCTCGGGCACACTCGGATCCATGAGCACCGACGTCACCCAGCGCACCGTCACCTACGGCGACCACGCCGACCAACACATCGCCGTCCGCCAACCGTCGGCCGATCCTCGCTGGACCGCGGTGTTGATCCACGGCGGCTACTGGCGGACGCCGTATCGACTGGACCTGATGGACCCGATGGCCGACTCGCTCGCCGCCGCGGGGGTCGCGGTGTGGAACGTCGAGTACCGCCGACCCGACTCCCACGGTTGGGCCGCGACCACAGCTGATGTCGCGGCTGCGCTCGCGGCGGTGGAGGCCGACGGCCCGATCGCGGTCATCGGGCATTCCGCCGGTGGACAACTCGCGCTGCGGGTGGCCGCCGACACCGATCGACCGGTGCTCGGGGTGTCGCTGGCCGGGGTGATCGACCTCGAGACGGCCGACGAGCGGGGAATGGGTGACGGGGCGGTGGCGAACGCCCTGGGACACCGGTTCGATCCCCGCTCCCCCGACGACGTCGCGTCGTCGCCTCGGCACCGGCTGCCTCTCGGTGTGCCGCAGGTGATCGCATGCGGGACCGACGACGACCCGAACCTCGTCGACATCAGCGCCGACTACGTGCAGGCCGCGACGGCGGCCGGCGACGAGGTGGCCACGGTGACCGCTCCCGGCGATCACTTCGCGATCATCGACCCGTCGACGCGGCTGTGGGCGGCGACACTGGCCGCGATCGAACGCGAGCTGCCGCTGTAGCTCAGCCCTCGAGTTCGGTTGCGATCGCGTCGATTCCGGTGGCAACGTCGGCGAACGACGTGCTCAGTGGACTCAGTCCGAGACGAATCCCGCTGGGGCGTCGGAAGTCGGGGATGATGCCGCGCTCCCACAGTCGGATGGTGACGCGTCGCGAGTCGGGGTGGTCGATGGTGATGTGGCCGCCGCGGCGGTCGGGATCGCGGGGTGTCGCGACGGTGACACCGTGGTCGGCGAGGCGTTCGTCGACGAGGTCGATCGCGAATCCGGTGAGCGCCGTGGACTTCTCGCGGATGGCATCGACACCGGCCTCGTCGATGAGGTCGAGCATGTCGATCATCGGCTGCATCGCGACGATCGGTGGTGTGCCGCTCAGCAGGCGCCGGACGCCCTGTGCCGGAACGTGACCCTGCCCCATCTCGAAGGCATCGGCGGCGCCCATCCATCCCCAGATGGGTTGGGTGATGTCGGCGAGGTGTCGGTGCGCGACATAGGCGAACGCGGGCGACCCCGGTCCGCCGTTGAGGTATTTGTAGGTGCAGCCGACGGCGAGGTCGACACCCCAGCTGTCGAGCCGGACCGGCAGTGCGCCGGCGGAATGGCACACGTCGAGCAACACCAGCGCACCGTGGGCGTGCGCGGCGTCGGCGATCGCGGCGGCGTCGAGGAGGTGTCCGGAGCGGTAGGCGACGTGGCTGACGAGCACCAAAGCCGTTCGGTCGCCGAAGACCGGTTCGAGCAGATCGACGGTGACGCCGGCATCGGGTTCCGGGTCGATCCAGCGCAGTGTCGCGCCGGTCTCGGCGGCCACGCCCTCGGCGAGATAGCGGTCGGTCGGGAAGTTCCCGCGGTCGACGATGATGTCGGTGCGGCCGGGTCGCAGAGCCAGCGCCGCACGGATCAGCTTGTAGAGCAGCACCGTCGTCGAATCGGCGACGACGGTCTGTCCCTCAGCGGCACCGAGGGTGACGGCGCCGATCCGATCGCCCAGTCGCAGCGGCAGATCGAACCAGCCCTCGTCCCAGCCGCGGATCAGTCGCGTGCCCCACTGCTCGTCGACGAAGGCGCGCATCCGCTCGGCGGTCACCCGCAGCGGCCGCCCCAACGAGTTGCCGTCGAGGTACGCCTGCACGCCGCCGCCGGTGACGAAACGGTCGAGGTGGGGGCGCAACGGGTCGGCGGCGTCGAGCGCGGCGGCGCTCCCGGGCTGCGGGATCACCTGTCGATCAGAGCACGTTCGAGCGGGTCACGCACCTGATCGAACCCACCGGTACCGGACCATGCGGAGTGAAGGTGGCGGTGAAGTCGACGACACCGATTCCTGTGACGACCTTCGACGACGGCGTGAAGGCGATCAAACCCGATTGGGCGAAGCCGGTGACCTGTCCCGTCGTCGTCACACTTCCGCGTGTGTTTCGCGTGGTGTTCACCCAGTCGAGCCGGGCTGTCAGCGGGTACGGGGCCCAGATGGTGGGCCGGGGGCGACCCAACGCCGTCACCTGACCGTGCGCCAGGTTGATTCGTGGCTGGGACACCTCGAGATCTGCCGTGAGCGGGAAGTCGACGATGTACGGACTCAGCCCTGAACAGCGTCCGTCGGCCGTGGGAATGACCTCGTCTGCCACGGGGACCACCGGCGAAGCCCAGGCCGTGCCCGCTCCCAATGCTCCGACGCCGATGAGCGCAACGGCGAAGCTTGTGGAAATTCTACGTACCAGAGTCATGTCTCGACTATGACCTCCTTCGCGCCGTTTCGTTACCCCTGCGATCGACTTTGTGTGGGATGTAGTTCGTTCAGCCGACACGGTCCGATGTGAGCGCCCACAGGTCGGCGACGTCGGCCCACTGGATGCGGACCACGGCCCAACCGATGCGAACGTCGGCCCAACTGCGGGTCAGGGTGCGGCTGCGGAAATCTTGGCGGAGGCCTCGACGAGGACGGTGTGGGCCAGTTCTCGGAACTGGTCGAACTGTGGGCGGCCGTATTTCGCGCGCAGGGTCGGATACTCGGCGAAGGCCGCGGCCGCAGCGATGGAGTTGGCCTCCACGAGATAGCCGGGGAGCACGTTCTGGATCGACGGGTCGCGCCGCAACCGTGTCACCGTCTCCCGATGCACCGCGGAGTTCGCCTTGTACTTCGTGATCACCACACCGAGTTCCACGAGCCGACGGCCGATCTCGTCCCCGAAGCGGCCGATGTAGGTCTGCACCTGCGGAATACCGTAGGTGGACAGCACATCCGGGATGGTCGGGATGATGTAGGCGTCGGCCATCGCGAGGCCGTTGAGGGTGATGGGGCCCATGTTGGGCGGACAGTCGATGAGGACGACGTCGTACTCGTCGACGACGGGCGCCAGACCATCCCGCAGCGCCGACACCCCGGCGAGGGTGTCGTCGGTGCGCACCCGCATCGCACTCACCTCCTCGGTGACCTCGATGAGATCGAGCGACGACGGGATCAGGTCGACACCACCGACCCCGCGGACGGTCGACACGTCTCGCTGTCGGGTGTCCCCCAGTGAGAACTCCGAGGTGCCGTCGACGGCGTCGGCGAACAGGGTCGCCAGCGTGTGTCCGGCCGAGTTCAGGGCGAGCCACCGCGCGTCGCCGAGGAACATGGTGGTGAGGTTGATCTGCGAGTCGAGATCGACGAGCAGCACGCTGCGTCCGAACTCCCCGGCCAGGAACTCCGCGACCCCAGCGGTCACCGTCGTCTTGCCGACCCCGCCCTTGAGGCTGATCGTCGCGATCACCACGGTCACACGCACGCACCCGCTCGGGCCGGTGTCCGCGGTGCTCGCATACCGATGACAGTAGGGAGAACCCTGCGCCGAGGCAGCCGATGCGGCGATTCAGCGCGGTGTGCCGACCGCCTTGCGCCACGCGCTGAACGACCGGACAGGCGCCCGGCGCGGTGTCACCAACCACGGCCAGGGGTGCAGTTCCGCCGGCGTGACCTGTGCGGCGATGCGGCCGAAGCCGGGCACAGGCGCCCACGTCGCGGCGAGCGAGCGGCCCTCGAGTTCGTCGGCGACCACCCCACGCCGCACCTCCACCTCACGACCGGCGGCGATGTCGCCTAGGCATTCGGCGAGGAACGCCAGTCGCTTGCCCGACAACCGCAGTTTTCGCAGCAGCGGCTCGTCGAACACGAACACCGCGCGCCGATCGGGATCCGCGGCCAGGGCGGGATCGCTGTGTCCCAACGACTCCGCGGTCAGCCATACTTGCTCGCCGCCGCCTGCCCCGTCGACCTCGGTGGGCCCGGTGGGGATGGCGGAGGCGCCGAGGTACGGGCCGTCGAGGGGTGCCCCGTGATCACTCGGCGGCCAGTCCTCGATCGGACAGTCGGCGTTCAACGCGCACGACCCGCACAGCGACGGTGAGCGTTTGGTGACCTGCCAGCGACTGAAACCGTAGGGCTTGCCCGACCCCGTCCCGACCGTCCACTGCCAGCCGAGGCGGTTGGCCGCGCGCGATCCGTCGAGCAGGTGGGCGAACATCTCGTCCTCGCCCTCGCGCCACGTCGCACCGACCCGCACTGCCCACTGCGACGCCATCCACATGCGGGTCTGGTTCACCAGCCAGCCGTCGCCGTGGAGCTCGTCGAGCGTCGCCGACATGCAGTTCATCTCGGTGGGCCAGGGGTCGCCGCCGAACGGTCGGTCCTCGGGCGACACCGGGCGGCGGGGCTGTTCGTAGCGCAGCGACTCCCCCAGGTCGGTCCCGACGCGGGCATAGAGGTGCCGTGCGTACTCCTGCCACAGCAGCTCGTCGCGGTACTTGCTCTTGTCGCGGCCCGGCGCGTCGGACACCGCGTCCCACACCTCGCGCAGCGACAGCAGACCGTGACGGATGTAGGGCGACATGCGGCTCGCGCCCCGACGACCCACGGGCAGGACGTTGTTCCGGTCGCGCGCGTAGCCGGTGATGTCGAGCGACGCCAGCGCGACATCGGCCGCGGTCTGCCCCCCGGTGAACCCGCCGGCCGCGATGTCGGCCGGGTCCTCGCGCGCGAGATCACCGAGATGTTCGGCGACCCACGCGATCGACGCGCTGTGGTCATCGGTGCCCGACGGCGTCGGCGGGGTGGGTATCAGGGCCATGTCACCGACAGTAGCCACGGCCGCCGACACTCCCACGGCTGTGCCGTCAGACCAGACGCTTCTCGGGGCTCTTGGTGAGCGACGCGTCGCGGATGATGCTGCCCGACAACGCCTCGTCGATCTTCGCGAGCACGTCGGCGTCGAGGGTGACCTCCGACGCCTTCACGTTCTCGGCGATCTGCTCGGGTCGCGAGGCGCCGACGAGCGCCGCGGCGACGTTGTCGTTGGCGAGCACCCACGCGACGGCGAGCTGCGCCATCGTGATGCCCAGGTCGGCGGCGATCGGTTCGAGCTTCGCGACATCGGTGAGCACCGAATCGTCGAGGTAGCGCTTGATCATCTGATCGCCACCCTTGTCGTCGGTGGCGCGCGACCCGGCCGGCGGGGCCTGGCCCGGCTTGTACTTGCCGGTGAGCACGCCCTGGGCGATCGGCGACCACACGATCTGTGAGATGCCGAGCTCCTGCGACGTCGGCACCACCTTCTCCTCGATGACCCGCCACAGCGCCGAGTACTGGGGCTGGTTGGAGACGATGGAGAACCCGGCCTCGCGGGCGAGGCGCTGGCCGTCGCGCAGCTGCTCGGCGGTCCACTCCGACACCCCGATGTAGAGGGCCTTGCCGGAACGGACGACGTCGGCGAACGCGGCGATCGTCTCCTCGAGCGGCGTCTCGTGGTCGTAGCGGTGCGCCTGATAGAGGTCGACGTAGTCGGTGCCGAGGCGCTTCAGGGAGGCGTTGATGCCCTCGGAGATGTGCTTGCGCGACAGCCCCGTGTCGTTCGGTCCGCGCTCCCCGACCGGGAAGTAGACCTTGGTGAAGATCTCCAGACCCTCGCGGCGCTCGCCGGCGAGCGCCTGGCCGAGCACCGTCTCGGCGGCGCCGTTGGCGTAGACGTCGGCGGTGTCGAACGTGGTGATGCCGGCGTCGAGCGCGGCGCGGACGCACTTGTCGGCGATGTCGTTCTCCACCTGCGAGCCGTGGGTCAGCCAGTTGCCGTAGGTGATCTCCGAGATCTTCAGGCCACTGTTGCCCAGGTACCGATACGCCATCGCTGTCACACGCTCCTCGCTGTCCACACCGGTCGATCTGACACGGTTCTCTCCCGTCGCCGCGCACTCCGCGGCGATGCCCACACGACTGTAGGCGCGGGGCTCGACGAGCCCGATGACACCGCTGTGACCTGCGACTCTTACAGAATAATTGCACTCGTTCGCGACCATCTCCCCCTGAGAGCGAGGTGGGGGCGATGAGTCAGCGGGAGATGCAGGACAGCGAGGTCGGTACACGCCGATCCGTGGACCGGGGTGAGCAGGCCGACACGCTGCGCGCGGCGCCGCGACGGTGGGCGGGGCGGGCGTTGCGGATCGGCAACCCCCTGACCGCGGGCGGCGCGGCGATCAGCGGACACCTCTACGTCGACGACACCGATCCGCAGTCGGTTCGACACCGGATGACGGTGCTGCCGCGTCACGGCCGGGCGACGATGGTCGGACCGACCGAGTTCCGCTACGTCCCGACACGTGCCGCGATCCGCGCGGCCGCCACCGGCGGGCCGACCCACGACACCTTCGTGGTGACCGGCACCGAGCGGAGCGGGACCGCACGACGCATCGCGGTGGTGGTGCCCATCGGCGCCGGTTCACACGAGCCGGAGGTGGCGACCAGCGCCAACACCGGCACGGCCACCATCCCTGTGCCGCACACGCCTGGCGCCCTGGCACCGAGCCCCGACGCCGAACGCGTCTACTCGATCTCCAAAGACGCTGCCGTCGTCATGGTGATCGACGCGATGTCGTGCTGTGTCGTCGAGACGTTCGACCTCACCGGTCCGGCCGCCGCCATCGTCGTCGACGCCCACCGGCCGCGGCTCTACGCGGCGATCGCGGGGAGCAACTGCGTCGACGTGGTCGACGCAGAGACCGGCGAGATCCTGGATTCACTGTGGATCGACGAACCGATACATCTCGCGTTGTCCTCGGACGGGTCGCGCCTGGTCGTCGCCACCGGCGGCGGCGAGATCGAGGTGATCGACACCGCGACGACCCGCACCCTGGTGAACCTCGACGACCTCGGGTCGGTGCGCGGCGTGCTGCTCTCGCCCGACGACTCGCGACTGCATGTGGTCACCGAGGACGGGACGGGGTGCGCCGTGCAACTCGTCGAGTCGCCCATGCATGCGCCGCTGCCGACCCACCGTGTCTCCGCGCGGGGCATGGTCGGCGGTGTCGCGATGTCGGCCGACGGTCGCCGACTCGCGCTCATCGACGCCGGCGGTGACACCGACGGGCACGGGGACGGGCTCGTCGTCCTCGACGCCGTCACCCTCATGACGCTGCACACCGTCTCCATCGCACCCGGACACAGCGCCCCGACGTTCACCGCCGACGGCCGGTCGGTGGTCGCCGTCAACTCCCTCGACGAGACCGTCACCGTGGTCGGCATCGACGACGAGCGTCCCGGCGCGGTGACGGTGCACGCCGGTGCCCGGCCCCGAGACGTCGCCGTCGCACCCGGAGGCGACACCCTCTACTGCGCCGGGGACGACGGCGTGACGGTGTTGTCGCCGACGGTGACGGGGACCGTGCTCGGCGGCCTCCTCGACTCCGGTGTCCACCACGAGCTGCGACACCCGCCGCGCCACGGCACGGCGTCGGTGTGTGAGGACGGTTCGTTCGTCTACACCGCCGACGGGCCGCTGGTGGCCGACGATCGTTTCGCGGTCCGGATCACCGACCTCTACCACCGCAACGCTCCCGTCGACACCCACGTGGTCATCGTGGGTATCCGCTGACCGACGGGCCGGCGCAACTGAATCAGACGCCGAGCGAGCGGGCGAGCAGGGTGACCCGGCGGACGATCGCGGTCGCCCCGATGCGTTCGGCCCGCGCTGCCAGCGCCTCGAGCTCGACCGGATCGACCGGGGCGCCGGTCTCGGCGGCGAGGACCACCGCGAGGTGCTCGGTCTCGATCTCCCACGCCACATAGCCGCGACGCCGGTGTTCGCGGCGCGCGTCGGCGAGATGGACTGCCGCACGGTCGTGTTCGCCCATCGCGATCGCGAGGTGCGCCAGGTGGTGATGTACCACGCCGAACACCGCCGCCCACACCACGATCGTCTGATCGGCGAACGGCAGCAGCCGCGCATAGACCGCCCGGCACACCTCGACGTTGCGCGTCACCGCCGCGGCGCGGGCGAGCGTCGCGAGGTACAGCGATAGGGTCACCGACGTCGGGATCTCGGCGACGCGTTCGGCGGTGTAGTGGTCCATCAGCTCGACGGCCTCGGCCCGCAGCGCTGCCGCGTCGTCGACGTCGGTGTGTCCGACGTCGTCGAGGGCGAGCGCCAGGATCGGACGGAACATCGGCACGACGCGCGCCGCCTCGGCGAAGATGCCGCGTTCGGCCACCTGGGCGGAGAAATCGCCGCGAAAGGTGTGCACGGTCAGCAGCGACAGTTGCAGCCGCCCCCACTTGCCGGTGTCGTCCGGTGCGGTGGGCAACGCGTTGAGCATCGCGATCCGCTCCTCCGCCTCCACGAGGCGCCCCACGGTGACGTCGATGCCGACGAGCCCGTACTGCACCAGCGCCGCCAGCTCAGGGTTGCGCGACGTCTGGGCCTCGGTGATCCGGTCCAGGATCCGGAGCGCCGCAACGGGATCGCCGTGTTCGATCTCCGCGCGCGACG
This sequence comes from Williamsia sp. M5A3_1d, assembly GCF_053345315.1. Lineage (NCBI taxonomy): Bacteria > Bacillati > Actinomycetota > Actinomycetes > Mycobacteriales > Nocardiaceae > Williamsia > Williamsia sp. M5A3_1d. The sequence goes on from NZ_JBKEZX010000002.1 coordinate 295,522, forward strand.
ACCAGATGGCCACCGCGGGATCGCGGACGCGGCGGGTCGCGAGCGACATCAGATCCGACAGCTCCGCACGCGCCAGCTCTCGCAGATCGGCGCACTGGGGTACCCGCAGGCCGATCAGCACCGACAGCATCACCGAGGCGAGTGCATCACGGTCACCGGCGGCGCGGGCGGCGGCCAACGCGCGCAACACGAACCCGCGACGGGCCTCCCAGTCGTTCTCCCACCCCAGCTCGATCACCAACTGCGACAACAACCGGGCCGTGTCGGCGTTGTCGGCGACACCGGCGGCCTCCTGCGCCGCCAGCGCGTCACCGAGGCTGTCGACGCGTTCATGATCGATGCCGTGGATCTGTACGAACAGGATGCCCTCGAGCGCGTTCGCCAACGTCGCGGCGATCTGCAGGTCGAGCTCGCCGAGACGCCTCGCCATCGCGGCGGCCGCGAACAATGTCGGGCGGGCCTGAGGATCTCGGATCCGGCGCATCGAACGGCCCCGGGCGATCAGCACCTCGCAGCGCGCGACCGAGTCACCCCGCGGGACCATGCGATCCAACGCGTCACCGAAGTACTCGATGGCGTCCTCGTATGCGGCGACACGATGGGCGTTCTCGCCCGCGCGGCGCGAATACATCGCCGCGGCAGGACGATCGGTGTCGAGCGCACGGCTGAAGTGATACGCCAGCCGCACGAAGTCGTCGGTGTCGACCGACGCACCGATCGCCTCCAGCGCACGCGCCACCGACGAGTGCATCCGGGCGCGCACCGCACCGGCGGTGTTCGCGTACAACGTCTCCCGCACCAGGGGGTGCCGCAGCCGCATCGCGTCCTCGGAGTCATCGGGGGACACGAGCAGAAAACGCCGCAGCAGCAGTTCGTCGATCGCCTCGGCGAACCGGGTGTCGTCGTCGAAGGCGACGGGATCGAACCACCGGGCGGCATGTCGGAGCACGCGGCGCGACACCACCATCCCGATCACCGCACACAGGTGCAGCAGCCCGACGGTCTCGTCGGAGAGGCGGCGTTCGAGCTGGGCGACGGCGTCGGCGACCGACGACGGCAGCGCCTCCTCGGGCATCCGCCAGTGCGCCGCCATCAGCGAGGCCACGAACATGGGGAGGCCGTTGGAACGCTCGTGCAGAGAGTCGGCGTCGATGTCGAACCCCGCGAGCTCGACGAGTTCCTTCACGTCGGTCGGTGTCAGCAGGCCCAACGGGATCCGGTGCAGTCGCCCCGCGGCCTCTGCGCTGTGCATCGTCGCGAGCAGTTCGGGGTGTGGGACGAAATCATCACGGACGGTCGCCACCACGCACAGATTCGACCGCGCGGACACCTCGACGACGTAGCGCAACACGGCCAGCGTCGCCGCCGACGCCCATTGGAGATCGTCGATCACCAGCACCGTGGCGGTGTTCGGGTCACCGGTGAGCCAGGTGGCCACCGCCTCCATCACCAGGGGCCGGTCGTCGGACACCGACGCCGGGATGAGGTCGGGGAACCGCCGGGCGGCGCGCGGTGTGAGGCGCAGGATGTCGGCGCCGTGCCGCGTCAGCCATTCGCGGGTGTCGGCGGTGTCGTGGCGTTCCATCTCGTGGGTGACCGCTTCGACGAACGGTTCGTACGGGGTGGCCGCGTTCTCGCTGCATCGTCCGACGACGACCTCGACACCCGCCGCCCGGGCACGGCGCACGGCCTCGGTCACCACGGTGGTCTTGCCGGTGCCGCTCTCGCCCGACACCACCACGAATCGACCGTGCCCACCGGAGGCGGCCTCGATGGCGGCGGCGAGTTCGCGCAGATGCTCACCGCGCCCGACGATGTGCAGCCACGGGAACGTCGACGGTCCCACCGGCACGGCGTGGTCGACGGGGTCACCGGATGAGCGCGCGTTCGTGGTCGCGTCGTCCCGCAGGAGTTCGGCGAAGACGGCCTCGGTGTCGGCCGAGGGGTTGACGCCGAGGGAGTCGGCGAGAACCCGTCGACACCGGGCCGCGACCGACAGGGCCTGGGCGCGGTCGCCGAGCGCGGCGTAGGCACGCATGGCCATCCGGTAGCCGATCTCGCGCAGCGGGTCGACGGCGAGAAGGGCCTCGGCCGATGCCGCCGCCTGTTCGTATTCGCCTGTCTCGAGCGATGATCCGGCGTCGAGGTCGAGGGCGCGCAACCGCAGGGTGATGCACTCGGCGCGAATCGGTTCGGCCCAGTCGCCCGTCACACCGACGAGCGCCTCGTCGGACAGCATCGCCAGCGCCGCACGCGCACGGTCGGCCACCGCCCGGTGATCGATCGTGCCGTCGGCGTCGGGGACCGCCGGACGGCAGTTCGCCCGCGCCGACTCGAGGTCGACGACGGCGGTGTCGGGGAGCAGCAGTCGGACGTTGCCGCCGCGCGACCGCACGCAGTCGCCTGCGACGCCCGCGGCACCCAGCGAGTCACGGACCTTGGAGATGAGTCCCCGCAACGACGAGGTCCACGACCGGGGTCGCCCGTCGAACCAGATGAGGTCGGCCAGCTCTGCGGTGGTGACCTCCCGCTGGCGGTGCAGGGTGAGGTAGGCCAGGATCTCGACGCACCGCGGTCCGCCTACCACCCGCGGATCGACGACCCGGTCACCGTGGACGACCGACACGACGCCGACGAGGCGGATCGTGATCGGAGCCCCGGTGTCCATCCGATGACGATAGGCCCGGGGCCCGACCGCCGAACGTCGAGGCGAGCCCACCGAGGGCTTCCACGGTCGCCAACCACGGCCGAACCATCGTTGAGCTGCCATTTTTGCACTTTTTATGCACTTCGACGGCACTATGGGTGTCAGCACCACACAGGTGATCTCGGAACGGCGGGGAGTGCAACGGCCGGGGTCGAGAACATGAACATCTGACAGAACTGTTCGGGGGCGCGACATGCACGGGGTGGACGAGAACGGTCCGATCGAGACAACGGTCAGGCAACGGAGCACCACGCGAGACGGGACCGACCGGTCCGGGCCGGGGGCGATCGTCCCGTCCGACTCCCGGGGACCGGCGCATCTCCCGACACATCTCGACCCTGTGTCGCCGCGTGTCGATCCCGGCGTCCCGGCGGTCCCGACGGCGCCGGTCCCGGCGACACCGCGCTGGAAGACCTCGCTGCGGCGCCGCGTGTTCCACACAGCCACACCGCCCGCCGCCGACACCGTTGTCCGATCGATCTCGGGTCGAGCGCCGTTCGTCGGGTCGGCGTCGCGGGATGCCGACGACACCGTCGCTCGCCACGTCCTGGAGTCGGCACCGCAACACGGCCGGGCGACCGTGCGCGCCGACGGGTCCTTCGACTACGTACCGGGGATGGCGGTGCACCGTCTGAGCCGCACCGCCGGCCCGGTCGCCGATCGCTTCCGCATCGCCGTGTCCGACGACGCCGGTCACCGCCACACGCTGGCGGTCGCCCCGATCGTGTCCGCCGACGCCGCGCGTACGCCGGTGCGATTCTCCGTGAACGCGACCGGGAGCGCGTCGATCGACCTGGCCGCGACCCCGCGGACCACGGCCCTCGACGCCACCGGCGCCCGCCTCCACGTGATCAGCTCGGAGGCATCGACGTGGTCGATGATCGACACCACCACGTCGGCGGTCGTCGACGTGATCGACCTCGACGGCGTACCCACGGCGCTGTCCGTCGACCCGTCCGGTGCGCGCGTCTACGTCGCCCTCACCGACGAGGACAGGATCGCCGTCATCGACACCGTCTCGGCATCGGTCATCGGTGCCGTGGAGGTCGCCGCGCCGGTCGCAGTCGCGGTGTCGGCCGACGGCGCCGCGCTGTTCGTCGCCGACGGCGGCGGGTCGCTCCGTGTGCTGGGCTCGGCCTCGCACGGGGACGGCGGTGAGGTCGGACGCGTGGACGGACTCGGCCGGATCCGCTCGATGCTGGTGAGCGCCGACGGGCTCCGCGCCTACGTACTCGACGAGTCCGGCCCCGATGCACTCGTCCACGTCATCACGACACCGGCGGGCGCCCCACGCAAGGTCGGCACCATCCGCGCCGACGGCTTCGTCCCCGACATGGCCCTCGGCGCGAACGATTCCCGCCTGCACCTGGTCTCGGCCGACGCACGCACGCTGACCACCGTCGACACCCGCACCCTGTTGGTGCTCTCGGTGATCGATCTCGGCGCGTTGCACACCGCCGTCGTCGCCGCACCCGACGGGGACACCGTCTTCGTGGCCGCGTCGTTCGGCGACGCCATCTCGGCGGTCGACCTGCGCGCCGGGACGGTGGTGGCCGCGGCCCCCACCGGCGAGTTCCCCCGTCACCTGGTGTGCAGTCCCGACGGTTCCCGCGTGTACGCCGCGACGGCCGACGGGGTGTCGGTGCTGTCGCGGTCGGTACCGGGCGCCATCGTGGGCCCTGACGACGGCATCGGTCGGATCTACACCGTCGCCGGCGGTCCACGCCACGGCTCGGTCCACATCGATGCCGACGGTCGCTTCGTCTACACCTCGGATCTGCCGTTCGTGGCGAACGACGAGTTCCGTGTACTCGTCGACGACGGCCTGCGCACCGCGGGCACCGCCGTCATCGCGGTGTGCGCCACCCCGCCCGTGCAGGCGTGAGACTCAGCCGTCGGTGTCGGCGGTGACCGTGCCGGCGAACTGGCTGTTGTAGAGCCGGAAGTAGGCGCCGCGGGCGTCGATGAGTTCGTCGTGTGAACCCTGCTCGACGATCTTGCCGCCCTCCATCACGAGGATGGTGTCGGCGTCGCGGACCGTCGAGAGCCGGTGTGCGATCACGAAACTCGTCCGATCGGCCCGCAGCGCCTGCATCGCCTTCTGGATGAGCAGTTCGGTGCGGGTGTCGACCGAGCTGGTGGCCTCGTCGAGGATCAGCAGCCTCGGTTGGGCCAGGAACGCCCGAGCGATCGTGATGAGCTGCTTCTCGCCCGCACTGACACCCCCGCCCTCCTCGTCGATCACGGTGTCGTACCCGTCGGGCAGGATCGACACGAAGTGGTCGACATGGCCCGCACGTGCCGCGGCCATCACCGCGGCGTCGTCGGCGTCGGGGTCGCCGTAGGCGATGTTCTCGCGGATGGTGCCGCCGAACAGCCAGGAATCCTGCAGCACCATGCCCGTTCGTTCCCGCAGGTCCGCGCGCGTCATCTCACGGGTCTCCACGCCGTCGAGCGAGATGGTGCCCGAGTCGACGTCGTAGAACCGCATGAGCAGGTTCACCACGGTGGTCTTGCCCGCACCGGTCGGGCCCACGATGGCGACCATGTGACCCGGCCGCGCGGTCAGCGACAGGCCCTCGATGAGCGGCGTGTCGTCGCGGTAACTGAACGAGACATCCTTCACGACAACCTCTCCCGCGTCTCCGACCGGGAGCTTCGGCGCGGCCGGGTCGGCGTCCTCGACCTCGGCGTCGAGGATGTCGAAGATGCGCTCGGCCGAGGCGACACCGCTCTGCATGAGGTTGAACATCGACCCGATCTGGGTGAGCGGCTGGGTGAACTGGCGGGAGTACTGGATGAACGCCTGCACCTCACCGAGACTCAGACTGCCCGACGCGACCCGGAGACCGCCGACGACCGCGATCGCCACGTAGTTCAGGTTCCCCAGGAACATGATGGTGGGCATGATGATCCCGGAGATGAACTGGGCTCGCCAGCTCGACGCGTAGAGCGACTCGTTGCGTTCGTCGAAGCGATCGGCGACCTCCTGTGCGCGCCCGAACACCTTGATGACCTCGTGGCCGGTGAAGGCCTCCTCGACCTGGGCGTTGAGTGCGCCGGTGCTCTTCCACTGCGACAGGAAGTGTGGCTTGGAGCGTTTGGCGACCATCGCGGTGGCGAGCACCGCCAGCGGCACGGTGATGATCGCGATCAGCGACAGCAGCGGCGAGATGACGAGCATCATCACCAGGATCGCGACAACCATGAGCAGCGAGTTGAGCAGCTGGGAGATGGTCTGCTGCAACGACTGCGACACGTTGTCGATGTCGTTGGTGACGCGGCTGAGCAGTTCGCCGCGCGGGGTGGTGTCGAAGTAGCGCAACGGGAGTCGGTGGATCTTGTCCTCCACCTCGGTGCGCAGCTCGCGCACCGTCGACTGCACGGTGACGTTGAGCAGCAGACTCATCAACCACGCCAGCAGGGCCGAGGCGACATAGAGCACCAGCACGAGGGTGAGCGTCGATCCCAGTGCGCCGAAATCGACGCCGGTGCCGGGCGTGACGTTCATCGACGACACCATGTCGGCGTAGGTTCCGTCGCCGCGCTCGCGAAGACCCTGCACGGCCTGGGCCTTGGAGACGCCGTCGGGCAACGACATACCGATCACACCCGAGAAGATGATGTCGGTGGCGTGGCCGAGGATCCGCGGCGACAGGGCGGTGAGGACGACCGAACCGACGGCGGCCGCGAAGATCACCACCAGCGAGAGTCGTCGCGTCGCGAGCCTGCCGCCGAGGCGTTTCACCGACGGCCGGAACGACCGCGCCTTTTCTCCCGGCACCCCGCCCATCGGGATGCCACCGCCGCCACCGCCGGGGCGCGTCATCGGGCGTCCACCGCCATCTGCGACTCGACGATCTCGGTGTAGGTGGGGCAGGTGTCGACGAGGTCGTGGTGGCGGCCCACGCCGACCACCCTTCCGTGTTCGAGGACGACGATCTGATCGGCGTCGATGATCGTCGAGATGCGTTGGGCCACGATGACGACGCACGCGTCGGTGGTCGCCGGGCGCAGGGCCGCGCGCAGCCGGGCGTCGGTGGCGAGGTCGAGGGCGGAGAACGAATCGTCGAAGAGGTAGATGTTGGGTCGCCGGATCAGTGCGCGGGCGATCGCGAGGCGTTGTCGCTGCCCGCCGGAGACCGTGGTGCCGCCCTGGGCGACGGCGGTGTCGAGCCCATCGGGCATGTCGCGCACGAAGTCCGCCGCCTGCGCGACGGTCAGCGCCTCCCAGATCTCGTCGTCGGTGGCGTCGGGGCGTCCGTAGCGCATGTTGGTCGCGATGGTCCCGGAGAACAGGTACGGCTTCTGCGGCACCAGCCCGATCACGCGCCGCAGCTCGTCGGGGTCCAGTGAACGCACGTCGGTGCCACCCACCGATACCGCGCCGCCGGTCACGTCGACCAGTCGAGGGATGAGGCCGAGCAGGGTGGTCTTGCCCGAACCGGTCGAGCCGACCACGGCGGTGGTGGTTCCCGGGGTGGCGGTGAACGAGATGTCGCACAGCACAGGCGCGTCGGCGCCGGGGTAGCGGAACTCGGCGCCGGAGAACTCGATGGTGCCCGGATCGGTCACGAACGGCGCCGTCTTCTCCGGCGGCCGCACCGAGGTCTCGGTGTCGAGGACCTCGGAGATCCGTTCGGCGCACACCGTGGCGCGCGGGGCCATCATCGCGAGGAACGACGCCATCATCACCGCCATCATGATCTGCATGACGTAGCTGATCATCGCGGTGAGGGAACCGATCTCGACGGTGCCGTCGGCGATCTTGTAGCCGCCGAACCACACGATGGCCACCATCGTGACGTTGGTGATGAGCATGACGACCGGGAACATCAGCGCCATCAGGCGACCGACACGCAGCGCCGAGTCGGTCAGGTCGTCGTTGGCGCGGTCGAACCGCTCGCGCTCGTAGGGTTCGCGGACGAACGCACGTACCACGCGGATGCCGGTGATCTGTTCGCGCAGAACACGGTTGACGGTGTCGATGCGGCTCTGCATGGCCCGGAAACCCGGGATCATGCGGGCGATGATGATCGCCATGCTGCCGCCGAGCACCGGGACGGCGACCACGAGCACCCATGCAAGGGAGCTGCCGACGTGCAGACCGAGCACGATGCCACCGATGCACATGATGGGTGCGGTGACGAGGATCGTGCACGCCATCACGGCCAGCATCTGCACCTGCTGGACGTCGTTGGTGGTGCGGGTGATCAGTGACGGTGCACCGAACTGACCGACCTCGCGGGCCGAGAAGGTGCTGACGCGCCCCATGAGGTCGCGGCGGATGTCGCGGCCCGCGCCGAGCGACGCGCGTGCCCCGAAGTAGCTCGAGGCGATGCTGCACAGCACCTGCACCAGGGAGATGCCGAGCATCCACATGCCGATGTCGACGATGTAATCGGTGTCGCCGCGCGCGACACCGGAGTCGATGATGTCGGCGTTGAGCGTCGGCAGGTAGAGCATCGCGATGGTGGCGACGAGCTGGAGCACCACCACGGCGAGCAGTTCACGACGGTAGGTCGCGAGATAGGTACGCAGGAGCCGGATCAGCATCGGCGCATCGATCCGGACATTCGACAGTGAGAGCGATTCACCCGGCTGAGGGTATCAACGACCGACCGCGTGCGCGTCAGCCGAAAGTGCGTCACGCGGTGGTCGAGATGGCCCGCGCGGGACAGCGGTCCACGGCGTCGGCGATCTCCGATGTCCGGGTCGCGACGGGTGCGTCGGGGAGGACGTAGGAGATGCCCTCGTCCTCGCTCTGATCGAACACATCCGGTGCCGCGAGGACGCACTGGCCCGCGCCCACGCATGCGTCACGGTCGATGTCGATGGTCATGAGGTCTCGCCGGCGGATGTGTCGGAGGTGGTGGTCTCGAAGGTGATCGGGAGCGACCGGACGCCGTAGACGAACATGTCGTCCTTGAAGTCGATGTCATCGAGCTCGGCGGCCACCGCGAGGCCGGGGACACGCGTGATGAGGGCTCGGTAGGCGATCTCGAGTTCGAGGCGGGCCAGTGCCTGGCCGAGGCACTGGTGCACACCGAAACCGAAGGCGACGTGGTGTCGCGCGGACCGGTGGATGTCGAGGGTGTTCGGGTCGCCGTCGAAGGCGTCGTCGGCCCGATTCGCCGCATCGGCCGAGAGGATGACGCCCTCCCCCGCGGCGATGGTGGTGCCGGCGATCTCGATGTCGTCGGTGGCCACGCGCCGCAGACCCTGATGCACGATCGTGAGGTAGCGCAGCAGTTCCTCGACCGCCGCGGTCATCGTGGCGGGATCGTCGCTCGCGCGGAGTTCGGCGAGTTGGTCGGGGTGGCGCAGCAGCGCGAGAGTCCCCAGCGCGATCATGTTCGCGGTCGTCTCGTGCCCGGCGATGAGAAGCAGGCTGCACATGTCGGCGACCTCGGCGGTCGTGAGGTGGCCGGGCCGCACCTGGTTCACCACGAGATCGCCGATGAGGTCGTCGCCGGGGTTCTCCACCGCCTCGGCGACCAGGTCGCGCAGGTAGTCGGCGAGGTCGTCGCGGGCGGCCTCACGTTGCTCGATCGGCGCGGACGTCGTGAGCAGCATCGAACTGCACCGCTGGAAGAAGTCGTGATCGGCGTAGGGCACGCCGAGGAGGTCGCAGATGACCAGCGACGGCAGCGGGAGCGCGAAATCGGCGACGAGATCGGCGTGGCCGTCCTGTGCCAGCATCTGCTCGAGCAGCGAGTCGACCAACCCCTCGATGGCCGGTCGCATCGACGCGATCCGCTTGACGGTGAAGTGCTTGATCAGCATCCGGCGCTGCTTCTGATGCTCGGGGTTGTCCATCGAGATGAACGACCGCGTGCGACGCTCCATCACGCGCGCCGGGTAGCCGGGTCGCCGGAAGTCCGAACTCAGGCGTGGGTCGACGAGGGCCTCGCGCTGCTCCTCGTATCCGGTGACCAGCCACGCGGTCGCGCCGGTCTCGATCCGTACCTTCGACACCGGGCCGTTCTCGGTCTGCTCGGCGGGCGGATCGAACGGACAGGTCCGCGCCATCGGGTACTCGGGTACGAGATCGCGGTCCGGGATCACGTCAGACATCTAGCCTCCCTAATTACGTGTGCTCACCAAGCATATCGGAGCGTGCGGCGGAACCGCGTCGATCACGTCACCATCCGACGTCGAGGGTTGGTGCGAACCGTTGCCATGGGGGAACAATCGACGCGGGTCGGTGACCTCACGAAGCAGAAAGTGACACCCATGCGCATCAGAGAACGAGTGACGGCACTGACCGTCGCGGCCGTGACCGTGCTGACGATCGCGTCGACGCAGCTCGCCGGGGTGGCGAGCGCCGACGACACCTACGGCGAGTTCACCGTGGGCGGGCGGATCGAGGAGGCCTACACGGCCACCGGCGGACCCGACACGTGGGGCAACCCGTTGATCCCCGAGTCCCCCGCTTTCCAGGGTGGGCGGTTCCAGAGGTTCGAGAAGAACGTCTCGTTCTATTGGAAGGCGAATGTCGCCGGCGGCACGGCGCACTACGTGGGCGGCGCCATCCGCGGCAAGTGGGCGTCGCTGCGGTACGAGCGCGGCGTGCTCGGCTGGCCCCTGACCAACGAGATCGACGTCCCCGGCCGCGGCAAGCGCCAGAACTTCCAGGGCGGCAACGTGTACTACTCGTCGGCCGGCGGAACCCGCACGGTGTGGGGCGGCATCCTCGGACGCTGGTCGGCCAAGGGTGGTTCGACCGGCTTCTTCGGTTTCCCGGTGAGCGACGAGTACCGCAACGGTCGCGGCTGGGCACAGGACTTCAACGGCGGGACCATCTTCTTCCCCTGAGCCCCGGGGATGTGAGTTCGGCTGCGGCCCGGGCGAACCGGCACAGCACTGCGGGGAGCAGTCGACAGATGGTGTCGACGCTCCCCGCAGTGTTCGGGCTCCAGGTTGCCCGAGGTGTTACTTCTGTTCGGGCAGAACGTGTTCGCCGGTCTTGTCGCACGACAGGGCCAGCGACGAGATGTACTGCTTCTCGCCGTTCGGGCCGGGCTTGGCCGAGGCGATCATGTCGGGCCGCTCGAACTCGATGCCGGTGACGCAGCACATGAGCTTGGCGTCGGACGGATTGCCGTCGTCGTCGAGCATCGGCAGGTCGATCCCGTCGTCGGTGCGACGCAGGTAGTACCTGCCCTTGGTGGCAACCGCGAAGATCGGTGGGAGGACCACCGCGAGCACCAGTGCGACGATCGGCGAGTAGGGCTGGATGGCGTCGCCGAACACGTGGAAGTACGTCATGATCGACAACCCGCCGGCGATCACGACGCTGCCGAACCCGACCGGGTTCACGCTGTAGAGCATCCCGCGACGGAACTCCGGTTGCTTGGGCGAGAGCTTCAGCAGGAACTTGTTGATCGCGATGTCGGAGGCGACCGTCGCGATCCACGCGATGCCGCAGTTGGCGTAGAAGTTCAGCAGGTTGTTGAGGAAGCTGAACATGTCGGCCTCCATCAGCACGATGGCGATGGCGACGTTGAACACCAGGAACACCAGGCGTCCGGGGTAGGTCTTGGTCACGCGGGTGAAGCTGTTGGTCCACGCGAGCGAGCCGGAGTACGCGTTGGTGACGTTGATCTTGATCTGGCTGATGACCACGAGGATCACCGCGAGGGTCAGTGCCAGCCAGTGCGGCATGAAGTCCTCGTAGATGGCGAGGAACTGCTCGACCGGCTGGTTGGCGACGCCGGCCTGATCGGCGAAGTTCAGGATGAGGTACACCGCGAGGAACAGTCCGACGACCTGCTTGATGGCACCGAAGAACACCCAGCCCGGGCCCGCCGCGATGACCGCGGTCCACCAGCGGCGGCTGTTCTCAGCGGTTTTCGGGGGCATGAAGCGCAGGTAGTCGATCTGCTCGGCGATCTGCGCGATGAGCGACAGACAGACACCGGCGGCCAGCATGGTGCCGGCGAAGGACACGCCCTGTCCGCCCTGGGCGTCGAGACCGCCGCTGTAGGAGAGGAAGTCACCGACGGCGTCGGGATGGGTGATGAGCAGGTACAGGAACGGCAGCACCATCATGACCAGCCACAGCGGGGTGGTCCACACCTGGAGCTTGGCCAGGGTGTTCATCCCGTAGATCACCAGCGGGATCACCAGCACCGACGACACGAGATAGCCCAGCCACAGCGGGATCCCGAGACCGAGCTTGAGCCCCTGCGCCATGATGGAGCCCTCGAGGGCGAAGAAGATGAAGGTGAACGACGCGAAGATGACGTTCGTCAGCACCGAGCCGTAGTAGCCGAAACCGCTACCGCGCGTGATGAGGTCGAGGTCGATGTTGTACCTCGCCGCGTAGTAGGCCAGCGGATATCCGGTCAACACGACGACGACCGCGAAGAACAGGATGCCCCACAACGCATTACCGGTGCCGTTGGCGATACCGATGTTCGCGCCGATCGCGAAGTCGGCGAGGTAGGCGATGCCACCGAGCGCGGAGATCGAGACGACGCCCGGTCCCCACTTGCGATAACTACGCGGCGCGAAGCGGAGGGTGTAGTCCTCCAACGTCTCTCGGGTCGCTGCGGCCTGTGGCCCGGTGAGAGCCGGGTTCGGCTCCACTACTTCCTGTGTCATGCGTTCTCCTCGATCGGCAATCGCAGATGATGTCCACCCCCTGGCGGGCAATATCGCGACGCTAGAGGCGAGGTGTATCCCGCGCAGTTCGAGCATGTTTCGGGTAGGAAAACTCGAATCCCTTAGCCTTGCGCACAAAAGCCGGGTGGCGTAGAGCGGCCTGGAACACATGACCTAGGCTCATGAGTGTCATCGGGCCACGCGGGTCCGCCGTCGAACATCGGAGCTCATGCTGTCCGGTAAGAAGTCCGCCACCACCCTGCCGACGGCCACGGTGTGTCGTGGTTGCTGCTGTGGCACCGCGCGTAAACATCCCGACATCGACCACGACGAGCACCTCGACGCCCTGCGGTCGGCGGCGAGCGACGCTGCGCGGGTTCGCACCAGCGACTGCCTCGACGACTGCAAGCGCTCGAATGTGATCGTGGTGTCGCCGTCACGGGCGGGAAGGGTGAAGGGCGGCCGACCGGTCTGGCTGCAGAAGGTGTTGAGCGCGTCGGCGATGGCCGAGGTCGGCGACTGGATGCGCGCGGGCGGACCCGGGATCGTGCCGCCGCCGGCGGCGGTGAAACAGCTTGTCTACCGACCCGGTTCGTCGGTCAAGCGCCTGAAGTAGCTGCTCAGCGTCCGGTGAACCGCGGGCTGCGCTTCTCGGCCCTCGCGGCCCGGCCCTCGGCGAGATCCTCGCTCTCCCAGGCACGCATCATCGCGGCCGCCCGATCGGCGGGCACGTCGTCACGGGCGCCGTCACCGGCGAACACCAGCTTGTAGTGGGCGAGGGTGAGCGGCGCCAGCTCGGCGATGCTCGCCGCCCACTCCTGCGCCATCGCCAGGTCGCCGATGCGATTGGCGAAGCCCACCGACAGCGCATGCTCGGCGGTGAGCGGGTCGCAACCGATGAGCATGCCTCGCGCCGTGCCCGATCCCACCAGTGAGATGAGTCGGCGGATCGTCCACTCGTCGACCGCGACACCGATCTTGGCCGCCGGGATCCCGCAGAGCGCGTCGGGCGCCATCACCCTCAGGTCGGCGACCATCGCCAACTGCAGCCCGGCACCCAGTGCGCTGCCGTTGAGGGCGGCGATCACCGGCACCGGCGTCGCCTCGATGCGCTGCAACGCCGAGACGAGCTTGGCGAGGAACGCGGGGTCGTAGACCGGCCCCGACAGATCGGCGCCCGCGCAGAACACCCGACCCTCGCCGGTGAGGACGATCGCCCGCGCACCGGCGGCGACGGCGTCGTCGACCGCGGCGACGAGGCCGTCCACCATGGCGTGATCGAGCGCGTTGCGCTTGTCCGCGCGCTGCAGCTCGATGGTCGTGACGGACCCGTCCGTGGTGCTCCCGATCATGGACGTCAGCGTATCGCGCGGCCTGCCCTCGGCGGCCGCGACAACCCTCGACAGCTTCGGTCTGCGGGCCAATCGAACACACTTGCGAATGTCGTACACCTGAACTAGACTCGACCTAGTCGATGCATCCGGGGGGAGGCTGTTCGTGGGGAACACATTGATCGTCAAATACGCTGCGCTGGAATGCCTTGCGGCCGAGATCGCCGCCGAGTCTGCCGATGCCTGTACGGACGCCGAGGTCGCAGAACTCGCGATCACCCACGAACGAATCACGCGCATCATGGGGTCCACCGGCCTCCGTCGGATCGCCGACGTGTCCGACCGCGAGGCCTACCGAGAGGTGGAGTGTCGCAACCTCATCGAGTTCGTCGGAGAACGCCTCCGAGTCGCAGCACCCAAGAAACGACTTCGCGAGGTCGCGGAATTGTCGTCGATGCTGTCGATGACCGGCGAACCTCTCTCCCCGCGCTGCCCCGAGACCGCGGCGGCCATGGCCGACGGCGCACTGTCGCACGAACACGTCATCGCCGTGCTCGATGTTCTCGACAAAGTCCCTGCGGCAACACCTTCGGACGAGCGCGACCGCGCGGAGGCGCAGCTCGCCGACATCGCCCGCGACTTCGGACCGCGCGAGATCGCCCGCGCCGGCGCTCGGATCCTCGCCCATCTCGACCCCGACGGCGACCTGCCGTCGGACCGCGATCGCGCCCGGAACCGCGGGGTGGGCGTGGGAACCCAGGACTCCCTGCTCATGTCGAAGCTCACCGGCCACCTGGATCCGACGACGCGCGCACTGTTCGATGTCGTCCTCGCAGCCTGGGCCGCGCCCGGCATGAACAACCCCGACGACGAGCACTCACCCCACGGCGGTCGAGACGGCGACGGCATCGATCCTGCACTCCTCCGCAAGGCGGCTGATCGAGACCACCGATCGCAGTCCCAACGCAACCACGACGCCCTGAAGGCACTGCTGCAGGCGGCTGTCGACGGGGGACTCCTCGGCGGATCCCACCGAGGGCTGCCGCCACACATCATCGTGTCCATCACCGACGAGCAACTGCGAGAACGAGCCGGGATCGCCCACACCGCCACCGGCGCCGACCTCCCGATGACCGACGTCATCGCGCTGGCCGCGACAGCGCAGATGCATCTGTCGGTGTTCGACGACATCACCGGCGAGCCGCTGTTCCACGGTCGCGCCAAGCGATTGGCGACGCAGGCCCAGCGATTCGCACTGTTCTCCCAGTACGGCGGCTGCGGCAAGGCCGGATGCCCCACCCCCTTCGCGCATGTCGAGATCCATCACGCCGAAAGCGACTGGGCTGATGGTGGTTTCACCGACATCACCGACCTCGCACCCGCGTGCGGCCCCCACAACCGGGCCGTCGGCCACGGCCCGGGCCAGTTCCAGACCGTGAAAATCGACTACGGACCCGATCGGGGTCGTTACGGCTGGTCACCCAACGGCAGCACCGGCCCACCACGCGCCAACCACCTGCACCGACCAGCACAGATCCTGGCCGACCACACAGCCGAGGACGCACCGGCGGAACCCATTGCGACGGCGGCCGCACGGAGACTGCACTTTCTGGCCACCGAGACCATCCGGTTGCCCGACGCATATCGGCACGCCGTGAACGCTGAGTAGTGTTCTCATCGTGCCCTCCGACGAGCAGCTCGACTGCGTGGTGATCGGCGGCGGCCAGGCCGGCCTCTCGGTGGGCTACTTCCTCCAACGGCGCGGCCTCGGCGGTCGTTTCGTCATCCTCGACCACGCACCGTCGTCGGGCGGGGCCTGGCAGTTCCGGTGGCCGACACTCACCCTCGCCGGTGCAAACCACGTCCACGATCTCCCCGGCTATGGCCTCACCGAGGCGCTCGGCGTCGAATGCGACGAGTGGCCCGCATCGACCGCGGTCGCCGACTATTTCGGACGCTATGAACGACGCTTCGACCTCCCCGTCCGCCGACCGGTCCACGTGAGCGCCGTGCACCTGGTGCCCGGACGCGACCCGGACGACCCGCGGTTCACGGTGACCTGCAAAGCGGGCCCCGGGACACCGACGACCACACTCGAGACCGCCACCCTCGTCAACGCGACCGGGACCTGGGATCGCCCCTTCGTACCGCACATCCCCGGCGCCGAGCGATTCGCCGGCCGCACGCTGCACACCCACGACTACTCCGGGCCGCACGACTTCGACGGACTGCGCGTCCTCGTGGTCGGCGCGGGGATCTCTGCGATCCAGCTGCTCATCGAGATCGCCCGTACGGCAACCGATGCGGAGACGTTCTGGTGCTCGCGCACCGAGCCGGTGTTCACCGACGGGCCCTTCACGCCCGAACAGGGCCGCGAGGCCGTCGCCCGCGTGGAACGCCGAGTACGCGCAGGGCTACCGCCGACGTCGGTGGTGTCGGTGACCGGACTCCGGCGCACGCCCGCGATCGCCGCTGCGCAGGCCGACGGGATCCTCGCGTGGCGACCGATGTTCACCGACATCACCGAGACGGGCGTCGCGTTCGCCGACGGCACGCAACTCGACGTCGACGTCATCTTCTACAACACTGGGTTCCGCAGCGCACTGGACCACCTCGCGCCACTACGGCTGCGCAGCGCAGGCGGCGGGATCACCATGACCGGCCGCCTCGCGACCGTGGTCGCCGACGAGCCCCGCGTCCAACTCCTCGGCTACGGTCCGTCGGCGTCGACCATCGGCGCCAACCGTGCGGGTCGCGAGGCGGCGCGGGTGGTCGCCGATGTCGTCGGATCGACGACATCACCGGGTCTCACCAGCACCGACTGAATCACTAAACAGCAATTTGTTGTCACCTGTTGACAGGGTGTTGTGTTTTCCTAATACTTCTTTGGGTGAGCCCAGTCCGCAGGGGAGCCCAGCTCCCGATCTACAACCGCATCGGCGTCCTGCGCGCCGAACGCCGGATGACGCGCGCCGAACTCGCCGAGAAGGTCGAGATCAACGTCCAGTCGGTCGGCGCGCTCGAGCGGGGTGACAACTACCCCAGCCTCGATCTCGCCTTCCGCATCTGTGCCGTGTTCGGTCTCCCCGTCGAAGCCGTGTTCAGCCGCACCGAATTCGGCGCCATGTCCGCAGAGTTGTACGCCAACAGGAACGGAGCGTCGTCATGACCGACCCGCACTCGACGATCCCCGAACACGCCAAGCCCGCACTGTGGCGTCGCTACGAAGATTGGCGCCTCGCGCGATACGAGAGGTCGTGTGCAAAGAACGCCCACCGCTGGCCGACGCTGCGTAATCGTCGCTCGTTCCGACGGTTGGTCATCGCGCTCGCCGGCGCGGAGACCATCCTGCTGGCCTCAGCCGTGGTCGCGATCTTCTCGTACTGGTTCTTCGCGCCGTTCGTCATCTCGATCGTCGCGCTGATGCTGATCCTCGGCGTCCTGCGGACCGTCACCGGGTCGATCATCGACGCACCCGTGGGTGCACTCGACGAGATCCAGCTGGCGCAACGCAACTCGGCCCGGTCCATCGGTTACTTCGCCGTGTTCTCCCTGTCGTTCATCCCCTACTTCGTCCTCATCTTCATGGGGTCGGCGATGGATCTCATCAAGGGACAGAACGTGTACGGCATCGGGGTGCTGCTCATCGCGCTGATGGTGATCGGGGTCAGTACCCCGACGATGCTCACCGCCTGGTGGATGGCCGACCCCGACCCCGAGGACTTCGGCGAACCCGTCGAGACCACCGCCTCCGCCGCAGATCAGCAGACCGGCCCCACCGATCCGCCGCCGACCTCGACATCCGTTGCGCCCACACCGACCCCGACCACACCGACCCCGACCACCCGCCACGACCCACCGACGCCGGCCACATGGTGACGCAAGCCGCGCCGGCGTCACCCCGACCACCCGTGCTCCACCCGACGAGAGGACGACCGTGAACAACCCATTGATCATCGACGGCCTGACCAAGAGATACGGCGACCTGGTCGCCCTGGCCGACATGACCTTCACCGTGAACCCCGGCGAGATCTTCGGCTTCGTGGGCAGCAACGGCGCCGGCAAGTCGACCACGATGCGGATCATCCTCGGTGTGCTCGCCGCGGACTCCGGTCGCGTGCTGCTCGGCGACCGGCCCATCGACCTGGAGATGCGTCGCCAGATCGGGTACATGCCGGAGGAGCGTGGCCTGTACCCGAAGATGAAGGTGGGAGAACAACTCCGGTTCCTCGCCGAACTGCACGGGCTCTCGACCGCCGACGCCCGCGACAACGTCGAGCGGTGGGTCGCGCGCCTCGGGATCGCCGAACGCATCGACGACAACGTGGGCGACCTCAGCCTCGGCAACCAGCAGCGCGCACAGCTGGCCGCGGCGCTCGTCCACGAGCCGTCGGTGCTGGTCCTCGACGAACCGTTCTCCGGACTCGACCCGGTCGCGGTCGACGTGATGAGCGACGTGCTCAAGGAGAAGGCGGCCGAGGGTGTGCCCGTGGTCTTCTCGAGTCATCAGCTCGATCTCGTGCAGCGACTGTGCGACCGCGTCGGCATCATCACCAAGGGCAGCATGCGGGCGCTGGGCACCGTCGACGAACTGCGCGGTCGCGACGGCGTCACCCTGCACGTCACCGGTCCCGACACCTCCACCCGGTGGGCCGACGGCCTGCCCGGTGTCGTCGACGCCGACTACCGCGGCGCCGACAGCTTCCTCACCCTCGACTCCACCGCCGACGACCAGCAGATCCTGGCCGCGGCCATGTCCCACGGGCCGGTGCACCGCTTCGCCACCAGCCTTCCCCACCTGACCGATCTGTTCCGAGAGGTTGTATCCGCATGAGCACCCCGAGAATCACAGGCCAGAACACATCCGGTTCCACCCGGCTCGGCGCGGGCCGCGCGGTCTCGCTGATCGCGCGACGCGAGATCAACACCCGCGTGCGCGCCCGGTCGTTCCTCATCACCAACGCTCTGCTGCTGGTGGTGATCATCGGCGGCCTCATCGTCGCATCGATCTTCACCGGCGGCGACGACAAACCCGAGAAGATCGGCGTCGTCGGCACCAACACCGCACTGTCGCAGTCGATCACCGCCGCCGGTCAGGTCACCGGGACGAAGATCGAGATCGTCCCGCTCGCCGACGCCGCCCAGGCGCGTACCCAGGTCGACTCCGGCGACGTGTCGGTGGCCCTGTCCGCGGAACAGGCCGGTGGCCCCGGGTTCACCGCCGTCACCAAGGACGGACTCTCGGGTACCTCGGAGACCATCGTGCGGACAGCGATCGCACAGCTCGCCCAGCAGGAGGCGTTGAGCCGCAACAACGTCGATCCGTCGGCCTTCGCCGCGGCCCAGCAGGCCGCCGCCGCGCTCGACGTCACCGAGACGAACCCCGCCAAGCCCGACGAGGGCCAGCGCCTGGCCATCGCCTACGTGGGCGTCATCCTGCTGCTGTTCGCGATCATGACCGGCGGCGGCATGGTGTCGGCCGGCGTCGTGGAGGAGAAGACCTCGCGTGTGGTGGAGCTGCTCCTCGCCACCATCCGTCCGCTGCACCTGCTGTGGGGCAAGATCCTGGGCATCGGTGCGATCACGTTCGGACAGCTGATCGTGCTCGGCGGCGCGGGGTTGATCACCGCGTCGGTGACCGGAGTGCTCACCGTGCCCAGTGCGGCGGTGTCGATGCTGGCCGCGGTCGTGGTGTGGTTCCTGCTCGGCTTCCTGTTCTTCGCGACGCTCTACGCCGCCACCGGAGCGATGGTGTCGCGGCAGGAGGAGCTGGGGTCGACGGCGGCACCGCTGACCATCCTGTCGTTGGGCGTGCTCTACGCCGGCATCTTCGGCATCAACTCGCTCGACTCCACCTTCATCAAGGTGCTCAGCTGGATCCCGCCGTTCTCGGCGTCGCTCATGCCGATGCGGATCGCCGCCGGTGAGACCGACACGGTCCAGGTGATCGGGACCGTGGTGATCATGATCATCGCGTGCCTCGCCGCGGTCTGGGCCGCCTCGCGCATCTACCAGCGGTCGATCCTGCAGACCGGGTCGAAGGTGCGCTGGGCCGACGCGCTCAAGGGCTCGTCGGGTTCGGCGCCCGCACCCGAGAAGGTCGGCGTTACACAGGGTTAACAGCACAGCAACCACCGGCACCTAGCGTCGCCGACATGGTTGCTCCTGACTCGTCCGTCGGTACCCGTCCCCCTGGGACGGGTATCGACGTCTCCGGGCTCACCAAGGTGTTCGGGTCGCGATCATCGACGGTGACCGCGCTCGACGACGTCACCCTGCAGACCCCCGAGGGATCGTTCCTCGCGCTCCTCGGTCCCTCGGGATGTGGTAAATCGACGGTGCTGCGCATCCTCGCCGGCCTCGAGCAGGCCACCGGCGGCACGGCCCTGATGAACGGGAAATCCCCCCGCGACCTGCAGCGCGACCACGGTCTGGGGATCGCGTTCCAGGACTCCGCCCTGCTCCCGTGGCGCAGTGTCGCGGCCAACATCAAGCTCCCCCTGCAGGTCGCGGGCATGCCCGTCGACGACGGCCTGATCGCCGAACTGATCGAACTGGTCGGACTGACCGGCTTCGAGAAGGCGAAACCCGCGACCCTCTCCGGCGGTATGCGCCAACGCGTCTCGATCGCCCGGGCCCTCGTGGTCCGACCGACCGCCCTGTTGCTCGACGAGCCGTTCGGTGCGCTCGACGACATGACCCGCCAGCGCCTCAACATCGAACTCCTCCGGATCTGGACCGAGAAACCCGCGACGACCCTGATGGTCACGCACGGCATCGCCGAAGCGGTGTTCCTGTCCGACGAGGTCGCGGTGATGAGCCCGCGACCGGGCCGGGTCATCGAGGTGCTGCCCATCGACCTGCCGCGCCCGCGGGTGCCCGAGATGATGCGGACACCGGAGTTCCACGCTCTGCACGATCACCTCAGCGGGCTGCTCTTCGGTCGCGCGTCGACCCCCGCCCAGACATCAGAACAGCGGGCATGAGCACGACCACCGTGAGCACCGCGGTCGAGGGCGTACCCGTGCCGGGGGCACGCTGGGGTGGGCTGCGTACCGCCGGATCGCGCTGGGGCGCCGGTGTCGCCGGACTCGTCGCGGTCATCGCGGTGTGGACGATCGCCGGGGTGGCGCGGTGGTTCTCCGGCACGATCCCGACGCCGCTGGCGGTGATCGACGCCCTCGCCGACCAGGGCTCACAGTTCTACTCCACCAACGTCACACCCACCGTCGAACTGGCGCTGCGCGGGTTCCTCTGGGGCAACCTGCTGGCGATCGCGGTGGCGCTGCTGGTGGTGATCATCCCGTTGATCGAGGGTCTGGCCACCCAGCTCGCCATCATCAGCTACTGCACGCCGCTGATCGCGGTGGCGCCGATCGTGCAGGTCGCGTTCGCGGAGGTCCAGACGATGATCGTGTTCCTCGCGGCCATCTCGGTGTTCTTCACGACGATGATCGGCACCCTCACCGGGCTGCGATCGCCGCCGCAGGCCGGGCTCGACCTCGTCCGCGTCCACGGAGGCGGCGTGTTCGCCCAGCTGGTCCGGGTGCGTATCGTCGCGGCGCTGCCGAACATCCTCGGCGCGTTGAAGATCGCCGCCCCGGCGGCGGTGTTGGGCGCGGTGCTCGGTGAGTTCCTGTCCATGCCCGAACAGGGCATCGGGCCGGCGATGATCCTCGCCCAGCAGAGTGCCGCGATCCCGCAGGTGTGGGCGATCGCGCTGATCGCCGGCGCCGTGGCGGGTATCGGCTACGCGGTGGTCGCAGCGGTGTCGGTGTTCGTGACCCGCTGGGCCACCGGCGAATCGGTGCGCGGTGGATCGGTGCGTGGCCGATGACCCGCACATCCGCCTGGACGACGACCACCCGATTCCTCGGTGCGCTCGTGGGCTCGCTGGTGCTGATCGTCGTGATCTGGTCGTTGTTCCTGCTGGCGTTCCCCGACATCGGGCCCATCATCGGTCGCACCCCGATCGACGTGTTCTCCTACCTCGTCTCCGGTGCGGACGCCTCGTCACAACGGTCGGCGATCTTCGACGACCTGTGGATCACGCTCGGTGACACCGGGATCGGGTTCGTCACCGGCATGGTGGCCGCCATCGCGGTGGCCGCGGTGTTCGTGATGTTCCGACCCGCGGCGCAGACGTTCATGCCGCTCGCGATGCTGCTGAGGTCGGTCCCTCTGGTCGCTATGACGCCGCTGATCACGATGATCGTCGGTCGCGGACCGGCGTGCGTGGCCGTCATGGGCGGCATCATCGTGTTCTTCCCTGCCCTGGTGATGATCATGACCGGGCTGGCAGCCGCGCCGCGACAGATCAGCGACGTGATCACCGCCTACGGCGGCACCCGGTTCACGACGATGCGGATGGCGTCGCTGCCCTCGGCCGTGCCGGCGCTGTTCGCCGCGGCGAAGGTGTCGGTGCCGGGCGCGATGATCGGCGCCACCGTCAGTGAATGGCTCGGCACCAACAAAGGTCTCGGTGCCAGCCTGCAACAGGCACTGCCCGCCGCCGCCTACGACGAACTGTGGGCCTCGGTCGTGGTCATCACGGTCAGTTCCATCGTGCTCTACGCCGTCGTCGGCGTGATCGAGAACATCGTCCTCGCCCGCATGGGCACCGAACCCACCTGAGGAGAATCATGAGTCCCACCTTCGATCGTCGTTCCTTCCTGCGCTATTCGCTGATCGCCGGTGGCGCCGCGACCGCCGTCGGCGGCTCGGGTCTGCTCGCCGCGTGCAGCTCGGGATCATCGTCGTCGAGTTCCGACGCCATCAAGATGCAGCTGTCGTGGATCAAGAACATCGAGTTCGCCGGCGAGTACCACGCGCTCGACAAGGGGTACTACAAGGCCGCGGGCCTACCGTCGGATCCCGAACTCATCACCGGTGGAGGCGCGGGAACCGGCGTCGAGACCGGCCTCACCTCGAACAAGGTGTGGATCGGGACCACCGCACCCCAGCTGACCGCCCCGGTCATCCTGCAGGGAGCCAAGCTGAAAACCGTTGCCGCGACTTATCAGAAGAACCCGTTCTGCATCATGTCGTCGGCCAAGTCCCCCATCTCGTCGCCCGCGGACATGAAGGGGAAGAAGATCGGGGTGCAGGCGTCGAACGAGAACGTCTTCAAGGCCCTGTTGACCGCGAACAACCTGAGCGAGAGCGACATCCAGAAGATCACGGTGCAGTACGACCCGACCCCGCTCACCACCGGCGACGTCGACGGCTGGGTCGCCTACAGCACCAACGAGCCGATCACGCTGGCCGCGAAAGGTTTCCCCACCGAGACCCTGCTGTTCGCCGACTACAACCTCCCCCTGGTCGCCGAGACCCTCGTGGTGCGCCAGGAGACCATCGACAACGAGCGCGACAAGCTGAAGAAGTTCCTCAAGGCCGAGGTGCAGGGCTGGAACGACGCCGTCGCCGACCCCCAGAAGTCCGCCGAACTCGCCGTCAACGTGTACGGGAAGTCGTTGGGCCTCAAGCTCGACGAGCAGGTGAAGGAGGCCCAGGCGCAGAACGAACTCGTCGTCTCCGCCGACACGAAGGCCAACGGGCTGCTCACCATGACCGACGACCTGATCGCCAAGAACATCGAGGCCCTCGCCAAGGCCGGCTACACGATCGCCGCCACCGACATCTTCGACATGTCGGTGCTCGCCGAGGTCTACGCCGAGAACCCCGACCTCAAGAAGGGCTGACCCGGTCCGAACGCGCGTCGCCCGTTCATCCGCGCGCCACGCTCGGCGCGCGGACGAACGGTAGGCGCGCGTTTCCCCTGAGGGTCAGCCGGCCCCGGTGACCGTGAGGAAGATCAGCGCGACGTTGAGGGCCACGACCACCGTGGCGATGGCGATCGCGACACCGCGAAGGCTGCGCGAGTCGGCGAACTCACCCATCAGGGCACGATCGCGGGTGAGGCGGCCCAGCGGGATGATGGCGAACGGGATGCCGAAGCTCAGCACCACCTGACTGATCACCAGGGCCCACGTCGGGTCGACGCCACTGCCGAGCACCACCAGCGCGGGGATGAGCGTCACCAGCCGCCGCACCACCATCGGGAGCCGGATCCGTAGCAGGCCCTGCATGATCGACGCGCCCGCGTAGCAGCCGACGGAGGTCGAGGCGAGGCCCGAGGCCAGCAACCCGACGGCGAACACCGTGGCCATGACGGGGCCCATGGCGTCGCCGACGGCGCGCTGTGCGCCCTCGATGGTGTCGGTGCCGTCCTTGCCCTGCAGGTTCTGCGCGGCCAGCAGGAGCAGCGAGATGTTCACCGCCCCCGCGACCACCAACGCGCACACCACGTCCCAGCGAGTCGCCCGCACCAGACGGCGACGGCGCGCGTCGGTCCTGCTGGGCCCGTGCCGGTCGACGACCAGCGCGGAGTGCAGGTAGATGGCGTGCGGCATCACGGTGGCGCCCAGCATGCTCGTCGCCAGCAACACGGTGTCGGTGCCCTGGAGACGAGGGACGAGACCGCTGAACACATTTCCCGCCGACGGCGGATTGATGACGAGACCGGCGAGGAACCCGACGACGATGATCAGCAACAGGCCGGCGATGATCGACTCGAAGGTGCGTTGCCGGTTGCGGGACTGGAAACCCAACAGCGCCATGGAGATCACGCCGACGATGGCGCCCCCGACGACCAGCGGGAGATCGAACAGCAGCTGCAACGCGATGGCACCGCCGACCACCTCGGCGATGTCGGTGGCCGCGGCGACGATCTCGGCCTGCCCCCAGAACGCGAGGCGTCTGCGACGCGGGAGCCGCTCGCCGAGCAGGGCGGGCAGCGTCTTGCCGGTGACGATCCCCAGCTTCGCCGACTGGTACTGGATGACCACCGCCATCGCGCACGCGACGACGAGGACCCAGACCAGCAGGAAGCCGTAGCGCGCTCCGGCGGTGACGTTGGCCGCGACGTTGCCGGGGTCGACGTAGGCGATGGCCGCGACGAAGGCGGGGCCCAGCAGAGCCACTCCGGCGAAACGTGCGCGACGCGGGCGCCGCGGTGCCGGATCGGTCACCTGCGGATCGGTCCCCAACGCCATTCGCCCAGATTGGCACACCGATCGTCCGGTTTCAAACCGGGCGAACAATTAAGTTGGGATGACCGAACTCTGCGATTGTCAGCGCTTGACGCGCTGATACCGCGCGAGTGCCTCTTCGCGTTCGGCCTTGTGATCGACCATGGGCGCGGGGTAGTCGTCGGGCCGGTTGTCACCGGGCTGATGGACGGCTTTCCCGTCGATGTCGGCGAGTTCGGGGACCCACCGCCGCACGAAGTCACCCTTCGGGTCGAACTTCTCACCCTGCGTCGTCGGGTTGAACACGCGGAAGTACGGCGACGCGTCCGTGCCGCAGCCGGCCGTCCACTGCCAGCCGTGCTGGTTGCTCGACATGTCGCCATCGGTGAGCTGTTCGAGGAAGTACTTCGCCCCCCACTGCCACGGCAGGTGCAGGTCCTTCACCAGGAACGACGCCGCGATCATCCGCAGCCGGTTGTGCATCCAGCCCGACTCGTTCAGCTGCCGCATGGCCGCGTCGACGATGGGGAACCCCGTCTGCCCCTTCGTCCACCGCTCGAAGGCCTTCTCCGCGTCGGAGTCGGTGTCGACCTCGATGCCGTCGAACTGCTGGTTCCAGTTCCACCAGGAGCTGCGCGGCCAGTGATGCATGATCGTCGCGTAGAAGTCGCGGAAGCAGATCTCCCGGATATAGCCCGTCGCACCGTCTTTCGTCGACGCCTTCTTCTCCGCGTCGACGAGGTCGGCGAGCATCGTGCGGGGATGGATGTTCCCGAACTTGAGGTGTGCCGACATCCGACTGGTCGCGTCGAGGTCGGGGCGGTCGCGGACGTCGTCGTAATCGCCGACGGAATGCTCGGCGTAGTCCTTCGTCCCCTCGACGAACTGCTTCCAGCGGGCGAGCGCGGCCGTCTCCCCCGCGGGCTGCGGGAGATCGACCCCGGGGTCGGGGATGTCAGCTGCCTTCAGTCGCGACGTCGTCACGTCCGAGGGGTCCACCCACGTCGCCGACGACGCGCTCGTGTCGGCGGGCGAATGCCACCCGTGCTCGCGCCAGGCCCGGAAGTAGGGGGTGTACACCTTGTACGGCTCGCCGTCGCCCTTCGTCAGGCGCCCCGGTGTCACCGCGTAGGGCGAGCCCTGGGGCGCGAGCTCGATGTCACCGAGCGCCTCGGCGACGCGCTTGTCCCGGGCCATCCCGTACGGGGTGTGGTCGCTGGAGATGTGGACACTCGTCGCGTCGACGGCCTTCGCGATCTCGGGGATGCGGTTCTCCGGCTTGCCCCGCACGACCAGCAGCCGTCCGTCGAGCTGATCGAACAGGTCGCGCAGTGAGTCGCCGAGGAACTGCACCCGGCGTTCCCCCGACGACGACAGGAGCGTCGGGTCGAGGACGAAGCACGCGAGCACCCGGTCTGCGGCCTGGGCGGCGTCGAGCAGGGACGGCAGGTCTGCGAGACGCAGATCGCGGCGGAACCAGAGCAGCGCGGTGTCGGTCATCGACTCCATGCAACCACGACACAGCGGCAACCACGACACAGCGGCAACCACGACACAGCGGCAACCACGACACCGCGCGCGCCGACCGCGTGCCCGCCCGCCCGCGCTGGGCACAATGGAGCCCATGCCCGACGAGTCGACCACCGCCACCGACGTCAGCGTGCTCGTCGTCGACGACGACGCCGACGTCCTGAACTCGCTGCAACGCGGGCTGCGCCTGGCCGGGTTCTCCGTCGACACCGCCACCGGGGGCGCCGAGGCGCTGCGCGCGATGCAGGTCCGCCGACCCGCGCTGCTCGTGCTCGACATCAACATGCCCGGACTCGACGGGGTCGGGGTGGTGACGGCCCTGCGCGCCATCGGCGACGACATCCCGGTGTGTGTGCTGTCGGCGCGGACATCGGTCGACGACCGTATCGCCGGTCTCGAGGCCGGGGCCGACGACTACCTCACCAAACCGTTCGACCTCGGTGAACTGGTGGCACGCATCAAGGCGCTGCTCCGTCGCCGTCCCGCCGACGCCGCCGCCGCGGCGACGAACGGTGCGGGGGCCGGCGGCGCGGAACGTGGCGGGGCAGGCGCGGTCCGCAGCGTCGCCCATGTCGAGCTCGACCCCGGCGCGCGCCGGGTCTACAGCGACGGCCACCTCGTCGACCTGACGCGCCGGGAGTTCGAACTCCTCGCGGTGCTGATGGAGCATCCCGGCATGGTGCTGAGTCGCGTGCAGCTGCTCAGCAGTGTGTGGGGATACGACTTCGCCGCCGACACCAACGTCGTCGACGTGTTCGTCGGGTACATCCGCCGCAAGCTCGAGGCCCACGGTCAGCCGCGCATCATCCAGACCGTCCGCGGAGTGGGGTTCGTGGTCAGGACCACGCCGTGACACGCACCCGCACGCCGTCGCTGCGCACCCGTGTCACCCTGGCCGCGACCGCGGCCACCGTGGTCATCGTCGCGATCGTCGGCGCCGTCGCCTGGACACAGGTGCACGCCAGTGCCTACCGCGAGCTCGACGCGCGCGTCGACACGCTGTCGGCAGCGATGCAGCCCAGCATCTC
The DNA here is from genome assembly GCF_053345315.1 of Williamsia sp. M5A3_1d. Classification (NCBI taxonomy): domain Bacteria; kingdom Bacillati; phylum Actinomycetota; class Actinomycetes; order Mycobacteriales; family Nocardiaceae; genus Williamsia; species Williamsia sp. M5A3_1d. The sequence continues at coordinate 322,757 of NZ_JBKEZX010000002.1, forward strand.
GAACCCGAACGCGACGACCGTGGCCACCGGTGTCGCCTCCGGCGCCCTCGCCACCATCCGGCTCGGCACGCTCTCGGTCGCCTCGACGACACCGGCGGTCCCGACGCGGTCGGTGGGTGTGGCCGACGAGACGATCGACGGCACCGCCTACCGCGTGAAGACGGTGTCGGTGCTCGACTCGACGGTCCTGGGCGGGTTGGCGACGGTGTCGGTGGCGATCCCATTGCGCGACACCGAGAACCGTATCGACGACCAGCGTCGCGCCCTGCTGTTCATCGCCCTCGGCGCGGTCGCGGGAGCGGCGGTGTTGGCGTGGCTGCTCGGCGGTCTCGCCGTGCGACCACTGCGTCGTCTGGCCCGACAGACCGCGGCCATACCCGTCGATGCCGGACCGCAATCGCCCGAACGCACTGCGCTGCAGTCGGTCCGGGGCGCCCGGGAGGCCGAGGACCTCGCCGAGGCGATGGACGCACTGCTGCACCGCGTCGACGACGAACGCATCCGCACCCAGGAGGCACTGGCCACCGCGCGCGACTTCGCGTCGGTGTCGGCCCACGAACTGCGGACGCCGCTGACGGCGATGCGCACCGACCTCGAAGTGCTCGACACCTTCGCACCCGACGCCGTCGCGCGCGCGGAGATCGTCGGCGACCTGCGTCGCGCCCACGCCCGGGTGCAGGAGACCCTCGCGGCACTCGAGAGCCTCGCGCAGGGCGAACTCGGCGGTCGCCACCGCGAGGCGGTCGACGTCGTGGATCTCCTCGACCGCGTGGTGACCGAGGCGGGCGCCCGACATCCGGGCGTCCGGATCACCCTCGCGGGAGCGTCGTCAGTGGTCGTGCCCGTCATCGAGACCGGGCTACGGATGGCGGTCGACAACGCCGTCCTCAACGCGATCCGCCACGGCGAGGCCACCGAGGTCGCGGTCTCCGCCCACCCGGACTCGCTCGGGGCGGCCATCGTCGTCGACGACAACGGACGCGGCATCCCCGTCGCCGACCGGGACCGTCTCTTCGGACGCTTCGAGCGCGGCCCCAGCAAACACTCCGGGTCGGGCCTCGGACTGGCGTTGATCGCCCAGCAGGCCGCACTGCACCACGGAACCGCGACCCTCAGCGACAGCCCGCTGGGCGGCACGCGACTCACCATCACCGTCGGCGCGTGACGCCCCCCGCCCGACCACTGCGGGCGCGGCTCGGAGCGCGACCGGCGGAGCATGTCGGACATGTCGCGCTACGGTGGACGGCAGGCCGCGCCGCTGCAGACCCGACGGTGCCCGCGCGGCCCAGAGACACTCCACGAGGAGACCTCATGGCCCAGAACGCCTCTCGAACGCTGAACACCTCCCGCATCACCCGCACCTTCGGCGTCGCGATCGCGGCCGCCGGCATCGGTGCGATGGCACTCATGCCGGCCACCGCGTCGGCCGCACCCGCCGATCGCGCCGTCCCCGGCACGTCGTGCACCGTCGGACAGGTCGAGCGCGCCACCACCGCGGTGTCCCCCACCCTCGGCGGCTACCTCCGCAACCCGCGGGTCCGCGGCGAGTTCGAGCGCATCGTGGTGCTCCCCGAGCCGCAGCGGCGTGCCGAAGTACAGCGCTACCTCGACCGCAACCCTGACGTCGCGGCCCAGGTCGACCGCTTCCGGCCGCAGATCGACCGCGGCATCGCACGGGTGATCGCCACCTGCGACCGCTTCTGACCCACCTGCTCCCGCCGAACAGGGCAGATCAGCGCTGCGCGAGCAGGGCCCGCCCCAGATCGGCAGCGCCCACGATGCCGGCGTCGTCGCCCAGTGCCGACACCACGAACTCCCGATCGGGATTCGGTTGCAGCACCCACGGGGCGGCGGCGTCGGCGATGCGGTCGGCCAGCGGCGCACCGAGCTTCTCGGCCAACCCGCCACCGATCACCACGAGGTCGAGATCGAGCAGGTTGAGGGTGGAACCGATGGCGACACCGAGGGTCTCGACGGCGGTGTCGAACAGCGACGTCGCCAGATCGTCGCCGGAGTCGAGTGCCTTCTTCCACACCTTCGACGTCACCCTGGTCTTGCCGACCTCGTCGCGGATCTCGAACAGGCGCGTCTGCCGGCCCGCGTCGACCATGGCCTGAGCGGTCGTCTCCATCGATCGACGACCCGCGTAGGCCTCGACGCAGCCGCGTCGTCCACAGCCGCACAGCGCGCCCCGCTCCTGCACCACCACGTGACCGATCTCGCCGGCCGCACCCCGCGAACCCTCGAAGAAGCGGCCGCCGAGGATCAACGCGCCACCGATGCCGGTGCCCAGCCACACACCGAGCGCGTTGTCGACGCCGCGCGCCGCGCCGGCACGCCACTCGCCACGCAACCCGACGTTGACGTCGTTGCCCAGTGCGACAGGGAGATCGAGACGCGAACCCAGGTCGTCGTCGATCGCGACCCGCTCGTGCCAGTTCTCGAGGTTGGGGACGGTGAGCACCTCACCGTCGTGCACCACACCCGGGATGCCCACCCCGACCGCCGCAGGACGGTGCTTCAACGAACCGACGAGATCGGCGATGGTCGACAACACGGCGTCGGGGCCGTCGGTGGGGGTCGACGCCTTCGCGCGGTCGATCACCTCGTGGTCGGCGTTCACCAACCCGACCTCGATGTTGGTGCCCCCCACATCGACGCCCGCGACCAGTCCCGATTCCCGCTGCTGTTTCACTGTCGCAGTCTGTCACGCGACCGCGTCGTGCTGAGATCAACAGGTGAACGGTGACAGTGCATGAAGGACGGCGGGGCGTGAACGACGACAAGTGGAACGAGAACGTCCGCGGGGAGACACCGATCGAACGCCTCGACCGCAACTGGTCGTTCCTGTTGCGGGAGATGCGCGTCATCCAGACCGGGATCCAGCTGCTGACCGGCTTCCTGCTGACCCTGCCGTTCCAGACACGGTTCACCGGGCTGTCCGACCGGGATCTCACGATCTATCTGGTGACGCTGACGGCGTCGGCGTTGGCGACGGTGTTCCTCGTCGCGCCGGTCGCGATGCACCGAGCCCTGTTCCGGCGGCACGCGATCGCATCGGTGGTGCGGTGGGCGAACCGACTCGCCGTCGCCGGACTCGCCCTGCTGGGCGTCGCGGTGACCGGCGTGATCACCCCCATCTTCGACGTCGTCGTCGACGAGACCGCGGGCCTGGTGGTGGGTGGCGTCGTCGCGGTGGCCGCGATCGCGCTGTGGGTGGTGCTACCGCTGTCGATCAGACGGCACACACCCTGACGCGAGGAGCCTCAGCCCACGCCGAGCAGGTCGATGACGAACACCAGGGTCTTGCCCGACAACCGGTGTCCCGCACCGGCGGGACCGTAGGCCAGTTCTGGCGGCGCGATCAGCTTGCGGCGACCGCCGACACGCATGCCGGGGATGCCCTGCTGCCACCCGGGGATCAGGCGGTCGAGGGGGAAGTTCGCGGATTGTCCACGGTCCCAGGAGGAGTCGAACTCCTCGCCGGTCTCGTATTCGACGCCGACGTAGTGCACGTCGACCATGCCGTGCGGCACCGCCTCGGCGCCGTCACCGACGGTGATGTCCTCGGTCACGAGCTCGGTGGGCGCGGGGCCCTCCGGGAAATCGACCTCGGGCTTGGTCTGATCAGCCATCAGCGCTGTCCCATCTCGGTGAAGTCGCGCTCGGTGTACCCGGTGTAGATCTGGCGCGGACGGCCGATCTTCGTGCTCGGGTCGGCGTTCATCTCCTGCCAGTGCGCGATCCAGCCGGGCAGGCGGCCCAGCGCGAACAGCACGGTGAACATGCGCGTCGGGAAGCCCATCGCGCGGTAGATCAGGCCGGTGTAGAAGTCGACGTTCGGGTACAGCTTGCGCTCGATGAAGTAGTCGTCGTGCAGGGCGACGTCCTCGAGGCCCTTGGCGATGTCGAGCAGGTCGTCGGTCACGCCGAGGGTCTTGAGGATCGTGTCGGCGGTCTCCTTGACGATGGCGGCGCGCGGGTCGTAGTTCTTGTAGACCCGGTGACCGAAGCCCATGAGCTTGACCCCGGCCTCCTTGTTCTTCACCCGGTTCATGAACTCCTTGGTGTCGCCACCACCGGCGCGGATGTCGTCGAGCATCTCGAGTACCGCCTGGTTGGCGCCGCCGTGCAGCGGACCCCACAGGGCGTTGATGCCACCGGAGATCGAGGTGAACAGGTTGGCCTGCGACGAACCGACGAGGCGGACGGTCGAGGTCGAACAGTTCTGCTCGTGATCGGCATGCAGGATGAACAGCATGTCGAGGGCCTTGGCGACCTCGGGATCGACCTCGTAGGGCTCGGCGGGCAGCCCGAACGTCATGCGCAGGAAGTTCTCGACCAGGGACAGCGAGTTGTCCGGGTAGAGGAACGGCTGGCCGACCGACTTCTTGTACGCGTAGGCCGCGATGGTCGGCAGCTTCGCCAGCAGACGGATGGTCGACAGCTCGACCTGCTCGGGATCCTTCGGATCGAGCGAGTCCTGGTAGTAGGCGCTCAGCGCGTTGACCGCGCTGGAGAGCACCGGCATCGGGTGGGCGTTGCGCGGGAAGCCGTCGAAGAACCGCTTGAGGTCCTCGTGCAGCAGGGTGTGCCGCTGGATCTTCTCGGTGAACTGATCGAGCTCGGTCGGCGAGGGCAGCTCACCGTAGATCAGCAGGTAGCTGACCTCGATGAACGTCGACTTCTTCGCCAGCTGGTCGATCGGGTACCCACGGTAGCGCAGGATGCCCGCGTCGCCGTCGATGTAGGTGATGGCCGACTTGGTCGACGCGGTGTTGACGAACCCGCCGTCGAACGTGGTCATGCCGGTCTGGGCGAGGAACTTGCCCAGACCCACTCCGGCCGACCCCTCGGTGGCCTCGATGATCGGGAGCTCGAGCTCACCCCCGGGGTAGACGAACTTGGCGGCCTGGGCTGACGCCCCGTTGGACGAGACTGTTTCCGCGGACACTCTTGCAGGCCCCTTTTCGAGTGGCTGGAGGGCCGGTAAGGCCGTTCCAGGGTGTGCATACGCCTTGAGGTCAACCTAGTCGCTCGTGAGCTCCCCCGCCCACGGAGGGTCGGCCCCGGGTCGCGACACGGTGATCGCCGCCGCACGCGCGGCAAACGCCAGCGCCCTCTGCCAGTCGTCGCGGTCGAGGTCGCGCACCGCATCGGCACCGAGCGACCCGTGTGCGCCGAGCCAGTGCAGCAGTGCCCCGACGACGGTGTCGCCGGCGCCGATGGTGTCTGCGGTGCGCACGCCCGGGGCCGCGACCTCGACGCTGAACGCGCTCGTGGTGACCGACAGCCCCGCGCCACCTCGGGTGGTGACGACCGCACCGACACCGGCGTCGAGCCAGTCGTCGGGACGCGACCCAGCTGCTCCGGCGGCCAACCACTCGGCGTCGTCGTCGGACACCTTCACCACGTCGACCGAGGGCAGCCAGCTCACGAACCGACGTCGGTAGGCGTCGGCGTCGGCGATGACCGGCGTCCGGATGTTGGGGTCGAGCATGATCAGGCGCCCCTGCGCGTGGTGGGTGTGCATCATCTGCTCGTAGACCGAGGCGCCGGGCTCGAGCACCAGCGACAGGGTGCCGAAGGCGAGCGCTCCGACGGTGCCCGGGAGCGGCCCGGGGTCGGCGACCTGCCGATCGGCGGTGCCTTCGACGTAGAACGTGTAGCTCGCCGCGCCGTCGTCGCCGAGCGACGCCAACGCCAACGAGGTGGGGGCGGTCGGATCGCGTTGCAGCAGAGACAGGTCCACCCCGGCCGCCCGCAGCGACGCCACGAGTTCGTCGCCGAAGTGGTCGGTGGACACACGCGAACAGAACGACACCGCCGACCCGAGCCGACCGAGTGCGACCGCGACGTTGAACGGCCCACCGCCCAGGGCCGGTCGCAGGGGTGCGAGGCCGCCGGTGTGCGCGACGAGGTCGACGAGCGACTCCCCGCAGACCACGATCTCCTTCACGCCGGATGCACCTGCGCCTCGTTGTCGCCACTCACCTGGCCGTCCGGGTGGTGCAGGAGTCCCCAACTGCCCGACCACATCTGGCCGGGTTCGCAGACGATGAGATCGACACCGGATGCCAGCGCGTTCGGCGGGGCGGTCATCGGTTCGATGGCGAGCGCGCGTCCTCGGCCGGGGAACGGCTGATCGTGGGCGGGGTCGGCGGTGAACACCTGCGCCCACCCGAAGCCCGGGCTGGTCCACAGCTCGGTGGTCCCGCCGTCGGGCGCGGTGAGCCGGTTGCGGTGTCGCCCGCCGCTGTCGACGAGATCGGTGAACGGGGTGTCCATCCACACACCGTCGATGCGTCGGGGCGAGGAGAAGTCGAGGTCGGTGCCCGCGACCGGTGTCGGGTCACCGGCGGGCAGTTGGCGCTCCGGATCGAGTGGCAGCGTGGAGGCACCCGCGAGCTGCAGTGTGCAGTCGTCGATGTCGGCGTCGCCGGCACGCACGAAGGTGTGGTGCCCCAGGGCGAACGGGGCGGTGGTGTCGCCGACGTTGGTGACGGTGACCGTCACGGTGAGGCCGGTGTCGGCGTCGAGGGCGTACTCGGCGACGAGGGTCAGATCGAACGGCCAGCCCGGGTGCCGGCCGATCGGCACGCCGAGGGTCACCGACCGGTCGGTGACCTCGTGCAGGTTCCACTCGACGGTGCGGACGAACCCGTGGTTGGCGTTGTTGCGCGCGGTCTCGGTGATCTCGAGTTGATGGTCGACGCCGTCGAACGTGTAGCGGCCGTCGGCGGTGCGGTTGGGCCACGGCGCCAGCACCAGCCCCGCCGACAGTGGCGGTTTGCCGCCCTCGGTGGCCAGCACCTGCGCCGCATCCCACGTCTCGGTCAGCAGCCGGTCGCCGTGTCGTACGGCGCGCAGGCCTGCCCCGCGGGCCACGATGTCCGCGCTGTAGTCGCCCGCCGTGATCCTGAATTCGCCCACGTGGACGAGTCTGGCACACCGACACCGCACCTCGACCGGACTCGGGGGACGGGAACCATGCGGCCGTGGTGGTGGCCCGTGGCGGCCTCGACGTACGGTGGTCGGATGCGGGAGTTGCCTGCCGGAATCGACGCCGTGCTGCTCGATTTCGCCGATGCCGAGGCCCCCTGGCGCCAGGCCCTGCTCGCCGCCGACGCCCTGCGCGCGGCCGCCTCCGACGGCGCGCTGACCGGGGTGCTCGACATCGTCCCGACCGCGGAGACGGTGCTGGTGCAGGGGACGCCGGGCACCGGCCTCGACCGGCTCGGCATCCGTCGGGTGCTGCGTGCCGCGGGCGCCTCCCGATCCGACGACACCTCCCGGATCGACACGGCCGACATCACCGCGTCGGCGGCCGGCCAGGTCACGATCGACGTCGACTACGACGGCACGGACCTCGCCGACGTCGCCGCGACACTCGGGGTCGATCCCGCCGAGGTGGTCGCCGCACACACCGACACCCTGTGGCGGGTGCAGTTCATGGGGTTCGCACCGGGTTTCGGCTATCTCGTGCCCGCCACGACGGGGCCGACCACCGCGACCCTCGACGCCCTGTGTGCACTCGGCCGACGCCCCGAGTCGAGGTCGTCGGTCCCGGCGGGGTCGGTGGCGGTCGCCGCGGGCTACAGCGCCGTGTACCCACGCTCGAGCCCCGGGGGCTGGAATCTGCTGGGCACCAGCGAGATCGCGCTGTGGGATGTCGCCCGCACCCCTCCGGCCACGCTCGCGCCCGGCGTCACGGTGCGGTTCCGCGCGACATGACGGGGCCAACCGTGCTCGAGGTGCTGGCGACGGGTCCGCTCGCGACGGTGCAGGACCTGGGCCGAGCGGGTCACGCCCACCTCGGGGTGCCGCTGTCGGGGGCGGCCGACCGGGGTGCGCACCGGCTCGCCAACCGGCTGGTGGGCAACGCCGAGACCGCCGCGACCCTCGAGACCACGCTCGGCGGGTTGCGGATCCGCGCGGGCGGTGACGCGTTCGTGGTGGTGACCGGCGCACCGTGTGCGGTGACCCGCGGCGAGACCCCGATGGGTCACGGCGCGGCGTTCGCGGTGCACGCCGGGGACGTGGTCGGCCTGGGCTCCCCGACCGTCGGGTTGCGGTCGTATCTGGCCGTCCGCGGTGGCCTCGACGTGCCGCCCGTGCTCGGATCACGCGCCACCGACACCCTCTCGGGCCTGGGACCACCGATCGTGGCGACCGGCGATCTCCTGGCGGTCGGTTCCGACGCCGGGCCGTGGCCGACCGCCACCGAATCGTTCACCGCCGCCGCCGCACACCACGGCCCGATCACCCTGGCGATCTCGCCGGGACCACGCGCCGACGCCCTCATCGATCCCGATGCCCTCACCGCGGGCATCTGGACCGTCAATCCCGCCAGCGATCGCGTCGGGGTGCGGCTCGACCGCGACCCGAACCGCTCCGACCCCCTGCCGACGCTGCATCCGGCGAGCACCGAACGCGCCTCGGAGGGCGTCGCGCTCGGGTCGGTGCAGGTGCCGCCGGGCGGCCAACCGGTGCTGTTCGGTGTCGATCACCCGGTGACCGGTGGATATCCCGTGGTCGCGGTGCTCACCGCCGACGCCATCGAAGCCGCCGCCCAGCTCGTCGCCGGCGACCGGGTGCGTCTCGTCCCGGCGGGGACCCGTTGACGCAGGCGTGAGACGGAATTACAGTTCCGTCTCATGACGGCGACGCACCCCGATCGGGTCCCGCGCACCGACGACGAGGTCCCGATGCTGGGTCCCGACTCGGTGACGTGGAAGTACTTCGGGGGCTGGCGCGGGATGCTGATGGGCCTGTGGTCGGGGTCGATGCAGAACATGCACCCGAAGCTCGGCGCGGCGGTGTGGGAGCACTCCGACTTCTTCGGCGAGAGATGGCAGCGCCTGATGCGATCGCTGTATCCCATCTCGGGTGTGGTGTTCGACCGCACTCCCGCCACCGGTCGCGAGGTGCGGGACTACCACCGCACCATCTCCGGGCTGATGCCCGACGGCAGTCGCTACCACGCGCTGGATCCCGACGTCTTCTACTGGGCCCACGCCACCTTCTGGTATGGGGCGGTGCGGTGTGCCGAGGCGTTCGGCCCACCCATCTCCGAGGCCGACAAACGAGCGATGTTCGACGAGTCGCGGGTCTGGTACTCGATGTACGGGCTGAGCATGCGTCCGTGCCCGGACACCTACGAGGACTTCCTCGAGTACTGGGATCACATGTGTCGCAACGTTCTCGAGGATCATCCCGCGGTCCGCACGGTGCTCGACATTGCCGAGCTGCCCCCGCCGCCGTGGATGTCGTGGATGCCCGTCGCACTGTGGCGGCCGGCCGCGAAGGTCGTCGCACGGGGCTTCGTGTGGATCACGACCGGCCTCTACGACGAGCCGGTACGCGAGCTGCTGGGCCTGTCGTGGTCGGCGGCCGACGAGCGTCGATTCCGCCGTTTCGGCCGTGCCGTCGACGCGGGGATGCGTCTGGTGCCGCCCCGATATCGCATCCACCCCCGCCCCCGCGACGCGTGGGACCGGGTGTCGGGTCGCGTCGCCCCCGACGCCCCCCTCGTGGAGACCCCGACCCGCAATCTCCCGCCGGTCGACCGCCGCGGGCTGCCCGAGCACTACTGCCCGGTGAGCGCCGCACGCCGGGCCGATCTGCCCTGGCAACGCTGACCTGTCTGCGCGCGCCCGACGCTGTCCGGAATACATGACTGCGCATGTTGTTGTGCGAGGGGAGCCGGGCGCGACCACGACGCCCGCACAGCTACAGGACGGTGCGCCATGCAGATCGGTATCGACAACTTCGTCTCCTCGGTCGTCGAATACGACACCGGTCGCGAGATCGACGGCCGCACACGCATCCGGCATCTGCTCGAGGAGGTCGAGGTCGCCGACCGCTCCGGCGTCGACGTGTACGGCATCGGTGAGCACCACCGCCCCGAGTTCTACGATTCGGCGCCGACAGTCCTCCTCGCCGCCGCGGCCGCGCGCACCAGCGACATCCGGCTCACCAGCGCGGTGTCGGTGCTCTCGGCCGACGATCCGGTGCGCCTGCACCAGCAGTTCGCCACCATCGACCTGATCTCGAACGGGCGCGCCGAGATGGTGGTCGGCCGTGGGTCGTTCACCGAGGCGTTCCCGCTGTTCGGACTCGAGCTCGCCGACTACGACTCACTGTTCGCCGCGAAACTCGATCTGCTGCTGCGTATCCGGGAGAACCCGGCGTCGGTCACGTGGAGCGGACGGCACCGCCCGGCGCTGCGTGGGCAGGGTGTGTTTCCGCGGCCGGTGCAGGGCGCGATCCCGATGTGGCTGGGCGTGGGCGGGAGCCCCGAGTCGTTCGTGCGAGCGGGTCGCCTCGGACTGCCGCTGATGGTCGCGATCATCGGCGGCGAGCCGCGCCGGTTCCGTCCGCTGATCGATCTGTACCGCGAGGCCGGATCGCGGTCGGGGTTCACCCCCGAACAGTTGCCCGTCGGCATCCACGCCCCCGGGCTGGTCGCCGACACCGACGACGCCGCGATCGCCGCCGCCTACCCGGGCTGGTCCGACCTCTTCGGACGCATCGGTCGCGAGCGCGGTTTCGGCGCACCGGGCCGCACCGAGTTCGACGCGATGGCCGGACCACACGGCGCGATGTTCGTCGGCTCGCCCGACACCGTCGCGGAGAAGATCGCCCGCGTCTCCGACGATCTCGGTGGCCTCGCGCGCCTCACGGTGCAGATGACCAACACGAAGCTGCCCCACGACGCGATGCTCCGCGGCATCGAGCTGCTCGGCGGGTCGGTGAAGCCCGCCGTCGCCGATCTCCTGGCCGCGAATCGGGCGTGACCCGGAACGGGGTCGCCCCCGGCGTGGTCGCCCCGGCCAACGAGGCCTGGGAGGCGCTGTACCGGGCGCAGGCGACGATCGCCCGCGAGCTCGCCGACAGCGCGGTGTGGGACGAGGTGCACGCGAGCGAATACGGCGTGCTCCACGCCCTGTCGGCCGGCAACCGGACACGGGGCTCAGAACAAGGTGCGGGCAAGCGGATCACCGACCTCGCCGACGACGTGCTGCTGACCCAACCGGGCCTGTCGCGTCTCATCGCGCGGATGGAGGCCCGGGGTCTCGTGACCCGCACCCGCGACGACGGGGACGGACGCGCCGTCGTCGTCACCCTCACCGATGCTGGCGTCGAGCTGTCGCGACGAGCCGGTTCCGCGCACGCGCGAGAGGTGTCGCGAGCCATGCGCAGCCGGCTCTCCCCGCACCAGATCACGCAGCTGCGCGATCTGTGCCTGCTGGTGATCGAACCGCACGAGGAGCCCGGGTGACCGCGAGACCCCCGGCGCGAATGTATGCTTTGCCGCATAGTCCTGTGAGTGGGTGTCGGCGAGAGGTGGACGGTGATGGCGCGACGCGGTGACACCCGCGCCCGCATGGTGCGCAGCGCCATCGGCCTGATGCAGCGCAACGGCGCCGCCGCGGTCACCGTCGACGCGGTTCTCGCCGACAGCGGCGCCCCCCGCGGTTCGGTGTACCACCACTTCCCCGGCGGACGCGATCAGCTCGTGCACGACGCCCTACGCGGCGCGGGTGACACGATGACGTCGCTGATCCGGTCGAGTGTCGACAAGCCGCTGCACGAGGCGATCGACGACTTCTTCGCCTTCTGGCGCGATCTGCTGACCTCCAGCGAGTACGAGGCCGGCTGCCCCGTCGCCGGAGCCGCACTCGGTGGCGCCGAGAACGATCCCGTCCTGCACGACCAGGTGTCGGGGATCTTCGCCGACTGGCACGTCCTCATCCGCGACACCCTCATCGCCGCCGGAGTCGACGCCGCCCGCGCGAGGTCGGTGACGGTCATGATGATCTCCGCGACGGAGGGCGCCCTGATCCTCGCGCGCGTCGAGCGCTCGCTCGCACCCCTCGACGACGTCGCCGACGAATTCCGGCGGGTTCTCGACTCCCTCGACATCGCGGCCTGAGCTTCGCCGAGCCTCACCTCATCGCGCCCGCGAAGGGGAGCCTGACCTTGCTGGTAAAATCGGTCACACGGTCGTAGCGTGATGCGTGCCAGGCGATCTCGACGCCCCGCGGTCGCCGCGCCCACCCACGTTCCGGAGGTTCCCATGGCCACTCTCGAGATGCCGCACGTCACCGAGTGTTCGATGAGCGCATGCTCCTACAACCACGACGGATGTCACGCATTCGCCATCAACGTCAGCGGCGACAACGGCACCGCCGACTGCGCCACCTTCATCCCGCTGTCGACCAAGGGCGGCCTCGACGTGGTCTCGCCCCAGGTCGGCGCCTGCCAGCGGGCCGACTGCTCGCACAACGCGAACCTCGAGTGCACGGCCGCCGCGGTGCGCATCGGCGCAGGCGAGTCCTCGGACACCGCCAACTGTCTCACCTACGAAAAGGCCTGAGCCGCACCGCGTGTGGTGGCCGTCTCACACCTTCGCCGGCCACCACACGCGGTTGCCGATCACGGCCATCGCCGCAGGCACCAGGATGGTCCGCACGATCACCACGTCGAGGATCAGTCCGACACCGATGGTGAAACCCAGCTGCAACAGGTTGACCACCGTCGCACTCATCAGCGCGAACATGGTGACCGCGAAAACGATTCCGGCCGTGGTGATCACGCCCCCGGTGGAGCCGAACCCGCGGACGATCCCGCTGATCATCCCGGTCGACGAGTGTTCACGGATACGCGAGGCGAACAGCATGCTGTAGTCGGCGCCCACGGCCACCAACGCCATGAACGCGATCGGGATCACCGACCAGTCGAGGTCGATGCCGAGAAGGTGTTGCCACACCAGCACACTCACCCCGACGGTCGCCCCGAACGACAGGATGACCGCGAGCACGAGCAACGCCGGCGCCAGCAGACTGCGCAGCAGTACACACAGGATCGCGAAGACCGCGAGGATCGCCACGAGGGCGTACAGCGCGAAGTCGCGGTCGACCTGGTCGCTCATGTCGGCCGAGAGCGAGGCGAGTCCGGTCGAGGACACCTCGGCGCGCTCGAGCACGGTCCCGGTCGCGGCGGTCCGCGCGGCGTCGGCGACCCGACCGACGTCTCCGAGTGCCCTGTGTCCGTAGGGGTTGTCGCTGCGGATCACCAGCATCCGTGCCGTGTGCCCCGTCGGCGACAGCAGCAGCTTCGATCCGGCCACGAAACGCGGATCGCTCAACCCCTGCGCGGGGAGGTAGAAGCCGGCACCCGGGCCCGAGGTGGTGTCGCGGGCCATCGTCTGCAGGTAGCCCCCGGCCTCGCCGAGACCGGCGGTCAGTCGCGCGGTGAGCGCGACGGTCTTGTCGGTTCCGTCCTTCACCTGACGGAGTCCGGCGGCGAGGCGGTTCATGCCATCGGTGAGTTCGGCCATCCCGGCGGTCAGCCGGCCGAGATCGCCGCGTACCTGCTCGATGCTGCGCCCACCGAGTCTGTCGAGCAGGGCCTGCACCCTGACCAGTCCGGTACGGATCTCGGGGAGGGCCGCCGAGGCGCGGGCAACCACCTCACCGGGGACCCCGGCGATCGACGACACCTCGCGCAGCGCCTGCGAGGCCCGTCCCGCGGTGGCGGAATCGAACACCCGGAACGCCGCGCGGGCGGCGAGGCAGCGCGGATCGGTCGCACAGGTCGCATCAGGTGCGGCGGTGAGCATCGGGCCGAACACGTCCTGCAATCGTGTGGCCGCGGCGAGGGTCGACGAATTGCTCTGCGAGACATCGCGAATCAGTGTGCCGAGCACATCGGCGAGCACCGAGAGCGCACGCACACCCTGCGGGAGGTCCAGCGATCCACCGGAGGCCGCGGCGACGATCCGCTCGGCACTGTCGGCGGTGTCGAGCACCCCGTCCGCGAGCGACACCACCTGATCGGTGCCTGCGACGAGCTCAGGGAGCCGGGCGGCCGCCGAATCGGCGCCGTCACGCAGATCGCCGACGCCGGAGGCCAACTGGCGCAACTGGGGTGTCGCCTCGAGCACCTGACGATGGGCGTCGTCCAGGCGACTGCCGACCTGGCCCACCTGGTAACCGGTGGACGCCTCGGGGATCGGTGCGCCGTCGGGCCGCGTGATCGACCGGACATGGGCGATGTCGGGCAGCTTCGACACCGCCATCGCCATCATCTCCAGCGCCGCGAGGTCGTTGGTGTTGCGCATGTCGTGGTCGGCGCGCACCACGAGGTACTCGGGAAGGATCTCGTTGACACCGAAGTGCTGGTAGACCGCGTCGTAACCGCGCGTCGAGTCGTTGGCGTAGAGCTGCACCGACTCCTCGTCGAAACTCACCCGCATCGTGGGGATCACCATGGCCAAGGCGATCAGGACCACCAGCGAGGCCGCGGCGAGCGGACCGCGGTGGCGGATCACCGCGACACCGCGTCGACGCCAGCGGCGCTCGGTGTCGGCGCGGGGTTCGAGCCGACCGCGACCGGCGGCGACCGCCATCAGCGCCGGCGTCAGGGTCAGCGACACCGCGAGGATCACCAGCACCCCGATCGCGGTCGGTGGACCCGCCGTGGCGAACATCCCCACCTTCGCGAACCCCATGGCACCGGCGGCCGCGGCGATGGTCAGCGCCGAGGCCACCAGGATCGGCGACACCCGCCCACTCGCCGTGGCGATCGCGCCCCATGGGTCGGCTGCGGTCGGGTCCTGCCCCGCCCGTCGCGCATCGTGGTATCCGGCGATCAGGAATATCGCGTAATCGGTTCCCGCGCCCAGCAACAACGCGGTCATGATCGCGATGGTGAAGTTGGAGATCGAGAGGATGTCCCCATCGCCGAGTGCGGAGATGATCGCGCGCGCCACACCGAGGCCGATCCCGATGGTGATCAGCGGGACCAGCGCCGCCCACAGCGACCGGTAGGCGATCAGCAGCATCACGGTGATGAGCAGCATCGACACCACCGTGATGATGAGCAGCGACACATCGATCGACGAGAAGAGGTCGGCCAGGGTCGGTGACGCGCCGGTGTAGTAGACGTCGAGACCGGCCGGTCGCGGGATCGCATCGATCTCCGAACGGATCTCGACGGTGCTGTGGTGTGCGCGCGTGCTGCCGACGTCGCCCTGCGCGACGACCATCACGGTGACGGCCTTGCCGTCGCGGCTGAGCGCGGAATCCCGGGTCGCGGGGTTGCCGTACATGTCGAGCACGTAGGCGACGTTGTCGGTGTCGGCGGTCAGTCGGCGGACCATCTCACCGTAGAACCGTGTCTCCGCCGGCCCGACACCGCGGTCGGCTGCGAGCACCACGTTGCCCACGGCCGTCGAGGCCGGGGACCCGAAGTCGGTCGACATGTCGCGCAGCGCGTCGACCGAGGGCATGTGGTGGGGCAGGAACGCCGCGGACTTCTCCGCGGCGGTGTGTTCGATCTGGGGCACGGCCAGGTTGAGAGCCGCGACCGCGATCAGCCAGAAGCCGATGACCCACCATCGGCGGCGCGCCACGAACGCACCCATGCGACCGAGGACCGAACTGTTGCCGTGCGACATCCCGCTCCCGAGGCTCCATGACAACCGTCATTGTTATGACGGAATGCATAGTAAGACACAGCGGAGGGCAGAAAGCCCACACTAAGTGACGGGCGACACACTCGGCGGTTCAGCGACCGGCGACCCACCGCGATTGCGGGACGGCCGCCTGCGTCGGCGAGGCGTTCCGTCGATCAGGCGTGCCGATTCGCGCGGTGAGCAGTGCGAACACGCCCGCGGCGATAACGCCGATCGCCGCGAGCACCAGGTGTTCGGTGTGCACCGCCCACACGACGGGACCGATCGCGGCGATCACACCGGTCAGCGCGGCGACCCCCGGCCGCACCCCCGAGCGCGCCGAATCGGGGACGAGGATCATCGCGGCCCCCACCATGAACAGGGACCCCACGATGTCGCTGGGGCGGTGCGCGCCGACCTCCATGAGCCCCTGACCGACCACGGTGGTCCACATGGCGCCGACGACCGCGAGGACCGGCGCCACCATCCGCGGTGCCGCCCGGATCGCCGCGGCGACGCATCCGGCGGCGGCCGCGGTGTGACCGCTCGGGAAGGTGTTGAACGCGGCGCGGGCGATGTCCATCAGCTCCGGACGCGGCAGGATCTCGGTGCGCAGCATCCGGGCGACCACCACTCCGACCGCCGGCAGCACAAGCAGCGCGACGATGCTGCCCCGACGCCGTGCGAGCAGACCGAGCACGATCACGGCGACCGCGGCCAGAAGCCACAGCCGCGGGTCGGTCACCCGCTGGAAACCGACGCGATGCAGGAGGTCACGCCACGTGTCGGCGCCGTACATCGCCTCGTAGATGCGCTGGTCGACACGCTGACCGGCCGTGGTCCACACGGTCACGAGGTAGACGACCGCCATCGCGGCCAGCAGCACCACGCTGCCGCCGATGCGACCGGTCATCTCCTTCACGCAGGCAAGGGTACCGACGACATCGCGGAACCCGCCGGGTCAGTGCACGAGTCGATAGCGCACGAACGCCGGGACGGCGAGCGCGGCGACGACCGTGAACACGATGACCGCGATACCGCCGCCCGCGGTGGTGACGGCCACCCCTGCGGTGGCCGCGACACCGCCGTGCGCGACGTCGGCGATGCGGGGACCACCGGCCACGACCACCGTGAACACCCCCTGCAGACGTCCGCGCACGTCGTCGTTGGCCGCCGACTGCAGCATCGACTGCCGGAAGGCCGCCGACGCCATGTCGGCCGCACCGCCGATCATCAACAGCGCCACCGCGATCGGCAGCATCGGCAGCGAGGCGCCGCCGGCGAACGCCACCACCACACCGAGCCCGGCGATCGACGCGCCCCAGATCACGATGCACACGATCACCGCAAGGCCCTGTCGCTGTACCCGCGACACCCACCCGGAGAACACCCCACCGACGACCGCGCCCGCCCCGATCGCGGCGAACAGCAGCGCGAACGCGAGGCCACCGCCGTCGGGGCCACCGAAGTTCTCGTGGGCCATCTGCGGGAACAGTGCCCGCGGCATGCCGAACACCATCGCGATGAGATCGACGACGAACGACATCATCAACACCTTGTGTCCACGGAGGTACACGAATCCGTCGATGACCGACCGCAGACCGGCGACCCGCGGGGCGTCGGCGCTGCGCTCGGGTTTCAGCGACGGCAACCGGATGACCGCCCACAGCGTCGCGAACAGGAAGATCGTGTCGACGAGATAGAGCGTCGAGTACCCGAGCTTCGGGATGAGGGCGCCGCCGATGACGGGTCCGGCGATGGCGCCGGCCTGCATCACCGTCATGTTCAGCGAGTTCGCGGCCGGGAGGTCTTTGATGTCGACGATCTTGGGCAGGATCGCCGACTTGGTCGGCTGGTTGACCGCGAAGAAACCCTGCTGAACGGCGAACAGCGACAGGATGACCCACACGTTGTCGATGCCCGCGGCGGCCTGCAGCCAGAACAGCGCACTGCACCCGATGAGGCCGATCGTGGTGATGATCAGCAGCAGACGGCGGTCGACGATGTCGGCGACCGCGCCGCCCCACAACCCGAACACGACGAGCGGGACGAGTCCGAACAGGCCGGCGAGCCCCACGTAGGCCGAACTGCCGGTGATGAAGAAGATCTGCGCGGGCACCACCACCACGGTGAGCTGGGCCCCGATGACGGTGATGATGTTCGCCGACCACAGCCGACGGAAGTGCGGGCTGCGCAGCGGCGCGGTGTCGGCGAGCAGGCCCGCCATCAGGGTTGCAGCCTGCGGGCGTCCCACCGGCCCGTCGCCGGATCGCGGATCAGGCGGACGCGATCGTGCAGCCGGTCGGCGCCGCCCTGCCAGAACTCGACGGTCGTCGGCTCGATGCGGTAGCCACCCCAGTTCTCCGGCAGCGGCACCGGTTCGTCGCCGTCGACGCCTCCGAAACGGTCGGCCACGGCGCGGGCCTGGGCCTCGAGGTCTGCGCGTGAAGCGATGGGATGCGACTGCGTCGAGGCGTGCGCACCGAGTTGCGATCCGCGGGGACGGCTGTCCCAGTAGGCCTGGGTCTCGGCGCGCGCGATTTGCGTCACCGGGCCGCGGACGTGCACCTGACGTTCCATCGCGATCCACGGGAACGTCGCCGAGGCAACGGGTTCGGCGGCCAGGTGCCTGCCCTTGTCGGAGTCGTGGTTGGTGTAGAACACGATTCCGCGCTCGTCGACCGCCTTGCACAGCACCGTGCGGGTCGCGGGCACACCGTCGGCGTCGACGGTCGCGACCACCATCGCGTTGGGTTCGGGGATCGATCGGGCGACGCCGTCGGCCAGCCATCGCTCGAACAGGTCGAGCCACAGCGGGTCGCCGGTCAACGACTCCGGACCCAGCCCGCCGCCTCCGGCCGATCCGTAGCCGACGCGCATATCGGACACGTTCACTGCCTCACCATCCACGCGGGACGACGCTACTCCCGACCCCGGACGGTCACCTCCGCGCGGCGCCGATCAGGCGAGGTCGGGGCGCACTCAGCGCCTGCCGACGACGGTCGAGGCAGCGCACAGCACACCCCACACCGCCGCGAAGCCCGCGATCTTCGGTGCGCGCGTGCCGGTGAGACCGGCGCCGAACACGACGGCGTCACCGAGGTCGGAGGCGACCCGCACGCCGATCGCCGCGGTCCACGGCGCGCCGGGTGGTGCCACGACCATCGCCGTGCCACTGGCCAGATCGCGGACCGCGATGCCCCGGATGAGGGTCGCGACGGGACGGGGCACCGCGGTTCCCGGGGTGAACCCGCACGGACGGGCCAGCAGAGACGGTTTCACCAGCAGCGCCGCGCTGTAGACAGCGGTGATCGCGCCGAGGACGCGCGGCAGGAGAGGCGCCGCCTCGGACGCGGCCTCGGCGGCGACCGCCGCAGTCATCGGGATCGGGGGTGTGGGACCCGCCCCGGTCGGTGTGTCGGGAGAATTCGAGGTGGTGGACATGGTGCCTTTCGTGGGTGGTGTGGGCCTGGGTTCGCGACGACAGATGCGGCTGGTTCAGCCGCCGAGCGTCGCGATCCGGCTGTCGAGTTGCGCCGCGAGGGTGCGGAGTTGATCGTCGCCGGGGAGTTCGCCGCGACCTCGGGAGTCGAGGATCTCGCGCGCGGTGGCCACGACCAGCGCCGACGGGTCTTCGGCGACGGCGTCACCCGAGATCACCGACACCCTGCCCTCCTCCAGGATCAGGTGTGCGTCGGCGACGTCGCCGGCGAGCAACGCGCGGACGTCCTCGACCGAGACGGTCACGACGCGACCTCCACGTGCTCGTTCGGCACGCAGTGGGTCATGGCCAGGCCCTCCACGTCTCGCGGGCCGTTCTTGCCCAGGTTCACCCGACGCTGCTCGTCGGTCTCCGACAGCGTCTGCGTCGCAAGCGGTTCGAGATGACGTACATCATCGGCTGAGATGCCGAGGCCCTCGCCCACCCGCGTGCCGAGCTCGTCGTCGGCCATCAGGAAGTGCCACACCATGCGCTGCTGTACCGCTGCGGTCGCCTCGGAGATGTTGGCCACCAGGTTGGTCACCAGATCGTCCTTCTCCCACTGCTCGAGCAGCTGATAGCGCTGCCCGGACTGGGTGTAGTCGTCGGTGCGGTCGATGCGCGACCGGGTCGAGCGGCCGTAGATCGGTGGCCCCTGATCGTCACCACCCGGCGACTGCGCCTCGCGCAGACCACCGGTGGTCGACGGCTCGTAGTTCACGTGCGGGTTGTCGCCCACCGCGTCGACCCGGTACTGCATCGGGCCGCCCTGCTGGTTGGTGGCCACCGAGGCGTTCTTCGGCTGGTTCACCGGCAACTGCAGGTAGTTGGGGCCCACCCGATACCGCTGGGTGTCGGAGTAGGAGAAGGTGCGACCCACGAGCATCTTGTCGTCGGAGAAGTCCAGACCGTCGACCAGTACGCCGGTGCCGAAGGCGATCTGCTCGTTCTCGGCGAAGTGGTGGGCGACGTTGGACGTCAACGTCATCCGCCCCACGAGCTTCGGCGGGAAATCGTTCTCGGGCCACACCTTGGTGTCGTCGAGGGGGTCGAAGTCCAGTTCGTCGTGGTCGTCGTCGCTCATGATCTGGACCAGCAGATCCCACTGCGGGAACTCACCGGCCTCGATGTGGTCGTAGAGGTCTTTGCTCGCGTGTCCGAGGTCGCGACCCTGGATCGCGGCGGCGTCGACCTCGGTCAGACTCGCCACGCCCACCGTCGGTATCCAGTGGTACTTGACGAGATGCGTGTGTCCGTCGGCGTCGACCCACTTGTAGGTGTTGACGCCGAAACCCTGCATCGTGCGGTAGTTCGCGGGGATCCCGCGCGGCGAGAACAGATTGACCAGCATGTGCGTCGCCTCGGGGGTCTGCGACATGAAGTCGAAGATGCGGGCCGGTTCCTGCCGGAAGGTGACGGGATCGGGCTTGAGGGCGTGGATGACGTCCGGGAACTTCATCGCGTCGCGGATGAAGAAGACCCCGAGGTTGTTCCCCACCAGATCCCAGTTGCCGTCCTCGGTGTAGAACTTCACCGCGAAGCCGCGGGGGTCGCGGGCCGACTCGGAGCTGTCGCGCCCGCCGATGACGGTCGAGAACCGCACGGCGACGTCGGTGCGGGTTCCCTCCTGGGCGAACAGCCGCGCCCGGGTGTACTGCGCGATGGGTTCGTCGCCCCACTTCCCGGTCGCCTCGAAGTGGCCGTAGGCGACGGCGCCTCGCGCGTGCACCACCCGCTCGGGGATGCGTTCGCGGTCGAAGTGGCTGACCTTCTCGAGGAAGTGGTAGTTCTCCAAGGTCGCAGGGCCTCGCGGGCCGACGGTGCGTTGGTTCTGGTTGTCGTGCACGGGGTGGCCCTGCCGGGTGGTGAGGACCGCCCGGTCGTCGTCGGGGGCCGACCCGTGCGCTGTCAGGTCTGTCATGGTCGCTCCTGTGTCGAGTGCGTTCGGTGCTCGGTGTCGACATACCCACCGGCGGGCCGGTCGAACCCTGTGGGCTGTCTCGGTGTGTGCCGATGCGGGCACTAGAGTTCTCAGCGTCAGCAAGGCGAACGGCCGACGAAGGAGTCGACACGATGGCAGGCAGCTCACCGACCCCCTCGGACACCGCGCACGTGCCCGACGACTTCGTCCCAGGACTCGAAGGCGTCACCGCCTTCACCACCGACATCGCCGAGCCGGACAAGGCCGGTGGCAACCTGCGCTACCGCGGCGTCGACATCGAGGACCTGGTGGAGAACAGGGTCACCTTCGGCGACGTGTGGGCCCTGCTGGTCGACGGTCGCTTCGGTGACGGCCTGCCGCCCGCCGAACCGTTCCCGCTGCCCGTCCACACCGGCGACGTCCGCGTCGACGTGCAGGCCGCCCTGGCCATGCTCGCCCCGATCTGGGGCTACGAGCCCCTCCTCGACATCGACGACGCCACCGCGCGCGACAACCTCGCCCGGGCGTCGGTGATGGCGTTGTCGTACGTGGCACAGTCGGCGCGCGGCATCCACCAGCCGGCCGTACCGCAGGCGCAGGTCGACGAATGCGACACCGTCACCGCACGTTTCATGACGCGCTGGCGGGGTGAGCCCGATCCGGCACACATCCGCGCGATCGACGCCTACTGGGTCAGCGCGGCCGAACACGGCATGAACGCCTCGACGTTCACCGCCCGCGTGATCGCCTCCACCGGGGCCGATGTCGCCGCATCGCTGTCGGGGGCGGTCGGCGCCATGAGCGGACCGCTGCACGGTGGCGCGCCCGCGCGGGTGCTGCCGATGATCGAGGAAGTCGAGCGTTCCGACGACGCCCGTGGGCTGGTCAAGGGCATCCTCGACCGCAAGGAGAAACTTATGGGCTTCGGGCACCGGGTGTACCGGGCTGAGGACCCGCGCGCGCGGGTGCTACGGCGCACCGCGAAGGAACTCGGCGTCCCCCGCTTCGAGGTCGCCGCCGCCCTCGAGCAGGCCGCACTGACCGAACTGCGCGAGCGCCGCCCCGACCGGGCCATCGAGACCAATGTGGAGTTCTGGGCCGCGGTGATCCTCGATTTCGCCGAGGTACCGCCGCACATGATGCCGGCGATGTTCACCTGCGGACGGACCGCGGGATGGTGTGCCCACATCCTCGAACAGAAGCGTCTGGGCAAGCTGGTGCGGCCGGCCGCGATCTACACCGGCCCCGGCCCGCGACGCCCCGAGGACGTCGACGGATGGGGCGAGATCGCCTGATCGCGCTGCGCGACAATCGGTGTCACGATCGCGCGAGCGGTTCGACGAGGAACGCCCGGCCCGCCCCGGCGACCCGGGTGAGCACGATCAACGCCGAGCGGGTGCCGGTGAGTCGGAGCTTGGCGATGAGATCCTCCGGGACCACCTGCACCCCACGCTTCTTCACGGTCAGCGTCCCGACGTCGAGGTCCTGCAGGGCCGCGCGTAGCTGCTTGGTGCGGTAGGGCAGCTCGTCGAGCACGAGATACCCCCGCGCGAACGGGGTGTCCGCGGGGTCGTCGGTGGTGATGTAGGCGATGTGCCGGTCGGGTAGCCATCCGTCGATCCGCTGCGCCAGGTCGGCGACGAGACCGGCGCGGATCACGGCGTCGTCGGGTTCGAAGAGGTAGCGACCCACCGGCCCTGCCTCGTCGCTGTCGGCCCGGGCCTCGGAGCGAGAATCCCCGCTCATCGTGGCGCCGCTCGGCAGCACGGTCGCGACCCGCAGACCGGGGTCGGGGTGGTCGAATCCCGCTCCCCACAGGCAACATTCGACGAGTTTCCCGCGTTCGGACACCCATTCGGCGCGCACGCTGTCGGGGATGTCGTCGTGGCCGATGCCGGGCATCACCTTGGCCACGGCGCGCCCGGCGAGCCGCTGCGCCACGAGATCCCATGGCGGCGTGAGGCCGTCGAGCCGGAACACCCGACCCCGCGCGGTGCGCCGGGCGGGATCGAAGAACGCGACCTCGTCATCGGCGACGGTCGCGGTGGTGGCGTCGCCGACCTCGACGGTGCCCGGCAGGTCGAGGGCGGCGAGGTTGGCGCGCGCGATCTCGACGCGCACCGGGTCGATGTCGACACCCCGCACCGCGATCCCTGCCCGCGCGGCGGCGATGAGATCCGACCCGATGCCGCAGCCGAGATCGACCACCTTCCGAACACCCAGCGACCGCAGGGTCTGTGCGCGGTGGGTCGCGACCGATGCGCGTGTGGCCTGCTCGAGGGCGTCGTGGGTGAAGTACATGCGTGCGGCGTCGTCGCCGAACTTGGCCGCCGCGAGGCCGCGCAGATGGTTCTGGGTGACCGCGGCGGCCACGAAGTCGCCGTCGTGGACCGTGCGGAGTCGCGCGCCCAACGCGTGGTCGGATTCGACACCGGCCCGCTGTGCGATCTCGGCCAGCAGCGCCTGCCCCGGCTCGGTCAGCAGTCGGCGAAACGTCTCGGCATCCACGACCGCATCGTGTCACCTCGACCCTGGCCGACCGATCAGCCGGGGATGTCGCGCCGGTGGAACCCCCACCAGCCGAGGCCGAGCAGTGCCGCGGCGACCGCCAGACTCAGGATCGGCGCGGTGAGACCGACGTCGCCGGGCGGCATACCCGACACGTGGGTGTGCGGGGCGAGATCTCGCACCCACATCGGCAGTCCGAACAGCTCGCCGAACTGCGCGAGCAGCATGTCCCCCAGCACCGCAACCCATCCCACCGCGACGACTCGGGGCCGGTGGCCGTACGCGGCGACACCGACCGCGACGACAGCCAGGGTGCCGGGGATCTGCACCGCCCCCGCGCCCAGGACGGTACCCACATCGGGCGCCGCCGAGGTCCCGGCACTGATCACGTGAGCCACCGCGGTGGCGACCGACGCGGCGACGATCACCCCGACCGACGCCGCGAACGCCGCGGCGGCGGTGCTCAGGAAGTACCGCGAACGCGACGTCGCCGTGGCCAGGATCTGCTCGGTACGGCCCGCGGTCTCGTCGACGCGCGTCCGCATCACCACCGCGACACCCGCGAGACCGGCGATCACCCCGACGAACCCGAGCACCGCGGTCATCACCGACTCGGCGAGCGCGCCCCCACCGCCCAGGTCACGAACGATGTCGGTGACCCCGCCGCCCGAGGGCACCAGGTCACCCACCGACGACAGCAGGAACCCCAGCAGCAGGCAATACGCCGCGGTCGCCGACACCCACGGCGCGATCGTCGGCACCGACACCCGCGCCACCACCGCGCCCACGGTGCGTAACCGCCGCGATCCGGTGGGCCCGGGTCCGCGCGCCACCAACCCCTGCCCCAGGTCGCGGCGACGAGCGAGCGCCGCCGCCACCGCGACACCGACAGCACCCACCACCACACCGACGACCGCGGGGAGCGCCCTGCGGTGACCGAACGGGTCGATCAACTCGGCCCACCCGACCGGCGACATCCACCGCAACCAGGTGAACCCGTCGACGACATCACCGACGCCCCGCACCACGTACCCACCGGCCAGCACCGTCACCACGGCGACATTCGCACCGCGTGCGGTGGCGAACGCCTGATCGGCAACCGTGGCGATCCCGACGGCGGCGACGGTGACCGCCAGGTATCCGAGGCCGACCATAACCGCCGATGCCGCCGACGCACCGACAAGCGCTGTCGCACCGGCCATCACGATCGCGACCGCGGAGCCGGCGACGGTCGCGACCCCAGCGGCGACGAGTATCGGGGCCGTCGGTGCGACGACACCGGCGCGCACGAGTTCTCCCCGACCCGCCTCCTCCTCGGCGCGGGAGTTCCGGATGACGGTGAGAGCCAGAAGGATCCCGGCGACCAGTACGAGGAACAGCCCGATCCGCCACGTGGTGATCGCGGCGGCAGAGGTGTCCGCACCCAGCGGGCCGAGCAGCAGCCGGAACGCGGGATTGTCCGCGGCACCCGATCGCAACGCCGCCCGAGCGGCGGCGTCGGGATAGAGCGACGCCATCGCCGCGCCCGTGACCACCACCAGCACGGGCAGCGCCACGACGACCGACGGGGTGCGGATCCGCTCACGCCGTACGGCGAGCCTCGCCACCACACCTGCGCCTGCGATCGGTCGCCGGAGGTCAGTGGTCGACACGGTCGGGCTCATCGCTGTGTGCGCCGTAGTAGCGCAGGAACATCTCCTCCAGCGTGGGCGGCGCGATCTGCAGCGACCGCACCCCGCGCGCGCCGAGGTCCACCAGTAACGCCGACAGGCCCGCCGGTGCGACCGACAGCGTCACCCCGGTGGCGTCGGAGTCGCCCGTCGGTGGCGTCGTCTCGAGGTCCGCGACATCCGGCAGGTCGGCCAGGCCTTCGGTCGACCCGACGACCTCGGCGGTCACCCGCGTCCGGGTGAGGTGGCGCATCTGCGCGAGCGTCCCGCTCTCGACGGTGCGCCCGGCCCGGATGATGGTCACGGTGTCGCACAGCTTCTCGACCTCGCCGAGGATGTGACTCGACAGCAACACCGAGGTACCCGCGTCGGCGGCCGCGCGCACACACTGCGCGAAGACATCCTCCATGAGCGGATCGAGGCCGGACGTGGGCTCGTCGAGGATCATCAGGTCCGCGGGCGCGGCGAACGCCGCGACCAGGACGACCTTCTGGCGATTGCCCTTCGAGTACGCCGAGATCCGTGTCGTCGGGTCGAGATCGAAGCGGTCGATCATCGCCGCGCGATCGGCCGGGCGCGGGGTCGCCCCTCGCAACGCCAGCAGGGCGTCGATGCATTCGCCGCCGGTCATCTGCGGCCACAGGTCGACATCGCCGGGGACGTAGGCGATCCGGCGATGGAGGTCCACGGCGTCACGCACCGGATCACCCCCGAGAACTCGGACCGATCCGGAGTCCCGGCGGTAGGTCCCGAGCAGAACCCGGATCGTGGTCGATTTCCCGGCACCGTTCGGCCCCAGGAAGCCCGCGACGGAACCCTTCTCGACGGTGAGGTCGAGACCGTCGAGAACCTGATTGCGCCCCAGCCGCTTCCGGAGGTCCGACACGGCGATCACCGCCGGACCCGACGCGGTCACCGCCCACCCTCCCGGTAGGCGAGGACGGCGTCGAGCATCGAGGTGTCGGTGAGAACGCCGTGGGTGGCGTACTCGGCGGCAGGAAGCATCGTCCGGTGCACGTGATCGCCCACGATGGCGGCACTGTCGGCGTGGTCGGCCGGTGGATGCACGGTCAGGTCGACGAGCATCGCGCCGAGCGACACGGCCACCAGGTAGTGGGCGCGAGCAGCCTCGTCGACCGACGGCCGGATCACCCCGGTGGCCACACCGACCCGCATCGACTCCTGCGTGTCGGAGACGAGGCGCGCGATGAAGGACCGCGCCAACTCACCGCCGTCGGCGATGCTGCGCACCAGGTACATCAGGGATGGACCGGCGTCGGCCAGACCCGCGAGCCGGTCGCCGACGGCCGCAGCACTGCTCTCGGCGTCAGCCAGGGCGGTGAGATTGCGCTGTCGCGTCAGGTCGAGGACGTGCGCGTCGCACTCTGCGCGCAAACCCTCCTTCGAGCCGAAGTGGTGGATGACCAAACCCGGGCTCACACCGGCCTCCTCGGCGATCGTGCGGACCGACGCGACGAACCCGTCGCGCGCGAAGACGGCGATCGCGGCGTCGCGTACCCGCGCACGTGCGGTCAGATCGCTCATGTGCACTCGCCCCTCATGACTCGGTATGGCGTTGTTTGAACAACTGTTCAGAACACTAAACGTTTGTTCAATCGCGGGCAAGACCGCGGACGTCGCGGCGGTGTCGAGCGCGGTAGACGCGCCGACATCAGCCTCGGATGCGGCAACTACGATTGCGCCCATGAGCGATTCCGCGATCACCATCCCCGCCGACCTCCTGCCCGCCGACGGCCGCTTCGGTTGCGGCCCGTCGAAGGTCCGCCCCGAGCAGCTGCAGTCGCTCGTCGACACCGGTGCATCGGTGTTCGGCACCAGCCACCGCCAGGCGCCGGTGAAGAACGTCGTCGGCGCCATCCGCGACGGCCTGCACACCTTCTTCTCGTTGCCCGACGGCTACGAGGTGGTCCTGTCCAACGGTGGATCGACCGCCTTCTGGGACGCCGCCTCGTTCGGGCTCATCGAGAAGAAGTCGCTGCACCTCACCTACGGCGAGTTCTCGTCGAAGTTCGCCAGCGTCGCGAAGAAGGCCCCCTTCATCGACAACCCGACCGTGATCTCGACCGACCCGGGCACCGCCCCGAACCCGGCCGACATCACCGCCGAACAGGCCGGCGACGTCGACCTGATCGGCTGGGCCCACAACGAGACCTCGACCGGTGTCGCCGTCCCGGTGTCGCGTCCGTCGGCGGCCGGTGACGCGCTGATCGTGATCGACGCGACCTCGGGTGCCGGCGGCCTGCCGGTGAACGCCGCCGACGCCGACGTCTACTACTTCGCGCCGCAGAAGAGCTTCGCCTCCGACGGCGGCATCTGGCTGGCGCTGATGAGCCCGGCCGCTCTCGAGCGGATCGCGAAGATCGAGGCCTCGGGCCGCTGGTGCCCCGACTTCCTGTCGCTGCCGACCGCGGTCGACAACAGCTCGAAGAACCAGACCTACAACACCCCCGCGGTCGGGTCGCTGCTGCTGCTGGCCAACCAGCTCGAGTGGATGAACGGCCAGGGCGGACTCGACTGGGCCACCAAGCGCACCGCCGACAGCTCGTCGCGTCTCTACGAGTGGGCCGAGGCCAGCGAGTTCGCGACGCCGTTCGCCGCCCCGGAGCACCGCAGCCAGGTGGTGGGCACCATCGACTTCGACGACTCGGTGGATGCCGCCGCGGTTGCGGCGACCCTGCGCGCCAACGGCGTGGTCGACACCGAGCCGTACCGCAAGCTCGGTCGCAACCAGCTGCGGATCGGCATGTTCCCGGCGATCGAGCCCGACGACATCTCGAAGCTCACCGCATGCATCGACCACGTGGTCGCCGCCCTCTGACCCCACCGACGCACCGCCAGTTGGGCCGACATTCGCGCCAGTTGGGCCGACAATCACTCCGGGTGGGCTCCGATGCCCGTTCGATCCGAACAACGGCCCAACAGACGAGAACGAGGGCCCAACTGGTGGGGGCGGGCGTGACGCATGTGGCCCGTGGGACAATCGGTCACAGCCCTGCTGAGCTGGTGTTTCCCGGTGTGTCATCGACCCGACACGCCGTCGCTGCACTAGGGTCGGGTGAACAGTCGCTCGGATGATCATCGGTCGCCGCAGATCGGTAACACCCGCTCTCACTCGAGGAGGAGGGGCAGATGCGTGAACTGCGTGTCATCGGTCTGGACACCGACGGTGGGTCGGTGATCTGCCAGGATCCCGACTCCGGCGAGAAGTTCCACCTCCCCGCCGACGACCGGCTGCGCGCCGCGGCCCGCGGCGACATCTCCCGCCTCGGACAGATCGAGATCGAGATGGAGAGCTCCCTGCGTCCGCGCGAGATCCAGGCCCGCATCCGCGCCGGGGCCAGCGTGGCGCAGGTCGCCGCCGCGGCCGGCGTGACGCCCGAGAAGGTCTCCCGGTTCGCCCACCCCGTGCTCCTCGAGCGTTCGCGCGCCGCCGAACTCGCGTCGTCGTCGCACCCCATCCGCATCGACGGGCCGGCCCTGTCGACGCTGGGCGAGGTCGTCGCATCTGCCCTCGGCGCGCGGGGCCACAACCCCGAGGACACCGACTGGGACGCCTGGAAGAGTGAGGACGGTCGATGGATCGTCCAGGTCAGCTGGCGGGTCGGACGGTCGGAGAACCACGCCCACTGGCGTTACCTGCCGGGGTCGGGCGGCGGCACCACCGAACCGCTCGACGAGACGGCCGACGAGATCACCGACCCCGATCTGAGTCGGCCGCTGCGCGGACTGACCTCCGTCGTCTCCCTCGCCTCGGCCGGTGAGCAGTACACCGTCGGCGCCGACGATCTCATCGGTCGTCAACGCGCGCGGGTCATCTCGACCCACACCCCCGATCCGCACCAGCCCGCCCTCATCGACCACCCGGCCGATGTCGTCCTCGATCGGGTGGACATCGACGATCTCGACGACGACATCGACATCGACGACGTGCCCGCGGCCGAGATCGACACGGAGACAACGGCCGAGGCGACGACGCCGACGACCGACGACACCGAGCCGCCGCGACAGGTGCCCGGGCCCGCCGCCGATCCGCTCGACATGCGCAGCAGCGCACCCACATCGGACGAGGCACCGACTCCCCGTCGCCGCAAGGCCGCACGCAAACCCGCGGTTCCGGCGTGGGAAGATGTTCTCCTCGGAGTTCGAAGCAACGGACACCAGTAGCGGGTTGAGGCGTTAGTGACCGAAGGGGTGCCTGTCGTGGCAACGACATCGATGCTCTGGCTGATCGACAGCGATAACCCGATCGCCGACCTGCGTCTCGGCGTCGTGAACGATCACATGACCGCCGAGACGTTGGCGCGCAGCGTCATCGGCGACTCGGTCCTCGTCCCGCGTGGTGAGACCACCCTCGATCGTGTCGCCTCGGGCGCAGACGACGAGATCGGCGTCGGCGTGTACGGGCGCCTCGCGGTGATCGCGGGTCCCCGCCTCGCCGCGACGCCGCCCTCGGAACTCCCCGATGAGCTCGTCACCGCGCGCCCCACCGCACACGCCTATCTCGTCCACACCGACACCCACGCCGCCTACGGCGTGTTCGCGCAGTGGGACAACGGACGGCTCCGGCGTTCCTTCGCCGCCGACCCGGTCGACATCGTCGAGAACGAGGGCCTGCCCTTCCTCTTCGAAGGCCCCTTCTGGGCCGGGGAACACCCGCTGCAGTACGTCGACGGCGTGGCCCACGACCCCCAGGCGCTGCCGTTCCACCCCGTGGAGTTCGCTGCGTGCGCCGCGCACACCTGGCTGGGATTGCGCCTCGACGCTGCGTCGGGGTCGCCGGATGATCCCGACGCCGACTACCCGATCTCTCGACTTCCTGTGTTGCGCTTCGTGATCCGGCCCCCGGGTCACCAGCCGACCGACGACGACGCCGCGCAGCCGGTGTCTGCGCCGCGCGCCGACGGCACCCCCACCGACGACAACGTAGAGCCCGCCGACGACAACGCGCCACCGGTCGTCAAGGTCGCGCGCTGGTTCGGCTTCGGCAAGCGCTGATCACCGGCTCGCGGCGTATCCGACCGCGACCAGCAGCCCCACGGCGAGGCCGACGAGCGCACCGCCGCCCATCCACCGCAGCACCGGTCGTCCTCGCCACACCCACGCCGAGGGACCGATACCACCGCACACGACGACCACCGCGAACACGGCGAGCACGCGGCCCGTCTCGGCGATGACGCTGTAGACGCCGAGGACCGCCCCGGCCACCACCACCGCCGACACCGCGGCCAGCGTGATGCCCAGTGCCCAGGGCGTCGGCTCGGCGGACGACATGACTCATTGTCTCCCCCACCGCGCGAGTCGGTAGCGTCGAAGTATGGGTCGAGAAGTCGTGTCGCAGGTGATCCCCCGATGACGACCGCCGTGGTGGTCGGGTCGGGCCCGAACGGGCTGGCCGGCGCGGTCCACCTGGCGCGTCGCGGTGTCACGGTCACCGTGCTCGAGGCCGCCGACACCATCGGGGGCGGCACGCGCTCCGCAGAGCTGACACTGCCCGGGCTGACGCACGACCATTGCTCGGCGTTCCATCCGCTCGGCGTGGGCTCACCGTTCCTCGCGACCCTCGACCTCGCGCGGTATGGCCTGCAGTGGGACCACGCCCCGATCGACTGCGCGCATCCCCTCGACGACGGCACCGCCGCGCTCATCCACCGGTCGATCGAGACCACCGCCGACGGCCTCGGTCGCGACGGCCGTCGGTGGCGGGCACTGGTGGGTCCTCTGGCCGCGCGGTTCGACGACCTCGCCGCCGAGGTCATGCAACCCATCGCCCACGTCCCCCGACACCTGCTCGCCCTGGCGACGTTGGGGCCGCGCGCGCTGCCACCAGCGACGGTGACCGCACGTCTGTTCACCACGCCGCAGGGTCGGGCGGCGTTCGCCGGTGCGGCCGCGCACGCCTACACACGCCTCGACCGGCCCCTGACGTCGGCGGTGGGACTGATGCTGGCCGCGTCGGGCCACCGCTTCGGATGGCCTGTCGCGCGCGGCGGTTCGGCCGCCATCACCTCCGCCCTCGCGGCGATGCTCGTCGACCTGGGCGGCACCGTCGAGACGGGTCGTCGCGTCCGGAGCACCGCCGACCTCCCGCCGGCCGACATCGTGCTGCTCGACACCTCGCCGCAGGTGGCGGCCGACATCTACGGCGACGCGTTGCACCACCGAGTCGAGCGCGCCTACCGACGATTTCGCCGCGCGCCGGGCGCGTTCAAGGTCGATTTCGCCGTCGAGGGCTCCGTCCCGTGGACCGCGCCCGGCGTCGCCTCGGCGGGCACCGTGCACGTCTGCGGCGACGCGGACGAGGTGTTCGCCGCCGAGAAGCTCGTCGCCCAGGGGCAGATGCCCGAACGTCCGTTCCTCATCGTCGGGCAGCAGTACGTCGCCGATCCCTCACGGTCGGCCGGCGACCTGAACCCGCTGTACGCCTACGCCCATGTGCCGCATGGGTTCTCCGGTGACGCGACCGAGGCGATCACCGCGCAGATCGAGCGGTTCGCACCCGGTTTCCGGTCCCGCATCCGCGCCTCCACGGTGACGACGACCGCCGACTTCGCCTCCGGCAACCCGAATTACGCTGGCGGCGACGTCATCGGCGGGTCGAACGGCGGACTGCAGGTGCTGCTGCGTCCGCGCCCTGCCATCGACCCGTACGCCACGGGCGTCGCCGGGGTCTACCTCTGCTCGGCGTCGACGCCACCGGGCGCCGGTGCCCACGGCATGGGTGGGTACAACGCGGCACGCTCCGCCCTGCGGAACCTCTGAGCGGTCACCGGGCGACGCGGGCGTAGAACGAGATCGCCGCGGCGGTGGCGACGTTGAGCGAATCGGTCCCGCGGGCCATCGGGATGCGTGCGCGGACGTCGCCGGCGCGCATCGCCGTCTCCGACAGGCCCGGGCCCTCGGCACCCACCATGAACGCGACGCGGTCGGCGGCGACGGCCTCGGCGAGCGGGACCGCGTCGGCGTCCGGCGTCAACGAGACGACGGTGAACCCGCGATCCCGCAGTCGGTGGAGATCGCCGGGCCAGTCGTCGGCGGCGGCGAACGGGACGAGGAGCGCGTGTCCCATGGAGACGCGTACGGAGCGGCGGTAGAGCGGGTCGGCACAGCCACGTCCGAAGACGACCGCGTCGACCGCGAGGCCGGCGGCGTTGCGGAAGATGCTGCCGATGTTCTCGTGGTCGTTCACGCCCTCGAGCACCACGACGGTGCGCGCGTCGCCGACGACGTCGTCGACGGTGAGACGCTCAGGCCTGCGCGCGACACCGAGCACGCCGCGGTTGAGGTGGAAGCCGACGATCTCGGCCATCACCTCGGCGGTCGCACGGTAGAAGGGCAGCCCGGCGACCGTCGGGAGCGCGAGGTCGTCGGCGAGTTCGGTCAGGCGTTTGTCGACCCCGAGGAACGCGTGCGGAGTGAATCGCGACGCGATCATCCGCTGCACCACCAACACACCCTCGGCGACGACGAGTCCCCGCCCGGGCCGACCGCCCGGCAGTACGGGGAGATCGGGGCGGCGGTCGACGGAGTTCAGGTCACGGAAGTCGTCGACGCGCGGATCGCCGGGATCGACGATGTCGATGACGTCTACGGGCATGGGCCCATCCAACCCGACGGCCCACGACCCGACGGCCCACGACCCGACGGCGAGGCAGGTCCCGGTGCGCGCCTCAGGCGGATGCGTCGGCGGTGACGGGGTCCGAGCGCGCGGCCTCGACACGACGCTCGCGGACCAGCAGGAGCGCGGCGACCGCGACGAGCCCGATCACCACCGCGGCGAAGGTGATGCCCGCGGACTTCACCCCGACCGCCCGCGAGAGGAAGCCCTCGGCGACGACCGGCAGGCTGATGGCGATGTAGGTGATCACGAAGTACGCCGAGGTGACCGCGGCCTTCGCGTCGGCCGGGGCGCCGGTGGCGATGCCCTGCAGTCCGCGGGCGAACGCGATGCCCTGCCCGAAGCCGCCGATGATCCCCGCGGCCGCGAGCAACTCCCACCGGCCGACGACGAGGGTGGCGATGAGAACCGCCATGCCGCCGATCATCGCGACGATGGCGAGGATGTCGGCGACCTCTCGGGCCAGCGCGCGGCCGGAGAGCTGGCCCAGCAGCGATCCCGCCATCACCGACACCGTCAGCAGCGCCGCACCGATCGCCGAGTGCACACCGACGATGGTTGCGGAGATGGTCGGCGCGAGGGCGGTGAACAGGCCCATCACGGCGAAGCCCGCGAACCCGAGCAGCGCCGCACGCAGGAAGAACGCCCGGATGTCCTCGGGCACCCGCACCGGCATGAGACCGAGCGACCGCTCACGGTGGCGGCCGCGGGTCTCGGGGACGGCCGCGATGATGACCAGCGCGACGGCCATCAGGCCCAGGTGCACCCAGTAGGTGGTGTGCAGCGGCGCGGGAGCCCAGGTGATCAGCATCGACGCGAGGACAGGTCCGAGTCCGAGTCCACCGATCGTGGCCAGCGACGCGATGACCGGGGCCCGTCCGGCCAGTCGGCCGCGGGCCATCTCGATGATCGAGACCGATGCCGTGCCGACGAACACGCCCGCCGACAGCCCCGACACCACCCGCGCGACCAACAGGACGGCGGTGTCGTCGGCGAGGAGGAAGACCACGTCGCTGGCCGCGGAGAACACGACACCCAGCGCGAGGATCGGGCGGCGACCCAGCACATCCGACCAGGTGCCCAGCCCGATGAGCGCCGCGAGAACGCCGACGGCGTACATCGCGTAGACGATGGTGACGGTGAGCAGCGAGAACCCGAACTCGCGCTCGTAGGTGGAGTACAGCGGGGTCGGCATCGTGGTGCCCAGCATCACCGCGCCGAGCACGACGGCGAGTCCGGCGGCGGGCAGAGCGCGGCTACCGGCCCGTTCGTGCGACGCGGGGCGGTTCGTCTGGCTCATGACCACAATCAAGCGTGGATCGAGTCCCATTATTTCCGGGACCGCGCGATGTGACAGCGTAGAAGGTGTGACCGACTCCGATCTGACCCTGCGGCGGGCCACCGACGACGACTGGCCGGCGATCATCGCGGCCGACGCCCGAGCGTTCGCGTTCATCCACCCACTCGACGCCGAGGCACAGGCCGACCTGCGCAGCAAGCTGCGCGACTCCGACGTGGTGGTGGTCTACGACGACTCCGGCCCGCACGGCTCCGTGCTCGCCGGTGTCGCCATGTTCTATCGCATGACCCTCACGCTGCCGGGCGGCACGCGCGCCGACCTGCCGGGGCTGTCGTGGGTGTCGGTGGCGGCCACGCATCGTCGTCGCGGCATCTTGCGCATGATGATCACCGAGCTCTTCGAGCAGTGGGAGCGCGAGGAGAGCGTCTTCTCGATCCTCACCGCCAGCGAGGCCACGATCTACGAGCGGTTCGGGTACGGCCCCGCCTGCTTCGAGCAGAGTGCGACGATCGACCTGAACAAGGCCGAGCTGCGCGACCCGCCGCCGTCGTACTCCCCCGTGCGGTTCGCGACCGACGAGCAGGTGCGGGCGCTCGTGCCGGATCTGCACGACCGGTGGGCGTCGATGAACCCGGGCGCCATCGTGCGGTCGCGGGTGTGGTGGAACATGATCTTCGCCGACCGGGAGATGTTGCGCGACGGGCGTTCTGCGCTGCACTACCTCGTGCATCCCGACGGGTACGTCAGTTACCGCATCAACCACGTCGACGGGAAGTCGCGCGCGGAGGTGTCGGAGTTCGTCGCGATCACCGACACCGCCCACACCGATCTGTGGCGGGTGCTCATCGGTCTCGACCTGATGCCGACGGTCACCGCGTCGATCCCGGTCGACGACCCGCTGCCGATGAAGCTCACGAACCTGCGAGCGCCGACGGTGACGGCGATCTCGGACTCGATGTGGTTGCGCATCATCGACATCCCCGCCGCGCTGGAGGCGCGGACCTACTCCGAGGACTTCGACGCGGTCCTCGAGATCACCGACACCTTCCGCGGCAACGGCGGTCGGTTCGCCATGTCGGTGCGTGACGGCCAGGCGACCGCGACGCCGACCGAGGAGCCCGCGACGGTGCGTATGGACGTGTCGGTGCTGGGCAGCATCTACCTCGGTGGCTATCGCGCCACCGAGTTCGCCGCCGCCGATCGCCTCTGGGCCGCCGATCACACCACCCTCTGCGACCTCGATCAGGCGTTCCTCACCGACCGCAAACCCTTCTCCGGCACCTTCTTCTGACCGGTGCCCGGCCGGTCGTGCTGAGATCGTCCCCGTGAGCGACCTCCGAGGGCATATTCCCCTCGGAGGCTCGTCACGGGGCAGTTCTCAGCAGCGCCCTGCGGCGACCGGCTCGAGGACGAGCTTGCCGTGGTCGACGTGCGGCCGGATGTGGCGTACCCGCATGAGCACTCCGATGCAGCCGATCGCAGCGATCACGCTGATCGCACCGCCGATCCACAGCGGCGCGCGGGGACTCGTGACCTGCGCGATCCACCCGAGCAGCGGGCTGCCGAGCGGCGTGCCACCGAGGAAACACAGCATGTAGACCCCCATCACACGCCCGCGCATCGACGAGTCGACCGACAGTTGCACGATGTTCATCGCCGACGTGCTGAACGTGAGGACGGCCGCGCCGGTCGGGACGAGCATGACGGCGACCCAGGCGAAGTTCGGCATGAGACCCACGACCACCTCGAGGACCCCGAACACCGTTGCGGCGGCAAGAAAGTGCCGCAGGCGGGCCGGGTTACGACGCCGCGCGGCGAGGGTGGCACCGGCCAGCGTCCCGACGGCGAGCATGGTCGAGAGGAAGCCGTAGCCACCGGCCGAACCGGCAAAGGTGTTGGCGGTCAACAGCGCCAGCGACAGCGGGAAGTTCATCCCGAACGTCGACACCATGAAGACGGTGGCGAACACGACGACGAGGTGTGGTCGGGCACGGACGTAGGCGATGCCTGCACGCACCGACGACCGTCCGGTGGAGCGTTCGCTGCGCAGCAGATCCCCCGGACGCATCAGCACCAACCCGATGAGCACGGCGACGAAGCTGACCACGTTCACGAGGAACACCGGGCCGGTACCGATCACCGTGATGAGCACACCGGCGATGGCCGGGCCGATGATGCGGGCGAGGTTGAACGTCATCGAGTTCAGCGCGACCGCGTTGGGCAGGTGTTCTGGACCGACCATCTCGACGGTGAACGACTGACGGATCGGCGCGTCGATCGCGGAGATGCAGCCCAGGATGAGCGACAGCGCGTACACCTGTCCGAGGGTGGCCAGGCCGAGGGTGTCGGAGACACCGAGGAACAGTGCGCAGAGCGCCATCCCGATCTGGGTCGCCATCAGCAGGCGACGTTTGTCGAAACGGTCGGCGAGTGCGCCGGCGGGCATGGAGAGCACGGCGGTGGGTCCGAACTGCAGGGCCATCACGATGCCGACGGCGAGGCCGCTGCCCCCGGAGAGGTGCAGGACCAACCAGTCCTGGGCGATGCGCTGCATCCAGGTGCCCACGAGCGACACCACCTGGCCGCCGGCCCACAGACGATAGTTCCGTACCCCGAGGGACGAGAACATCATGGGCAGCGGCACTGCCCTATCTTACCGCCGCTAAGAACAGCGCAGAACGGACGAACGCCCGGCGTTCAGTCGCTGCTCGACACCCCTGCGACTAGTCGCTGCTCGACACCATCGTCGACATGATCTCGACGGCCTGACGGAGGACGGCCTGTTCGGATCCGTCGAGCTTCTCGAGTTGGCCGCGCAGCCACGCCTCGCGGGCGTTGGTCTCGTCGCGGACGACCTCGTTGCCGAGATCGGACAGGGTGACGATGATCTGGCGCCCGTCGGTGGGGTGCGGGTCACGCTTGACCATGCCGAGATCGGCGAGTGAGGCGATGACGCGGGTCATCGATGGCGGCTGGACGCGCTCCTGGGCGGCCATCGCGCCGGGGGTCATGGGCCCCTCGCGATCGAGGGTCGACAAAGCCGACAGCTGAGTCAGCGACACCGTGGACGACTGCCGCCGCCCGCGAAGGTGCCGCGCCAGGCGCACAACCGCAAGGGCCAGGTCGCTGGCCAGCTTGTCGTCTTTGGCATTCACGGGCTCAACAATAGGTCACGTCATACCGAATGCATGCCGAACTACCAATGTGGCGCGCCAACTGGTGTACGAGAATGCGCATCAGTCATCGGTATGAAATCGGTGGTCAACGATCGATCAGTGTCTCGATGGGGCCCTTGGCGAAATAGACCACGAACAGCACCGCGATGATCCACAGCAACGGGTGCACCGAGCGCGCTTTCCCGCGGGCCGCGGCGAGCACCACCCAGCTGATGAACCCGACTCCGATGCCGTTGGCGATCGAGTAGGTGAACGGCATCACGACGACGGTGAGGAAGCACGGCAACGCGTATTCGAACTGCGTGAGGTCGATCGACCGGATCTGGGCGATCATCAACGCACCCACCACCACCAGCGCCGGGGCGGCGGCCTCGAGCGGGACGATCTGATACAGCGGCGTGAAGAACATCGCGACCAGGAACAGCAGTCCGGTGACGACGTTCGCGAGTCCGGTGCGCGCGCCCTCGGCGATACCCGACGCCGATTCGACGAACACCGTGTTGGACGACGCCGATGCGGTGCCGCCGGCGATGGCCCCGACGCCCTCGACGACCAACGCACGCCCCACGTTCGGCAGATTGCCGTCGGCATCGACGAGACCGGCCTCTTTACCGAGCCCGGTCATGGTGCCCATGGCGTCGAAGAAGTTCGACAGCACGAGGGTGAACACGAAGATCGACGCCGACAGCACGCCGATGCGGACGAAGGCGCCGAAGATGTCGACGTCGCCGACGAGGCTGAGATCGGGGAGGTCGCCGACGCTGCCGGGCCACGTCGGGATGTTCAGGCTCCACCCGCTGCGGCCGTTGCCCGAGGCGGGCAGGTCGGCGAAGGCCTGCACCACGACCGCGAGCAGGGTGGTGACGACGATGCCGATGAGCAGTCCGCCGCGCACCTTGCGCACCACGAGGACACCCATCACGAGCACCCCGACCGCGAACACGAGGGTGGGCAGGGTGGTGATCGAGTTGCCGACCCCGAGGCCGACGGGGACGGTGGTGCCCGCGGCGTCGGGGGTGCGGGTGACGAACCCGGCGTCGACGAGGCCGATGAACGCGATGAAGCAGCCGATGCCGGCGGCGATCGCGGCCTTCAGTTCGGCGGGGATGGCCGCGAACACGCGGCTGCGCAGTCCGGTCACCGCGAGCAGCACGATGATGATGCCGTCGATGACGACGAGGCCCATCGCCTCGGGCCAGGTCACGTCGGGCGCGATGCTCACCGCCAGCAGGCTGTTGATGCCCAGGCCGGTCGCGATGGCGAACGGGTAGTTGGCGATGACACCGAACGCGATCGACATCAGCCCGGCGACGAGCGCGGTCACCGCGGCGACGGCGGCGATCGGCAGCACGTTGCCGAGGACGTCGGCGTTGCGGTCGCTGCCGACGACGCCGCCGATGATGATCGGGTTGAGGACCACGATGTAGGCCATCGTGAAGAAGGTGACCAGTCCGCCGCGCATCTCGCGGGAGATCGTCGAGTCGCGTTCGGAGACATGGAAGAAGCGATCGACCCGACCACGCACCGAGCCCGGTTCAGCGGGAACCGGACGAGGGGCGCCGGGGTCGACAGGTTCGGTCTTCTCGCTGGGGGTGCGCGGCACGCCCGCCTCCTGGTGTGTCGAATTCTCGCGATGATGGCTCGTGGGACTGTCCCCCGCCCGGAGCAGACCCTACGCTGGCAACCATGACCGATGCGGGCGATGTGCAGGCCCTCCCCCAGCCCCCTCGATGGCTGATGACGCCCGACAACGTCGTCTACGTCGGGATGGCGGCGTGGTTGGTCGCGACGATCGTGATCGCGGCGACCGGCATCGGATCCACCTCGACCCTGGTGAGCGCGATCATCGGACTGGTCGTGGGTGTCTTCGGCACCACCGTCTTCACGGTGCAGCGTCGCGCGAGCCGTCGCGGCGACCGCGCCGCGCAACGCGGCCTCAGCTGACACCACCGCCACTCAGGACCGGCACCAGCGCCTCGGCCACCTGCTGCGCCGACTCCTCGTGGACGAACAGACGCCCGCCGGGGATCACCGAGAGGGTCGCGGGCCCGCCGAAGGTCGACACCATCTCGCGGGACCTCTCCAGGGGGAAGAACGCGTCGCGATCGCCGTAGACCAGCCCCACCGGCACCTCGATCCGTCGATGGATGGCCGGCAGTGCGGCGATCGCGCCGACATCGAAGTTGCGCAACAACTCTCCGACCGCCCAGCGTCGGTCGGGGTCGTCACGAAGTGGGTCGAGGAAGAACTCCGCGAACTCCCCGTCGAGTCGACCGCGGTCGGCGAAACAGTCCCCGAGCGCGAGGCGTGACCGTCGCAGCGCGGGTGTGGTGAGCGCTGCAGTGAGCGGACGGCCGACACCCGGCAGGTGACGCAGTGCGAGAAACGACGCGAGCCGCATGCTCGGGCGGCCGGTCTGTTCCGTCGCGACGAGCCCCCAGGCCCGTACACGTGGGTCACCCGCGAGCGCGTGCCGCGCGATCAGGCCGCCGCTGTCATGGCCGACGACCGCGACATCGTCGGGGGCGAGGGCATCGACGACCGTCCGCACCGAATCGGCGTGCTCTGCGATCCCGAGCGGTGTCGACCGGTCGAACCGGCTGTCCCCGGCGCCGGGGAGGTCGATGACATGACAGCGGAAACGGTCGGCCAGATGCGAGACGAGATGGCGGAAGGTCGCGCCCGACACGGGCCAGCCGTGGACAAACAGGATGTCGGGCCCCGCACCGACACTGCGGACGGCGAC
Organism: Williamsia sp. M5A3_1d; assembly: GCF_053345315.1. NCBI lineage: Bacteria > Bacillati > Actinomycetota > Actinomycetes > Mycobacteriales > Nocardiaceae > Williamsia > Williamsia sp. M5A3_1d. The sequence goes on from NZ_JBKEZX010000002.1 coordinate 362,658, forward strand.
AGCGCCACCGGACACCTCCACAAATCTTCCCGGCGGGGCACGGAACACGTCGGTGATCGTGGTTGTGTTGCGGTCTCTCATGATTCGCCCTCTCGTCGCGACGGTACGCACTCGCGGACCCGACCAGCCCATCCGAGCGCACCGACGCGGCGACCCGCAATGACCTCCGGAGGTAGGTGCCGGCGCGGTGTCGCCTGCCCTACCCTCCGTCCATGGCGTCGTCGCAGCAGTCGGACTCCCCCGCCCGCCGTGGCGGGGTGTACCCGGCACTGTTGAGGCACTGGCGGCACGCACGCGGGCTGAGTCAGCTCGATCTCGCGATCGCCGCCGACGTGTCGAGCCGTCACATCAGCTTCCTCGAGACCGGACGATCGGCACCCGGTGCCGCGATGGTGGTGCGGCTCGCGACCGCACTCGACGCGCCGCTGCACGCGACCAACGAGATGCTGCTCGCTGCCGGGCACTCGCCGCGTTTCCCCGAGACCCCGGCGGACACCGATCCGTTGGCACCGATCCGTTCGGTCGTCGAGGTGATGAAGTCTCATCACGACCCGCAACCTCTCGTGGTCTTGGACCGCTGCTACGCCATCCTCGATCTCAACCGCGGTGCGGAGGCACTGCTGATGGCGGCCGTGGCCGATCTGGGGACCGACCGCGTCGCGGCCGTCGGCATGAATCTGGCCCGGCTGACTCTCGACCCGGAGATCGGTCCGGCGATCATCGTCAACCACCGCGAGGTCGCGCGGGATCTGCTGTGGCGCATACACCACGAGATGCTCGGCGACGCACGCGACGAGGTGGCCGCCCTGTACGACGATCTCGTGAGGTCCCCTCTGGTGGACCAAGACTGGCGTGACCCCGACCCGACGATCCCTGCGGCACCGTCGTTGGAACTCGTCATCCGCGCCGGTCCCGACACCCTGCGGTTCGTCGTGACGGTCACCGCCCTGCTCGCCCCACTGATGGTGGGCATCGATGACGTGCGCGTCGAACAGTGGTTCGCCGCGGACCCCGCGACCGTAGACGCATGCGAGCGGATCCTGCGAGGTCAGTCCGACGCGGCCACCTGAACGCGACGGCGTCGCACCGCGCGTGCGACTGCGTAGGCCAGCACCACCCAGATCGCACCGATCACCCACCCCGCCACCACATCGGTCGTCCAGTGCACGCCCAGATAGATGCGGCTGGCGCCGATGAGCAGTGACGCGACAGGGGCGATCACGAGAACCGCCCGATGCGCGCGTACCCACGCCGAGGTCTGCCACGCCGCGACCGCGACGAGACCGAGGACGACCGCCGACATCATGGCGTGTCCCGAGGGGAACGAGAAGGTGTCGATGGCGATCACCCGGAACCGGGGTTCGGGACGCGGACGTGCGACGAGGTGTTTGAGGGCCTGCATGAGCAGCCATCCCGAGGCCGAGCCGATCAGGACGGTCAGCGCACGGTCGCGAGAGCCGATCCGCCACAGCACGATCGCTGCGACGATCGCGATCAGCGTCATGGCGGCGGTGTTGCCGACGGTGGTGATGACACGGAAGACGTCGGTGAGCCAGCCGGTCCGGTGATCGGCGACCCACTCGGTGATGTCGTGGTCGACACCCGGTGTCGTCAGCTGCATGTCACTGTCCTTCCCGACGGCGGCGGAGATGGTGGATGCCGTTGTCGTCGACCCACCAGTCGACCTCGACGCGACGGGTGTCGTCGCCGCGCCGCACATCGAGTCGCACCACGTCGTGCAGGCGCACCTCACCGCCGGGCGACTCGATGCCGGTGCGCAGTGCGAACGCCCACGCCACCGCGCTCGCCGCCCACGTCGACGGCTCGCCGGGTTCGGCGACGGTCACCGCGATGTCCTCACCGGCGGTGGCGATGTCGAGGATCGTGGCCAACCGGGTCGCGTCGACGGGCACGAGTGGGGGCGGCAGGACCACCGCGTCGGCGGCGTCGACGATCTGCAGCATCCACGGTGCGTCGATGACGACGGCGTCGTCGCCGACCGTCCCGGCCAGGGTGCGTACTCCGACCGGCGGATCGAGCCGGTTCAGGTCGAGCGCGCCGCGCCGATGCGCGCGCACCAGCGCGGCGTGAGCCGTCGCGGCGACGCCGGGGACGATGGCGCGGTCGGGGTCACCCAGGCGGCGCAGCACCACGGCGGCGAGATCGGTCGAGGTCACCTCGGCCCCGGCCAGTGCTCCGGCGAGCAGGGCGGCGTGCGGATGGTCGAGCGGGTCGAGGACACCGGCGAAGGTGTCGTCGTCGGGCGCGCGGAACCATCCCAGCGGAGTGCCGTCGACCTCGGCGAAGGTCTGCAGCCACCAGGCGGTGTAGCCGCCCGGGTCGGTCAGTGTCGCCGCCGTCGTCGGGTCGGTGGCGAGCAGCGACAGGGCGGCAGGCCACCGATCGGGGTCGACGAGGTCGAGATCGCGTACCGCGACCAGTCGCTGCGGCTCGGAATCGAGGTGGTCCCACCACTGCACCTCGTCGGGGAGGTCGTGGTCGGGGCCGGTGGGCAGTTCGTCGGCGATGACGGTGAAGCCCCAGCCGACACCGATGCGCCGTAATGCGTCGACCCCGTGGCGGGCGACGACATCGGCGGCGACACGACCGAACGGCGCGTCGTCGACGAGCACCGAGGCGATGGGACTGTCGGGCAGCAGAAGCTCGTCGGCGGGACGCAGCGGGTCGGAGTCGGGATCATCGCCGGACGGGGTCGCCTGTGTGGGGATCAGCAACTGCCCCAACCAGGGAGGGATGTCGGCGTCGGTGTCGGCGGCCACGAGACCGAGCACCTCGTGCGCCAGGGCCTCAGCCGGATCACCGTCCTCGGATCCCCACGAGTCGGATTCGTGGGTGTCGGTGATCGCCGCCCGCAGTGCGGCATCGGCGAGCAGCTCCCCCACGGAGCGACGCTGCGCGCCGAGCCGTTCGAGCAGCGGGTGCTCGGCGTCGGGGTGCACGGTCGCGACCCACGAGATCGTCGGCGCCGCAGTGTCGTCGGCGGTGTCGGACCGCGTGCGGAGATCGGCGAGCACCAGCCCGCGGGCCCCGATCGACATCCGACCGTCGGCCCGCGGCACCGGGATGGTCGCGATCTCACCGCGCACCCTGTCGTCAGCGATCATCGGCGAGATCGCCTCGTAGAGGTCACGCCACCACCGCGGCGGGCGCGTCACACCCGACAGTCGCTCACACACCTCGACCAGTGAGGTCTCGGTGACGCCGACCGCGGCGAGACGGCGTAGTGACGTGGTGTCGGACAGGTCGGCGACGACGACACCGTCGAGGAACTCGGCGAGCAGGACCGTCAGAGATGGTGTGGCATCAGCGATCACAACCGCCCGATTCGGGGCGACCAGCTCGCCGTTGGCGGTCGGTAGCCAGCGGTGCGTGGTGAGGTCGGCGATCACGGCGTCGCGCAGGACGCCGTCGGTGGCGCTTGCCGGGAACCCCGCCGACGGCAGGACGGCCAGGCGGTGCGCCGGTTCGAGAGCAAGGGCGAGGCAGTGATATCCCTCTGCGGCGACGGTGATGTCGGTGTCGGGGTGCAGCGCTCGCCGGTCCGGGGTGACCGCGACGTCGGCGACGCACATCGCCGGCAGGGTCAGGGCCAGATCGGTGCGGGTGGGGGCGTGCAGGACGTCGGCCGTCAGCGGCGCCGGCGCATCCGGGGTGCCCGGCATCAGCCACCGGGCGTACGCGGTGTGGATCTGCGTCCACGTCGCATCGCCGATGGTGAGCGTGTCGACTCCGTCGGCCGTGCTCACCGCGCGCTGCGCTGTGACGTCGCCGCAGGTGATCGTCTCCAGCGCAGGCAGTTCGAGCAGCAGGGTGGTGATCTCACCGGTCATCGACCCGAGGAGCGCCGGTCCGTCGACGTCGTCGCGCAGGGTGATGACGACCTCGGTGTCGTACCCGTCGGCGGGGGGAAGAGGGTCCGGCCACGGCAACCGCAGCATCGGGACGTCCACCTCCGGAGCGTCGATGCCCCCTGCGATGTCACTGCGGGCCAACGCTTCCCGCGTACGTTGCAGCCCGAACACGACACCGCCGGTCCGCGAACGGACCGACACCTCGACACCGACCGAGGCGGCGGCGTTGAAACCCACCCCGAATCGTCCGACCTGAGCCGATCCCGTGTCCGATCCCGGCGCGGCCCGCTTCGCCGACACCCGCAGGGCGGCGAGGGAGCGCACACCCTCGGCGTGCAGCGGCGCACCGGTGTTGGCGACGTGCAGGACATTCGCGGGCTCGAGCCACACTGCAAGGGCTCCGCCACCGGTGTCGTGGGCGGCGTCGGCGGCGTTGGCTGCGAGTTCGGTCAGCAGGCGGTCGCGATAGCCGAATTCGACGAGCTCGCGTTCGGCCGCGGCATCCTCGGCGAGTCGGGTGACCGACGACTCCCACGATCGCAGCGTCGACGAGCGCAGCGACGCGGTGTCGAACGGGTCATGCTCCGGCACAACGGCAGTGGGCGGCATCGCCGGCGGGAAGACGCGTCAGCTGTCGGCGGAGACGGGCTCTGCGGAGGCAGGCGCGTCCTGCGCCTCGACCGGCGCGTCGGCGTTCGATCCGGCGTCGGGCGAGGCAGTGGCGGCGGGCGCGGCGGGGACGATCTCGATGGCGCCGTCGTCGTACGCGTCGTAGGCGGGCGATCCCTCACCCGACGGTGCGACCGCGTCCGAGTGTGCGCCGCATCCGTATTCGGCCGAGACGACGGAGCCGTCGGCGGCGTACTCGTTGGCGCACACGCCGAACGCGACGCGTAGCGCGCCGGCGACCGGAAGATAGAAACCGCAACTCCCGCAGTGCAGCTTGCTGGCCACGGCCATGTCGCTGTCGGGGCCATGGGGTCCCTCGAACCAGCGGGTCGCCGCGTCGTCGCGGCCCTCACGGGAGAGGACGCGGGTGCGGCCGAGCCCGAGTTCCAGCATCACGTCGGAGACCTCGTCGAGGTCGGACTCCGACTGCAGCGAATCGGAGTCGATGTGGTTCGGGACGAGTCGGGGGTCGTCGGCGGGTGCGGCCAGCACGTCGCCGGGCCCGAGATCCCCGGGGGCGATCCGCTGCGACCACGGCACCCACTGCGGGGCGGTCAGCGCGTCGGAACCGGGCAGCAGGGCGATCTCGCTGACGGTGATGTCGATGTCGTCGCCGGGGTGCGTCGGCGGGCAGGTCGCGAGCACCGAGCACCAGACCCAGCCGCGGTATCCGGTGATGTCGGCGGTGAAGTAGTGCGAGACGGTGCAGTCACCTTCGACGACGGCCTCGATGTGATCGCCCACCGCACCCTCGCCGGAGGCCTCCACGGCCCCACGCGCGATGTCGACGGCGGCGATCAGACGCGCCTCGAGATCGGCAGTCGGCGTCGACCGGTCGGTCGGCGAGTCCTCGAACGCAGTATCCACACCCTTATTCTGCCGCATCGGGCGCCGACACCAGCGTTGCGGGTTGGTCGCGATCGGAGCAATAGGGAAGAATCGGCACGGTGAACCGGCCCGGAGAGCGTCGTGGAGTGCGTCCGCGTGTGCGGCGTCCGCAGGCCGATCCCGCGGCTCCGACCGACCGCTTCGTGGGGCCCTCCGACCGGCCCGCCGGTGAACATCCCGGCGCCGCCAACTATCCCGTCGACGGGCGCCGTCGCGTCCCGACGCCACCGCGATCGACCGTCGGTCCCGGCGCGTCGGCCTACCGCCCGCCGCCCACACACAACCCGCACCTCGATCCCCTCGACGATCACGCCGCTCGGGGTCGGCAGCCCGAGCCCGACCGCGGCCCGACACGCGACGGAGCGCGGGCGATGCCACGCAAGCTCACCGTCACCCGGGTGGCCGCTCTGCGCGGTCGCGAACTGACCTCGAAGGGCATCGACAGACTCCACCGCGCGGCGACCGCCGACGGCGCCGACCGATCGGGCCTCACCGCGCTGACGTTCCCGGTGATCCTGAACAACGCCGTCGACGCCGCGATGACCGTCGCCCTCGCCAACACACTGTTCTTCGCCGCAGCCAGCGCGGAGTCGAAGGGCAAGGTGGCGCTCTATCTCGCGCTGACCATCGCGCCGTTCGCGCTCATCGCGCCGCTCATCGGGCCCGCGCTCGACAAACTCCAGCGCGGACGGCGCATCGCGATGGCCACCACCTTCGGTGTCCGTGTCCTGCTGGCGCTGCTGATCATGACCAACGCCGGATGGGATCCGGTGAAGGACCAGCTGACCTACGACCCGTGGGTGCTCTACCCGTGCGCGCTGGGTCTGCTGGTGCTGTCGAAATCGTTCGGGGTGCTTAAATCGGCCGTCACACCACGTGTGCTGCCGCCGAGCATCGACCTGGTGCGGGTGAACTCGCGGCTGACCACGTGGGGGCTCGTCGTCGGCACGGTCATCGGCGGCGCCACCGCTGCGCTGTTCGAGACCATGCTCGGGCAGGTGCTGCCCCTCCATGTGCCGGGCGCGATGGTGTGCCTGGCGCTGCTGGCCATCGCCGGCGCGGTGTTCTGCATGCGCATCCCGGCGTGGGTGGAGGTGACCGCGGGCGAGATCCCCGCGACGCTGGCCTACCACGGTGAGCCGCCCGCACGCCCCGACGGCGACCGCAAGGAACGCAGCTTCACCCCCGCGGCACTGGCCGCCAAGATGCGACAGCCGCTGGGACGCAACGTGCTCACCGGCCTGTGGGGCAACGGCACGATCCGCGTCCTCACCGGCTTCCTCACCCTCTACATCGCGTTCTGGGCGAAATCGAACCAGAACACCCACACCGGCTGGATGCAGCTCGCGTTGCTCGGTGCGGTCGGTGCGGCCGCGGGTGTCGGCAACTTCGTGGGCAACGCGACCGGCACCCGGCTCGAGCTCCGCAATCCGCAGAAGATCGTGGTCGCGGTGACCGGCGCGAGCCTGGCCGCCGCGGTGCTCGCCGCGGTGTTCGGGTCGGTCCTGTTCGCCGCGCTGGCGGCGCTCGTCGCGTCGGGGACCAGCGCCATCGGCAAGGTGTGTCTCGACTCGTCCATCCAGGACGACCTGCCCGACGAGTCGCGCGCCTCGGCGTTCGGCCGCTCGGAATCGGTGCTGCAGTTGTGCTGGGTGATCGGGGCCGCGCTCGGCGTGCTGCTGCCCTCGACCCTGTGGATCGGTTTCACGGTGGTGTCGGTGCTGCTGGCGCTGGGCCTGTCGCAGACGTTCTTCACCTACCGCGGCGCCACCCTGGTCCCCGGGTTCGGTGGTCGCCGCCCCGAGCAGACCCGACCCACCGGCGCCATCGACCTCGACCGCTTGGCCACCCGCCGTGTCCGCGTCGAGTCACACGAGAAGAACGGACAGTAGAGCCCTGTGTTCAGACTGAGCTCCGGCGAGAAGAAGTTCTTCGCCATCATCACGATCCTCGGCGTCGTCTTCGTGGCGGTGGTCGCGGGAGGCGTGTTCGCGCTGACCTCCGGCTCCGAGGAGGAGGCGCCCTACCTGCAGGCCACCACCGGCAAGACGCTGGTGAAGGTGCAGCCGACGATCCTGTGCGACATCGACCTCTCGAACTGCCGCAAGGGCAAGGAGGGCACCTTCGCGCGCGAGCTACCCGTCCCGGTGGGCGAGCAGGCCATCATCTCGGTGTCGCAGGGCATCGCCGACGCACCGTGGGCGCTCACCGTCGAATACCTGACGCCGAAGGGATTCGAGCAGGAGCCTCCGGTGTTCTACGCGCCCAATGAGCGGTTCACGTTCACGGTGTCGTCGACGAAGGACAAGATCGTGTCGAACGTCGAGGTCCGTCTCCCCTCGGGCCGCACCGACGCCGGTGGCGCACCCATCACCCGCGGCTTCTGGTCACTGAAGACCCTGCCGCCGAACACCCCGGTCCCGAGCGATGCGGGAACGACCGGCGACTACGCCAGCGACCTTTATCAGAACAACCTCGGGAGCTAGTGCTCGAGCTCCCGGGCGACGGCGCGGACGACCTCGGAGATGCGCTGCGCGGTCTTGCGATCGGGGTAGCGACCGTGACGGAGATCGGGTTGCACCTTGCCCTCGAGCAGGGTGATGAGGTCGGCGACCATGCCGTGCAGCTCGTCGGGTGAGTGGCGCTTCGCGGCCGGCTCACGCGCGGCGGCGGCCTCGCGGGCGTTCTTGGCGACACTGGGGGCGGGTTCGAGCACGGTCACCGACAGCGCCTGCGGGCCACGACGACCCGCGGCCATGCCGAACTCGACCTTCTGGCCGGGCTTGAGCCCCTCGACGCCCGAGGGCAGCGCGCTCGAACGCACGTAGACGTCCTCCCCGCCCTCCTGGGACAGGAATCCGAAGCCCTTTTCTGCGTCGTACCACTTCACCTTGCCGGTAGGCACCGTGTCACCTTCACATCGTCGTAGCGTCTCGAGTCGTCGGGCGAAGGGATCCCCTGGCACGACGAAAGCGCACCGAGGTGGAGACATCAGTCCCACTCACCGACGCGCTACTCCACCATTCTATGCCCTCCTGCGTCGAGAGATTTGCCCGCACGGACTCGATCACCGCCGACGACGGGCGCCGATGCGCACCCGACCGGCCCGCTGCTCTACCGTCGTGGGTATGCCATCGGCTTCCGGGAACCGACTGCTCTATGCAGCGCTGATCTTCTTCGCGATCGGCATCGTGGCGACCGCGACGATGTTCGCCGTCCCCGCACTCGACGACGGCACCCGCGCGCCCGCCCTGGTGTACCTGTTCACCCTCGGCCTGCCGATCGGCTTCGTGCTCGCGCTCGTCTTCGCCCTGCGTTCGGGGAGGCGACACCGATGACCGTGACCGTGGCCGATCTGCGTCCCGCCGCCGACGGCGACGCCCTGCGCAGCGCCTACAGCTGTTTCCCGTCGGGAGTCGTGGCGGTGTGCGCGGAGATCGACGGTGTCGCGGTCGGGATGGCGGCGAGTTCGTTCGCGACGGTGTCGCTCGACCCGCCGCTGGTGTCGCTGTGCGTGCAACACACCTCGAGCACCTGGCCGAAGCTGCGTGACGCCCCGTCGATCGGGGTGAGTGTCTTCTCCGCGGGCCAGGATGCGCTGTGTCGCCAGCTGGCCGGGGCGGCCGCCCATCGCTTCGACGGCGTCACCCCCTCGGTCACCGACTCCGGCGCGCTGTTCGTCCCCGATGCCGCCGCGATCCTCTCGTGCACCCTCTACAACGAGATCCCGGCCGGCGACCACAATCTGGTGCTGCTCGAGATCACCGAGCTCGACGCCGATCCCGACATCGAGCCGCTGGTGTTCCACGCGAGTACGTTCCGGGCTCTCGAAGCCCGCGCCTGACTCCCCGAGCACCCACCTGCCGTCGATGTGATCGTCGCTCGCGGTCGCAGCTGGCTACGCTGGTGTCATGACAGCCATCGCCCTGGGCATCCCGCTCGCCGTGCCCGGCGGCTCGGGCGCGGCGACGTCGGGCATGGGCGTCGACACCGACGGCATGCCCACCGAGGGCCCGATGGTCGACACCTACGGTCGCGCCGCCCGCGACCTGCGTGTGTCGCTGACCGACCGCTGCAATCTTCGCTGTACCTACTGCATGCCGGCCGAGGGCCTCGACTGGCTGCCCGGTGACGCCGTGCTGTCGACCGACGAGATCATCCGCCTCATCACCATCGGCGTCACCGACCTCGGCATCGAGGCCGTCCGCTTCACCGGCGGTGAGCCGCTGCTGCGCAAAGACCTGCCGCGCATCGTCGAAGCGGTGTCGGCGTTGCCGGGCCATCCCGAGACCTCGGTGACGACGAACGGTCTGGGTCTGCGCCGCCATGCGAGGGCGCTGGCCGCCGCGGGCCTGAGCCGGGTGAACGTCTCCCTCGACACCCTCGACCGCGAACGCTTCGCGGCCATCACGCGTCGCGACCGCATCGCCGATGTGCTCGACGGACTCGATGCGGCCGCCGAGGCAGGTCTGACACCGGTCAAGGTCAACGCGGTGTTGCATCCCGACGGCGGTCTCGACGACGCACCTGCCCTGCTGGCGATGTGTCTCGAGCACGGCTTCTCGCTGCGGATCATCGAGCAGATGCCTCTCGACGCCGGGCACACGTGGTCGCGGACGGACATGATCACCGCCGATCAGATCGTCGAGCGGCTCTCGCGCGACTTCGACCTCGTCGCCGACACCGCCCCGCGGGGGTCGGCACCGGCACAGACCTGGATCGTCGGGGGCCATCACGTCACCCAGGCCGACGGCACCGTCGTCCCCGCCCGTGTCGGGATCATCGCCTCGGTGACCCGGCCGTTCTGCGGCGACTGCGACCGCACCCGCCTCACCGCCGACGGGCAGTTGCGCACCTGCCTGTTCTCGACGACCGAGACCGACCTGCGCGCACTGCTGCGCACCGGCGCCGACGATGCTGCGATCGCCCTGGCGTGGCGCGGCGCCACCTGGGGCAAGTTGCCCGGGCACGCCATCAACGACCCGGGCTTCCTGCAGCCCACACGACCGATGTCTGCGATCGGCGGATGAGCGTCGACCGCGACACCGTGGCCGTGCAGGTGCGCTACTTCGCGGCCGCGCGCGCTGCGGCCGGTCACGACGAGGAGACCGTCGAGCTCGGTTCGTCGGCGACGGTGGGCGACCTGGAGTCGGCGCTGGGGCGTGAGAACCCGGCGTTGGCGCAGGTCCTGCGGCGTTGCACCTATCTGCGCGACTCGGTCGCCGTGCGAGACCGCTCGATGCCGGTGATCCCGTGCGCTGTGATCGAGGTTCTACCACCCTTCGCCGGTGGCTGAGGTCACAACTGCGCATCTGCGAGATCCCGACTGCGCGACCACTTTTCGGGTGTCCGCGGAACCATTCCCGCCCGTGTGAATTCATGTCCCGCAACCGCTGTGACCTTGTTCACATCACGGGGCGATAACGGATCGGACACGGACCGGCTATCACCGCTGTGGCCTGCGAGGACGACCGAAACCCGATCGACACGTACCGCAGCACCACGACTCGTTCGTCATGCGAAGGTATGACACACCTGAGACGAACACGTAGCGTCTCGGTTGGCCGCACCTGTGGCCACACCCGAAACAACACGTTCTGTCTGCCGCGCCAAACCTCGTTCCGTGGACAGAGCCTCCAGAGACACACTTCAGGAACGAGGGCGGGGGACCCACCTCCGACATCGACGGTCTCGGCCGCCGACATCGGAAACGGAACTCGTCATCCACGACGAGTCCCTCGGGGTGAAGCTCCGCACTGCGGAGCCGGGCAACCTCTCAGCCCGAACCCGACAGCTCACTTCGTCGGCGCGTGGAGAGAGGAAACAACAGCTCTATGTCCGGACGTCATCGCAAACAGTCATCCGCCACCCGTACCGTCGCCCGCGTGGCCGTGACCTCCGCCGTTCTCGGCGGTGGCGCCACCCTCCTCATGGGAGTCGGAAACGCCTCGGCCGCCACCGATGCAGAGTGGAACCAGGTCGCACAGTGTGAGTCGGGCGGCAACTGGGGAATCAACACCGGCAACGGCTACCAGGGCGGGCTGCAGTTCAGCCAGAGCACCTGGGCCGGGCACGGCGGCACCCAGTACGCGCCCACGGCCAACGAGGCCACCAAGGAGCAGCAGATCGCCGTCGCCGAGCGCGTGCTCGCCGGCCAGGGCAAGGGCGCATGGCCCGTCTGCGGCACCGGCCTCGGAGCCCCGACCCCGCGCAGCGCGCCGACCGACGTGCCGAAGCTCCCCGAGTTCAAGGCCCCGAGCTTCGACGGCGAGGCCTCGGCCCCGGTCAAGGCCCTGCAGGAGACTGCGGCCAAGACCACCGACGACGTGAAGAAGCAGATCGACGAGGCCGTGAAGCGACCGGGTATCAACCCCGCGATCGCCGGGTTCTGGGAGCAGGCCAAGCGCAGTGGCTTCCAGCTCGACGCAGGCCAGATCGCCCTGTTCAACCAGAACAAGGGTCTTCTGCCCCGGTGACCGTCTGACGGCACCGACTCTCTGAGACGAAGGGCCCCGCACGTGACCTCAGGTCCGTGCGGGGCCCTTTTCCATTCCCCGACCGTGCCGAAACTCCACGTCGACCGTGCCGTTGTCGCCGCCGACCGTGCCGTTGTCGCCGCCGAGCGTGCCGTTGTCGCCGCCGAGCGTGCCGAACCGTCAGGCCGAGCCGACCCATTCGTCGCTGCCGTCGGCGAAGATCTGGTGCTTCCAGACCGGCAGGGCCTCTTTGACGTCGTCGACGAGGCGCGCGCAGGTGTCGAACGCGGCGCGGCGGTGATCGGCCGCGACGGCAACGACGAGCGCGGCGTCACCGATCACGAGATCGCCGACCCGATGCGACACGGCGATCGCCCGCACGCCGTCTGATTCCGCGGCGACCTTCGCGACGACCTCGGCCACGACATCGCCGGCGGTGGGGTGCGCCGAATAGTGCAGTGCGCGCACGTCGCGACCACCGTCGTGGTTGCGGACCGCCCCGACGAAACCGACGACCGCGCCCGCGGCGCCGTCGGCGGCGGTCTCGACGGCTTGTTCGTGGTCGGCCAGATCGATGACGTCGGCGGTCACGACAGCGCGTGCGACGACCGCGGCCATCAGTGGTCGCCGCCGCAGATCTGATCGAGCGCGTGCGCGAGCACCGGTTCGAGCACCGCGAGGCCGTCCTTCACTCCGCCGGTGGAGCCGGGCAGGTTCACGATCAGTGTCGTGCCGGCGATGCCCGCGGTGCCCCGCGAGAGGATCGCAGTGGGGACCTTGTCGACCCCGGCAGCGCGCACGGCGTCGGCGAGGCCCGGGATCTCGCGGTCGAGCACGGCGCGGGTCTGTTCGGGCGTCAGGTCGGTGGGGTGCAGTCCGGTGCCGCCGGTGGTGATGATCAACGACACCTGGTCGTCGATGGCGGCGCGCAGCGCGACCCCGACGCCGTCCCCGTCGGCGACCACCACGACATCGTCGACCTCGATCGAGCGTTCACCGAGCCATGCCGCGATCACGGGCCCGGTGCGGTCGGCGTACACACCGGCCGCGGCCCGACTCGACGAGACGACGACGCGCGCGGTGTGGGTGGTCATCGGGTCCAGGTGCCGCGCTTGCCACCGGACTTGGTGAGCAGACGGATGTCGGTGATGCTCGCCCACGGATCGAGAGCCTTGACCATGTCGTGCAGGGTCAGACCGGCCACCGCGACAGCGGTCAGGGCCTCCATCTCCACCCCGGTGCGGTCGGAGGTCGCAGCGGTCGCGGTGACGTCGATGCTGTCGGCCGCGATCGCGAAATCGACCGCCACCGACGACAACGCCACCTGGTGACACAGCGGGATGAGGTCGGGGGTGCGTTTGGCGCCCATGATGGCCGCGATGCGGGCGGTCGCGAGGGCATCACCCTTGGCGAGCGCACCGTCGGACAGGGCGTCGATCACCTGCGCGGTGGTACGGAACGTCCCGCCGGCCACGGCGACACGATCACTGACGACCTTGCCCCCGACGTCGACCATGCGCGCCGCGCCGGTCTCGTCGATGTGGGTGAGCCCACCACCGGCGGGATCAGACACAGATCAGCGGTTGGGAGTGGTCTTGGCGTGCGTGTACGGCAGCTGATCGACCGGCAGCGGGAACTCGACATCGCCGAAGGGCGACAACGCGCCGGAGATGCTGGCGGCGAACTCCGACACGGCGTGCTCGTGATCACCCTCGTCCGACTGGGGCCAGCCGTTGTCGACGTATCTCTTCTTTTCAGCCACGGCGGTCATTCTGCCATGAGAGCGGTCCCTATCATCGGTGGGATGAGTTCTGGGGATCGACGCGACGGCTCGATCGATGCCGCAGGTCCCGGCGGGCTCGCGGCCGACCTCGCCGCCCGCACCGACGACCAGCTCGTCGCGCTGATGTCCGCGCGCCCCGATCTCGCCAGTCCCCCACCCGCCGGCACCGCCGTCCTCGCCCAGCGTGCACTCGCCGGGCCGTCGATCAACCTCGCGGCCGACGACCTCGACCTCCTGACGGTGGCCGTCGCCGAACAGACGATCCGCCTCGGCACCGACACCTCACGCCGACGCATCGGCGTCCCCACCTCGGTCGACGCGGTGGTCGAAGCACTCGACGGACGAGCCGAGAAAGACGACATCGTCGCGCGACTCGACCTGCTGCGCACCCGTGCGCTCGTGTGGGGTCCCGACACCGAGTTGATGACCGGGGCCCACACCCCGGCCCTGCTGCCCACCCGCGCACTGCATCTCACCGGTCCACTCGCCGATCAGACCCTCGCCGAGATCTCCGACACGCTCTCGTCGGTCAGCGAGCGCGAACGCGAACTGTTGGACACCCTCGCCACCGGGTCGCCGCTGGGCCGCACCCGCGACGCCGCCCCCGACGCCGATCCGCAGCGCCCCGTCCCGCGGCTGGTGTCGCTGGGCCTGCTGGCCCGCGTCGACGACCAGACCGTGGAGCTGCCGCCCGTCCTCGGACAGCTGCTGCGCGGCGAGAAGCCCGGTGAGCCACACGATCTGCGCGAGCCGGCGCTGGTGGCGGTGGCCGGGGCGCGGAAGTTCACCGTCGCCGACGTGGAGGCGGCCGCCGGTGGCGAGGCCCTGGAACTGCTGCGACACCTCACCGACACCGTCGACGCGCTGGGCCGCACCCCGGCTCTGGTGTTGCGTGCCGGTGGCCTGGGCGTCCGCGAACTGCGCAAGCTGTGCAAGACCACCGGGATCGACTCCACGCGACAGGGTCTCGTGGTGGAACTGCTGGCCGGTGCCCGCCTCATCGACAGCGGGTTCCCCGACCCGCCGCTGGAGAGCGGCGAGCCGGCCTGGGCGCCGACGGTGTCGGCCGACCCGTGGCTGCACCAACCACCCGAGCGGCGTTGGTTCGCCATCGCCGACGCCTGGCTGACGCTGCCGCGGCGGCCGTGGCAGATCGGCGAGGCGAGCACCGAGGGGTCGCCCATCCCATCGCTGGCCGGCGACCTCTACGACGTGTCGGCCGTGGTCGAACGACGAATGGTGTTGAGCGCTTTGACTGCCGGCGCCCCGGGGAAGTCGATAGACGTCGACGCACTGATGTCGCTGATCGCCTGGCGCCACCCGCGGTGGCAGCGCCGGCTGTCCCGCCGACTCGTCGAGGCGACCCTCGAGGAGGCCCGCGCACTGGGGCTCGTCGCACACGGCGCGCTGACCGCGTCGGGTCGCGCGCTGCTGACGATGGCCGAACGTGACGCCACCGCGCTCGATGTCGACAAACCGGTGGTCGCCGCGATGGCGAAGGCGCTGCCCGATCCCATCGACTTCTTCCTCACCCAGGCCGATCTCACGGTGACCGCGCCCGGACCGCTGACCGCCGAGCTGTCGGCCGAGCTCGCGTTGGTCGCCGACCTCGAATCCGGAGGCGCCGCATCGGTGTATCGCGTCACCGACACCTCGGTGCGCCGCGCCCTCGACACCGGGCGCACCGGCACCGAGCTGATGGGTTTCTTCACCGCGCATTCGAAGACCCCGGTACCGCAGTCGCTCGAATACCTCATCGACGACGTCGCTCGTCGGCACGGTCAGCTGCGCGTCGGTGTCGCATCGTCGTTCATCCGCTGCGAGGACGCGACCACGCTGGCGGCGGTGCTGTCGTCGCCGGTCACCGAGGCGTTGGCGCTGCGGGCGCTCGCCCCCACCGTCGCGGTGTCCCAGGCCCCGCTACGTCAGGTGCTCGACGAGCTGCGCGCGGCCGGTTTCGCGCCCGCAGGTGAGGACAGTGCCGGCGACCTGGTCGATCTCCGCGAGCGCGGCGCACGCGTCCCCATCCAGCGCAACCAGCGCCGCTCGGCGCGCCGTCCGCCCACCCCGAACACCGATCAGTTGGCGACGGTGGTCACGCGTATGCGGATGCAGGACACGGCCGTCTCGGCGGTGCCGGCGCAGTCGACGAGCGCGGTTCGGGCCGGGGGCGGCGAACCGGCGACCGCGCTGCTGCAACTGGCGATGCGCGTGGGTCGCGAGGTGCGCATCGGCTACGTCGACGCACACGGCTCGGCGAGCAAGCACGTCGTGCTCCCGAAGCTCGTCGGCGCAGGTCAACTGGTCGTCAACGATGCCGACGGCGCCGACGAACGCTACGCCCTGCACCGCATCACCTCGGTGGAGCTGCTCGAGGGGTCGTGACGCCGCGAAGGCTCCGATTCGATACACAAGGTGCACCGATAGGTCCGGGCGTGTGGAGATTCCACGCGCCGACCCCGAGCGGTGCATTTTGTGTACAGAAAGCGAGTTCAGCACCGTCGCGGGGAGTTCGAACTCTTCGTTCCACTGAACGCGACGCTCTGGAGCTGGACATTGTCCGTGCGCCGGTGGCGTCAGCCGTGCTACTGGCCTACGGGGCCTCAGACAGGAGGACCTACTTGTCGTTGATGTCCACGACGGGAAGTCCGCGAGCCGTTCTGGCACGGTTCATGATCTCTTGCACGGTCGATGTCTTCGCTGCGTTGTAGTTCTGCTCCGCGGCGGCCTGGATCTTTGCCTGGGCATACAGCTCCGCGTCAGCAGGATGAGACCGGAGCCAATCCCTGAACACCCGCTGATGAGCGGTAGGCCAGGCGCCGGGTCGGAAGAAGTGCGCAATCCGTTCCCTCACTCCGTTGACCTCGAACAAGAGAACTTCGTGGGACGTCACCCCGCTGCGCACTCGCCATCCGTGCGTCTCCAACCGCGCGAGATACCTGTCCAGTTCGTTCTCGGTCGACAAGCACACGGCCAGATCGATGATCGGCTTGGCCATCATTCCCGGGATCGCGGTCGAACCGATGTGCTCGATGAGCCGCTGAGGGTTGCCGTGCTGGCGAAGGTGAGCGGCGGCACTCGCAAAGGATGACTGCCAGGTGGGGTCGTACGGCGACAACACGGAGAAACCGTACCGGGTCCGATCTGCGATGAGCTGACGCCTGTCGTCAGTCCGACGGGTGGTGGGGCCCGGTCACCCGGCCAGAACACGCCCGCCGAAAACCGTGGACAATGGATCGGTGACCGAAGGCCCTTTGATCGTCCAGTCCGACAAGACCCTGCTCCTCGAGGTCGACCACCCCGATGCGCCCGCCGCGCGTGGCGCCATCGCGCCGTTCGCCGAGCTCGAACGTGCCCCCGAGCACGTGCACACCTACCGCATCACCCCGCTCGCGCTGTGGAACGCGCGTGCTGCGGGCCACGACGCCGAGCAGGTGGTCGACGCGCTGGTCAGCTTCTCCCGCTACGCGGTGCCGCAGCCGTTGCTGATGGACATCGTCGACACGATGGGCCGCTTCGGTCGGCTGCAGCTGGTGAAGAGCCCCGTCCACGGCCTGACCCTGGTCAGCCTCGATCGGGCGGTGCTCGAAGAGGTGATGCGACACAAGAAGATCGCCCCGATGCTCGGCGCGCGTCTCGACGACGACACCATCGTGGTGCACCCGTCCGAGCGCGGCCACATCAAGCAGTTGCTGCTCAAGATCGGTTGGCCCGCGGAGGATCTCGCCGGATATGTCGACGGCGAGGCCCATCCCATCGAACTCGCCGAAACCGATTGGGAGCTCCGCGATTACCAGCAGATGGCGGCCGACTCGTTCTGGGCCGGTGGCTCGGGCGTCGTCGTGCTGCCGTGTGGCGCGGGCAAGACGATGGTCGGTGCCGCGGCGATGGCCAAGGCCGGCGCCACCACCCTGATCCTGGTGACGAACACCGTCGCGGGTCGACAGTGGAAGCGCGAGCTGATCGCCCGCACCTCGCTGACCGAGGAGGAGATCGGCGAGTACTCCGGCGAGCGCAAGGAGATCCGTCCGGTCACCATCGCGACCTATCAGGTGATGACCCGTCGCTCGAAGGGCGAGTACCGCAACCTCGAGCTGTTCGACTCCCGCGACTGGGGACTCATCATCTACGACGAGGTGCACCTGCTGCCCGCACCGGTGTTCCGGATGACCGCCGACCTGCAGTCACGACGTCGCCTCGGACTCACCGCGACGCTGGTGCGTGAGGACGGCCGCGAGGGCGATGTGTTCAGCCTCATCGGCCCGAAACGCTATGACGCACCGTGGAAGGACATCGAGGCGCAAGGCTGGATCGCGCCCGCCGACTGCATCGAGGTCCGCGTCACGCTCACCGACGAGGAGCGACTGCAGTACGCCGTGGCCGAGCCCGAGGAGAAGTACAAGCTCTGTTCGACCGCGCACACCAAGGTCAACGTGGTGAAGTCGATCCTCGCGCGCCACGAGGGGTCGCCGACGCTGATCATCGGGGCCTACATCGATCAGCTCGAAGAGCTCGGTGCGGCGCTCGACGCCCCGGTGATCCAGGGGTCGACGAAGAACAAGGACCGCGAGATCCTGTTCGATCAGTTCCGTCGCGGCGAGGTCTCGACGCTGGTGGTGAGCAAGGTCGCCAACTTCTCCATCGACCTGCCCGAAGCGTCTGTCGCCGTGCAGGTCTCGGGCACCTTCGGGTCACGTCAGGAAGAGGCGCAGCGCCTCGGCCGGCTGCTGCGCCCGAAGAAGGACGGGGGTCAGGCCCACTTCTACTCGGTGGTCTCCCGCGACACCCTCGACGCCGACTACGCCGCGCACCGCCAGCGTTTCCTGGCCGAGCAGGGGTACGCCTACCGCATCACCGACGCCGACGACCTGCTCGGGCCGGCGATCGGCTGAGCCGCCGCACCGCGTCGGTTCAGGTGGGTGTGCCCGAGGGCGGCGCCAGGCAGTAACCGACGGGACGCGGGAGCGCGAAGCCGACCGCCCGACTACCCGAGGGACACTGCGGCGTCATGTCACCTGCGGTGCGACGGGCGACCTGCACGATCGTGTTCGATCCACGGGCGATCGCGGTGCACGCGCGGTCGACGAACGCCGACCGTGAGCCGATCTCGTAGCACCGCCCCTCGCGCAGATTCGGTGACAGGCACAGCGATCCGTCGCCGGAGAGCGACACCTGGTCGTAGGCCGGACCCGCGCATCGCGACCGCGACAGGTCCGACCTGCTCGCGACGTAGTACGTGACCGCGTCGCGACCGCAGCTGGCCCGCCGGACGGTCACCTCGTCGTCGTCGGTGTTCTTCACCGAGACGCAGTCACCGACGGCGACGTCGTCGGTGGAGTCGACACGGTTGTGGATGTTCGTGAACGCGAACACCGCGACGGCGATCACGAGTCCGAGGATGACCACGAGGGCGAGCCAGAGGATCGGCGGCACCGCGCGTCGTCGCGCCGACGGCAGCGGCGGGTATCCCCCGTAGGGAGAGGGCGGGCCGAGGGGTGGCGGCCCGAAGCCGGGGTGGGTCACGGACGAGATCCTGTCATCGCGGGGTCAGCAGGGTGGCGCAGTAGGTGAGCGGTTTCGGACGGGTGAACTGCAGCGGCGTCCCCGCGGTGCACACGTTCACCGACGCGGACTCGACCCGGTCGACCACCTTGACGGCGAGGTTTCCGGCCTCCGGTGCGGCTGCAGCACAGTCGATCTCGGCGAAATCGACGATCGAGCCGTTCGCGGTGGGGAACACGTAACACTTGCCGGTCCGGAGATTCGGCACGAGACACAGTTTGCCGCGATCGTCCTGGGTCAGCTGGGCGTCGAGGGGGTCGCCGCAGACGCTGAATGCACTGTCGGTCTTCTGGGCGACGATGAAGTTGAACGACTGCTCATCGCATGAGGCCTTCTTCGGTGTCGCATCGTTCTTCTCGCCGGTCACGGTGATGCAACTGCCCACCGACACGTCGTCGATGCGGGTGATGGTGTCGCGGTTCAGCACGGCGAAGGCCACCACGATCGCGCCGATCAGCGCGATGATCACCCCGGCCGCGAGCAGAACCCACTTCAGTCGGGAACGACGTGGCGGCGGGGTGCCGTACGGGCTCATCCCGTACCCCATCGCTGCCGCCGGCACCCCGGGACCGTACGGGCCGGGACCCGCCGGGAACGGGGCCTGCTGTCCCGGTGGCGGGTAATACGGCACCTGCGGCGGCGGGTTCGGGGAACCGGGCGGCGGGTAGTAGGGCGGCGGCGGGACGGCTGATCCCGAAGACGGGGCGCCGTCGGCGGGGGCCCACCCGGGCGGCGGCGAGTCCTCGGGACCGGTCATCGCACTCCCTCCGCTTCCTCGTCTGCGGGCCGAACTGGGCCTGTGACCGAGACTACTGCCAACGACGAACGCCCCGCCGGGGGTGTGACAGCCTGGATCCCATGACCACCGTTGCCCGCCTGGCGCCGTTCGCGACCACCATCTTCGCCGAGATGTCGCAGCTCGCCGCCGAACACGACGCCATCAACCTCGGTCAGGGTTTCCCCGACACCGACGGTCCGCAGTCCATGCTCGACGCCGCGTGTGCCGCCATCGCCGACGGCCAGAACCAGTACCCGCCCGGCCCGGGTGTCGCGGTGCTGCGGCACGCGGTCGCCGATCATCAGTCCCGTTGTGTGGGAATCGATTACGATCCCGACACCGAGGTCCTCATCACCGTCGGCGCCACCGAGGCGATCGCCGCGGCGGTTGTCGGATTGGTGGAGCCCGGCCATGAGGTGGTGCTCATCGAGCCGTTCTACGACGCCTACGCCGCGGCGACCGCGATGGCCGGTGCGTTCCGGTCCACCGTGCCGCTCGTCGCCGACGGCGACGGGTTCGTCCTGGACCGCGACGCACTCGCGACGACCATCACCGACAACACCGCGATGGTCATCGTCAACAGTCCCCACAACCCCACCGGTACGGTCCTCTCCGACGACGATCTCGCGGCGATCGCCGACGCCTGCATCCGCCACGACGTGATCGTGGTGAGCGACGAGGTCTACGAGCACCTCGTCTTCGACGGCCGCTCGCACGCGACGATCGCGGCGTTGCCCGGGATGGCCGAGCGCACGTTGCGGGTGTCGAGCGCGGCCAAGACGTTCAACGTGACCGGGTGGAAGGTCGGCTGGGTGTCCGGCCCCGCCCGTCTCGTCGCCGCGGTGCGCACGGCCAAGCAGTTCATGTCGTATGTCGGCAGCGGCCCCTTCCAACCGGCGGTCGCGCACGCGCTGAACCACGAGATGGACTGGGTCGATGCGTCGCGTGCGGCGCTCGAGCGCAAGCGCGACCTGCTGTCGGGGGCGCTTCGCGACGTGGGTTTCGACGTCCACCGCACCGAGGGGACGTTCTTCGTCTGCGCCGATCCACGCCCCCTCGGATACACCGACGGCGAGCAGTTGTGTCGGGACCTGCCGGCGCGGATCGGTGTCGCCGCGGTGCCGGTCAGCGCTTTCGTCGACCGGAGGGAGAACTGGTCGCACCTGGTCCGGTTCGCGTTCGCCAAGCGTGACGAGGTCCTGATCGAGGGGGCCGAGCGCCTCCGCGCGCTACGGCGGTGACCTGCGAACCCCTCGCACACGTGTTCGATCACAGCTAGACTCGAGCGATGAGTGCGGCCGGGCTACAGGGTTCCCTGTTCGACGAGGCAACCGACGAGCCGACATGCTCCGCCCTCGCACCGATCATCGTGCGGCGCACCCTCACCGACGGCGCGTGGGTCGATGTCGCACCGGGATGGATTGCCGGCGCCGCGCAGCTCCATGAGCGTCTCACCGACGATGTGCCGTGGCGGGCCGAGCGGCGCGCCATGTACGACCGTGTCGTGGACGTGCCCCGGCTCCTCTGCCAGTACGGCGAGGGTGTCGCGCTCCCCCATCCCCTTCTCGCGACGATGCGCGACACGCTGTCGGCGCACTACCGACCCGAACTCCCCGAGGGCTTCGCGACCGCAGGCCTGTGCCTCTATCGCGACGGATCCGACAGTGTCGCCTGGCACGGCGACACCATCGGACGTGGGAGCACCGAGGACACGATGGTGGCGATCGTGTCGCTCGGCGCGCCCCGTCCGCTGATGCTGCGTCCACGCGGAGGCGGCGCATCTCTCAAGTTCGTTGTCGCGCAGGGCGACCTGCTCGTCATGGGTGGCAGCTGCCAGCGCACCTGGGAACACGCGGTACCCAAGGTCACCGGAGTCGGACCGAGGATCAGCATCCAGTTCAGGCCCACCGGGTTGTGGTGACGCGCTAGGCAGCCGGGTTCAGGTGCATCCGCGGCCAGGTGATGTCGACGGCGCGCTGCACCAGGTGTGTCGATTCATCGCATGATTCGTCTCCACCCTCGGCCAGGTGGCGTTCGAGGAGTCCGTCGATCCGATGAAGGTGGTTGGCTCTCGCCGTGCCTGGTGGGTCGGTGTTGTGACGCCAACCGTAGCGACCTTTGTCAGGGCCGTCGGCGATCTTCTCGGTGACCCACTGGTGAGGTTCGATCCCGACGGCCCGGTTGTGGGCTCCGCAGGCGGGGGCCATGTGCGGGGAGTCGGTGAGCCCGCCATCGGCCCAGTCGGCCTCGGCGTGGTGCATCTCAGTGTAGGCGAACGGGACACCGCAGTCGTCTTTGCTGCAACCGCGGTATTGCGCGAACGCCATCAACCTCTGCGACTGGGACGCCAACCGGCGTGAGCGCCCGAGGAACAGCGGCTCGTTGGTGATGTCGCTGAACACCGCGAGGTGCGTCTGGGCGTCGGCGGCCAGTTTGATCACGTCGGTCATCGGTAGATCGCTGCCGGTGGCGGTTCGTGCGACGCCTGCGTGCTCGCGGAGTTGGGCGTCGGTGATCGAGACGATGATCTGCGGCGGTAACCCGCGATGCGAGCCGCCGAGCAGGCCTCCGTTCACGGCAGCAGCAAGTATGGATTTGAGCGCGTCATGGTTCCGCTGGGACTGCGATCGGCAGTCCCGATCCGCCGCGTCGCGCAGCACGGCAGGGTCGACGTCATTGCCGTCGCCCGCGGGTGACTGCTCGTCGTCGGGATTGTTCATCCCCGGTGCCGCCCATTTCGCAAGCACCACATCGAAGAGGGCGCGGGTGACCGGATCCAGTGTGGCGGTGAGTTTCGACATGAGCTGCGAGTCCTGGCAACCCAGCGACAGTTTCCGGTTCCGGGCTCGATCACGATCATCGGTGAGGGTCCCGTCGGGATCGAGGTGCGCCAGCATCCGCACACCGGCCGCGGCGATCTCCCTCGGGGTCAGCGTCGTTGCGAACTCGGCGAGGGTCTGCTCCGCGAACGCGCGGTGCTCGGGCTCGACCGCGGTAGGGATCTTGGCCATCACATCCAGGACGGCGTGGACGTGGTCGGGGCCGATCGAACCCGCGGCGAGCTCTCGTGCGGTGTTCGGGCACACCGGTGAGAGCTTCTCGCCGGTCATGGCGTGCATCGGTTCGAGCGCCTGCACTTCTTTGAGCCGCTTCTTCGGTTGCGTCACGCGCACTGTCGTCCGCAGGAACTCGGTCAGGTTCACACACCCCACGGCGCGGTGGGCGTCACGGTCCGAGACCTCGAGGATCCGGCGGTTGCCGGCGGCTTCCAGCTGGCGGGTGATGCGCTCACGGCGGATGGCGAGATCCGCGACCTCCTCCTCGGTGCACGAGGTGGAGTCCGCCGAAAGAATCCTGTCCACAATCTGTTCCAGGGCAGCGTAATCCGCTTTGATAGCGTTCATCGGCCTGCCCCCTCCCCAGGTGGATCTGTACATCTATGCTAGCACGGATGTTCGAGGGTTGGGCGATTGATTTCAGTGAATAGTGTTGAAAGCTGGTGTATTTCGCTTATCTGGTTGCGTTCTACTGCCGCTGACGGTGCGGAAGCCGGTCGCCGAGTGTGCGTCGTTTCGTCGTCGGCTCACGTTGTGTGGTGAGCACACTCGACGGCCGTTTCCACACAGTCAGCACCACCGGCCGGCTTTCCACACAGTCAGCACCACCGGCACAGTCAGCGGTGGCTAGCCTGTCGCGTTGTTGATGGCCAGGCAGTAGCCGAGGGGCTTGGGTTTCTCGAAGGTGACGGGAATGCCGTCGGCACAATCGATCTCGGTGCCGTCTTCACGGTTCTTCACCGTCACCACCTGGGCGCCACCCTCGGCCGGCGCCGCGCCACACTCGACTTCGGTGAAGTCGGTGATCGATCCACCCGGCCCGGCGAGCTGATAGCACTTGTCGACCTGCATGTTCGGGACCAGGCACAACTTGCCCTTGTCCTTCTGCGTCAGCTGGGAGTACTGCTCATTGGCGCAGTTCGCGCCGCCGTCGAGTTTCTCGGCGACGACGAAGTTGAAGGTGTCACCGGCACAGTTCACCGTCTTGGGGGTGGCGTCGGTGCTGCTGCCGCTCACGGTGATGCAGTCGCCGGCCTTGGCGTCGTTGATGTCGGTGATGGTGTCCTTGGAGGCGACGACCCCGATGATCACGACGACCACGAGAAGCAGCACCACGACACCGCCGATGATGCCGAACAACTTCTTTCGCGACTTCTTCGGCGGTTCGCCGTAGGGCCCAGCACCGTAGGGCGCGGCCCCGTACGGCGGCGGTGCAGACCCTGGCGGTGACCCGGCCGGCGGATAGGTCGGCGGATACGTCGGGGGCTCACCCGCGGGACTCGGCGGTGACGACTGCTCCGGCTTCGGTTCATCAGGGCTGGTCACGACAGGTCTCCGATCAACGCGGGTGCTGATCGGTGACAAGGTACAGCGCTGACCCCGCGAAAGCGACTGTTACCGACGGGAGCGAACGGGTCAACCCCGCGCGATCACAGATCGAACGAGACGCCCGTCAGCTTCTCCGATGCGACCCACAACGACTGGGCGACACTCTCGTTGCGCGCCTTGGGCAGCGGCTTGGTGAGCGTGGGTGCACCCCGCAGCCCACCGAGACCACGCGGACCGTAGAACGCACCCGACGCCGCCTCGGGCGAGGTCGCCGCGTACAGCTCGGGAAGTGCGCCGTCGGCGGCCGACTGCGCGACGAGGTTGCTCAGCTTCATGAACCGGTCGTAGAACGACTCGGTGTGCGACTGCAGGTTGGTGCTGGCGTAACCGGGATGGGCGCACATCGACGACACCGACGAACCCGATCGGCCCAGCTTGCGCGCCAGCTCGAACGCGAACATCAGGTTCGCGAGTTTCGACTGACCGTAGGCCGACCACCGTTCGTACCGGCGGTGGTCGTAGTTGAGATCATCGAGATCGATCTTGCCGATCGCGTGGGCGAACGACGACACGGTGACGACCCGATCGGTGATCTTCGGCAGCAGCAGGCCGGTCAGCGCGAAATGACCGAGATGGTTTGTGCCGAACTGCATCTCGAAACCGTCGGCGGTGCGCGACTTCGGGACGGCCATCACGCCGGCGTTGTTGATCAGCACATCGAGGTGATCGACGCCCGCGGCGAACGCCCGCACCGACGACAGGTCGGCGAGATCGAGCGCGGCCACCGAGGCGTTGGGGCCGATCTCCGCGGCCACCGGTTCGGCCTTCGACACCGTGCGGCAGGCCAGGATCACCGTCGCCCCCGCGGCGCCGAGAGCCTTGGCCGCCTGGGCGCCGAGGCCGCTGTTGGCGCCGGTGATGACCACCGTGCGGCCGGTCTGATCCGGGATGTCGTTCGTCGACCATGTGCTCACGGCGCCGATGCTACCCGCGCCCACCCGCGCCGATGTTCTCCAGAGCGCGACCCGGTCGCGTGGGTAGGGTCGCGCTCATGGCCGACCCCGTGACCCCGGACCCGGTGACCCCGGAGCCGTTGACGTTCGCCGATGTCGAGGACGCCGCGTCCACGCTCGCCGGTGTCGCCCACCGCACGCCGGTCATCACCTCGACGGCGATCGACGACGCCGCCGGTGCACACCTGTTCTGCAAGTGCGAGAACCTGCAACGGATGGGGGCCTTCAAGTTTCGCGGTGCCTACACCGCCGTCGCCCGGCTCGACCCGGAGGTGCGGCGGCGCGGTGTCGTGACGTTCTCCTCGGGCAATCACGCCCAGGCGCTGTCGCTGGCCGCCCGACTGCACGGCATCGATGCGACCATCGTGATGCCGCACGACGCACCCGCACCGAAGGTGGCCGCGACGCAGGGATACGGCGGCACCCTCGTGCGCTACGACCGCTACACCGAGGACCGCGCGGCGATCGCGGCCGACATCGCCGAGCGGACCGGGGCGACGGTTATCCCGCCGTATGACCACCCCGACGTGATCGCCGGGCAGGGCACCGCAGCGCTCGAACTGCTCACCGACGTCACCGATCTCGACGTGCTGCTGGTGCCCCTCGGCGGGGGCGGGCTGCTGAGCGGCTCGCTGTTGGCCGCGGGTGGGCTCGCCTCGCACACCCGCGTCTACGGGGTGGAACCGGCGGCCGGCGACGACGGGCTGCGCTCACTGCGGTCGGGGTCGATCGTGACGATCGACCCGCCGCGCACCATCGCCGACGGGGCGCAGACCACCCACCTCGGCGAGCACACGTTCGGCGTCATCGCCGAGCGGGTCATCGACATCCTCACCGTCGACGACACCGCGCTGATCGCGGCGATGCACCTGGTGGCGACCCGCGCGAAGCTCGTCATCGAACCGACCGCCGCACTGGGTGTGGCCGCGGCACTCGACGACCGACACGGCTTCACAGGCTTGCGTGTCGGGGTCATCCTCTCCGGCGGCAACGTGGATCTGGCGCGCCTGGCGTCCCCGACACCCTGAACCCCGGCAGGGTCAGCGACGGCCGCGCAGGATCGACAGCGGCCTGCGGATGAGGCCGTCGACGAGATCGGTGATCGGGGACTCCCCGTCGGGCAGGAGGTCGATCGGCGCGAAGAGTTCGGTCGCCGCGCCTCGGCCGCGCAGGGTGATCGACCCCATCGACACCCACTCCCACATCTCGTCGTGGGCCACGATCTCGGAGCCGGCGTCGGTGTCGTCGGCATCGCTGTCGGTGGCGGGCGCGTCGCCCAGCAGGTCCGCGACGGCCGCGCCGCCGGCGAGCACGTTCGACTTCGCACTCTTGGCGACCTCGGCGAGGCGGGCGCACTCGTTCACCGGATCACCGATCACCGTGTACTCGTAGCGGGTCTCCGCGCCGATGTTGCCCGCGAACACACGGCCCGCCGACACCCCGATACCCACCCGCAGCGGGTGCAGGGCCTCGAGTTCCGCGCCGAGTTCACGGGCGGCGCGCAGTGCCGCGGCCGACGGGTCGTCCATGGCGTTGGGTGCGCCGAACACCGCGAGCGCGGCGTCACCCTCGAACTTGTTGATGAAGCCGTGGTGGCGTTCGACGACCTCGGCGACGATGGTGAAGAAGCGGTTGAGCATCTCCGCGACGACCGTGGGATCGGCCGACTCGGCGAAACGGGTGGATCCCTCGATGTCGACGAACAGCACGCCGACGTCGGTGTTCACGCCGTGCATGCCGACATCGTGTGACAACGCCTGTGCTGCGACCTCACTGCCGACGTGGCGGGCGAACAGGTCGCGCAGCCGCTCGCGTTCGGTGAGGCCGTCGACCATCTCGTTGAAGCCGTGCTGCAGCACCCCGAGCTCCGAGGAGTCGTAGACGTCGACCCTGGTGTCGTATCCGCCCTCTCCCACGCGGTCGACGGCGCGGCGCAGGCCACGCAGGGGGTCGGTGATCGACTTCGACACCAGCGCGATCGCGCGGGCGCCACTGAGCAGACAGATGGCCGACAGCACGACCGTGGGCACGTCGAGGGCGGTGTGACTCGGAGGTACCCACCCGATCGCGCGGCCGATGTTCATCATCAACATGCCGACCAGCGGCACGCCGCTGCACACCACCCAGAGCACGATCATGCGTTCGCGCACACCCAGCATCGGCCGGCGCGGCGGTGCGTCGCGCATCGCGGCGGCGACCATGGGACGGCCGGCGCGCTCGAGCACCATGTAGGTGACACAGCCCGACGACGCCCCGGCGAGCGCGAAGGCGCAGCTGACGATGAGCATCTGGATCGGTGACGCGTCGGCGCTGACCACCGCGTAGGTGGCGACACCGGCGGCCCAGCCCATGGCGGTCGCGACGACGCCGTGCATCGGCATCCGCTGCACCGAGCGCCGGCGGTGGGCGTCGGCGGGTTCGCCGCTGGTGAACCATGCGGTCTGGGGGCGGACCATCGAGACACCGGCGATGAGGTCGACGACCACCCCGACGACGAGTGCGAGGGCGACCGCGACGATCGACGTCCCGTCCTCGGAGATCATCGACAGATCGCCGCCGCTGGTGACCAGCGCGACGAGCACGACGGTCTCGATACCGACCGCCACGTTGGCGACCACGATGCCGAGCACCGCGATGGTCATCAGACGCCGCGCGACGGTCCGACGTTCGGCCGGATCGATCGATTCCCAGTCGCGACCGGCGAACGGGTACTCGCCCGCGACCGACCGCACCAGGCCGAAACCGGGGAGTCGGGAGGGGTTGAGGAGACGCTCCCGGGCACTGCGGCCACCGAGCCTGCGCACACGCGCTGTCGCACGTCCTGTCATGCCGGTCACCACCCTCCCGGTGTTGTCATGGGTGACACGGGGACCGGCCGAGAATGTGACCGCTTCCTAACGCAACACCTTTTGCGGAAAATATACATAACGCAACACCCATTGCGATAGGCTCGCCGACGTGTCAGCGCCCCAGAAGACCCATCGTCGCGGTAAAGCGGTCGTCGACGGGGTCCTCAATGCTGCGGTGAACGAGCTGCTCAACACCGGTTTCGACGGTGTGACGATCGCGTCGGTGGCCGAGGCTGCAGGCGTACATGTGACATCGGTCTACCGGCGCTGGAAAACCAAGGACCAGCTCATCACCGATGCGCTGCTCAACCACATCGACATCGGTTCGGTGACCGTCCCCGACACCGGCCACCTCCGCAGCGACCTCCTCGAACTCACGATCGGGCTGCGCGATTCACTCTCGTCGCCGCAGAGCAAGGCCCTGCTCCGGCTGGCTACGATGTCCCTCGACTCCGGGCGGCTCGACGAGGCCCGGCAAAGGCTCGTCGACGACCGCATGGCCACCGTCGGCGTCATCCTCGAGCGCGCGGTCGCCCGCGGCGAGATCACCGACACCGTCGATCACCGCCTGGCGCTGGAATCGCTCTACGCACCGATCTACGCCCGCCTGCTGCTGACACACCAACAGGTCGACGAGGCCTATCTGACCGGCCTCGTCGACCTGGTGGTGAACGGCATCGCGCCCCGCTGATCGATCGTCGATCAGCGTCGGAACCAGAGCTGGTCGTAGGCGGCGCGGCACGCCGCGCGTTCCAATTCCCTGCGATTGCGCCGGCGCAGCTGGTGTTCCACCCGCTCCGCGTCGGTCAGCCTGGTGGACGCGCGACGCGGGCGCAGGAACCGCGCGAGCACCGACCGGCGATCGGGGACCTGCGAGACGCGTGGCGCCCAGGCGACATGCAACGTGGTCATCATCTTCCTCCAATCGGTGAGTGCGGTAATCACTTTCACCGATGAAGGTAGGCGGCCCGGTCGCCGTCGTCACCTGAATTAATTGCCCCGGAAAAGGATTGGCGCGGTCACCCTCGCGTCTGCGAAGATGACCGCGCCTACCGTGGCTGCCGGGATCAGGCGGCCTTGAGCGCCTCGATCTCGAGGGTGATGGTGATCTTGTCGCCGACCACGGCGCCACCGGTCTCCAGCGGCATGTCGATGTCGATGCCGAAGTCCTTGCGGTTCAACTCGACCGAGGCTTCGAAGCCCGCGACCTCACCCTGTCCCATGCCGGGGTTGACGCCGTTGAACTCCAGGTCGAGATCGACCGACTTGGTGACGCCCTTCAGGGTGAAGTCACCGGTGAGCACGTAGTCGCCGCCCTTCTTCGCCACGGACTTCGAGACGAAGGTGGCGGTGGGGTGGGTGTCGGCGTCGAAGAAGTCGGCGGACTTGATGTGGCCGTCGCGCTGCTCGTTCTTGGTGTTGATCGAGGTGACATCGATCTCGGCGGTGACCGACGGGGTGCCGTCCTCGGCGATGGTGATCGCGCCACTGAAGGTGTCGAAGGTGCCCCGCACCTTGCTGACGACCAGGTGGCGGACCGAGAAGGCGATGGCCGAGTGGACGGGGTCGATATTCCAGGTGCCCGCGGCGAGATCGGTGGTGGTGATGGTGTCGGCCATGAGGTTTCTCCTACAGGGATGGTGTGAACCGGGGCGGTTCGCGTTGCTGACATCCATTTAACCGGACCACGGTCCGGATGTATTCCACCGGGGAGCACATACGTGGTGAACATCTGGTTTCCGCAGGTCAGCGCCAGGCGAACACCGGCTGCTCGAGCTCGTCCACCCGGGTGTGGCGTCCGGCGAGGACCACCTCGGCGAACTGGTAGATCACCGCCGCGGTCGGCGCATGCACCAGCGCACCCACGATCGGCAGCTGGATCACCGGGCGCGGCGACTCCGGAATCGAGATGAACCGCGGCTCCACCGCCACCTCGTCCATCGGGATGAAGAACAGTGTCGCGACCTCGTCGACGTTCAGTGAGGTCACACGGTCGGGTCCGGCCCACACCACGATCGGTGCCATCACATATCCCGACCGCGTGGGGTAGTCGTCGAGCCGCCCGAGGACGTCGTCCCGGCCGACGTTCACGCCGATCTCCTCGTGCAGTTCCCGCAACCCGGCGTCGACGTCGTCCTCACCGGGATCGAGACGCCCACCGGGCAACGCGTACTGACCGGGGTGTTCCCGCATCCGATCGGGACGTTTGGTCAGCCAGATCCCGTGGACGCCGTCGACGGAGGTGACCGCGATGACCACCGCCGCCCGGCGCGTGTTCGGCGGATCGACGCGGGTGAACGGCAACGACGTGAGGCGGTCGGCGATGCGGGCGCGCACGGCCGAGTCGTCGCCGGTGAGATCGATGGGGGTCCCGCTGCTGTCCACCGTCGCGTCACCCATCACACCACTGTCCAACGCCGCCGCACGGCGCTCACGTCCGGGGTGGATGTCAGACCCGGCGGCCCTGGCCCTCCCAGAACGGGGCACGCAGTTCGCGCTTGAGGATCTTGCCGCTGGGGTTGCGCGGGAGTGCGTCGATCACGTCGACCGTGCGCGGGCACTTGTATCCGGCCAGGCGGGTGCGACAGAACGCGATGACCTGTTCGGCGTCGATGGGCTCCGACACCGCGACCACCGCCTTCACCGATTCACCCCACCGCTCGTCGGGGACTCCGATCACGGCCGCGTCGGTGACCGCCGGGTGCTCCATCAGCACCCGTTCGACCTCGGGTCCGTAGACGTTCTCACCGCCGGTGATGATCATGTCCTTGATCCGGTCGTCGACGAACACATACCCGTCGGCGTCCATGCGACCGATGTCGCCGGTGCGCAGCCAACCCTGCGCGGTGATGGTCTCCGCGGTGGCGTCGGGCCGGTTGAGGTATCCGGTCATGGCATGCGCTGTGCGCAGCCAGATCTCGCCCTCCTCGCCCGGGGCCATGTCCTCGCCGGTCACCACGTCGACCACGCGGATCTCGACGCCGGGCAGCGCGGTGCCGACCGATACGAGCAGGTGTTCACGCGCGGGATCCCGATGCACCTCCGGACGTAGGACCGTGGCCACGCCCGCGATCTCCGTCTGCCCGTACACCTGGACGAAGTCGATGTGCGGCCACGCGTTCAACGCCCGCTGCAACAGGGGCAGCGGCATCGGGGCCGCGCCGTATCCGACGAACTTGAGCTTGCCGAACGCGCCGATGGCACCGTCGCCCGCGGCGAGGAAACCGGCGAGCACCGGCGGCACGAAGAAGGCGTGCGTGGCACCGGCCATGAAGGCGCCGACCAGCGACGCGGCGTCGGGCTCGCGGGTCATGATGCTCGGGACCCCCGCGCGGATCCCGATGAACGCGTACGAGATCCCGCCGACGTGGAACAGCGGCATCGCCACGAGGCTGATGTCGCCTGCGGCGTAGGGGAACACGTCGCTGTTGTCGACGGTGTGGGTGATCAGTGCATGTTGATCGAGGACCACGCCCTTGGGTCGGCCGGTGGTGCCGGAGCTGTAGATGACCAGCAGCGCATCGGTGTCGGTGACGTCGGCACCGGCCGAGGTCGGCTCCCCCGAGGCCAGGAAGGCCTCGTAGTCGTCGGCCCCTTCACCAGTGTCCCCGCCGACGATCAGCGTGCGCGTGACCGCGGTGTCGCGGTCGGCGACCGCCCCGACCGACTCGGCGAACTCGGCACCCGCGATCACCAGCGTCGAGCCGCTGTCGACGAGGACGTGGACGAGTTCGTCGCCGGCCTGGCGCCAGTTGACGATCGCGACGGCGGCGCCGAGCGCGGCGACGGCAAAGGTGACCTCGAGGCACGCCGGGTGGTTCTTGTCGACGAACGCGACGGTGTCACCGCGCCCGATGCCCGCCGACGCCAACGCCCCGGTCAGTCGCCGGATCCGCAGATCCCACTGCTCCCACGTCCACGAGGTCTCGCCGTAGGTGATGGCGGTGGCGTCGGGACGTTCCTGCGCCCACCGCGTGACGAAGTCCGTGAGCAGCCCCCGGCCGTCGGTGACGGTCTGCGGGCCCGGGTCGAGATCGGCGGTCATCGGAACTCCTATGCCTGGTGTCGAATGACCGCGAGTGTAACGGCGATCACACCCGGCTTCCGCGGAATCGGACACGCGACCATCGAGGCCTCACCCCGAACCGGCCGTTCAGATCGCAAGTCGGTTCTGCGACGGCGTTTTTGGCGCCTGCAGTACGCTCCCCAGCATGGCCGACCCCACCCCGGAGGATTCCACACGCTGGCTCGACAGCGAGGAGCTCGACGCGTGGATGGCACTCACCACCGTGATGATGCGGCTCCCCGGCGCACTGAGCCGCCAGCTCCAGCGCGACTCCGGTCTCACCCATTTCGAGTACCTGGTCCTGGGCGGACTGTCCGATGCGCCCGAGCGCACGCTGCGGATGAGCGAGCTCGCCGAGTTCACGCAGTCGCAACTGCCGCGGCTGTCTCAGGTGGCCGCGCGTATGGAGGGACGGGGATGGCTCGTGCGCCGTCCCGACCCGGCCGATGGTCGCTCCACACTCGCGGAGCTGACCGATGCCGGGATGGCCGTGGTGGTCGACGCCGCCCCCGGTCACGTCGATGCCGTCCGGCGCCTCGTCCTGGACCCGCTCACCGCGACCCAGATCCGCCACCTCCGCGAGATCGGCACACGACTACGGGCAAGCCTCGACGCCGAACAGCGCGGCTGAGCCCGGTCTCGTCAGCGGGCGTCGACCCGCGCGCGTGCCGGGCCGGCGGCCGGGCGGACCCACGGCAGCCGATCACCGAGGGCGGCGTCGACGCTGAAACGTCCGGCTCCCACCGCGGCGATGACGAGTGCGGCCGCGCCGAGTCCGAGCACCAGCTCGTAGCCGCCGTCGGAGATCCAGATGCCGTTGCCGATGTGGGCGATGAAGTAGGCGCCGAGCATGTCCGCGACCAGCAGGAGACCGACGATCGGCGTCAACACGCCGGCGATGAGGGCGACCCCTCCGAGGATCTCGATCCACGTCGCGAGGAACGCCGAGACGCCCGGGACGGGAGCGCCCATCCCGGCGAAGGCCGTCTTGGTCCCGGAGTATCCCCAGACGTCGAACTTCTGCAGTCCGTGCGCGAGGAACACGACGCCGACGCCGACTCGGGCGATCAGGAGGGCGACATCGCGGGGCAGGGTGGTGGTCATGG
Source organism: Williamsia sp. M5A3_1d (assembly GCF_053345315.1). Lineage (NCBI taxonomy): Bacteria > Bacillati > Actinomycetota > Actinomycetes > Mycobacteriales > Nocardiaceae > Williamsia > Williamsia sp. M5A3_1d. The sequence continues at coordinate 396,105 of NZ_JBKEZX010000002.1, forward strand.
GTGGGCCTTTCGCGGGCGGTCGAGCAGGGGGACGCATCAGTTCACTTCATGCGTGAAGCAAAAGTATCAGCAGTTCACTTCACGCTGCAAGTAAATGCGGTCACCACCGCGATCGATGACGCCGGGAGGCACAGCTGATGCAGACCCCGGTGGCCGGCAGCGCCTCGAGTCGCACCTCTGCGATGTCGCGGCCGCAGTCGAGGCACTGCCCGAAGGTGCCGGCCTCGAGACGTGCCAGCGCCGCGTCGACCTCGGCGACGCGCTGAGTCGACCGTTCGATCTGGGCGACGAGCTGTCCTCGTTCGAACGCCAGCGTCGAACCCTCCGGATCGTGTTCGTCATCGGCGTGTTCGTCGATCGACGCGTCGACGACCGCTGCGAGACGGGCACGCATCGAGTCGATGAGCGCCGATGCCTCCGCGCGTTCGGCGTCGAGCAGACCGCGTGCCATCCCGGGATCCATGGGCGAACGGTACGGCGCGCCCCCGACACCGCCGATGGGAGAAGGTCACAGCGCGCCGGGGTCTGCCGACGGGCAACGACCGGTCTTGCGTCGATCTCTCGGCGCGCCACGACCCCCGACCCTAGAGTCGAGGAGATCGCGTCACTCCGCGCCGATCCTCACCTGTACGAAAGGCGTTCGATGACGTTCTCGCTGGCTCTGACCGACGACCACATCACGCTTCGCGACTGGGCGCACGAGTTCGCCGAGAAGACGATCCGGCCCGCCGCGGCGGAGTACGACGAGAGCGAGGAGACGCCGTGGCCGGTGCTGCAGGAGGCAGCCAAGGCGGGGCTCTACGGGTTCGAGATCATGTCGAACCTGCGCGAGGACGAGAGCGGCCAGAGCTTCCCGATCCTCACCGAGGAACTCTTCTGGGGTGACGGCGGCATCGGTCTGGCGATCATGGGCACGGGCCTGGCCGCGGCCGGGATCGCCGCGGCGGGAACGGTGGAGCAGATCATCGAGTGGGTCCCCCGCTGCTACGGCACCGCCGACGAGGTGAAGGTCGCCGGGTTCTGTTCCTCGGAACCCGAGGCCGGTTCCGACGTGGCGAACATGCGCACCACCGCCAAGTACGACGAGGCCTCCGACGAGTGGGTGATCTCCGGACAGAAGGCCTGGGTGACCAACGGCGGTATCGCCGACGTGCTGGTGGTACAGGCCGTCGTCGAGCCCGGCCTCGGCTCCCGTGGACAGGCGGCGTTCGTGCTCACGTCCGACACCGCGGGCATCGCCTCGCCGAAGAAGCTGCGCAAGCACGGATTGCACGCCTCGAACACCGCCGACATCTTCTTCGACGACGTCCGCGTGCCCGGCAGCGCGCTGCTCGGCGGTAAGGAGAAGCTCGACGCGAAGATCGCTCGTGCGAAGGAGGGTCGCAAGACCGGCGCCCAGGCCGCGATGGCGACGTTCGAGACAACGCGCCCCACCGTGGGCGCGATGGCGATCGGCGTGGCTCGAGCCGCGTACGAGTACGCCCTCGAGTACTCGAAGGATCGCGTGGTGTTCGGCAAGCCGATCATCGAGAACCAGGCGATCTCGTTCCTGTTGGCCGACATGGCCACCGAGATCGACGCGGCACGACTGCTGGTGCGCCGCGCCGCCTGGATGGGTGCGGCGAAGCAGCCGTTCGCCGCGGCCGAGGGATCGATGAGCAAGCTCAAGGCCGGCCGCGTCGCGGTGTGGTCGACCGAGCGCGCGATCCAGATTCTGGGCGGTGTCGGCTACACCCGCGAGTACCCGGTGGAGCGGATGCACCGCGACGCCAAGATCTTCGACATCTTCGAGGGCACCGAGCAGATCCAGCAGCTCGTGATCGCCCGCGCCATCTCGGGCGTGCGACTGACCTGAGAACGGTTCAGCGCGAGACGGTCTCGGCGTCCCGGACGCCGGCCCGCGCGGCGTGCAGGTGGGTGGCCGCGGCGACCTCGAGGTGCGTGAGGTCGTTGGCGATGCAGACGAAGGTGTAACCGCGGTCGATCCGCAGTGCCGCGGTGGCGCCGTCGGGGGCGTGGATACCCGCCGCGACCCCGTGGCGTCGCGCGGCGTCGGCGACGGTGGTCAACGCCTGCTCGTACACCTCGCCGATCGACGGGTCGTACGGGTAAGCGCCGCCCAGCGCGATCGACAGATCGGACGGACCGACGTAGACGCCGTCGAGACCGTCCACGGCACAGATGGATTCGATGTTCTCGAGCGATTCGAGGGTCTCGATCATCGCGATCACGACCGTCGCCTCGTTGGCCTCGGCAGGGCGCGGCCCGATCCGCAGCGCCGACCGTGCCGGCCCGTAGGAGCGCACACCGAGCGGGGCGTAGCGGGTCGCGGCGACCGCGTGCACCGCGTCGGCCGCGGTGTTCACCATCGGCACGATCACGCCGACGGCGCCGGCGTCGAGTGCGCGTTCGATGAGACGTTCGGAGTTCTCCCCGACGCGGACGAGTCCGACGGCGGTGCGACCGGCGTCGATCGCCATCATGCCGTTGAGGATGCCCGCGTAGCCCATCATCCCGTGCTGCTCGTCGAGGCAGACGAAGTCGTAGCCGACGCGTGCGATGCGCTCGGTGGCCGGCGGCGCGTCGAGCGTCACCCAGTATCCGATCGACTCGTCGCGCGCCCGGATGGTGCGTGCGAATGTGATGGCGTCCATGTGTGAGCCCTTCTGTTGCCTGGCTCTCACCCTGTCGTCGCGGCAACCGGGGCGTCAACGGCGATGTGACCGAAAATAATGCAATTTAGTGTCGTGGCAGGGTGGACCGATGACAGGTGTGAGCGGCGACCGACGGGACAGGGACCCCGACGGCCGCCCACGCAACGCCCGACCCCGCGACGGGCTGGGGCGGCCGCTCCCCCGCGGCGCCCAGGGGGTGCCGCGAGCGCCCGAGGGTGTCGTGCGCACGGTGGACGAGACCCTGAACGAGGCGCAGCACCTCCTCGACACCGGTCGACCCTTCCACGCCCACGAGGTGTTCGAAGACGCCTGGAAGGCCGCTCGCGATCGAGGTGACACCGATACCGAGCTGTGGAAGGCTCTCGCGCAGTGGGCCGTCGGGCTCACCCATCGGATGCGGGGACGTCCCGTGGGTTCACGACGCCTCTTCGACCGATCGGTGACCGGCCTGGAACGGTATTCGTCGCAGCCGCCGCACGGCATCGACGTCGCCGGGCTCATCGCCTTCGCGCGCGATCCGGACGACGGCCCCCCGCCCCCCCTGCGGCGTCGGGCAGCGACCGACAACCCTTAGGCGCACGCTGAGCCAAAAGTCCTGCTGCACAGCGGCCCCAGGGCCACGCGGTCGCTAAGATCCATCGGTGACCAGCACTCCACGCGCCTACCTGGTGCTCGCGACCCAACGCAGCGGGAGCACGCTGCTCGTGGAGTCGCTGCGCGCCACCGGACAGGCCGGGCACCCCGAGGAGTTCTTCCAGTACCTGCCCCACAGCGACCTCGCCCCGCAACCGCGCGAGTGGTTCGCCGATGTCACCGACGAGTCGATCCTGCGGTTGCTCGACCCGCTCGAACCCGGGACCCCGCAGACCGAGACCGCGCAGGAGTGGGCCGAGCGGATCCGCACAGCCGGCGCCACCGACAACGGGGTCTGGGGCGGCAAGCTGATGTGGAACCAGACGCCGCTGCTCACCGCGCACGCCGCGGGCCTGCCGAACCGCTCGGGTACCGATCTGCTTTCGGCGATCGAGGACCTGCTCGGCCCCGACGTGGTGTACGTCCACGTGTATCGCGACGACATCGCCGCGCAGGCGGTCTCGATGTGGCGGGCCGTGCAGACGCGCGTCTGGCGCGGCGCCGCCGATCCCGAGGTCGACGCCCGCGCCGAGTACCACGCGGGTGGCATCGCGCACCTGCACCAGATCCTCGCCGAGCAGGAACGCAGTTGGCGGCGCTGGTTCGTCGAGGCCGACATCTCCCCCATCGAGATCGACTACCGACGACTGGCGCACGACACCACCGCCGAGGTGGCCCGGGTGCTCGAGGCGTTGGACCTCGATCCGGCGCTGGCTCCCCCACCGGCACTGCAACGACAGGCCAATGCGCGATCGTCGGACTGGATAGCCCGATACCAGCGCGACACCCACGGCACCGACCCCCTCGAGAAAGGAGCGTCCACATGACCGTGCCCACGCTCACCGACGACACCACCCACGTCGACGAACTACGCGCCCTGGAGGCCGAGTCGGTCCACATCATCCGCGAGGTGGTGGCCGAACTCGAACGCCCCGTGCTGCTGTTCTCCGCGGGCAAGGACTCGATCGTCCTGCTGCGGCTGGCCGAGAAAGCCTTTCGGCCCTCCCCGCTACCCTTCCCCGTGCTTCACGTCGACACCGGCCACAACTTCGGCGAGGTCATCGAGTTCCGCGACCGCCGCCTCGGCGACGCCGGACACACCCTCGTGGTGGGTTCGGTGCAGGAGTCGATCGACTCTGGGCGCGCCCAGGAGATCGGGGGCCCCAACGCCTCTCGCAACCGACTGCAGACCCGCACCCTGCTCGACGCGCTGGAGGCAGGACGCTACGACGCCGCGTTCGGCGGCGCACGTCGTGACGAGGAGCGTGCCCGCGCGAAGGAGCGGGTGCTCAGCTTCCGCGACGAGTTCGGCCAATGGGACCCGCGCGCACAGCGACCCGAGCCGTGGTCGCTCTACAACGGGCGCATCCGTCGGGGCGAGCAGGTACGGGTGTTCCCGCTGAGCAACTGGACCGAACTCGACATCTGGCGCTACATCGAACTCGAGGGGCTCGAGCTGCCGTCGATCTACTTCGCGCACGAGCGCGAGGTGTTCGAGCGCGACGGGATCCTGCTCGCCACATCGGAGTTCACCACGCCCGGCGAGTCGGAGAGCGCCGCGGTGGAGTGGGTCCGCTACCGCACCGTGGGCGACCTCACCATCACCGGCGCGGTGCGCTCGCACGCCACCGACATCGCGGGCGTGATCGCCGAGATCTCTGCGGCCACGGTGTCCGAACGCGGGGAGACCCGCGCCGATGACCGCACGTCGATCGCGGCGATGGAAGACCGCAAACGCGAAGGATACTTCTGATGAGCACCCACACCCACCGCCAACTGCTGCGTCTGGCCACCGCCGGCTCGGTCGACGACGGCAAGTCGACACTCATCGGTCGCCTCATGTTCGACACCGACAGCCTGCCGCTCGACCACATCGAGGCGGTCCTCAAAGACGGGGTCCCCGATCTCGCGGCGCTGTCGGACGGTCTGCGCGCCGAGCAGGAGCAGGGCATCACCATCGATGTCGCCTATCGCTTCTTCTCCACCGAGACCCGCAACTACATCCTCGCCGACACCCCCGGCCACGAGCGCTACACGCGCAACATGTTCACCGGTGCATCCACCGCACACGTCGCGATCCTGTTGGTCGACGCGAGCGCCGGTGTGCTGCGCCAGACGCGTCGGCACGCGCGGATCGCGACCCTCCTCAACGTGAAACACCTCGTCGCCGCGGTCAACAAGATCGACCTGATCGACTTCGACGAAGCGCGGTTCTCCGAGCTGGAGACCGAGTTGCGCGCGCTGGCCGACCGTCTCGGCGCCGACGACCTGACCGTGATCCCGCTGGCGGCCAAAGCCGGCGACAACGTGGTGCACCGGTCGGCGAACACACCCTGGTACACCGGGCCCACCCTGCTCGAACACCTCGAGTCGATCGAACTGGTCGCACCGTCGGCGCAGTCGACCGAACTACGGTTGCCGGTGCAGTGGGTGTCGCGGCCGGTGGGCACCGAGCGTCGTCGCTACACGGGCCGGCTGTCGGCGGGCACCCTCGCCGTGGGCGATCCGATCGTGGCGCTGCCGTCGGGATCACGCAGCACGGTCACCGCGCTCGACACCCTCGACGACGACCGGGATGTCGCGGTCGCCCCACTGTCGGTGGCGGTGCAGCTCGCCGACGACATCGACATCGGCCGCGGCGATGTGCTCGTCAGCGGCGACGACGCCGCACATGTGCCCGTGCTCGCCCGCGAACTCGACGCCACCGTCTGCTGGTTCGGCGAGACCCCGTTGCGGGCCGGGGACCGGTTGTCGCTCAAGCACACCGCGACCACCGTGCGCGCCACCGTGCAGGGCTTGTCGTCGCGACTGGATCCCGAGACCCTCGACTCCCAGGACAGCCCGGTCGAGTTGGCGCTCAACGACATCGGTGTGGTGACGCTGCGCACCAGCTCGATCGTGGTGGCCGACCCCTACATCGGCAACCGCGATGCCGGCGCGTTCATCCTCATCGACGAGACCACCAACGACACCGTCGGCGCGGGCACCATCCTCGACGCCCGCGAGGTGAAGCCCGGCGCCCAGGTCCGCAAGGACGTGAAGTGGCATCCGTCGGCCCTCAATCGGGCGCACCGCTGGGGTGCCACCGGCCAGTCCGGCGCGACGGTGTGGCTCACCGGGCTCCCGGCGTCGGGCAAGTCGACCGTCGCGGTGGCGCTCGAGCGAGCGCTCGTCGAATCCGGCCGCACCGCGTACCTTCTCGACGGCGACAACGTGCGGCACGGCCTGTCGGACGATCTCGGGTTCACCCCGGGTGACCGGGCGGAGAACATCCGCCGGGTCGGGCACCTGACCCGCCTGCTCGCCGATGCGGGTGTCGTCGCCATCGCGTCGCTGGTGTCGCCGCTCGAATCCGATCGGGCCATCGCCCGTGCTCTCAACGACGCGGCCGATCTGCCGTTCGTCGAGGTCGCGGTCTCGACCCCGCTCGCCGAGTGTGAACGTCGCGACCCCAAGGGGCTCTACGCCCGCGCCCGTGCAGGGGAACTGAAGGGCCTCACCGGGATCGATGCGCCGTATGAGGCACCACTGAACCCGGATCTCACCATCGACACCACCGACGCCGACATCGACGACCTGGTGCGTCAGATCCTCGCCGTCCTCGACGAGGTCGCCCCCCGCCCCTGACCCCCGTCGATCGGGCACTCATCAGCGTCGATCGGGCACTTCCACTCGTCGATCGGGCACATGACCCCGCCCGGGGACCGCGTCGCGCAGTTCGGCCGTGTACGGATGCGAGGGCGAGTCAAACACCGATGCGGCGTCGCCGTGTTCGACGATGCGCCCCGCCCGCATCACCGCGACCTCGTCGCTGATCTGCCGCACCACGGCCAGATCGTGGGAGATGAACAGGTAGGTCAGACCGAGGTCGCGCTGCAGGTCGTCGAGCAGCTGCAGGATCGTCGCCTGCACCGAGACGTCCAGTGCGGACACGGGTTCGTCGAGGATCACCAGATCGGGTTCGAGCGCCAGCGCCCGTGCGATCGCGACCCGCTGACGCTGTCCCCCCGAGAGTCGGGCCGGCCGACGGTCTGCGACGTCGCCCGGGAGCGACACGCTCGCGAGGAGTTCGGCGACCCGCGTCCGACGGCCGGATCGGTCGCCGACACCGAAGGCTCGCAACGGTTCGGCGATCGTGTCACCGACCGACAGGCTCGGATCGAGCGACAGGTACGGGTTCTGGTGCACGAACTGGACTCGACGGCGGAATACCCGTAGCTGATTTCCGCGTGCTCTGCTGATGTCGGCGCCGTCGAAGTGCACGGATCCGGTGGTCGGCGTCTCGAGTCGAGCGGCGATGCGGGCGGTGGTGGACTTGCCCGAGCCGCTCTCGCCCACCAGCGACACCGTCTGCCCGCGCCGGATCTCGAGGGACACACCGTCGACGGCGACGAGTTCCTCGCCTCCGGCCCGGAAGGTCTTGCCGACCTCCTGCAGCGACAGCAGCGGCGACCCGTCCACCCGCGGCGGCGTCCGACGGGTCCGCGGCTGCGACAGGCTGGGCGCGGCGGCCAGTAGGTGGCGGGTGTACTCGTGCTCCGGCGAGGCGAGGATCTGCGCCGTCGGCCCGTCCTCGACGATGACCCCGTCACGCAGCACCACGATGCGATCGGCCCGGTCGGCCGCGACCCCGAGGTCGTGCGTGATGAACAGGACTGCGGCGCCGGTGGAGTCGACGCGCTCGTCGAGGTGATCGAGGATCCGCTTCTGCACGGTCACGTCGAGTGCGCTGGTGGGCTCGTCGGCGATCACGAGCTGGGGTGAACAGGCGAGCGCGATGCCGATGAGGACGCGTTGGCGTTGCCCGCCGGACAGTTCCGATGGATGCTGCCGAGCGCGGACGGCGGGGCGATCGATGCCCGCCTCGTCGAGGATGCGGACCGCTTCGAGGGCGGCGGTGCGCCGCGTGGCACGACCGTGGATGCGGAGGATCTCGGCCACCTGGTCGCCGATGCGCCGCACCGGGTTCAGCGACGACGTCGGATCCTGGGGTACGACACCGATGTGCGCGCCGCGAAGTCTCTCCAGTCGACGGGGAGGTGCGGAGTCGATGCGCTCGCCATCGAACCGGATCTCGCCTCTGGTCACCTCGCCGCCGGGAGGCAGGAGCCCGACCACGGCGTGCGCCAGAGTGGTCTTCCCCGAACCGGATTCGCCGACCAGTGCGACCACCTCGCCTCGGTCGACGGTGAGATCGACCCCGTGCACCACCTCGGTGTCCCCATAGGCGATCCGCAGCCCGTTGATCTCCAGCAACAACTCGCGCTCGCGCGTCACGATCGACGGTCCTGGACGGCGCGACCGAGCCGATGCGCGCTGAGCACCACCGCGATGATCACCAGGCCGGGCACCGTGGTCAGCCACCATGCCGTCGCCAGGTAGTTGCGACCCTCCGACACCAGCGAACCCCATTCCGGTGTCGGCGGTTTCGCACCGTAGCCGAGGAAGCTCAGCGCCGACACCGCGAGAACAGCCATCCCGAACTGGACCGCGGCCAAGCCGATCACCGGCGCGTAGGAGTTGCGCAGGATGTGGTGCACCAGCACACGAGGCCACCGCGATCCGACCGCGAACGCCGCCTCCACGTAGGGAGCGCGGCGCACCCGCAGCACCTCCGACCGCATGACCCGGGCGAAACTGGCGACCATCGTGACACCGACGGCGATGGCCACGTTGATCGTGCCGAACCCGAGCGCGGTGACCAGGGCGAGCGACAACAGCAGCAGCGGGATCGACAGCAGTACATCGACGATGCGCATCAACAGTGCGTCGACGGGTCCGCCGATCGCGCCGGCGAGCAGGCCCACGATCGAGCCCGCGACCAAGGCGATGCCGACGGCGAGCAGCGTGGCGGTCAGCGACAGCTGCGATCCGTGCACCACGCGGGTGTACACGTCGCGACCGATGTTGTCGGTGCCGAACCAGTGGGAAAGGCTCGGGGGCTGCAACTTCTCACGCGGGGTGCCGGTGAGCGGGTCGCCACTCGCGAACAGCGACGGCACCGCTGCCCATCCGATGACGATGAGGACCACGAGCCCCGACAGCGCCACCGACACGCGGCCACCCCACTGCGACAACACGAATCGCCGCACGACGGGGCGTGCTGCACCCGTCGCCGGCGCCGGCTCGTCGAGTCGAGGCGATTCGATCACCAGATGGTCAGACATGGGCTTCCTCCGATGTCGCCTCGGCCTTCGGGGCGGTGGACGCGCGACGGCTTCGCCTGCCCTCGACGATCCGGGGATCGATGAACGGGTACACGATGTCGACGGCCAGGGTGACGATCACGTACACCAGCGACGTCAGCACGACGACACCCTGCACCACCGGGATGTCCTGCGACAGCACCGATGTCTGCGTCAGCCGACCGACCCCGGCTCGTGCGAACACGGTCTCGACCACCACCGATCCGGCCAGCAGTTCGCCGACGAGCACTCCGGCGATGGTCAGCGTCGGAACGGTGGCGAGCCGGAACACGTGTCGGGTGTGGATGTACCAGCGCGACGCCCCCTTGGTCGCCGCGACCTCGACGAACGGTTCGCGCCACGTGGAGATCAGCGAGTTGGCCAGCACCTGCGCGATCACCGCCCCGGTGGGGATGGCCAGGGTGATGGCCGGCAACACCACCGCGGCCGGGGTGCGGTCGCCGAACGCCGGGAACACCGGGAGTCCGAACGAGAAGCACTGCAGCAGGATCAGTCCCACCCAGAAGGTCGGCACGGCCACGCCGAGCGGCGGCAGCGACAACAACAGGGTCCGCAGCCAGCGGACGCGGGTGTAGACGCCGAGGAACGCGAGCAGTCCGCCACCTCCGACGGCCAGCGCCAGCGCCGTCACCGCGAGCGCCAGGGTGCTGGGGATCGCCGCGGCGATGGCGCCGGTCACCGTCTGCCCGGTCGAGATGGAGAACCCGAGGTCGCCGCGCACGGCGTGGGTGAGCGCGGTCCAGTACTGCTCCCACACGGGTTGGTCGAGTCCGTAACGGGACTGCAGTTCGGCGATGGCCGCCTTGTCGACCGGGGTGCCCGCGCCCCCGCCCTCGGCGGCCAGGCTCACCGGATCCGACGGCAGCAGGAACAACACGACGAACGACACCGTGAACGCCGCCCACAGCACACCGATCGCCTGTAGCACCCGCAGGGTCAGATAGCGGACCATGTCATCAGCCTCCGTTCACCCAGGTGTCGTAGAACTGGAGCCGAGCCGACGCGTCGAAGGTGATCGCGTGCGCCCGGGGCCCGACGCCGATCGCCTGCGACAGCTCGATTGTGGGGATCCACAGACCGTTGTCGAGGATCTGCTGCTGCGCCTGCGCGAAGAACCTGTTGCGCGCGTCGACGTCGGTCGTCGACAACTCGCCGACGAAGGCCTGCTCGAGGGCCGGGATGGGTGTGGCCTGTTGGTTGAGGTTTCGCTGCTCCACCGAGAACGACGTCCGCAGGATGTCGCCGTCGCCGCGGGTCGAGTTGTAGTACGTCGCCTCGAAATCACCGCTGTTCTGGCGCGAGACCGACTCGGGGAGCGACACCAGGTCGAGCTGCGCATCCACCCCGACCTTCCGGAGCTGCTGTTGCACGAGCTCGAGAATGGTCTGATTGCCGGCGAACACTGCGCTGAACAAAATGGAGAAGCGCAACCGCGTGCCGTTCTTGGTCCGGATGCCGTCTGATCCGGGCGTCCAGCCGGCCTGCTGCAGGATCGATCTCGCGCGATCGGGGTCGAAGGTGACCGCGTCGGCACGCCGGTAGCCCGGGGTCTTCACCGACAGCACCCCCGTCGCCGGCAAGAAGTCGTCGCCGAGAACGGTGTCGACCAGTTCCTTGCGGTCGATGGCCGGGATCAGGGCACGCCGCACCGCAGGGTCGGCGAGGACGCCGCGCGACACGTTGGGCTGGAGGCCGAAGGTGAGGCCCGGGTTGGGTGTGGTCCTGATGGCGCCGCCGGTGTTCTCGATCAGGGGCGCATCCTGCGGTAGCGCGTCGCTGACGGCGTCGAGCTGACCTGAGGACACGGCGCCGGTGCGCACCCCCGACTCCGGGACCACGGTAAACTGGATCGCGTCGAGATACGGCTCGCCGGTGTGCCCGAAAGCCGCCGAACCCCAGGCGTATCCGGCGCGTCGAACGAGCTTGGCCGAACGGTCCTGCTGGTAGTCGGCGTAGGTGAACGGCCCTGATCCGACGATCCCCGACTGGCACCTCGTCTCGGGCGATTCGGCGTTCGTCGATGCCGCGAGGATGCCGAGCTGCGGTGTCGACGACGCCTGCAGGAATTGGCCGTTCGGGGCGGAGAAGGTCACGCGCGCGGTGAGCGGATCGACAACGGTGGTACCGGTGTAGCCGGCGAGGTAGCTGGCGGCGAGCGGCGCCTTGACCCCGCCCAGTTTCTTCACGATCGCATCGAGGGTGCGTGCGACGGCGGTCGCGTCGACCGGCGTGCCGTCGCTGAACGTGACGCCCGGACGTAGGCGGAAAGTGAACTCGCGCGAGGTGGTGTCGACCTGCCAGCTCTGCGCGAGCCACGGCACGATCTCGCCTGTCCTGGGGTTCTGATCGGTGAGCGAGTCGACGATCTGGCGGGTGACGTAGATGGTCTGATTGCTCGAGGACTGCGCCGGATCGGCGCATGTCGGCGCGAGGGAGAGCCCGTACTTGAGCGTGCCCCCGCGCTGCGGCGGACCGCTGTCGTCACCCCCGACGCCCGTGCCGGCGCATCCCGCCACGACCAGCACGAGTGCCGTCGCGAGCATCGCCACGCGTGCCGATCTCGTGGCGGAGGCGGGGCGGGACTTCATCGGGGCAGAGACGGTGCGCATCACAGACGATCCTCGGCGCGACCCCGCCGCACCCGACAGGGTTGCGCCCACGCTGACGGTATGCCGCCGACGGGAGGCGACCGGGAATATCCTCGGCCGCCCGCCGCGGTCCTGGGGCTACTCCCCTTCTTCGGCGAGTCGGAAGCCGACTTTGAGGGTCACCTGGAAGTGGGCAACCTCGCCGTTCTCGATGTGGCCGCGGGTCTCGACGACCTCGAACCACTCGAGGTTGCGCACGGTCTTGTTCGCGCGGGCGATCGCGCCCTTGATGGCGTCGTCGATGCTGGTCTGCGACGCCCCGACGATCTCGGTGATGCGGTAGACGCTGTCGCTCATGTGGTTCTCCCTTGGGCCGGTGGCGAATGTCCCTGTCGTGGAACGCGGTACAACCGTCACCCTAGGTCCGGGTGCGCCGCCGGCGGGACGGTTCGACCCAGCCCGGGGGAAACGTGGCACCGTTGACCCATGAGCGGCGATGCCACGAGCGACGGACCCGAGCGCACCCCCGACGGGCGCTACATCGTGGTGAAGGGCCGCAGGTGGCGCGCCACCGATCCGGAGATCCCCGCCGAGCGCGACGCCGAACTGCGGTCGATCCTGATGGCGTGGCGCCGCGAGGTGAAGCGCACCAGCGGAGCGCCGGAATCACGCGCCGGGGTGCAGGCGACGAAGCTCGCCCTGGGCGAGCGCGGCACTCCCTGGTGGGAGCAGACGATGGCCGAACGCCGCGCACGGTGGGAGGCCGACGTCGCACGGCCGGACTGACCCCGACAGGGCGTCATGGTCAGCGTGTACGCGCCCGCAGGAACCGACCGGCACGTGTGGTGACCGGCGCGAGCGTGCCGTACTCGGCCACGATCTGGCCGCCGACGACGGTCGCCGCGACCGCCGCGTCGTTGCGGTTGACCATCCGTGACACCCCCGTCCCCGGGAGTTCGGCCTCGGCGTAGCGCGCCGACGAGCCGTCGAACCCGGCGGGATCGATCACCGCGACATCGGCCCGTCGACCGACCTGCAGGTGGCCGGCGTCGAGGCTGTACCAGTCGGCCAACTCGCCGGTGAGCCGGTGTACCGCCGAGTGGACCGGCATGAACCCGCGCTCGTGGCACCGCTCGAGGAACCGGACACCGAAGTTGTAGAACGCCATGTTGCGCAGATGCGCACCCGAGTCGGAGAAGCCCACCTGGACCTCGCCGCTGCGCGCGATGGAGTCGAGTTCGTCGTCGCGGTCGTTGGCGATCACGGTCCGCCATCGCAGATCGGTGCCGTGCTCCACGGCCAGATCGAGCAAGGCGTCCGCGGGGTCGATACCGCGGTCGGCGGCGACATCGGCGAACGACCGACCCACGACCGAGGAGTCGGCGCACGAGACGATGAACGCGTCACCGAGGTCACGGTGCCACACCCGCTGACCGAACCGCTTCGAGATGTCTTTGCGGAACGCCCGCCGGTAGGTCTCGTCCTTCAACAGTTCGGTCCGCTCCATCGTGTCGCGGATGTCCAGTGCCGCTGTGCCCGAACCGAATTCCTCGAAGACCACGAGATCGACGCCGTCGGCGTACACCTCGAACGGCACCGGCAGATGCTGCCAACGGAAGTCGCCTTGGAAGACCCGGTTGATGATGCGCGCGCTGATGGTGGCGGCTTTGATCACGGTGCGGTCGGCTTTGATGTCGGCCGCGGAGATGAGGCTGGTGCGCAGTGCCGGTCGCCCACCGAAGGGGATCGACTGCGCGAAGTACTTGGCGATCTCGAGCCGTCGCGTGAGGTTCGGGGTGCTCTGGTGTACGCGCCCGCGGGAGCGGACCTCGCGGTTGAGCCGGCGGAACTCGCGCCACGTCCCGAAGGTCGACGGCAGCTGCCGCGCCGGCCAGCGGGTCCCCTCGAGCTTGGAGAACGAGCTGCGGATGGTCGACAGACCGACGAAGCCCGCGTCGAGCGCGTCGGCGACCAGAGCGCTCATCTCCTCGATCTCCGCCGACGTCGCCGCCTCGCGAGTCGATCGTTCCATCCCCATCACCGTGGTGCGGATGTCGGAGTGGCCGATGAAGGCAGCGACGTTGGCTCCCAGCGGCAAGGAGTCGATGTGTTCGACGTAGCTGCCCGCGTCGTGCCAGACCTTGTGCTCCTTGACCGCTCCCGCGACCACGTCCCACGGAAGCGCCTCGACACGGGCGAAGCAGTCGGCGATGTCGTCGGGGGTGCCGTGGACCGTCGACAGCGAGCAGTTGCCCATCACCACCGTCGTCACACCATGTCGAGTCGACTCCCCCAGACCGGGATTGCCCAGCACCTCGGCGTCGTAGTGGGTGTGGACGTCGAGGATGCCCGGGATCACCCACTTGCCGTCCGCGTCGATGGTCCGCGACGCCGTCGCCGCCGACAAATCGTCGATCGCGGTCACCGTGTCACCGGAGATGCCGACGTCTGCGCGCACCGGAGCGGTGTCGTCTCCGCTGAACACGGTGCCGTTGACGATGAGGACGTCGAAGTGGGTCATGGCTTCTCCTGGTCGGCCGGCGCGGGTCGATACCATCGGTATCGGATACCGACAGTATCGTACTCGGGCAGTTAGTGTTGCCGCGTGTCGAGGAACAGAACGGTGCCGTCGCGCCCGTCCCGCGACGACGTGCGCGCACGCATCCTCGACGCCGCGAGGGACGAGTTCGCGGCGAAGGGTTTCGCCGACGCCCGGGTCGATGCGATCGCCGAGGCGGCAGGTTTCACCAAGGGCGCCGTCTACTCGAACTTCGGCGGCAAGGACGACCTCTTCTACGCGCTCCTGCACCAACAGATCGACACCCGCACCGATCTGGCGGTCGCGGTGCTGGCCGATCTGCCCCCCACGATCGAGGCCGCGATCGCCGAGCTCGGCACGCGTCTCACGGCGTCGATGAGCGGCAACCGTGAGTGGCAGATGTTGTTCTTCGAGTACTGGGTGCGGGCGATGCGCGACCCGCAGCGACGGGCCGCCTACGCCGAACATCGCCGAGCGGTGCGCGCGCAGATCACCGAGCGGATCGAGTTCGCGCTGGCGCAGACATCGGTTCGGCTCGACATACCGGCCGACCAGATGGCCCTGGTGATCCTCGCCCTCATCAACGGACTGTCGGTAGAGGCCTTCGCCGACGACGACGCGGTGCCGTCCACCCTGCTCGGCGACGTGATCGGCGGGCTGCTCACCCGACCCGCGCAGCAGAGTTGACGGCACGCACGACCGAGCCATCGCTCGGCAGTCGGGCCCGTCCGTGATACTGGTGTAGGCGGACACGGGCAGACCCCCGGAACAGTCCACGTACTACGAGGCGAAGGCGATACATGAACGCGAAGCAGCCGACCATCATCTACACGCTCACCGACGAGGCGCCCATGCTGGCGACACACGCATTCCTGCCTGTGGTGCGCGCCTTCGCCGACGCGGCCGACATCACGGTCACCTCGAGCGACATCTCCGTGGCGAGTCGGATCCTCGCCGAGTTCAGCGACACCCTGCCCGAGGATCAGCGGGTGCCCGACAACCTCGGCGAGTTGGGTCGGCTGACGCAGTTGCCCGAGACCAACATCATCAAGCTCCCCAACATCAGCGCCTCGGTCCCCCAGCTGCGCGCAGCGATCAAGGAGCTGCAGGACAAGGGCTACGACCTGCCCGAGTACCCCGGCAACCCCAAGAACGACGAGGAAGCCGCGATCCGCGACAAGTACACGAAGTGTCTCGGCAGCGCGGTGAACCCCGTTCTGCGCGAGGGCAACTCCGACCGTCGCGCACCCAAGGCGGTCAAGGAGTACGCCCGCAAGCATCCCCACAGCATGGGCAAGTGGTCGATGGCGTCGCGCACCCACGTCGCGCACATGGAGGAGGGCGACTTCTACCACGGCGAGAAGTCGATGACCGTCGACGGCGACCGCGAGGTCCGCATGGAGCTCACCACCGCCGACGGCGAGACCCATGTGCTCAAGCCGAAGGTGTCGCTCACCGACGGCGACGTCATCGACAGCATGTACATGTCGAAGAAGGCGCTCATCGAGTTCTACGAGGAGCAGATGCAGGACGCCTACGAGACCGGCGTCATGTTCTCGCTGCACGTGAAGGCGACGATGATGCGGGTGTCGCATCCCATCGTGTTCGGCCACGCGGTCCGCGTGTTCTACAAGGAGGCGTTCGCCAAGCACGGCGAGCTGTTCGACGAGCTCGGCGTCAACGTCAACAACGGCCTGTCCGATCTCTACAGCAAGATCGACTCGCTGCCCGCGACCAAGCGCGAGGAGATCGTCGACGACCTGCACAAGTGCCACGAGCACCGGCCCGAGTTGGCCATGGTCGACTCCGCGCGCGGCATCACGAACTTCCACTCCCCCAGCGACGTCATCGTCGATGCGTCGATGCCGGCGATGATCCGCTCCGGCGGCAAGATGTACGGCGCCGACGGCCGCCAGAAGGACACCAAGGCCGTCAACCCCGAATCGACGTTCTCCCGGATCTATCAGGAGATGGTCAACTTCTGTAAGACCAACGGGCAGTTCGATCCCACCACCATGGGCACCGTCCCCAACGTCGGACTGATGGCGCAGAAGGCCGAGGAGTACGGCTCGCACGACAAGACCTTCGAGGTCCCCGCGGCCGGTGTCGCCGACATCGTCGACAACGCGACGGGTGAGGTGCTGCTGACCCAGAACGTCGAGGAGGGCGACATCTGGCGGCTGTGCATCGTGAAGGACGCACCGATCCGTGACTGGGTGAAGCTGGCCGTCACGCGTGCCCGCGACTCGGGGATGCCGGTTGTGTTCTGGCTCGACCCGTACCGCCCGCACGAGAACGAGCTGATCACCAAGGTGCGGACGTACCTCAAGGACGAGGACACCGACGGCCTCGACATCCAGATCATGTCGCAGGTCCGCGCCATCCGGTACACGATGGAGCGCCTGATCCGCGGGCTCGACACCATCTCGGCGACCGGCAACATCCTGCGCGACTACCTGACCGACCTGTTCCCGATCCTCGAGTTGGGCACCAGCGCGAAGATGCTGTCGATCGTGCCGCTGATGGCGGGCGGCGGGTTGTACGAGACCGGCGCCGGCGGTTCGGCCCCCAAGCACGTCAAGCAGCTGCTCGAGGAGAACCACCTGCGGTGGGACTCGCTCGGTGAGTACCTTGCGCTGGCGGTCAGCCTGGAGGACCTGGGCAAGAAGACCGGCGACAAGCGAGCGACCCTGCTGGGCAAGGCATTGGACTCCGCGACCGGTCGCCTCCTCGAGGACGACAAGGGTCCGTCACGCAAGACCGGCGAGCTCGACAACCGCGGTAGCCACTTCTACCTCGCGCTCTACTGGGCGCAGGAGCTCGCGGCACAGACCGAGGACGAGGGCCTTGCGAAGCATTTCGGTGAACTGGCGGAGAGGTTGTCGAGCAACGAGGACACCATCGTCGAGGAACTGGCGAAGGTCCAGGGAGACAAGGTCGACATCGGCGGCTACTACTACCCCGACTGGGACAAGACCGCCGAGGTGATGCGCCCGAGTTCGACGTTCAACTCGGCGCTGGAGTCCGCGCGCGAGTGACCGGCGCACGGCGCGGATCCTGACCGTGCGGCGATGTCGTGTCGCGACGCTGCGACTGTTGGCCGGCGTCACGATCGTCGCCGTCGGGGTCTTGGCGTCGCCACACGCATCGGCCAACACCAGAGACGTTGTCGATGTACCGCCCGGTCGGATCCCTGTCACCGCGGTGGTCACCCCATCGGGTGCTCCATCATCGAACGCGACTGCTCCTCCTCGGACGTCGGCGCCGCAGCCGGTGGAGGGTGAGGACATGGAGGTGGAGAACAGTCCCTGGGTCGCGCTCTTCCTCTTCGCGGGGCTGGGTGCCCTGGTGGGCAGCGCCCTCGTGGTCGTCAGGCGCCGACGCGATCAACACTGAACCAGCCAGCGGGATCACTCAGCGGGTTGCGTTGGTGACTCACGCTGCGTCATCGAAGACGCAGTCCTGTGGCCAGGTGATGTCGAAGGCGCGCTGCACCGGGTGTGGCGATTCGACGCATGACTCTTCTCCGCCGTCGGTGAGGTGGCGTCGGAGGAGTTCGTCGATGCGGTGCAGGTGGTTGGCGCGGAGTTTGTCGGGTGGGTCGGTGTTGCGGCGCCAGCCGTATTGGCCCTTGTCGGGACCATCGGCGATCTTCTCGGTGACCCATTGATGCGGTTCGATCCCGACGGCCCGGTTGTGCGGTCCGCACGCGGGCGCCATGTGGGTGGAGTCGGTGAGTCCGCCCTCAGCCCAATCCGTTTCGGCGTGATGCATCTCGGTGTGCGCGAACGGGACACCGCAGTCGCCTTTGCTGCAGCCGCGGTACTGCGCGAAAGCCATCAACCGCTGTGCCTGTGACGCAAGGCGGCGGGTGCGCCCGAAGAACAAGGGCTCGTTGGTGACGTCGCTGAACACCGCGAGATGCGTCTGGGCGCCGGCGGCGAGCTTGACCACGTCGGTCATCGGGAGGTCGCTGCCGGTGGCGGTGTGCGCGACGCCGGCGTGTTCGCGCAGTTGGGCGTCGGTGATGGAGACGATGATCTGTGGCGGTAGCCCACGGTGCGAGTTGCCGAGCAGTCCACCGTTGACCGCGGCCTCCAACAGAGCTTTGAGGGCGTCGTGGTTGCGTTGGCTCTGCGAGCGGCAATCCCGGTCCGCCGCTTCTCGGAGGAGTGCGGGGTCGGCGTCGCCGTGATCGCCTTTCGGGGATTGCTCGTCGTCGGGATTGTTCATGCCCGGTGCTGCCCACTTCGCGAGCACCACATCGAACAGCGCGCGGGTGACCGGATCCAGGGTGGCAGTGAGTTTCGACATGAGCTGCGAGTCCTGGCAGCCGAGG
Organism: Williamsia sp. M5A3_1d; assembly: GCF_053345315.1. Lineage (NCBI taxonomy): Bacteria > Bacillati > Actinomycetota > Actinomycetes > Mycobacteriales > Nocardiaceae > Williamsia > Williamsia sp. M5A3_1d. Next base: position 415,085 of record NZ_JBKEZX010000002.1, read on the forward strand.
TTCAGCTTACGGTTCCGGGCTCGGTCACGATCATCGGTCAACCGGCCGTCGGGATCGAGATGCGCGAGGATGCGTACCCCGGCCGCGGCGATCTCTTTCGGTGTGAGTGTGGTCGCGAACTCGGCGAGGGTCTTCTCTGCAAATTCCCGGTGCTCAGTTTCGACCGCGGTCGGGATCTTGGCCAGCACGTCCAACACGGCGTGGACGTGGTCGGGTCCGATCGCACCAGCGGCCAACTCCCGTGCCGTGTTCGGGCACACCGGTGGCAGCTTCTCTCCGGTCATCGCGTGCAACGACTCCAGCGCCTGCACTTCTTTCAGACGCTTCTTCGGTTGCGTCACGCGCAGTGTCGTCCGCAGGAACTCGGTCAGGTTCACACATCCCACGGCGCGGTGGGCGTCGCGGTCAGAGACCTCGAGGATCCGGCGATTGCCGACGGCCTCGAGTTTGCGGGCGATGCGCTCGTGGCGGATGGCAAGATCCGCGACCTCCTCCTCGGTGCACGAGGAGGAGTCGGCGGAAAGGATTCTGTCCACGATCTGTTCCAGGGCAGCGTAATCCGATTGGATGTCGTTCATCGGTCTGCCCCCTCCCCAGGTGGTTCTGTACATCTATCCTAGCACGGATGTTCGAGGGATGTGAGGTTGAATTCAGTGAATGTTGTTGAACGCTGGTGTATTTCGCTTGTCTGGTTGCGTTCTACTGCCGCTGACGGTGCGGAAGCCGGTCGCCGAGTGTGCGTTGTCTCGTCGTCGGGTCACGTCGTGTGGTGAGCACACTCGACGGCGTTTCCACACAGTCAGCGCAGTCAGCCTGGTTGGCGGCCGAGTAGCCACCAGGTGAGGACCAGGTCGTCGGTGCGGTCGAGATCGAGGCCGGTGATGTCGCTGAAGCGGCTCACACGGTTGCGAACGGTGTTGCGGTGCAGGAAGAGTGCCGTGGCCGTGTCGTCGACACGCCGGTTGTTGCGCAGGAACGCCGCGACGGTGTCGAGTATCTCGGCACCTGCCGCTCCCCGGGCACGCAGCGGCGCGAGGTGCACGTCGGCGAGGTGGCGGGCGGTGTCGTCGTCGACCGCGAGCAACGGCAACGCACCGAGGTCGGCGAGTTCCACGATCCCGGTACGGCCGAAACGTGCTGCTATGTCGAGGGTGTGTCGAGCGCGCCGGTAGGACGAGCCGGCGTTCGCCGGGACCTCCGGCGGTCCGACCGCGACGAGCGCGTCGACGACAAGGTCGTCGGGAACATCCGGCAGGAGGGCGACATAGTGGGAGTCGACCACCGCATCGACGACGGGGATGTCCCGCGCAGCACACCGAAGTCGCACCGTTGCACGGACATCGGAGCCGAACCGTGGATCGTCGTGCTCGGCGCAGGCGACGGAGTAGTGCACATCGGGCCGGACACCGTGTTCGGCCAGGCGGGCCGGCAGCGACGCCGCCGCGTACTCACCCTCGAGAAGGCGCCGAAGAAATGTACTGCGACGCGCGGCGAGGGAGACCGCGTCCTCCTGCAGGACGGCGTTGATGACCGCGGAATACGATGTCGCCCAGTGCCACATCATGTCCTGGAGATCGTCGATCACCTCCGGAGCCATCCCGCGGGCAGTGGCACGTTCGCGGATCACCTTGGCGAGCAGTCGCGCTCCCACCTGGATGCTGTGCGCGACGAGCTCGAGCGGGATCTGCTGGGTCGACCACAGACGAGCGAGTTCGGTCAGCTCGACGGTGTTGATCTGAGGCGAATCGCTGCGCACCTGCCGCAGGACCATCTCGAGCACAGCGCGGGTGTTCCGTTCGATCTCGTCGCGAGCGATGAGGTCGTACACCGGGATCCGTTCGCGATAGAGCGCGGTCAGCTCCGCCGCCATCCCGTCGATCTCGACCTCGGCGTCGTCGATGAGGGAGGCGATGCGCGCGGCGGCCTCGCGTTCCCGGATATCCGATGTGTCGACGTCCATCCGTGTCACCCTCGACCGTTCCGTCATCTGCGTGCGTGCAGCCGTCTGATCTCCGGTGCGACCGCCCTGCTGCGACGGGTGAACACCGACGTCTGGAGCGCAGCGCGCCCGAGGAGCAACGCCCATCCGACACGAGGGTAGATCATGCGGGACGCGCGCCGCTCGATCGCGGAGACCAGGTGCGGGGTGATCGCGTCGACCGTGCTGACGGCGCCGAACGGACCCGGGAGCGCCTCGAGGAGAGCGGCGAAAGCCGGTTGGGTCTCGAGTTTCCCCGTCACCATGGCCGTGTCGATCCATCCCGGATGGAACGACCCCACCGACACCCCGGTACCCGACAACTCCAGTCGTAGCGAGTCCGCGAACGCCTCGAGTCCGGCCTTCGCGGCGGCGTAGGCGCTGTGCGCGGGCTGGTGGGCGAACGAGGCCCACGAGCACGTCATCGCGATGTAGCCGCGGGTCTCGAGGATGGGGCGCAGGCCGGCACGCACGATGTTGTGTGCGCCGATCAGATTGACGTCGATCACCCGCTGCCACTCGCCGTCGGCGAGAGAGTCGACCGGACCGAACACCGACACCCCGGCATTCGCCCACAGCACATCGATCCGACCGTGCTCGTCGACCACCTCGGCGATCACGCGCGCGCACGCCTGCGGGTCGGTCACGTCGAGGACATGGGTGCTGACCTTGCCGCCGATGCTCGCGGCAGCCCGTTCGAGGGCGTCGGCGTCGCGGTCGAGCAACGCCACCACGGCCCCACGCGACGCGAGGCCACGTGCGGCCGCCACACCCAGACCGCCTGCGCCACCGGTGATCACGACCACCTGTCCGGCGACCGAATGTCTGCTCACGAGAACTCCTCTGGTCGATCCGGTAGCTCGATGACGCCCAGTGCCGACTCGGTGAGACTCCCGAGGATGAGGCGCGTGCCCTGGCGCACCACAGACGTCACCATCGCGTAGTCCGCGGTCGACGACTGCAGGTCGTACACCACGCGTCCATCGCGGTCGACGGCCATCACCCAGGTGGTCTCCACCCCGGCCCGCAGACCCTCGGGCAGGCTGTAGACGAGCCGACGGAAGAACCCCGGCAGCGTGGCCAGCAGGTCGAGACGCCGATCGCGCGGGTTGGCGATCGAGATCCAGGTGAGGTCGCCGTCGGCAGAGATGTTGTCCGGGAAACCCGGGAGGTTCTCGATGACCGCTCCGCCGCCTCCACTGTGGCGACCGAGACGGTAGCTACCGGTCTCGGCCACGGCGATCCACTGCTCGTCGTCGTCGACCACCAGACCGTTCGCGAAGTCGAGTCCGTCGACCAGGGTGCGGACCGTGCCGTCGGTGTCACGCACCAGAAGGCGCCCAGTACTCGAGTGTTCGAGCAAATCGGCCAGATAGTCCTCCAGGCCGAAACGACGGGTCGAGGCGGTGAAGTAGATCCGACCCGACGGGACCCGGACCACGTTGGAGGCGAAGTTCAGCGGCTCCCCGTCGACCGCGTCCACCAGCACCGTCACCTCGCCACCGTGGACATCGACCTGCAGCAGTCCGCGCTCGCAGTCGCACACGAGCAGGGTGTCATCGTCGACCACCGCGATGCCCAGCGGCCGACCGCCGGTGTTCGCCACCGTCTCGACGGTCGCGGGGGCATCGTCGTGCAGGGTCACCCGGAGGATGTCGCCGCTGTCGACACCGGTCAGCACTCGCCCCTGCGAGTCGAGCCGGACGTCCTCGGGGCCCACACCGGGCAGCTCGACGCGCCGCAGGTCACCCATCGGTGCGGCGCTCTCGGTGCGACTCGCGCGTTCGGGGTACGGCGGCGGGTTCCAGCGCCGGGGCCGCACCTGCGGCGTCGGTCGTTCCGGAGCGCCGAGCGGTACACCCGGCGTCGCCGCGCATGAGATGACGGCCGCGACCACCCCGGCCGACGACCACGGCGCACCGTGACCCTCGTGCGCCAGCGGAAACGCGTGGCGCCCGGGACCCGACGCCGACAGCGCCATCGCACCCGGTTCGACCCGATGGTCGGCGAGTCCGTAGACCACGTCGACCGGGCACGACACCGCCGACAGCCGGTCGCCCAGGGTCGCCTCGTCGAGGTAGAGATCGATGGCGTTGCTCTCGTCGACGAACTCCTTCAGGGTCCGCGCGGCGAGATCGTCGACCGCGAACTGCGGAACCCGCCGACTCGGGGCGAAAGCCGTTCCCAGGCCGCGACGTAACGATGACGCGGGGAGCGCCGACCAGATCGCACGCCCCAGGAGCGGAACGCGCAGAATGCGTTCGGAGCCACTGCTCGCGGTCAGACGGCTCGCGACGGTGGGCGGGGTGGCGACCAGGATCAGCCGCTCGACGAGCGACGGGAACTGCTCGGCCAGCGCCGTGGCGACCAGACCACCACGTGAGTGTCCGACGATCGTGGCCGGTACGGCGCCACTCTCGCGGAGAAGTCGGGCGACGGTCAACGCGTCGTCGGGGATCGAGGCGCCACCCACCAGGTGCGGGACGAGAGTGCGGACGGTGCCGCCGAGAAGCTCCTCGACCCGCGTCCACGTCGCCGGCGACCCACCCAGACCGTGCAGCAGCACGACGTCTCGACCGGTCATGCCGATTCTGTTGCGCGCAGGGCCGACATCTCGCGTTCGAGAGCGGGCACGGTCGACGATGCCCGCAGGCCCACGCCGATGTCCCAGAGCCGCCCGGTGAACACACCGCGCACCTTGTCGACGGCGGCCAGCGCGGCCGGCACATAGACCTTGCGGCTCCGCTTCTCGATGCCCGTCACGAACGCCGCAGCGCAGTCGTCGACGTCGGTCACGACACTGAACGGCCATGGCAGACGCTGGATCCCCTCACGCACGGCGTCGATCTTGTCCTGCGCCTCGTACATCGGGGTGCGGATCCACGCGGGGTGGGCGACCCCGACCGACACACCCTTGTGCGCGACCTCGAGTCGCAGCGATCCCCCGAACCACTCGACGCCGGCCTTCGATGCCGCGTACGCCGATCCGCCGGGGACGTTCTTCAGGGCTGCTGCCGACGACACCAGCAGGATGTGGCCGCGCTGGGCGATCACGTGGGGCAACGCCGCGTGCACCGTCCGCATCACACCGATGAGGTTGACCTCCACGGTACGGACGAGAGCGTCTATCGGGGTGACCGCGACCGTTCCCGCCTCCGCCACACCGGCATTGGCGATGACGACATCGATGCACCCGTACTCGTCCACCACCGCCGCGACCGCGGCGGTGACCGATGCACTGTCGGTGACGTCGGTGCGGAGTCCGATGTGTCGGTTGCCCTTCGCACGCGGCAGGGCGCCGGCCGCGCTCGCCGCGGCGTCGGAACGGTCGAGGATCGCCACATGGGCGCCCTTCGACGCCAGCAGTCGCGCCGTCGCGGCACCGATGCCCGACGCGCCGCCGGTGATGACGACGACCTTTCCCCCGACCGAGATCCTGCGGCTCACGAGTGTCCTCCTGCTGTTCGGGTGAGATGGTCTGAGTCACGGAAAGCCGTTGCACGCCGGCGATATCCGACGATGCTCGCGGGCCACAGGTTGCTGTTGCGGCCGGTGGCGTCGAGGTACCAGCTCGAGCAGCCGCCGCTGGTCCACACGGTGCCGTCGGTGAGTTCATCGACATCTCGGACGAACGCCGACTGTGCGCTCTCCGTCGGTTCGACGGTCGCGGCGTTCCGCCTGCTGCGCAGGGTCATCGCGGCGTCGATGTAGCGCAGCTGCGACTCGAGCATCATGATCACCGAGGTGTGGCCCAGCCCGATGTTGGGTCCGTGCATCAGGTAGAGGTTCGGAAACCCCGCCACCGACGTCCCCATGTGGGCGCGCTGGCTCTCACCCCAGTGCTCGGACAGCGTGTAGCCCTCGGGGCCGGTGATCTCGTCGGTCAGCGGGAGGCGGCTGGTGTCGAAGCCGGTGCCGAAGATGATGACGTCGACCTCGTGCTCCACGCCGTCGGTGTCGACCAGCCCGCGGGGGGTCGCGCGCGAGATCCCGGCGGTGCGCACGTCGACATTGCCCTGGGCGAGCGCCGGATAGTAGTTGTCGGAGATGAGGATCCGCTTGCACCCCATCCGATAGTCCGGTGTCAGCTTCGCCCGCAGCTCGGGGTCGGTCACCGCGTGCGCGAGGTGTGCGCGCGCCTCCTTCTCGCCGATCGCCATCAGCTTGGGGTACCGGAAGGCAGCCAGCTTCAGCTCCCGGATCGCGAACACCTTGGCGCGACGGAGTTTCTGCACGCCGGGGATGAGCCGGGTCGCGGTTCGTGTGCGCCGCGAGATGGGCGCGTCGTGGCGGGGCATCACCCAGGGCGCGGTGCGCTGGAACAGCGTGAGCGACGACACCACCGGCTGGATCTGCGGGACGAACTGGATGGCCGAGGCCCCGGTACCCACCACCGCGACACGGAGGTTCGTCAGGTCCAGCGAGTGGTCCCACTGCGCGGAGTGGAACACCGGTCCCTCGAACACATCGAGGTCGGCGATGTCGGGGATGACGGGGTCGGCCAGCGCACCGGTCGCGAGAACCACGTGGTCGGCGGTGGAGATCCCGCGTTCGGTCTCGAGGACCCACCGCGACCGGGCGGGGTCCCAGTTCACCGATGTCACCGCGCACCGCGTCCGAAGTCTGGGCATCAAGCCCTGGTCGCGGGCGACTCGCTCGAGATAGGCGCGGATCTCGGACTGGCGAGCGAAGATGTTGCGCCACTCCGCACTCGGGGCGAACGAGAAGGAGTAGAGGACGCTCTGCACATCGCAGGCGGCGCCCGGGTAGGTGTTGTCGCGCCACACGCCGCCGAGCGATGCGGCGCGCTCGAAGATCACGACGCTGCCCTGGTGATGGTGGGCCAGTCGGATCGCGGCGCCGACGCCGGCGAATCCCGATCCGATGACGGCGAGGACGTGGTGGTCGCCGCCGTGGGTGGTGGTGGGTGTCATGCGTGGGTTCCTCTCGCGGAATCGGTGAGGGATCGCTCGGCCCCGGAGTGCGTTCTGGCCGCCTCCGACCACTCGCTCACCCAGTCCGGGAGTGATTGCGGCAGCGCGACATCGACGTCGAGGGCGAGGAGCTGCTCGGGCAGGATCGATGCGCCCGCGCGGTCGAGGTAGCGCACCGCGACCACAGCGATCGCGTGGGTCACCTCGCCCACGTGGAACTCCTGCTCGTAGTAGGCGTTACGGGCGTCGACGCCGATCATGGTGGTGCGCACCTCGTAGCGCGTCGCCAAGGTCAGAGGCTTGCGGTAGGTGATGGTCTGCGCGACGACGACCGGGTGCCAGCGTCGGGCGCGCAGGGCGCGCCACAACCCCGTGTCCGACATGTAGGCGATGCGGGCGGCGTCGAGTATCGACAGGTACCGACCGTTCGTCATGTGCATGAGCATGTCCAGGTCGGACGGCAGCACGCGGAACGGCGCCTCGAGTGAGGCACCGACCGGGGCGGTCCCGCTCGCGCGCAACGGCTTCATCGCGAGGATCCACCGCACGGTCATCAGCATGTCCACTCCCACCATGTCCCTTGCCCACGTCCGGGCCCGATTCATCGTGATGCACCGACGGGCGACGTGACAGGGACGCAACGACACCATCGGTGCGGTATCGATGTGCACGGCGCACACCGAGGCGGGTTCGGTGTCGTGCGTCAGCGGCGGTCCGGGGCCCCGTCGTCGGTGACGTCGAGCAGGGTTCCCTCGCTCACGAGCTCACGACAGTGCGCACACACGATGAGTGCCTCGAACCTCTCGCCGCAGGTGGTGTGGCGGAACTCCCGCCGCTGCGTGTCGGGCGGACTGTGGGTGTCGCCCCAGGTCTTGAGCACCAGCAGGACCCTCGCGAGGTCGCGCCCTTTGGCGGTGAGGAAGTACCCGTCGCGCTTGGAGCCCTCCCGATAGGGGCGGCGTTCGACGATCCCCTCCTCGACCAGCTTCCGGAGACGTGTGGTGAGGACATCCCGGGGCGCGCCGGTCGCGGTCGCGATGTCGGTGAAGCGGACCGCGCCGAGAGCGAGCACCCGGACGACATGCAGCGACCACCGATCACTCACGGCGTCGAGCGCCACCGACAACGCGTCAGAAAGTTGGACTTTCAAACCAAGTGCCTCTACATTGAGTTGGGATTTCCAACTACCTTACCGGAGGGTCGGCATGTCCGAATCGACATCAGCGGTGTCCGCGCCCGATCACGGGCCACGTCACGCGGCCGACGATCGCGGCGTCACCCCGCAGACACCACCGACGTCGGCGGTGAAGCGAACCCGTCCGCCGGTTCGCGTGTGGCTACAACCGCTGGTGATCGCGGCGCTCATCGCGATCGCGTTCATCGGGATGTACGTCGGGCTGTCGCGCGACCCGTCCCCCCACCAGGTCCCGGTCGCGGTCGTGGGCGCAGATCTCGGCGGTCGATTGAGTGAGGCGCTCGGCGACGCGGCGCAGGTGCAGATCGTCGGCGATCGCGCAGCCGGACGTGACCTCGTCGCCGGGCGCGACGCCGTCGCCGTGGTCTCGCAGACGGCGCCCACCACCCTGACCCTCGAGGTCGCCGGCGCCAACGGGCCGTCGACGGTCGGCGCGGTGCAGCGTCTGGTGGGCGTCTACGCCCGTGCGACCGGTGAGCAGGTCGTCGTCGACGACGTGAACCCGTTGGTGCGCTACGACAGTCGTGGCACCGCCGGCTTCTACGTCGCGTTCGGCGTGACGCTCGCGTCGTTCGTGCTCGCGCAGATGTTGATGATGGCCGCCGCCCAGATGCATCTGCGCCACCGACTCCTCACCATCACCGTGTTCTCCGGCGTCGTCGGCGTGCTGGCCTCGGTGCTCGCGGGTCCCGTCTTCGGCGCACTCCCCGGCCACTTCGTCTCCTTGGCCGTCACCCTCGCCCTGCTGTCGGCGGCAACGGCTCTGGCGACCAAGGCTCTCGCCGCCTGGTTCGGGCCCGTCGGTGTGCCGATCGCGACCATCCTGCTGATCACGATCGGCAACTCGACCAGCGGGGCGACGATCGGCGTCGACCTGCTGCCGGGCTTCGCCCGCGTGTTCTCCGAGATCCTCCCGCCGGGCGCGGCCATCCGGTCGATCACCGACCTCAGCTACTTCGGCGGGGCACACCAGTGGTCGGGATGGCTTGTGCTGATCGTGTGGATCGTCGTCGCCGGCGGGCTCACGCTGCTCAAGGAGCGCAGGACCGCCGGGCGCGACGCCGACTGAGGGTCATCGTTACTCCTGATCGAGCAGCAGCTCGACCGTCGACCGCGCACGCACCCACGGTTCCACCGCGTTCAACGACGTCGACAGGGCGGCCGCGCCCTCATAGATCAGCGCGATCCGCCGTCCGAGCAGGTCGGGGTCATCGGCGCCGAGGTCACGACAGACGTCGACGATCGACTCGGCGAACGCCTCTTTCTGTCGGTGTACGAACTCGGCCACCTCGGGCATCACCGCCGCCGCCTCGACCGCCGCATTGTGGAACGGGCAACCGCGCATGAGCCCTCCGTCGGGCTCGGGAACGGCGAACAGTGACATCAGCCGCTCGCGCGGGGTGTCGGCCGGTGCGTCACGCGGGGCCACCACCATCTCGACGATGCGCGCGAGGTACTGCTCCACCAGGTTGACCTTGCTCGGGAAGTACTTGTAGAGAGTCCTTTTCGAGACGCCGGCCTTCGAGGCGACGAGGTCGACGCCCGTGGCGTTGATGCCCTCGACGTAGAACAACTCCGTCGCGGCGGCCAGGATCCGATCTCGCACGCCCGGTGTCGCGGTCGCTGTCGTCTCCGTGGTCATGTTCGTCACCTGGTCCGTTCGTGGTCTACCCTTGCCCCAGCAATGTACACCGATCTGTTTACGAGTGCGTCCGGGCTCACGACAGGTCTCGCCGACCACCGAGGAGCACACCGTGCCCGACACCGCGGATTTCGTGACGATCGACGTGTTCGACCGGCCATCGGGAGGCCCGTGGATGTGGAGCCGGAGGGTGAAGAAGGCCCTACGTCAACCGATTCCGGGACTGCGGTCGGCGACGGTGAACCACTCCAACCACGCGACACATTCACTGAGCCTGAGGAGCTTCGTGCCACCGGGACGCGCCCTCGTCGCGGCGTGGGACTCACCGGAGTCCGCCGCCGCGGCCTTTCGCGGACCACTCGCCGTCGCGGTGCGAGGCGGAGGCGGATTCCACCTCGACGGCGAGGTGGCGCGGGTGAGCCGCGAGCACGACGGCGACAACTGGCACGGCTGGGATCCCTGCGACGAGGGAAGCGAGACGATGCGCCTCGACGAGCCGATGGTCGTCGTCGTGCACGGTGTCCTGCGGCCGCGACACCTACTCGGTTTCGTCCGCAACAACGTCCATGCGGCGTCGCGTGCGGCCTTTCACCCCGGACATCGCGGCAGCGTCGACGTCTCGTCGGCCCTGCCGTTCGAGCACACGTCGATCAGCATGTGGAAGACGGTCAAGCTCGCGCGTGATTACGCCTATGCACCCGGCGGGCACGCGAACGCGATGAAGCACGCGCGCACCGCCGACACCCACCGGACCGGGTGCTACCTGCAAATCCGGCCGGTCGCGAGCTCCGGAACGCTCGGCCTGGCCGAGCCGGTCTTCCCCGATCTGCCTGCGGCGCAACGCAGCGGTTAGGCGCACGTCCGCCCGGTCAGACCATCCTGCGCACCACCGACAGCGGGAGCACCTTCATGGCCATCGAGATCGGCGCCCACGGCCATGTCGGGACATAGGCCTTGTGGGTCCGCTTCTCGATCGCCCTCACCATCGCGCGCACACCGGTCTCGGTGTCGACCATCAGCTTCGGCTTCTGCTCGATGTGGTCGTTCATCTCCGAGGCGATGTAGCCGGGGTAGATCACTGACACGTCGACGCCGCGGATGTTCTCCGATCGCACCCCCTCGGCGATGGCCGCGACACCGGCCTTGGTCGCGGCGTAGCTGGTCATCGCCTTGCGCATCCCGCGCAGCGCCGACACCGACGAGATCATGACCAGGTGGCCGTGGCCCTGCGCGCGGAACAGTTCGAGGGCCGCCTCGGTCTGCGAGAGCGCCCCGACGAAGTTGGTCATCGCGGTGCGACGGTTGGCGTGCTGCTTGCCGGTGCCCAGGGCCGCGCCCGAGCCCGATCCCGCGTTGACGATCACGCGGTCGAGTCCGCCGAGGCGATCGGCGAGATCACCGACGACGGTGAACACCGCCTCGTCGTCGGTGACGTCGAGAGCGGCGACCTCGACCCGGCGACCCGGGTGGGCGGCGACGATCTCCGCACGCAGTTCCTCGAGCCGGTCGGTTCGGCGCGCGCACAGCGCGAGATCGTGCCCGAGAGCGGCGAACTGCCGGGCCATCTCGGCGCCGAGTCCGGAACTGGCCCCGGTGATGAGTGTCGTCATCGGGGCGCTCATCGCTTCACCCCGTACGACCCCAGCTCGATGCGGGCGACCATGCCCAGGTGCACCTCGTCGGGACCGTCGGCCAGTCGCAGGGCCCGCGCGTTCGTCCACGCCGCGGCCAGCGGGAAATCGTCGGAGAGTCCGCCGCCGCCGTGCATCTGTATCGCGAAGTCGATGACCTCCTGCGCCATCCGCGGCGCGGCGACCTTGATCTGCGCGACCTCGCTGAGGGCGTTGGACGGCCCGCCGGTGTCGAGTTTGTAGGCGGCGTCGAGGATGAGCAGTCGGGTGGAGTTGATCGCGATGCGCGCCTGCGCGATCCGTTCGCGGTTGCCGCCGAGGTTCACGATCGGTGTGCCGAAGGCGATGCGCTCGCTGCCGCGGCGACAGGCGAGTTCCAGCGACTTCTCGGCGAGACCGACGACCCGCATGGCGTGGTGCACGCGGCCCGGCCCGAGTCGTCCCTGGGCGATCTCGAACGCCTGTCCCGGACCGGAGATGAAGTTCTCCCGCGGGACACGGACGTCGGTGAAGGTGACCTCGCCGTGGCCGCCGGGCTCGTCGAAGAAGCCCATCGTCGGCAGCATGCGCGCCACCTCGACACCGGGTGTGTTGCGCGGGACCAGCACCATCGAGTGCCGATGATGGCGATCGGCGTCGGGGGCGGTGAGGCCCATGACGATGAGGATCTCGCATTCCGGGCTGCCCACGCCGGTCGACCACCACTTGCGACCGTTGAGGATGATGTCCTCGCCGTCGGCGACGGCGGTGAGCTCCATCGTCGTGGCGTCGCTGGAGGCGACGTCGGGCTCGGTCATGCAGAACGCGCTACGGATCCGTCCGTCCAGCAACGGTTCGAGCCACTCCTCCCGCTGCGCCTCGGTGCCGTAGCGCAGCAGCACCTCCATGTTGCCGGTGTCGGGGGCGTTGCAATTGAACACCTGCGGGGCGAGCGACGACCGGCCCATCGCCTCGGCGACCGGCGCGTAGTCGATGTTGCTCAGCCCGACACCGCCGTCGGTGCCGTACTTCTCGGCGTAGTGCATCTCGTGACCGGCGGGCAGGAAGAGGTTCCACAGACCCTCGGCGCGCGCCTTCGTCTGCAGCTCGGCCATCAGCGGAAGGGGCTCCCACGGGTCGCCACCGGAATTGCGGAGCCGTGCGATCTCGCGATGGTGATCGTGCTCCACCGGCTCGATGTGGGTCTCGATGAAGGAGCGGACACGATCGCGGAGATCGGTGGCCCGCGGTGAGTGGCTGAGGTCCATGAACTGAACCCTAACGATCGCCGGTCTAGCGCGACCTCGACAGCTCCTCACGGGCGGGGTGATCGGTCTCGACCAGTTGTCGGGCGAGGTCGGCGAGTTTGACGTTGCTGTCCTGGGACAGCCGACGGAGCAGCTCGAAGGCCTGCACCGCGTCGATGCCGAAGCGTTCCATGATCATCCCCTTGGCCTGGCCGATGATGTCTCGGCTGGCCAGGGCACTGGTGAACTGACTCGTGCGCTCGCGTGCCATCCAGGCGTTGGCGACGTGCGCGGCGTAGACGAGACCGATCTCCTCGTTCTCGATCCCGAAGTTGCCGGGGACCCGGGAGTACAGCGTGAGCGTCCCGAGCTTCTCGTCGGCGGTGTAGAGCCGGAACGACAGGATCGATCGGAACGGCACCTCGGCACGCGCCTGCGCGGCGTACTCGGGCCATCGGTCGTCGGTCTGCAGGTCGTCGATGCGGACCACGGCCTCCTCCCACGCCGCAGCGAGGCAGGGGCCCTCACCGTGCGCGGTCTGGATCTCGTTGTGTCGGGTCGCCAGCGGGTCGGTCGAGAACTCGGTGGTCAGCGAGTTCCTGCCGTGCGTGATGGAGATGCTCGCGGCCTCGGCGCCGGGCACGTGCTCGATGGCCCCACCCACCACGTCACCGAGAACCGCCTCGGCCGGCCGGTCGTCGGCGGCATGCAGTCGCCGGGCCACCTCGGCGATCGCCACATGCACGTTCGTTGTCGTTTCCTCGCCCATCCCACATCCTCGGTCGGTACCGCTCACTGCTGCGAACTGTATCGACCGGCACCGGTCGGGGTGTGGGCGTCCCACCGTCAGCCCGGCAGGACCGCCCGATCAGCGGGTCTCGGCGCCGGCCAATCCGTCGAGCACCTCGGTGAGCTGCTTCTCGGTGTCGACGCCGACCTTCTCGAAGACGAGCTTCATCGCGGGCGCCGCGATCTTGGCCATCCCCTGCAGGTCGATCTCGTTGGTGTAGGTGACCTCGCTGCCGCTGCCGTCGGGATGGACGGTGATGGTCTCGGTCGAGGTCGCGGTGTCGTTGGTGCCGACCAACACGATGGTGTCGGAGGTGAGGGTGGTCAGCGTGTAGGTCAATTCCGTGCTGACACCGGCGATCTCGGACTTGTTGTGCCAGTTCGCCCCGACGCGGATCGGCCCGTCGTCGTTGCGTGTGCACGTCTGGGTGCCCGGATCCCACTCGGGCGCGTTGCCGAAGTCGGACAGGTACTCGATGACCTGCGCGGGCGACGCGGTCACGGTGAAGGTGCGGGAGACAGTGGGCATGAGGAGCTCCGATGAGGTGGGGCGGCGGCCCGCGACGGGACCGACCAGGGCGCGGGCTGATCGCTGAACCCACCTATCGGCCACTGTAACGCGCTCGGGTAGACCGACCTGTTTACTTTCGGGTGCCGGTCGGTTACCGTTCGAGTACACAGATCAGTTTACCCAGATCGGGGAGGACCCCATGAGCACACCGAACACCGACCACGACCCCGCGACCTCGGGACCGGATCGCGCGCAGTCGTGGGCGACCGTGCCCACACGCACCGTCTCCGTGCGCGACATCGACGTCGCCTACCGCAGCTACGGCCCCACCGGCGGTGTGCCCGTGGTGTTCCTGCACCACCTCGGCGCCAACCTCGACAACTGGGATCCCCGGATCCTCGACGGGATCGCCGCGCGCCATCACGTCATCGCGTTCGACAACCGCGGTGTCGGCGCCACCGGAGGCAGCGTCCCCGACACCGTCGAGGGCATGGCCGACGACGCGATCGCCGTGATCGAGGCACTCGGCCTGACGCAGGTCGACCTGTTCGGTTTCTCCCTCGGCGGCTTCGTCGCCCAGGTGATCGCCACGGTCCGCCCCGACCTGGTCCGGAAGCTGATCCTCACCGGAACAGGCCCGGCCGGTGGTGAGGGCATCACCGACGTCACGCGGGTCACCTACTCCGACAGCATCAAGTCGGTCCTCACCGGGAAAGACCCGAAGACCCGCCTGTTCTTCACCCGGACCGCGAACGGCAAAGCACAGGCGAAGGCCTTCCTCTCCCGACTGAAGGAGCGCACCGACGATCGGGACAGGGCCATCTCACTGCGCGCCTTCCGCACGCAGCTCACGGCGATCCATTCCTGGGGCGCCCAGACACCCGCCGACATCGGCACCATCAGCGCGCCCACACTGGTCGCGAACGGCGACGACGACCGCATGGTCCCGACCTCGAACTCGCACGATCTCGCGCGCCGCATCCCGAACGCGACCCTGCGGATCTACCACGATGCAGGCCACGGCGGGATCTTCCAGGCTCACGACCAGTTCGTGCCCACCGCACTGGAATTCCTGGAGGCCTGAGATGAAGGCATTCGTCATCGACAAGTATTCCGGCCCGGTGCACGCCGCCGAGGTCCCGTCGCCCACCGTCGGCCCCGATGACGTGCTGGTGAAGGTGGCGGCGGCGAGCGTCAACCCGCTCGACATGCTCATCCGCGGCGGCACGTTCAAGCAGCTCCTCAAATACCGGTTCCCGCTCACGCTGGGCCACGACGTGTCCGGCACCGTGACCGAGGTGGGCTCGAATGTCACGGGGTTCGCGGTCGGCGACGAGATCTTCTCGCGCCCTCGGGATCTGCGGATCGGCACCTTCGCCGAGTACATCGCGATCGATCAGCGCGACGTGGCGCCCAAACCCGCATCGCTGTCGTTCGCCGAGGCGGCCGCGGTGCCACTCGTCGCGCTCGCGGCGTGGCAGATGCTGGTCGACACCGCTCACATCGGGCCGGGCTCGAAGGTGCTGGTGCACGCGGGCGCCGGCGGCCTCGGGTCGACTGTGGTGCAGCTCGCCCATCACCTCGGCGCCCATGTGGCGTCCACCGCGGGGACACGCTCCCGCGATCTCGTGGCGAGCCTCGGAGCCGACGAGGTGATCGACTACCGGACAGCCGATTTCGTCGACGTGGTCTCCGGCTACGACCTCGTCATCGACGCGGTCGGCGGCGAGAACCTGCTGAAGTCGTTCACCGTGCTGCGGCCCGGCGGACTGGCCCTGGGCGTCACCGGTCCGCCGGACGCCGGCTTCGCCCGGCAACTCGGGGCACCGAAACCGTTCGAGTTCGTGCTGTCGCTGCTGAGTCGAAAGGTCCGCAGGGCGGCGGGCAAGAGCGGTGTGACCTACCGGTTCTTCTTCATGCACGCCGACGGTGCGCGCCTGCGCGAACTCGGAGTTCTCTACGACCAGGGTGTGCTGCGTCCGGTCGTCGACTCGACGTTCGGGTTCGAGGACACCCTGGACGCGCTCGCGTACGTCGAGTCAGGAAAGACGGCAGCCGGGAAGGTCGTCATCACGCACGCCTTGTGACCCCGATCGACGCATGATAAAACTTCGTTATGACCCCCCTCGGAGCCACATCCGCACGCCCGGTGAACAAGGCGGCGGTCCTCGTGGCGCTGTGCGCCGCGGTGTTCGTCGTCAACGTCGCGACCACGATCGTGAACATCGCACTGCCGGTGATGGTCGTCGAACTCGACGCCTCCACGCGTGACCTGCTGTGGATCGTCGACGCGTTCAACCTGGCCTTCGCGGCGCTTGTGCTCGCGGCGGGATCGCTCAGCGATCGATTCGGTCGGCGCGCCTTCCTGATCGGTGGTCTCGCGGTGTCGGTGATCGCGTCGCTGGCAGGGGCGTGGAGCCCGAACCCCGACGTGCTCATCGCGTGGCGCGTCCTGGCCGGTGTGGCCGCGGCGGTCGTCTACCCGGTCACGTTGTCGATCCTGACCAACGTGTTCATCGAGCGGTCCGAGCGCGTCAAGGCGATCGGTCTGTGGGGCGCGGCGACCGGCATGTCCGTCGCCGTCGGTCCGGTGGTGGGCGGTGCACTCGTCGAATCCTTCTGGTGGGGTTCGATTCTCGTATTTGTCGCCACCGCGTCGCTCGTCGCGCTGATGCTCGCACTCCGTTTCGTCCCGGAGTCGCGGGATCCCTCGGTCCCGCCACTGGACGTGCTGGGTCTCGTCCTGTCGACCCTCGCGCTCGGCAGCCTCGTCTACACGATCATCGAGGCCCCCGACCGCGGCTGGGCGAGCGCGGCCACACTCGGCGGCTTCGCGGCCGCGGCGGTGTTGCTGACGGTGTTCGTCCTGCAGGAGATCCGGGTGGAGCACCCGATGCTCGACGTGCGGCTGTTCGCCAACATGCGGTTCACCGCCGCCAGCGGTGCGGTTACCGGTGCGTTCTTCGCGTTGTTCGGCTTCATCTTCCTCGTCACGCAGTACCTGCAATCGGTGCTCGGCTACGGCCCCCTCGAGACCGGTCTGCGCATGCTGCCCGTCGCCGGCTCGATCGCCGTGGCCTCCCTCATCGGTCCGCAGCTCGCGGTGCGGGTCGGCACCAAGGTCGTCGTCGCGGCCGGACTCGCCTTGATCACGGGCATGTTCTGGTGGACGGCGACGTCGGAGGTCGACACCGCCTACGCGATCATCGCGAGTCAGATGCTGCTGCTCGGAACCGGTCTGGGCTTCATCAGCGCACCCGCCACGGAGGCGATCATGGGTGTGGTCTCCCCGGAGAAGGCCGGCATGGGGTCGGCGGTCAACGACGCGACCCGCGAGTTCGGCGGCACCCTCGGCGTCGCGGTGATCGGTTCCATCGCTCTGTCGGTCTACCGCGAATCGCTCGACACCGACGCACGGTCGCTGCCCGCGCAGCTCGTCGATCCCGCCCGCGATTCCATCGGCGCCGCGCTCGAGGCCTCGAAGGTCGCCGCGAGCCAGTTCGGCGAGGTGGGAGCCCGTGCCGGGGCGCAGCTCTCCGACATCGCCCGATCGGGATTCGTCGACGGTTTCACCACCGGCTGCATCGTCGCCGGAGCGGTGACCGCGGTCGTCGGCGTCCTCACGCTGATCTTCCTCCCCTCCCATCCCGGCGACCCCGACGGCATCAGCGCCGCCGACGGCGATCCCGCGGCGGCGCTGATGGACTCGGCGACACGACCCCGCGCGTGACGTGCGCGGTCCCCGGCTCGGTCAGACCGTGGGTCGCACAGCCTGCAGTTCCGCACCGACCCCGGCATCGGCCGAGTCCGCAGACTGCGCACGACCGGGAAGGAACGCGGCGAGAACGAGGGCCGCGATCGCGCCGGCGGCCGCGATGAGCAGGACCACCTTGAAGGCATTCTCCGACGGGGTGAGTCCATCGGACAGGGTCATGCCCGCCAGCACCACACCGGCGATCGCCGAGGCGAACGACGTTCCGACCGAACGCATCAGAGTGTTGAGGCTGTTGGCCGCCGCGGTCTCCGTGGCGGGCACCGCCCCCATGATCAACGCGGGCATGGCGCCGTAGGCGAGTCCGATACCGGCGCCGATCAGGATCGACACGAGCACGAACTCCCACAGGCTCGTCAGGGTGAGCGCGGCCAGGATGTAGGCGCCGGCGACGACGACCGCCCCGGCCATCAGAGTCACCCTCGGCCCCATCGAGGCGCTGATCCTCGCCGAGATGGGCGAGACCAGCATCATCACGAAGCCCGACGGAGCCATCACCAGGCCGACGACCAACAGCGACTTGCCGAGTCCGTAGCCGGTCGATTCGGGCAGCTGAAGCATCTGCGGGAACACCAACGACATCGCGAACATGGCGACACCGAACACGACCGCGGCCAGGTTGGTCAGCAGGACCTGGCGGCCGACGGTGACCCGGAGGTCGACCAGCGGGCGCGGGGTGCGCAGCTCCCACAAGGCCCACACGGCAAAGGCCGCCGCAGCGAGAGCGAACATCGCCAGCGTCAGACGACCGGTCCAACCCCAGTCCCCACCCTTGGAGATCGCGAGCAGCAGCCCGACGAGCGCCGTGGAGAGGGTGACCGCTCCGACGTGGTCGAACGAGCCGCCGGTGCGGACCTGCGATTCCGGCAGCACCACGGCGATGAGCACGAGCACCACGCCACCGAGGACGGTCGAGACCCAGAACAGCATGTGCCAGTCGAAGTTGTCGGCGATGACAGCCGAGATCGGTAGGCCCAGTGCGCCGCCCACGCCGAGCGAGGCAGAGATCATCGCGGTCGCCGAGCCGAGCCTCTCTTTCGGCAACACGTCGCGAAGAATGCTGATGCCCAGGGGCACGACGCCTGCGGAAAGCCCCTGCAGCACACGGCCGATGATCAGCGGGATGAGTGATCCGCTCAGCGCCCCGATCACCGAACCGACGATCAGCGACACCACGCTGATGAGCAACATGCGACGTTTGCCGAACATGTCGCCGAGTCGGCCGACGATCGGAGTCGACACCGCGCCGGCGAGCAGTGTCGCGGTGATGACCCATGACGTGTCCGACGGTTTCGCCTCGAGCAGCGTGGGAAGTTGCGGGATGATCGGGATCAGCAGTGTCTGCATCAGTGAGACGACGATGCCGGCGAGTGCGAGCGAGACGATGATCAGTGTGACGTTCGGAGCCGTCGACTCTCGCGTCGTGAGGTGGGTGGACATGACGGTCGATCCCTTCGGAAGGTGGGCGTTCTGGGGAGAAAGTAAAGCAACTGACTGACTTAAACAAGCACATTGATCGACTAGGCTCGGAGGTGGCAGGGACGTCGCGTTCTCCCTCGAAGGAGGATCAGGTGAGTCAGAAGACGACCAGGAACAGCCGTGCCGAGGCGACCCGGGACGCGATCCTGGCCGCCGCCGAGCGGCTCTTCGCCGAAGACGGCATCAACACGGTCTCCAATCGGCAGGTCAGCGAAGCGGCGGGACAGGGGAACAACGCCGCAGTCGGCTACCACTTCGGCACCAAGGCCGATCTGGTGAGCGCGATCATCGCCAGACATGCCCCCTCGATCGATCGCGGTCGCGCCGACCTGGTGCGCGCTCACCGAGGCTCCGGCGACATCCGTGCGTGGGTGTCGTGCCTGGTACTGCCGGTCACGGATCATCTCGCCACCCTCGGCGGTGAGAGCTGGTACGCGCGCTTCTGCGCGCAGGTCTCCACCGATCCCGAACTCCGCCCGTTGCTGGTCAACGAGGCCACCGTGTCCCAGTCGCTGCGTATCGCCGTCAACCAGCTCGCAGAGTGCACTCCCGATCTCGACGACAACATCCGCAACGTCCGCAACTCGATGGCGCGGTTGCTCGTCACACACGGCTGCGCCGAGTTCGAGCGCTACCTGGCTCGCGAGGATGCGGACCCGTCGACCTCGTGGGAGCGATGCGGTCACGACCTCGTCGACGCGATCGTGGGTATCTGGGCAGCACCCGTCACCCCTTGATTAAGTCAATTGATTGACTTTTAACGGCCGCTGCCTTCTACTGATGGGGCGGCCGGGCATCACGCCCGGCCGACCACCATCGAAGGCACAGCGTGACCACCATGAAGAAGATCCTCGGCTCCACTCCCGTCCTCGGATTCCTGTTCCTGTTCAACCTCGCCGTCGCCGTCGGCGGACTGTTCGTCCTCGAAGGTTTCCAGCAGATCGCCGTGCCGGCCGTGATGGCCGTCATCTCGCTGGGCGCCGGCGGTGCGCTGCTCGCCAAGCACCGCACCCGGCGTGCCCAACTCGCCGTTCCCGTGGCGGTGTCGGCATGAGATCCGTCATCGTCAGCGGGCCGGGAACGGTCGACGTCATCGACGTCCCCATGCCCACATGCGGTCCCACCGACATCCTGGTCCGCGTCCGCGCATGCGGCATCTGCGGTTCGGACACGTTCTACATCCAGATCGGTGGCATCCCACCGCGACAGGGCGCCACCCCGCTGGGCCATGAGCCGGCAGGAGAGGTCGTCGAGGTCGGCTCCGAGGTCCGAGGCCTCTCCGTGGGGGATCACGTGGTGGTCAATCCCATCGGCGCGGGCAGCGAACTGATGGGAAGCGGCGGCCCCCACGGCGGACTCTCGGAGTACGTGGTGATCTCCGACGCCGAGATCGGCACCAACGTCGCCGTCATCGCCGACGACGTGCCCTTTCACGTGGCCGCATTGAACGAGCCGATGGCCGTGGCCCGGCACGCCGTCAACCGCACCGCGCCGAACTCCGGTGACACCGTGATGGTCTTCGGGGCCGGGCCGATCGGCCTGGGTGCGGTGATCGGGTACAAGCTCAGTGGCGCAGCGCATGTGGTGGTTGTCGACATCATCGCCTCACGTCTGGAGAAGGCTCTCGTCGTCGGCGCCGACGCGGTCATCAACTCCCTCGACGAGGACCTGGCAGCACGGCTGACGAGCTGCACGGCCCGGGCAGCACCGCGATGGGCAAGCCGCGCGGTGGCACCGACATCTACCTCGATGCCGCCGGCGTCCCCGCCGTGCTCGACACCGCCTTCGCGTGTGCGAAACAGAACGCGACCATCGGGATCGTGGCCGTGCACAAGAAGCCGGTCCCGGTCGATTTCGGCGCCCTGCTCGGACCGGAGGTGAACATCGTGACCGCCATGGGTTATCCGGATGAGATCTTCGAGGTGACCGACGAGATCGCCGACCACTGGGAGAAGTTCGCGGTCATCGTCAGCGATCGGTTCGCCTTCGACGACGTGCGCACCGCACTCGAGACCGCAGGCACGCCGGGCGCGGCCGACAAGGTGGTCGTCACCTTCGACTGAGCGGTGCACTCACGGTGAACCCGCGCCGTCGGCATTTGTCACCACCGTGCCGTGTTTGTCGCTATCGTCCTGCGGGTGCACACCACCGCGCGACCCGCGCCACGCGCCACCGGCCGCAGGCAGGGGGCGCGCCTCCTCCCTCTGGTCGCGGCCGCCTCTCTGGTGCTGTCGCTGGTCATCGGGCTCACGGTCGACGGATTCACGCTGTGGGGTTTCCTCCCGATCGGCCTGTACGGGATTCTCGCCGCCCTCGGGATGCCGATCCTGAAGGCCACCGTCGTCGCGGTGGGATCGGGCCTGGCGATCCTGCTACCCGGCCCCGGCGTCGCACTGGACATGGCCCGCGAGGCCGCGACCGATCAAGTGACCGTGATCGGTGTGGTGATCCTGCTCGGCGGCGCGCTCGCGGAGATCCTCCGCGCGACGGGCGCCGCGAAAACGATCGTGACGACCGCGATCCGTCTCGTCGGCACCTCGAATCCGACGGCGGTGGCCAACGGAATCATGCTGACGTGCCTTCTCCTGGTGGCGGCGCTGGGCACCCTGGCAGGCGCGCTCGCCGTCGCGGTGCCGGTGTTGTTGCCCGTCGCCGCACGCGCAGGCCTCACTCGTTCGGCGACCGCGGCCGCCGTGTTCATCGGCGGCTGTGCGGGTTTCGCGGTCGCACCGTTCGCCGGAGGCAACATCGCGATCATGGGCGCGGCCGATGTCGGCTACCTGTCGTACCTGCTCCACGGTGGTGGTCCGCTGGCTGTGGTGTCCATCGCGGTGGGCATGATCGTGGTCCCGTGGATGCAGCGACGCACCCGGGACACCGACGACCACTACTCCCCCGACGAGCTGATCGCAGTGGGATCCGATGCGGCACAGATCGGTGACGACCGTCGCGCCACCCGCGCCGCCCTCGTGTTCGCCGTGACGCTCGTGGTTGTACTCGTCGTCGCGACCGTCACGACGGCAGGTGTCGCACTGCCCTTGATCGCATTGCCCCTGATGTCGGTGGCCACCGCTCTCGGAGCTGGGATGTCACCGAAGGCGTTCGTGCTCAGCGCCGTTCGCGGTGCGGCGAACCTGGCGTGGTTGTTCGCCCTCTTCGTGCTGTTGGCCGTGTTGTTCACCGCGATCGCACGCATCAACCCGTTCGCCGTCGTCCTCGGTTCCTACGGTGACGACATCGGCCACCTGTCGCCGTTCCTGCTCGCGATGACCGTCGCGGCGATCGGCTGGGTCGGGGTACCGGGCGCCTCTGCCGCCCAGGTCGTGTTGCTGGACAAAGTGTTCGGCGAGTTGGCTGCGGTGGCCGGGATCGGGGCCGGAGTGTGGGTGGTGGTGCTGCTGTTCGCCTCGAAGGCCGACACCTATGGGCCGCTGCCGAACGTGAACATGCTCGGCGTGATGGGGCTGTGCCGATCGGCCGATGTGCGCAACATCCTCATCGTCGGGTGGTGCGTGCTCGTCCCCGCAGTCCTGATGTACACCGCGCTGATATTTCTCGGTACTCGCTAGGGGCAGGACTCATCCGCGCTCGGCGCCACCCGAGCCGTTGTCGGTCCACCACGTGAGCGCGTCTGCGGCGGACTGCTCGGCGCGGGCACGGTCGTCGCCCATCCCCACGAACTGGTTCACGGCCATCGGGGCGAGCACCTCGAGCACCGGATCGGCGAATCGCGTGAAATTGCCGGCCGCCTCCAGCGTCACGAAGCCGTGCACGAAACTCCACAGTCCGGCCGCCACCTGGTGGCCGTCGGTCATCGAGATGCGACCGGTGTCGACCAACCGGTGCGACGCCGCGGCCAACACGTCGTAGGTCTCGGCGAACCGCGCGGCGGGGTCGCTGTCGGCCCCGGGTGCGACGGCGCGATAGGTGCCTCGGGTCGACAGGCCGAACATCATGTCGTACAGGTGCGGGTTTCGTTGCGCCAGTTCGCGGTTGACGAGGGCCATCCCGAACAACTGCGCCCCCGGGTCGGGCCCGGAATGCGCGGCCCGGTCCATCGTGTCCGTCAAGGTTCGATAGCCCTGCGCCACCACCGCGGCGAGAAGCTCCGTCATGCCGCCGAAGTGGTGGTAGACGGTGATCGTCGACAACCCGGCCGCCTCGGTGATGCGCCGCACCTTGATCTCCGACGGGCCGACCTGTCCCAGCAGATCGATCGTGGCGGCCACGAGTCGATCGGGGACGGAGGGCTCGGTCACCGGTCAGTCCCGCAGCGGGACGGTGGTGGACCAGATCGTCTTGACCGGTGCCGCGGCGACGATCTCGCCCAGTCGGCTCTTGCCTTCCGGGGTCAGGCGCCAGCGGGCGTACGCGGCATGATCCTCGGTCGTCGCCCAGTGCTCGACCACCATGATGTGGCACGGGTCGTCGTCGTCGACACGAACCTCGATGCCCTCGTTCCCCTGCCAGGCCCGGGTCGCGACCAGCGTCTCGTCGATGATGCCGGGCGCGGCGTCGAGCTGCGCGGGGTCGAGGTGCAGTTCCAGGAGGACAAGTGTGGCCATACCTCCATCCTGCCGTATCACCAGTTCGGGAGTCCCCACGATCAGCGGGTCAGGTCCAGTACAGAAGTTGTGCGTCGGGCAGGACGGCATCGAGTTCGGTGACGAACCACGACCGCATCGCCGACATGGTCTCGCGGGGGTAGACGTACTCGACGCCGCCGAACTTGTTGCGTTTCGCGGTTCGTGAGTCCTCGTCCATCTCGAGTTTGGTCGCCGGGTACCAGCTGAGCAATACGTCTTTGCTCGACGCGGTGAACCGGTGGGTGATGATCTCGACGGTGAGATCGAGATCGGGCACCGTCTTCAGCGCCTCGGCCACGTCGGCGAGCAGACGGCCGTACTGCTCGCGCCACCCGGGGATCGGCATGATCGGGGCGATGGTCAGGCCCACCCGGTAACCGGCGAGGGCGAGCTGTCGTAGCGCGCGGATGCGGGCGGGCATGCGGGCGGTGCCGCCCTCGAACCGGTGGGCGATGTCATCGGCGTTGACCGACAGTCGCACGCGGGAACGACGGCCGTGATCGATGGCCAGCAGGTCGGCGACGTCGTCGAACTTGGTGGTGAACCGCAACGACACCCCGTCGCCGTAGGTTCCTGCGCCCACTCTCCTGATGGCCTCGGACAGGGACCCGGTCACGTGTTCGATACCGAGCGGGTCGGTGTAGCAGGACATCTCGAACGTGGTCCCCTCGTGACCACGCTCGGCAGTCCCCGAGGTGATGGTGCCGCGACCGGCGTGGGTGCCGATCCCGGCGAGCACGTCGTCGATGTTCGCGTACACCCGGGTGATCGGTGGGCCCGAGAGTGAGCCGGCGAGATAGCAGTACTGGCAGTGGGCGGGACAGCCCTTCGCGAGGTCGATACGCCAGTCGGCGCTGGGCGGGATCGGTTGAGGCTTCACCGCACTCGGAGGGGCGACCACGACCGCGAGCGTCTTCTTCGCGAGTGCGTACGTCTGGCGCTCGGTCGCGCCGCGCAGGCCGGTCAGCCGGTCCCCGGACAACATGTCGATGTCGGAAACGCCTGCAGCCTCGCACCTCCGGATGATCTCGGCGGCATGCGGCAACTCGGACGCCGATCGGGTGACCATGACGCGTGACGGAGTCCAGATCTTCGCTGGAGGGGTCAATAGGTCATCCACCCTTGGTCAACGCCGGGGACCAGGTCGATCCTTCCCGCCAGTCGTTGCATCGACCGTGAGCGTGGTAGTTCTCATCCTCGTCGTCGCCGGCATCGCCGGGGGCGGTGACGAGAAGCCCCCAACCGACGTCGCGGCAGGTACAACACCACCGGCGAGCACGGTCACCGTTATCGCCGAGCCCACGACGACACAGGCCCCCACTCAGGCGGCGCCCGTCGCGCCGCCTCAATCGGACACAGAAACGTCGACGACACCCCCTCCCGCTGCCGAGCCTGCGGTCATGCCTGCAGTGGTGCGCATGAACTTGCAAGATGCACAGGACCGCATTCAAGAGAACGGTGTGTTCTTCTCGCGTAGCGAAGACGCGACCGGTCAGGGCCGGCGGCAAGTCATGGATCGGAACTGGATCGTGGTGGCGCAGGATCCAGCGCCCGGCTCTCCAGTGTCTGAGGCTGAGGCTGTTCTGTCCGTGGTCAGGGAGTCCGAACCAAACAATTGCTGACAGCTGTTGTGCGTTGACTCAAGATCGCCAGTACTGCACCCACGCATCGTCGAATTGATCGCCGCAACATCCTGTCCGCGTTCCGCGGAACGCGGTCAGGCGGCGTTCGGGGTGAGGTGTTGTCCGGTGCGCCATTCCCAGCCGGCGTAGAGGACTTCGAGGGTGTAGCCGAGGTCGAGGCGTCCGCCGCCGACGGGTTCGATGGCGTCGGGGGCGATGGCGGGGTCGGCCCGCCAGGTCACCGGAGCTGACGTGGTGGGTGCGGTCTCGATCAAAGTGCCGTCGGGGCGGTGGAACGTGAAATGTTGCTCACCGTGGGCTCGGATTCCGAATTGGCCGTGGTGCAACGCCCGGTGGTGGGTGGAGCACAGCATGATCAGGTTGTCGGGATCGGTGGTGCCGCCCTCGCTACAGAACCGCACGTGGTGGGCGTGGAGATGTCGGGTCCGGCCGCATCCGGGATGCCGGCACCCACGGTCGCGTTCGAACACCAACCGCAGCAACGTGTGTGTCGGTAGGCGGCGTTTACGTCCCCACCGCAACACCACACCGTTTCGGCCCTTCCGCTTCTTCACGACCCGTGTCGATCCGCCACACGACGCCTCATCGACCTCGGCCTCCGAGATCGCCGGGCCCGTGTCGAGGTGGGAGTCGGTCGGGGAGTCGTCGACGTCGGAATCGGTGTGGATGACGATTTCGGCGCCCGGCGCGAACTCCGGCATCGCCACGATTGCCTGCATGGTGTCGGCCATCGCCACCACCGCCTCGGCGATGTTCGACGGCACATGGCGCCACAGATCGGTCGACGACGGCGCGTTCCGCGGAACGTCGGCGGCGTCGGTCGCGGTGGGGTCGGGGAGTGGGAGGTCGGGGTCGTCGGCGGTGCGGGTGCGTTCGTATTCGCTGCGGACGACGCCGGCCAGGAACCGGGCGCCGTCGAGCGGGGCGAGGCGCATCGTCACCGACAGAGTGCCGTCGTCGTTCCACCCCCACCGTGCGCTCGAGTCCACTCGGCCGGTATCGGATTCATCGGCGGCGCGGTCGATGTGGCGTATCGACCGGACGATTTGTTCGACCTGCGCCGCG
Organism: Williamsia sp. M5A3_1d; assembly: GCF_053345315.1. Lineage (NCBI taxonomy): Bacteria > Bacillati > Actinomycetota > Actinomycetes > Mycobacteriales > Nocardiaceae > Williamsia > Williamsia sp. M5A3_1d. Next base: position 441,536 of record NZ_JBKEZX010000002.1, read on the forward strand.
GTCGCCGACAACGCCACCGACACAAGTTCTTCCTCCCGATCCGGGGTCGCGACCCGTGTCAGTGCACGGACCTTCGAATACGACAGGCGGCCGTCGGCGAACGCTGCGTGCATCTGCGGCAGGTCAGCCAAGGCGTGGGCGATGCGTAGGTGGTCCTGGGCGGTGCGTAGCGACAACCCGGTCCGCCATGACAACCAGTGCGCACACGATGCGATGCCCTCACCTGACCACACCCCACGGGTGTCGAACTCACGTAACAGGTCCAGGAACCGGGCGGTCAGCGCCGCGATCTGGGAGGCGTATACCACCACCCGCTCGGTCAACTGATCGTCCGACAACCCCTCGGGACCCATGGTGCTGAACAGGTCCTCAGGCCCCGGCTGCGCCGTACGGATAGCTGTAACCGTCATGTATCCCCCCGATGACCTGCGGTTATGAAGTGGCACAAGGATATCGGAGGCGTCTGACACTCGGATCCGACCGCGCTCCGCGGAGCGCGGCGTCCATGACCGCCACCGTGCCGCACCCTTCTAGAATGTTCGAAGTCCGTGACGTGGCCCACCGAAGAAGGGAGCGATGATGACCTCGGCGATCGAGTCGTATCTTCGCGACTTCAGCAGGTTCCAAGCCATCACCGCGAAGATGGAGCGGGCGGTCACGTTGCGGCTCACCGAGTCGTTCATCGCGGTCCATGCTGTCCAATCCCGTACGAAGGAGCCCGATTCCGCGGCGGGCAAGTTCGCGCGGCTCGACGAGTCCGGGGTCCCGATCTTCACCGACCCGCTGCACGAGGTCACCGACCTCGTGGGCGTCCGGGTGATCACGTACCTCACGTCCGACATCGATCGCGTCGAGCAGGCGCTGACGTCGACGTTCGAGGTGCGGCAGCGGGTCGACAAGACCTCGGTCACGCAGAGCGCCGGCACCTTCGGCTACGCGGGAAGGCATCTGATCCTGCGCGCCGACGACGAATTCGATTTCGAGGTGCAGATCCGCACGGTGCTGCAACATGCGTGGGCCGAGATCGAGCACGGCATCCGTTACAAGGGTTCGCGCACCGGGCAGTCGGCTCCGATCGACCGGGCGTTCACGCTCGCCGCCGGTCTGATCGAGTTGGCCGACGCACAGTTCGCCGAGGTCGACACGCTCCACAAGAACGATCTCGCGCACGCCCGCGCCACCGAGGAGATCGAGATCAACACGCTGCAGGAAGTGCTGACAGCCGCTCTCCCCCACATCAATCCGGCACGTGCGAACGCCTACGAATGGTTGATCGCGCTGCTGGCCGCGAACGGGATCGTGGTGCGTGAGGATCTCGACGAGTTCCTCGCCACCGCCGACGTCGAGGCCGTCGTGGCGGCGATGGACTACAAGTTCGAACCCACGCACGTCCGGCTGGTCGACGACCTCCTCCTCGCCCGTTTCGGTGAGGACCACATCGAACGGACCGCCGGCATGGCCTCGGACAGGGATCGTGAACCGAAGCTCCGCTATCGACTGGGGCGGCTCACGCAGAAGTGATGGGCACACTCATTGATGACATCACTTAGCCCATAAGTGATGCTATCGTCGATCGATGGCATCACTTTCAGGGACAGCGATCAGCTACGAGACTTTGCAGTGGCCGATTCCTGACGACGCGGGCCACGGACTGGCGGACCTACGCGCCGCTCGACGACAGGCGGGCCACTACCGCGCCGCGATACCGGCGGTCATCGCAGGGCTGCAGATCGATTTGCCGGCGCACATACTTGCTGATGCCGATGAGGCCAGTCGCGAGGTGGCGAGGTTCGACGCCGAGCTCGGAGATGAGATCGCGCCTTTCGCTTCGGTCCTCCTCCGATCGGAGTCCGCGGCCAGCTCCACCATCGAGAACCTCACGGCCTCCGCGCGCGCCATCGCCGAGGCCGAAACACTCGGCTTGACCGGGCGCCGCAACGCGGCGCTGATCGTCGGCAACACCGATGCGATGAGAGCGGCCGTCGCACTGGCAGATCACATCGACCACGACGCGATCCTCGCGATGCACTCCGCTCTGATGAGAACCGGCGACCCCGGGGCGGCCGGCCGATGGCGCACGGAGCAGGTGTGGATCGGAGGCGGCTCTTTCGGACCCCGCGGAGCCGACTTCATTGCGCCCCAACACGATCGCGTTGCGCCGGCCATCTCCGACCTGCTGGCCTTCGCGGGGCGCGGTGACATCCCCACGCTGCCCCAGGTCGCGATAGCCCATGCACAATTCGAGACGATTCACCCGTTCACCGACGGCAACGGCCGCACCGGGCGCGCCCTGGTGCAGGCCATGCTGCGCAACAAGCGACTCACCCGGCAGATCACTGTCCCGGTCTCTGCGGGTCTCCTGGCCGACACCGACGCCTACTTCGCTGCACTCGGGTCATACCGAGAGGGAGACCCCGACCCTATCGTCGAAAGATTCTCCTCCGCAGCAGTTCTCGCCGTCGTCAATGGCCGACACCTGATCAGTGATCTCCGCACGATACGAGCACGATGGGATTCGCAGATCACGGCGCGTCGCGACTCGGCCGTCCACCGCGTCGCTGATCTGCTCGTCAGACAACCCGTGTTCAACGCGGTGACCCTGCAGCACGAACTCGGCATCACCACGGGCAACGCCCGCAGATACATCGACCCACTCGTCACGGCCGGTGTCATCGTCGAGTTCACCGATCGCGCGCGTAATCGTGCATGGCGAGCACCCGAGGTGCTCGGCGCACTGGATGCATTCGCCGAACGCGCCGGGCGGCGGACGTTCGGGAGATGAGCTACGGCTTTGGCGCCAGGGGCGGTGTGGCTGCGGAGGCATCACGCAAGATCAGTGTGTGGCCAGAGTCGGGATCGAACCGACGACCTTCCGCTTTTCAGGCGGACGCTCGTACCAACTGAGCTACCTGGCCGGATGGTGCCGATGCACCGACCTCCGGTTGATCACCAGAAACCTGGCGACCCTGACGGGACTCGAACCCGCGACCTCCGCCGTGACAGGGCGGCGCGCTAACCAACTGCGCCACAGGGCCTTGCTTGTACAACACGTGCTCCGGCGTATCTCGAGTTGTCACCTCGAACGCCGGGTCAGCGTACCCCCTACGGGATTCGAACCCGCGCTACCGCCTTGAAAGGGCGGCGTCCTAGGCCGCTAAACGAAGGGGGCCAGTTATCTCCGTGGGGAGCTAGATGAGCTTAGGACATGGGTCGGAATTTTCTCAAATCCGCTGACCAGGGGCCCGGGGTCGCCGAAGCGACCCCGGGCCCTTCCAGGTGGTTCGTCAGGCGTGGACGACGGCCGCACCCTCGGGGGTGGCCGGCAGCTTGCCGCTGCGCACCAGCACCGCGGCGATCACACCGCCGGCGGCGAAGATGCCCGCGGCCCACCCGAACGCCGTGGTGTAACTGTGCACCGCGGCGAGCTGGCCCGAGTACGCCGGATTCGAGGCCACCGCCGACGCATGGTCGGTGAGGTAGCTCGCGACGGCACTCGAGGCGATGGTGCTGAGCAGCGCGGTACCGACCGAGCCACCGACCTGCTGCATCGTGTTGACCGTGGCCGACGCGACGCCCGCGTCCTCGGCGGAGACGCCCGAGATCGCTCCCTGCATGGCCGGAGCCATCGACGACCCGATGCCGAGGCCCATGACGATCAGGCCGGGCAGGATGTGCGCCGCATAGGTGCTCGTCTCGGTGAGCTGCGTCAGATAGAGCATGCCGCCTGCGGCGACGAGCATGCCGACCGTCATCAGCCAGCGCGGCCCGAAGCGGGGCAGCAGCACCGACGTCGACAGCGTCGCGGTGAGCACCAGAGCGCCGATCATCGGCAGGAACGCGAGGCCCGTGCTGATGGGGCTGAACCCCAGGTTCTGCTGCAGGTAGTAGGTGAGGAACAGGAAGATGCCGAACATCCCGATGCCGGCGATGAACACCACGAGGTACGAGCCGCCGCGGGTGCGGTCGAGGACGATGCGCAGCGGCAGCAGGGCGTGTGCGGTCCGCGACTGCAGGTAGACGAACACCGCGAGCAACACTGCACCGGCGACCAGCCAGGTGATGGTGGCCCAGTCGGCCCAGCCGTTCGTCTCGGCGTTGGAGAAGCCGTAGACGATGGAGAACAGCGCGGCCGAGACGGTCACGACGCCGGGCATGTCCAGACGGGGCCGCACGGCGGCCTTCTGCGAGCCGATGAACAGCAGCGCACCGACGAGGGCGATCGCGGCGATCACCAGGTTCACGTAGAGGCACCAGCGCCAGTCGGCCCACTCGGTGAGCATGCCGCCGAGCAGCAGGCCGATGGCACCGCCACCGCCGGCGATCGCACCGAAGATGCCGAACGCCTTGCCGCGCTCCTTCGGGTCGGTGAACGTGGTCGTCAGCAGCGACAGGGCCGCGGGTGCGAGCAACGCACCGAAGACACCCTGGCCGGCGCGGGCGAACACGAGCATCTCGAAGTTCACCGCGGCGCCACCGACGGCCGACATCACGGCGAAGCCGACGAGGCCGATCATCAGCGTGGTGCGCCGACCGAAGATGTCGGACAGGCGACCGCCGAGCAGCAGCAGGCTGCCGAAGGCGAGGGCGTAGGCGGTGACGATCCACTGCCGGTCGGCGTTGTCGAAACCGAGCGACGACTGCGCGTGCGGCAGCGCGATGTTCACGATGGTGGCGTCGAGCACCACCATCAGCTGGGCGAGGGCGAGGACGCCGAGGATCACCCAGCGGAGCCGGTGGTGCCGGTCCCCTGCGCTCTCCTCGACTCCCTGCGGGTCGAGGTTCTTGGTCAACGTGGTCATGACATCTCCGAACAAGTAGCTAGGCGGAGGTATTGCCTCCGGTTACGGAGATCACGCTAGCACTAAGTGGAGATTGTGGCTCCACTTGATATGCTGTGATCATGACCACTGCCGATGCGACCCGGACAGAACGGACAGCCGTCGCGGATGCGCCCTGCGCGCGACCGTTGCGCGCCGACGCCGAACGCAATCGGTTGCGCATCATCGCCGCCGCGCGCGAACTGTTCGCCCAGCGGGGACTCGAGGTCACCCTCGACGACGTCGCCGCACATGCCGGGGTCGGGGTGGGAACGGTCTACCGCCGCTTCGACAATCGCGACCAACTGATCGAAGGCGTGTTCGTCGAACATCTCCACGAGGTGGCCACGCGACTGACCGCGGTGTTGGAATCACCCGACACCTGGAACGGGGTGGTCACGCTGTTCACCTACGTCGGCGAATCGATGGCGGGAGACCGAGGCCTGGCGGCGGTGATGATGCGCATCGACCACACCGCGCCGGCGATCGAGACAGCGAAGACGGCCATGACCACGTTGATCGAGGAGGTGCACCGCCGCGGGGTCGACGAGGGCGTGGTGCGTCCAGAGATCGAACGGACCGACTTCTTCGCCTTCTTCACCATGCTCTCGTCCATTGCCGAGGTCACCGAGTCGACCGCTCCGGGCACGTGGCGGCGCTACCTGGAACTGATGCTGGACAGCATGCGCGCCGACGGTGAACGCCACCCGTTGACGATCCCCGCGTTGACCGACGAGCAGATCCGCGACGCGCAGGCCGCGCGATGCCGGACCCGGTGAGCCGTCTGTAAACTCCCTCGTGCCGCGGTTCGCCGCAGGCATCCGCCCCTATAGCTCAGTTGGTAGAGCTACGGACTTTTAATCCGCAGGTCGTAGGTTCGAGCCCTACTGGGGGCACTCTTCTGGGGGCACTCTTCGCTCAGTGCGCGTGGCTCGGATGACAGCAGTCGCAGAGTTCACCGCTCCAGCCGAATCCATGACCGGCCGAGATCTCGTCGCAGAAGCACGACATGTGAGCGTCGCCGTGGAACGCGAGCCAGTCGGTCACCCGCTCGACGGCGTCGTCGACGGCGCGATTCCAGCGATGGAGCGTCCGCAGGACCGGCCGGTCGATCAGCGCCGAGTGGTCGCGATGTACGCGATGCTCACAGAGCGGACAGAACTCGACGTCGGACGTCGCCGGCTTCGTGAGAGTGATGGGGGCCACATGTGGAGTATGTCCCAAATTATCGCGCTTTTGTACGGATAATTTGAGAAAGCATACGAACATGCGACATCTGCAATCGCTACTCCGGCAGCCTGTATTCCTGCTTCGGGCGGCCGGTGGTCCCGTACCGCAGCTTCATCGACAACCGCCCGTCGGCGACCAGCGTGGCGAGGTGGCGTCGGGCGGTCGGCGGCGAGATCCCCACCGACACCGAGATCTCGTCGGCGAACACGGGCCCCCGGGCCTCGGTGACCGCAGCCAGGATCGACTGCTCGGTCTGCGACATCTCCTCCGAACGCGGTGCCGCCACGCGTTCACCGCGCATCGTGGCGATGGCCGAATCGACCTGCGACTGGACCAGATTCGACGCCTCCACGATCCTGCGGTACTGCGCGTACCCGGCGAGACGCCGCGCGAGTTCGGTGTTCTCGAACGGCTTGATGAGGTACGCGAGGGCGCCCGCGGTGAGCGCATGTCGGACGGCGGTGGCGCTGTCCTCCGCGGTGACCACGAACGCGTCGCACCGCATCTCGCGGATCAGCTCGATGCCCGACCCGTCGGGCAGATGTACGTCGACGAGGGCGAGATCGATCTCGGGGTGGTCGACGAGCGCGGTGCGCGCCTCGGCCACGCTCCCGACTCGGGCGGTCGTGGTGAAGCCGATCATCGCGTCGGCGATGGAGGCGTGCAGGGCCGCGACGCGGAAGTCGTCGTCGACCACCAGCAGCGACAGGTCGGTTCTCGCCATCACGTCCCCCCGTTCCCGTCGCCGACCACCCTTAAGACCCCGGGTACCCGCGCGACCATCACCGCTCCACCCAACGGGTTCTCTTCCGATACCTCGCCACCGGGGTCACCGATGCTGACATCCCCGCCGTGGCCACGCGCCGATTGACGGGACAGCGCCAAACCCATCCCGCGGCCACCGGGGACGGTCGAGTCGCGATGGCTGGTGACACCCTCGATGAACACGTCGTCCCGGTCGTCGAACACGATGCCGTCGCCGCTGTCGTTCACGGTGACGTGGACGGTGTCACCGTCGGCGACCACCTCGACCTCGACCGTCCGTGGTTCGCGGACGCCGGTGGCCGCCGCGTCGATCGCGTTGTCGACGAGGTTGCCGACGATGGTGATGACGTCGACCGGCGAGGTGAGCTCCCCGTCGATCCAGGTCTGCGGACCGAGAACCAGCGTCACCCCGTGCTCGCGGGCCGAGGCGGCCTTCGCGTCGAGGAACGCCCGCAGGTGCGGTTCGGCGACGTTGTCGAGGCCGGGCGTCTCGATCGCGAAGCGCCCGGTGCCGGCGACCTCGTCGAGATACTCCAGTGCGGCGTCGGCGTGGCCCTGTCGGATGAGGCCCGCCACCACGTGGATCCGGTTGGCCGACTCGTGGCGTTGCGCCCGCAGCGCGTCGGTCATCACCTTGATCGAGGCGACCTCCTGGGTGAGTCCTTCGACATCGGTGCGGTCGATCACCGACACCACCAGGCCGAGATCGCGGCCGTCGCGGCGCACCCGCCGTGAGCTCACCAGCACGATGCGGTCGCCCACCGCCGCTGCGCGAGGGGTCTCGACCGGATCGTGGGCGACCTCGAGAACCCTCGGCGTGAGGCCGATGTCGTCGATGCGGTCGCCGACATCGCCGGTGATGGCGAGGAGATCGCGCGCCCTGTCGTTGATCACGCGCACGATGCCGCGCGCATCGGCGGCCACCACGCCGTCGCCGATGGAATGCAGCACCGCCTCCTGCTCGCGCACCAGCTCGGAGAGCTGGTCGGGTTCGAGGCCGAGGGTGAGCCTGCGCCACCGCCGCGACAGCAGCACCGACCCGATGATGCCGACGAGGAGCGCCGCCGCGGCGAGCGCGGTGGTGGTGACGATGTCGCCGCGGATGTCGCGGCGCACCTGCTCGGTGGAGATGCCGACACTGACCAGACCGACGACGCGTCCGTCGGACCCGCGGATCGGCGTCTTGGCGCGCACCGATTCACCGAGGGTGCCGCGTTCGGTGGCGAGGTCGTCGGATCCCGACAGCGCGCGAAACGGGTCGGTGCTCAACGGTTCTCCGAGCTGGTCGACCTCGGGGTGGGCCAGGCGGATGCCACGGTCGTCGGCGATCACCACGAACAGCGCGCCGGTACGTGCGGCCACGGCCAGGGCCTGCTGCTCGAGCGGCCCGTCCTGCAGGGCGGCGCGGGTGGGATCGAGCGCTCCGGGCGTCAGCCTCGAATATCGGGTGACCTCGGAACGAACCTGCTGATCGCTGGCGACCGACCGCGCGATGGCGAGCGCCCGCTGTGCGTACTCGTCGCGCAGGCGGTCACCGGAACCGGAGACGAGGACACCGAAGCCGACACCGAGGCTCAGCACGATGACGACGATCTGCAGCACCAGCACCTGGTTGCGCAGCTTCATCCGAAAAGGGTAGGCACCCGTCGAACGACGGGTGCCCACCTTGATCGAACTCGATGTGTCGGAGATCAGAACGGACTCGGGATCAGAACGGGATCACCCCGACCAGCACACCCATGCCGAGCATCGACAGCGACACGATGCCCGCTCGCCACAGCACCTTCTTGTGATGGTCGGCCAGTGAGACACCGGCGAGGGCGACGAGCAGCAGGATCGCGGGCACCAGCGGGCTCTGCATGTGGAACGGCTGCCCGGTGATGGAGGCGCGGGCGACCTCGGAGGGGTCGATGCCGTACTTGCCCGCGGTCTCCGAGAGCACCGGCAGCACACCGAAGTAGAAGGCGTCGTTCGACATGAAGAAGGTGAACGGGATCGAGAGGATGCCGATCACGATCGCCATGTGCGGTCCGAGGAACGTCGGCAGCACCGAGGTGAGCCACTGCGCGATCGCCTCGACCATGCCGGTTCCCGACATCACGCCGGTAAGAACCGCTGCGGCCAGCACCATCGCGACCACCGAGACGATCGACGACGAGTGCCGTGTGATGGCGGCCTGCTGCTCGGCGACGCGGGGGAAGTTGATGACCAGCGCGATGCCTGCGGCGATCATGAACAGCACCGGGATGGAGATGACGTCCATGCCGAGGACGGCCAGCAGTGCGACGGTGAGGCCGGCGTTGACCCACAACAGCTTCGGGCGCAGGGTGGCGCGGTTCTCATCGAGCGCTCCCCCGGTGAAACCGGAGTTCGGGGCCGGGGTCTCGTCGATGTCATCGGGTCCGTCGCCGGTACCCATCGACGGGCGAGCGGGCGGCGTGGTGCCGGTGCCGCCGGGGCCTTCGAGGACCGCCACTGCGGACCCACCGCCGGAACCCGAACGGGCGAGCACGGATTCACGGATCTCGATCTTGCCGATGCGACGTCGCTCCATGATGCCGAGGTGGTAGCTGAAGATCATCACGACGATCAGGCCGACCACCAGGGACGGGATCATCGGGACGAACACATCCGAGGGCGAGACGCCGAGAGCGGCGGCGGCGCGGGTGGTGGGGCCACCCCACGGGAGGATGTTCATGGTGCCGTTCGCCAGGCCCGCGACCACGGTGAGGACCACCGGGCTCACGCCGAGCTTGAGGTACAGCGGCAACAGCGCCGAGGTGGTGATGATGAAGGTGGTCGAGCCGTCGCCGTCGAGGGAGACGATCATCGCGAGAACCGCGGTCCCGACAACGAGTTTCGCGGGATCGTCGCGGACCAGCTTCACCACGAGACGGACCACCGGGTCGAAGAGTCCGACGTCGATCATGATCCCGAAGAACACGATGGCGAAGAACAGCATCGCGGCCGTCGGCGCGAGATCCTTGATGCCGTCGCTGATCATGTCGCTGATGCCGAGCCCGGCGCCGGCGAACAGACCGAATGCGACGGGGACCAGGATCAGCGCGACCACCGGGGTGGCGCGTTTGGTGATGATCAGGAACATGAACGTGACCACCATCAGGAGGCCTAGGACTACGAGCATGGCGTCTACCGCTTTCTCACAAACGTCGTCGGAGTGATCTCCGCTACATCGAGACTCTGGACGTCGCGCAGATCACAGTCACGCTTGAGTGCGTAAGGCACGTTCTGCGCATTTCGCGCGGCCCGGGCGGGGTTTGCGTGGCGGAACACCGACGACCGATACGAGGCCGATGGCATATTCGAGAGGTGATCGACATCGACCGGCCGCAGATCGAGGGTTCCGTCGCCGTGCGTCAGGGCCGTCGGATCGGCTTCGCCGAATTCGGATCCCCCCGCGGACGTGCGGTGATCTGGCTCCACGGCACCCCGGGGGCGCGTCGGCAGATACCGCTCGAGGCCCGTCGCTGGGCGGGTGAGAACAACGTGCGGGTGATCGGCCTCGACCGTCCCGGCGTGGGCTCGTCGACTCCCCACCGCTATCCGTCGGTGCTCGGTTTCGCCGACGACCTCCGCATCGTGGCCGACGCGCTCGGCGTCGAGGAGATGGCCGTGATCGGCCTGTCGGGCGGCGGTCCGTACACCCTCGGCACGGCCTACGCGCTGCCCGAGCGGGTCGTGGTGGCCGGTGTCCTCGGCGGTGTCGCACCGACCGTCGGGCCCGACGCCATCGACGGCGGCGCCATGGGGCTCGGCAGGTACGCCGCCGGCGTACTGGAGGTGGCCGGCGCGCCGATCGGGCGGACGGTCAGCTCGTTCATCCGGGTGGCGCGTCCCATCGCGAGCCCGGCCATCGGCCTCTACGGACTCCTGTCCCCGCGCGCCGACCGGCAACTGCTGGCACGACCCGAGTTCAAGGCGATGTTCCTCGACGACCTGCTCAACGGCGGCAAGCACCGCATGGAGGCTCCGTTCGCCGACGTCGTCGTGTTCTCGCGCGACTGGGGCTTCCGCGTCGGCGACGTCACCGTCCCGGTGCGCTGGTGGCACGGCGACCGCGACCACATCATCCCGTTCCGCCACGGACAGCACGTCGTGGATCTGCTCCCCGACGCGAAGCTCTACCCGATGCCGGGCGACAGCCACCTCGGCGGCCTCGGCATGGCCACCGACATCCTCACCGAGTTGATGTCGGTGTGGGACAGCACCGGTCGCTGACGTCGGTGCGCCGGTCGCTGCTCGTGACGCTTCTCCTCGTCGTGGCCGCCTGCAGTTCGACGACCCCCGACCGCGCGGTCGACACGAGCTCGGCCGGTTCGCGCTCGGGTATCGCCGCACCCCCGACGACCGGGTCCTTCGACTACCAACTCGGTGGCGCGTACCCGCCCGCCGAGGGCGTGACCGTGGTCGCGCGCGACAGCACCGCCGAGCCCGCGGCCGGGATCTACTCGATCTGTTACGTCAACGGCTTCCAGACCCAGCCCGGCGTCGAGTGGCCGAACGATCTGCTGGTCCGTCGCGACGACGGGTCGCTGCTCGTCGACCCGGGCTGGCCCGACGAACACCTCCTCGACCTGTCGACGACGGAACAGCGCGCCGCGGCCGCCGCGAGGCAACAGGCCACCATCGACACGTGCGCCCGGAAGGGCTTCCGTGCCGTGGAGTTCGACAACCTCGACTCCTACACACGTTCGCGCGGGGCGTTCACCCTCGACGACGCCGTCGCCTTCGCGACCGACCTCACCGCCCGCGCCCACCGCGCGGGCCTCGCCGCCGGCCAGAAGAACACCACCGATCTCGGCACACGCGGCCGCGACGGTATCGGTTTCGATTTCGCCGTCACCGAGGAGTGCGATCGCTTCGACGAGTGCACCGCCGCGACCGACGTCTACGGCCCGCGGGTGTTCGACATCGAGTACACCGACGACCTGCGCGGGTCGTTCGCCGAGGTGTGCCGGCGTCCGTCGACCCCGCCGATGACAATCCTGCGCGACCGGGACCTTCTGCCGCGAGGCGATCCGGCGTACCGATACCAGCGCTGCCGATAACTGCCCCCATTCGGCCCACCGAGGGCAATATGCCCTCGGACCGGCCCCACGGGGACGTTTTCAGCAGCACGCGGTGGTTGGATGAGCCATGACCTGCAGACCGCCGCTCATCCGGCGCGCCATCGGGCTGATGCTGATCGTGCTGGCGGCAACCGCGAGCCTGGTGATCGGCGGCGTGTCGACACCCGAGGCGCACGCCGCACCGACACTCTCCACCGTCGAACCGGGCGTGCTCACCGTCGGCACCGAGGGCACCTACACCCCGTTCAGCTACCACGAGAACGGCGCCGGGCCGCTGACCGGTTTCGACGTTGACGTCATCACCGACATCGCGAAGAAGCTCGGCCTTCGGGTGAAGTTCGTCGAGGCGAGCTTCGACAGCCTCTTCCCCGCGCTCGAGGCCGGTCGGTTCGATCTCATCGCCAACCAGATCTCGTACTCGGCCGAGCGCGCCGCGAAGTACGACCTCTCGGACACCTACGTCGAATCCGCGAGCGTGGTCGTCGCGCGCTCCGACGACGACTCCATCCGATCGGTCGACGACCTGCGCGGCAAGACCGCGGCGCAGTCGCTGACGAGCAACTACGCCGAGATCGCCAAGTCCGCCGGCGCGGTCATCGAACCCGTACCCGGCTTCGACCAGGCGATCACCCTTCTCCGACAGGGGCGCGTGCAGGCGACGGTGAACGATGAGCTCACCGTCAAGGACTACCTGACCCGCAAGAAAGACAAGTCCGTGAAGATCGCGGCGACCACAGCGGACAAGAGCCGCCAGGTGTTCGCGGCGCGCAAGAACTCCGGGCTGATGCCCGCGATCAACACCGAGATCGCCGCGCTGCGCGACAACGGAACGCTCGACAAGACCTACGCGAAGTACTTCGACGCGACCGCGACGTCGCCGAGCGCGTGGTCGGTCATCCGCAGCAATCTGGTCCCGCTCCTGAAGTCAGCGGTCACCGGGACGATCCCGCTCACCGCGATCAGCTTTGTCATCGGCCTGGCGATCGCGCTCGCGGTGGCGCTGGCGCGGATGTCGAGCCGGCGGATTCTCAGCAGCGTTGCGCAGATCTACATCTCGATCATCCGCGGCACCCCGCTGCTGGTGCAGCTGTTCGTCATCTTCTACGCGCTGCCGGAGTTGGGCATCGTGGTGAGCCCGTTCCCGGCGGCCATCGTCGCGTTCAGCCTCAACGTGGGTGGCTACGCCGCCGAGATCATCCGGTCGGCGATCGAGTCGATCAACAAGGGTCAGTGGGAGGCCGCGTCGACCATCGGCATGGGGTACGCCACCACCCTGCGGCGGATCATCCTCCCGCAGGCCGCCCGCACCGCCGTCCCGCCGCTGTCGAACACGCTGGTCTCGCTCGTGAAGGACACCTCGCTGGCGTCGACGATCCTCGTGACCGAGTTGTTCCGCCAGGCGCAGAACGCTGCCGCGGCGACCTTCGACTACCTCGCGCTCTACAGCACGGCCGCCGTGTACTACCTGGTCATCTGCCTGGTGTTGTCGTTCGGTCAATCCACTCTCGAGACCCGACTGCGAAAGTACGTGGCCACATGAGCACACCCGTGATCGAGGCGACCGGCCTGACGAAGTCGTTCCCGCGCGGCCGCGGCGAGACGATCCCGGTTCTTGGCGGCATCGACTTCACCGTCGATCCCGGATCGGTGTCCGTGATCATCGGCCCGTCCGGATCGGGCAAGACGACGATGCTGCGATCGCTCAACGCCCTCGACATCCCCGACGCCGGCACGATCCGCATCGGCGACGTGAGCGTCGACTTCGCCGACGTCGGCTCCCTGCGCCGCGGCCCCGTCGGCGGCCGCAAGTACTCGCGCGCCGACAACGCACTGCTCACCCGCTACCGCCTGCAGAGCGGCATGGTCTTCCAGAGCCACAACCTGTTCCCCAACAAGACCGCGCTGCAGAACGTCACCGAGGGCCCGATCGTCGTGCAGAAGCGCGACGCCGAGGAGGCCCGCACCGACGCTCTGGCGCTGCTCGACCAGGTCGGGCTGGGCAAACAGGTCGACCAACTCCCCCACCAACTCTCCGGCGGACAGCAGCAGCGCGTCGGCATCGCCCGGGCGCTGGCGATGAAGCCGACCGTCGTGCTGTTCGACGAACCGACCTCTGCGCTCGACCCCGAACTGGTCGGTGATGTCCTCGGTGTCATCAAGGATCTCGCGACCACCGGCACCACGATGGTGATCGTCACCCACGAGATCCGCTTCGCCGCGCAGGTCGCCTCACAGGTGCTGTTCATCGACGGCGGGGCGATCGTGGAACGCGGGTCGCCCGATCAGGTCATCGGCGCGCCCACCAACGATCGCACCAAGACCTTCCTCAAACGCATCCTCGACCCGGCCTGACGCCTAGGGTGCGTGTCATGTCCGCACGCTTCTCGGCCGAGGAATTGAGCGCCGCCTTCGCGCGCTTCGAGGCGACCACGGAGGCGTGCGCGGCGAGCGGTGACTGGAACCCGTGGGCCGAGCAGTTCACCGTCGACGCCGACTACATCGAGCACGCGATGGGGACCATGAAGGGGCGCGAGCAGATACGGCCGTGGATCGCGAAGACGATGGGCAGCTTCCCGGGCAACCACATGGTGGCGTTCCCGTCGCTGTGGCACGTCACCGATCCGGCGACGGCCCGCGTGATCTGCGAGATCGACAACCCGATGCGCGACCCCGGGGACGGTTCGGTGGTGTCGGCGACGAACATCACGATCCTCACCTACGCCGGCGACGGGCTGTGGTCGTGCGAGGAGGACGTCTACAACCCGATGGAGTTCGGGCAGGCCGCGAAAACATGGTGTGTGCGGGCGAAAGAGAACGGCACCATCACCGCCGAGGCGCAACGGTGGCTCGACACAACGGGCGCGTACTTCCCCTGAGGTCAGCGGTACCCCGGCGGACCGTGTCTGTTATTCGTCACGACCGTGTTGCGGAAACTTGGGTCGCACAGGGACAGCCCGTACGCTGAGACACTGTTGTCGTAGATCCGCGCACGTCGAAGAGGGGCTGAACACATGGCACGCGAGATGACCCAACTCGAACTCCTCCAGGAGCTGTCGCCTGCCGCCGAGGAGAACGTGAACCGTCACCTCGCCGTCGCCAAGGACTGGAACCCGCACGACTACGTGCCGTGGGACGAGGGCAGCAACTTCGCGATGCTCGGTGGCCAGGACTGGTCGCCCGAGCAGTCCGAGCTCGGTGATGTCGCCAAGGCGGCCATGATCACCAACCTCCTCACCGAGGACAACCTCCCCTCGTACCACCGCGAGATCGCGAACAACTTCTCCACCGACGACGCCTGGGGTCACTGGGTGGGTCGCTGGACCGCCGAGGAGAACCGTCACGGACTCGCGATGCGCGACTACCTCGTGGTCACCCGCGGTGTCGATCCCGTGGCCCTCGAAGAGGCCCGCATGATCCATATGACCAACGGGTTCACCTCCGTCGGTGTCGGTGGCGACCGCGCCGACGAGGTCGAGGCCCACGGCGGCGAGCTCGGCCTTCTCTACACCGTCGCGTACGTGACGTTCCAGGAGCTCGCGACCCGCGTCAGCCACCGCAACACCGGCCGCGCGTGCAACGACCCCATCGCCGACAAGATGCTGCAGCGCATCGCCGCCGACGAGAACCTGCACATGATCTTCTACCGCAACATCGTCTCCGCGGCGATGGACCTCACGCCGGACCAGACGATGCGTGCGATCACCGACGTGATCTGCAACTTCCAGATGCCCGGCGCCGGCATGCCCAACTTCCGTCGACACGGCGTGCTGATGGCCAAGCACGGCATCTACGACCTGCGCCAGCACCACGAGGAGGTCGTGCTGCCGATCCTCCGCAAGCTCAACGTCTTCGACCGTGACGACTTCGGCGCGCAGGGCGAGGCCGACCGCGAGCGGCTCGGCGCATTCGTCGAGAAGCTCGGCGAGGACACCCTGAAGTTCGAGGAGATGCGCGATCGCGCGCTGGCCCGTGAGGCGGCCAAGCGCGAGGCCCGCGCGTCGTAGGCAGCCCTTGACCACGCTGCTGGATCCGGCAACCGCCGCCCCCGACTCCTCGGGTGCGGCGGTTTCGGCATCGGGATCGAGCCGTCCGGCGCTCTCCATCGGCCGTTTCGCACTCGGCAGCCCGGTGGTGCTCGCGCCGATGGCCGGTGTCACCAACGTCGCGTTCCGCACTCTGTGTCGCGAACTCGAACTCGAGCGCACGGGCACCGTCTCCGGGCTCTACGTCTGCGAGATGGTGACCGCTCGCGCGCTCGTCGAGCGTCACGAGTCGACGATGCACATGACCACCTTCGGGCCCGACGAGAACCCGCGGTCGATGCAGCTCTACACCGTCGACCCCGAGTACACCTACGCCGCGGCGAAGATGATCGTCGACGAGGATCTCGCCGACCACATCGACATGAACTTCGGCTGCCCGGTACCCAAGGTGACCCGCAAGGGCGGCGGGGCGGCGATCCCGTTCAAGCGACGGCTCTTCCAGAACATCGTCGCCGCGGCCGTGCGCGCCACCGAGGGCACCGACATCCCGGTGACCGTGAAGTTCCGCATCGGCATCGACGACGACCACCACACCCACCTCGACGCCGGCCGCATCGCTGCCGCCGAGGGTGCGAAAGCCGTTGCGCTGCATGCCCGTACCGCGTCGCAGCGGTACTCGGGTGAGGCCGACTGGTCGGAGATCGCGCGCCTCAAGGAGCACGTGACCGAGGTCCCCGTGCTCGGCAACGGCGACATCTTCGAGCCGCCCGACGCCGTGGCGATGATGGAGCAGACCGGATGCGACGGCGTCGTCATCGGTCGCGGCTGCCTCGGTCGCCCGTGGCTGTTCGCCGAGCTGAGCGCGGAGCTCAACGGCCTTCCCGCACCCACCCCGCCGACGCTGGGCGAGGTCGCGCAGATCATCGTCCGCCACGGACGTCTTCTCGCCGACCACCACGGCGAGGACAAAGGCATGCGCGAGATCCGCAAGCACGTCGCGTGGTACCTGCGAGGATTCCCCGTCGGCTCGGACCTGCGCCGCGACCTCGCACTCGTCACCACGGTCGATCAGCTCGTCGACCTCGTCGGCACCCTCGACGCCGACGTCGCATTCCCGCGCGACGGCCACGGCCCGCGCGGACGTCAGGGATCGCCCGCCGCGGTCGCCCTGCCCCAGGGTTGGCTCGACGATCCCGACGACGACGCGGTGCCCGCGGGCGCCGACGTCATGCACTCCGGGGGCTGACCGGAATCCATGACATGTTCATCCGGCCGTAGCGGCACGTACCATCGGTCACGTTCCCATAACGGCAGAGGAGTCCGGTGAGCGACGACCCCACTCCCGGATCAACAGATCCGGGTGATCCTTCGCGTCGCCCCGCCCCCGGCTCCCGTCGCGACGACATCCGACGCCGCCTCGACCAGCCGTCTGACGACGTACTGCGCGAGCCCTCCGACCGGGAACGCCTGCGCCGGGCAGCCGCCGGCCGTCTGACCGTCGCCGAACTGCTCGCGCAGATGAACGACGCGTCTGCGCAACCCTCGTCCGGGCAACCCTCGCCCAAGACCACTCCTCCCGCACCCACACCTCCGGCGCCCACTCCCCCTGCGTCCACTCCTGCTGGGCCCACCGGCGAGACCGACGACGACCGCACCGAGAGCATCCCGACGGTTGTCGACGACACCCCCGCCCCACCTGCTCGCCCCCGCCTGAGCACCCCACGTGCCGCCGCGGCACCCGAGGTCCTGCCACCGCGCCACGACCGGGTGGCCAAAGCCGCCAAACGCAGCGGTCGTGTCCGCACCGCCCGGACGGCCGCGCGCGTGGTGATCGTGGTCGGCGCGGTGTTGGCCCTGGTGGGGACCGGCACCGTGTGGGGATACCTCAGGGTCACCAACGGTGGCTTCCAGACCGTCGAGGCCGTCGACGGCAACGACAAGAACATCCGCAACAAGGGCGCCCAGTACGGCGACCAGACATACCTGATCGTCGGCACAGACACCCGCGTGGGGAACAACGGCAAAGTCGGGGCCGGCACCACCGCCGACGCCGAGGGCGCGCGCTCGGACACCGTCATCCTCGTCAACGTCCCGGCCAACCGCAGTCGCGTGGTGGCGGTCTCGTTCCCGCGTGACCTGCAGATCGACCGGCCCGACTGCGAGAGCTGGGACAACAACACAGCCACCTACGACCCGAACACGATCGTCCCCGCCGAGACCGGAGCCAAACTCAACACCGCCTACGGCGATGGTGGCCCCAAGTGCGCGGTGAAGGTGATCCAGCAGCTCTCGGGCCTCAACATCAACCACTTCATCGCGATGGACTTCTTCGGGTTCGAGCAGGTGGTGAACAAGCTCGGCGGCGTCCAGGTGTGTTCCCCCACGCCGCTCTACGATTACGAGCTCGGCCAGATCCTGTCGCGTCCGGGCAAGCAGACGGTGAAGGGTCAGCGGGCACTGAACTACGTGCGCGCGCGCACCGTCGACACCGAGGGCAACGGCGACTACGGCCGCATCAAGCGCCAACAGCTGTTCATGTCGGCGTTGCTGCGCGGCATGCTCTCCGGTCAGGTGCTGTCGAATCCGTCGCGACTCAACGGGATCATCAACACCTTCACCAAGTACAGCTACGTCGACGGCATCGACACCGACAGCCTCGTGAACCTCGCGCAGTCCCTCGAGGGTCTGCAGGCCGGTCGCGTGACGTTCCTGACCATCCCGACCTCGGGCACCACCACCGACGGATCGAACAACGAGATCCCGCGCACCGACGACATCAACGCGATCTTCGACGCCATCATCAACGACGACCCGCTGCCCGGCGAGCAGAAGGCGGCCGCCCCGTCGTCCTCGTCGACGAAGGCGCCGTCGTCGACTGCTCCGAGCACGCCGCCCGCGGCCCCGAAAGTCATCACCGCCTCGGCGCTGTCGCCGTCGGCGGTGGGTGTGCGGGTGCTGAACGGCACCGGTACCAGCGGGCTCGCCACGCGGGTGTCGGATCAGATGTCGCAGCTCGGCTTCGACGTGCGAGGCGTGGCCGACGCCTCGGAAAACCAGACGCAGACCGTGGTGCGCTACGGCCCCGGTCAGCAGGCCGCGGCCGCCACGGTCGCCTCGATGATCACCGGCGCCGTGATCCAGTCGGACCGGACCGTGAAGTCCGGCGTCGAGGTCCTCCTGGGCAGCGACTACCCCGGCGAGATCGGCGCGGTCCCCACCGCGGGCGAATCGTTGCAGGTGACCGAGAACCCACGATCCGACGAGGCCGTCGACCTCCCCAGCGACCTGTCGGTGACCAACGCCGCCGACACGTCCTGCAGCGGCTGACCGGGCCGGAACCCTCGATCTTCCTGCGCGTTCACCACGCGTTCACCGCGAGACAACCGTCCGATCGGCGTCTGCCAGTACCCTTGGCGCATGCGTAACGCGTACCACGAGCAGATGGCCGAACTGAACGGCATCCTCGGTCACATGTCAGAGCTCGCCGGCGTCGCCATGGAGCGCGCCACCCAGGCACTTCTCCAGGCTGACCTGGCGGTCGCCGAATCGGTCATCTCCGATCACGAACAGATCGTGCGGCTCTCCGCACAGGCCGAGGAGCAGGCGTTCGCCCTGCTCGCGCTGCAGGCACCGGTCGCCGGTGACCTGCGGGCCATCGTGTCCGGGTTCCAGATCGTCGCCGACGTCGACCGCATGGGCGCCCTCGCCCTGCATGTCGCGAAGGTCGCGCGTCGTCGCCACCCGAGCAAGGCGCTGCCCGAAGAGGTGAACGGCTACTTCGCCGAGATGGGTCGCCTCGCCGTGCAGATGGCGCTCTCGGCCCGCGAGGTGCTCAACAGCCAGGAGCCGACCGACGCCCTGCGCCTGCAGAGTGACGACGACGCCATGGACGACCTGCACCGTCACCTCTTCACGGTCCTCATGGACCGCGACTGGAAGCACGGAGTCGCCGCGGCCGTCGACGTCACCCTGCTGGGCCGCTACTACGAGCGTTTCGCCGACCACGCCGTGCTCATCGGTCGTCGCGTCGTGTTCCAGTCGACCGGCAAGACCCCCGAGCAGTTCGTCGAGGCACAGCCGCACTGACGTGATGGCACGCTCGACATAGTTTTTCGGCACGCTCGGCGGATCTCCGCCGAGCGTGCCGTTCTTTCCGCCGACTGTGCCGAAACTGCACTCCGAACGTGCCAAAGCCCCGGTCCTCCGCGAGGAGGCCGGGGCTTTGTCGTCGAACCTGTCGGCTCAGCCGAAGCGGCCGGAGATGTAATCCTCCGTGGCCTTCTGCTCGGGGTTGGAGAACATGGTCTCGGTGTCGTTGATCTCGATGAGCTGTCCGGCCTGGCCGACGCCGGCGAGGTTGAAGAACGCCGTCTGGTCGCTCACACGTGCAGCCTGCTGCATGTTGTGGGTGACGATGACGATCGTGTAGTCCTTCTTCAGCTCGGTGATGAGGTCCTCGATCGCGAGGGTGGAGATAGGGTCGAGGGCCGAACACGGCTCGTCCATCAGCAGCACCTCGGGCGACACGGCGATGGCGCGCGCGATGCACAGACGCTGCTGCTGACCGCCGGAGAGGCCGCCGCCGGGCTTGCCCAGGCGGTCCTTGACCTCTTCCCACAGGTTCGCGCCGCGCAGGCTGCGCTCGGCGACCTCGTCGAGCTCCTTCTTGTTGCGCATGCCCTGCAGCTTCAGGCCGGCCACGACGTTGTCGCGGATCGACATGGTGGGGAACGGGTTCGGGCGCTGGAACACCATGCCGATGGTGGAGCGCACGCTCACCGGATCGACCGAACGGCCGTAGATGTCCTCGCCGTCGAGCAGCACCTTGCCCTCTACGCGGGCGCCAGGGGTCACCTCGTGCATGCGGTTCAGTGTCCGAAGAACGGTGGACTTGCCGCAGCCAGAGGGGCCGATGAAGGCGGTGATGCAGCGCGGCGGCACCTCGAGCGAGACGTCCTTCACCGCGTGAAACGCGCTGTAGTAGATGTTCAGGTCTTTGATGTCGAGACGCTTTGCCATGTCGGGCTCTTTCGTTTCCGGTCGTGCGAATGTCTGTGTGGGCGTTGATGGTCCGGCGCGAACGCCTCAGGCCTTCTGTACTGTCACGCCTTCTTGGGGGCGAACAGGCGCGAGACCAGCTTGGCGCCGAAGTAGATCACCGCGACGATGAGCACGAGGGTGAGCGCGGCACCCCACACCTTGTCGAGCGCGTCGGGGCCGTTGTTGTACTGCTGCACCATCATCAGGGGCAGTGACTGCTGGTTGCCCTCGAACGGGTTGTTGTTGATCGCTCTCGTCGAGCCGACCAGGATCAGCACCGGGGCGGATTCACCCATCACGCGGGCCACGGCGAGCATGACGCCGGTGACGATGCCCGACAGCGCCGTCGGCAGCACGATGCTGACGATGGTGCGCCACTTCGGGACGCCGAGTGCGTAGCTCGCCTCGCGCAGATCCTGCGGGACGATCTTGAGCATCTCCTCGGTGGAGCGCACCACGATCGGGATCATCAGCAGCACCAGGGCGAGCGCCACCACGAAACCCGACCGGGGCAGGCCCAAAGTGGTGCGCCACACGGCGTAGATGAACAGCGCCGCGACGATCGACGGGACACCGGAGAGGATGTCGACCATGAAGGTGGTGAAGCGGGCCAGCAGCGACTTGTTGCCGTACTCCACGAGGTAGATCGCGACGAAGATGCCGACCGGGATGGAGATGACCGCGGCGAGCAGGGTCTGCTGCAGGGTGCCGACGATGGCGTTGAAGGCGCCGCCGTGCAGCTCGTCGAACTGCCACCACTCAGCCGACAGGATCGGGCTGATGCCGCGGACGATCAGGGTGACCAGCAGCCACACCAGCGGCGCGAGCGCGATCAGCAGTGCGGTCGACACCAGCACCAGGGCCAGTTTGTCGGTGACCTTGCGGCGGGCGATGACGGGGGTGAAGCCCGACGGGTCCCGCTTGACCGGGCCGACGCTGGGACTCTCGAGGGTGGCGGTCATGACTTCGCCTTTCCTGCGACGACCGAGCGGGCCGCGGCGTTGACGATGAAGGTCAGCACGAACAGGGTGAGGCCGGCCGAGATGTAGGCGCCGGTCTTGATGGGCGAGTCGAACTCGGCGGCATTGTTCGCGATCTTGGTGGCGAACGTCTCACCGCTCTCCATCAGGTTGAAGTTCAGCGGACCGGCGGTCGAGATGATCAGCAGCAGCGCCATGGTCTCGCCGAGCGCACGACCGAGGCCGAGCATCGAGCCACTGATGTAGCCGGAGAAGCCGAACGGCAAGACCGAGACCCGCACGACCTCCCACTTGGTGGCGCCGAGGGCCAGCGCCGCCTCGCGGTGACCCATGGGGGTCTGCACGAAGACCTCGCGGGTGACCGCGGTGATGATCGGCAGGATCATCACGGCGAGCACGATGCCCGCGGTCAGCAGGGTGCCGCCGGTCGACAGGTTCGACACCTGCGTCGGCTCCTGGAAGAACGGCAGGAACGACAGGTTGTTCACCAGCCACTTGTCGAGCGGGACCAGCGCGGGACCGAGGACGAGGATGCCCCAGAGGCCGTAGACGATCGACGGCACGGCGGCGAGCAGGTCGACCAGGTAGGTGATGGGGCTGACGAGACGGCGCGGAGCGTACTGCGTGAGGAAGATCGAGATGCCCAGTGCGATCGGCATGGCCAGGATCAGCGCGATCACCGACACCACGACGGTGGCGTAGAGCAGGTTGAGGATGCCGAACTGCAGGGTGTCACCCGAGGTGACCCAGTCACCGGAGTAGGTGAAGAAGTTCTCGGAGTTCTTCAGCAGCGCCGGCACGGCCTGGATGACGAGGAACACCGCGATCAGGGCGATGAGCACCGAGATGAAGATGCCCGAACCGACAGAGAGCGTGCGGAAGATCTGGTCGCCGAGACGGGTGACGGTGCCCGCGCTGCCCGATCCGGACTTGTCGGCGTTGTCGCCGGTGGGTGTGGGACCGGGAATCGTTCCGGCCATCGGGTCCGGGCCGCTGAGCGAGGAGGTCATGGATCCTTCTGAATCAGCCGTCTGGCCGGCGCGCAGTTCGCCGTGCACTTCGGTCATGAGCAATGTCTCCCAAGTCTCTCAACCAACGTCGCGGGGCCGCAATTGCGCGGCCCCGCGACACCGGGTTCATCGATGCCGGCCCGATCGGGCGTGGCAGCGGTCAGCTCAGCGCGTTGACCGTTCCCAGCAGGGTGTTCTTGTAGCTGTCGGGCAGTGCGACGTAGCCCGCGTCGGACAGGCCTTCCTGACCGTTGTTCAGGATGGTGGTGAACGCCGACTTGAGGATGGCGCCCTTGTTGCCGGTGTAGCCCTTCGAGCAGACGATCTCGTAGGTCGTCAGCAGCAGCGGCCACGCGCCCGCGGTGTTGGTCGCGAACAGCTTGTCGGTGTCGACCTGCAGGTCCTTCGAACCCGGGGTCTTGAACTGCACGCTCTCCAGCGCCTTGCCGGCGGTGTCGGCGTCGAGCTTGGTGGCACCCGAACCGAAGTCGAGCTGCGCCAGGCTGAGCTTGTTCTGCTCGGCGAAGCCCCACTCGACGTAGGTGACCGAACCCGGGGTCTTCTTCACGGTGTCGCCGACGCCGGTCGACTTGGCCGCGGCCGAGCCACCCTGACCCTTGAAGGTCTTGTCGTGGGCGTAGGGCCAGTCCGCCTTGGCGGTGTCGCCGAGGAAGCGCTGGAAGTTGTCGGTGGTGCCCGAGCTGTCGCTGCGGTGGACCGGGACGATCTTCTCCGAGGGGAGGCTCTTGCCCGGGTTGAGCGCGGCGATGGCCGGGTCGTTCCAGGTGGTGATCTTCGAGTCGAAGATCTTCGCCAGGGTGCTCGGGTTGAGGATCAGGTCGTCGACGCCGTCGAGGTTGTAGGCGATCGAGACCGGGCCCGCGACGAGCGGGATGTGCCATGCGTCGTTGCCGGCGCAGCGGGTCTTGGCCGAGGCGGCCTCGTCGGTCTTCAGCGCGGAGTCGGAGCCCGCGAAGTCGACATCGCCGCTGATGAACTTCTTCACGCCGTCACCGGAACCGCTGCCGGTGTAGTTGAGGACGATGCCGCCGTTGGAGGCGAGCACGTCCTGGAACTTCTCGACGGCCTTCTGCTGAGCGGTCGATCCCTCGCCGCTCACCGACTGGCCACTGAAGCTGTTGTCCGAGCTGGCGTCGCCGCTGCCCGAATCGCTGCCGCCTCCGCTGCACGCCGACAGGGTCAGCGTGGCCGCGACCGCGATGCCGACGGCCGCGCTGCTGCTGCGAACTGCCGAGCTCCGATTGAATTTCACTCCAGGGTCCTCCGTTGTGATGTGACAGATGTGTGTGGCTCCCCGAGGGATGTCCGCGCGCACGGTGCAACCGCTCCGCACTCGAACCCGTCGAGTCGACCCGCGTCGAATGCTGCGGTCATCTGGAAAGCTAGGGCCCGGTGGTGGACGAGCAGCCGACGGTGGGTGAACGGACGGTGAATACATCACCGGTCGACATGGTCACCGCGCGAACGCCCGGCGTAAGTCATTAGCCGAGGTGGGGAACTGTTTTCCGGGTTGTGACACGTCACGTGAGAGAGGCCACACACACGTGGCGAAACGGGCGACTCAGGCGTCGTTCGGACGCCCGTAGGCGACGTCGATCGAATGCCGGGAGAAGCCCAGCTTCTCGTAGGTGTGCAGCGCGGCGACGTTGTCGCCCTCGACGTAGAGCTCCACCGTCGGCAGTCGACGCTCTTCGAGGTGGATCAGACCGGCCAGGGTGAGCAGCTTCCCGAGCCCACGCCCCTGGGTCCCCGTGTCGACACCGACGATGTAGACCTCGCCGATGCTGGGCTCGGTGTCTGTAGCGGGGTGCACCTTCGTCCAGTGGAAACCGAGCAGGGTGTCGGGATCGGCGTGGTCGAACACGAGGAACAGGCCCTCCGGATCGAACCAGTCCGAACCGGTGCGCGCGGTGATCTCGTCGATCGACCAGCCGCCCTGTTCGGGGTGCCAGTCGAACGCGGCGTTGTTCACGCGCAGGATCTCGGTGTCGTCGTCGGGGCCGGCGTAGGTCCGCAGCACGAGGTCGTCGGGAACGGTCAACGGCGGCAACGAATTTGCCGGATCGCCGAGTGGGCGTCGCATCGAGAGCAGTTCACGCAGCGGCGCGAGTCCGTGGGACCGGGCCACCGCCTTCGCGGCCGGCAGGTCCCCGTGCGCCCAGATGCGAGCGCTCGGACCGGCCTCGTCGAGCGCGGTGGAGACGAGCGTGCGGCCGGTCCCCTGACCGCGGGCCCCGGGGTCGACGACGGCCTCGATCATCGCGGGCTCGCTGTCGCGCCCCGGGAGGATGTTCGCGTAGCCGACGAGCAGGTCGCCACGACGGGCGACCACGTGGGTCACGCGATCGGAGACGATGGCGGCGACCGCCTGCTCCGACAGACCCGCGACACCGTCGGTCGTCTCCGCATTCGCAACGAGTTCGTCTGCGGCGCGGGCGGTCTCGTCGTCGAGCGCTTCGCGGATGACCGCCACTCGCACCTCAGCCACCATTGGGGGCGAGCTCCTGATCGTCGAGATCGGTGTCATCGGTGATGTTCTCGAGGTCGTCGGCGTCATCGGCGGCCTCGCCGCGACCGCGGCTGCTGGGGCGTACCGCCTTGTACCCGACGTTGCGGACGGTGCCGATCAGCGACTCGTGTTCGGTGCCGAGCTTGGCGCGGAGACGACGCACGTGCACGTCGACCGTCCGTGTGCCACCGAAGAAGTCGTAACCCCAGACCTCTTGCAGCAGTTGCGCTCTGGTGAACACGCGGCCGGCGTTCTGTGCGAGGTACTTGAGGAGCTCGAATTCCTTGTAGGTCAGGTCGAGGGGGCGACCGCGCAGCCGCGCGGTGTAGGTGCCCTCGTCGATGACGAGTTCACCGAGCGACACCTTGCCACTCGACTCCTCGGCCGCCACACCGCGCGTACGCATCACCAGCAGGCGCAGGCGTGTGTCGAGCTCGGCCGGACCGGTTCCCGGCAGGAGGAATTCGTCGAGGCCCCACTCCGCGTTCACCGCGACGAGCCCACCCTCGGTGAGCACCGCCACCACCGGGACCGATGAGCCCGTGCTTCCCAGGAGCCGACACAGCCCCCGCGCAGCGGCCAGATCGGTTCGCGCGTCGACGATGGCGACATCGGCGTTGCCGGCCTCCATCAACGACGAGACCTCGGTCGGCACCACACGGACGGTGTGTGCCAACAGCGACAACGACGGCAGCACGGCTTCCGGGGTGGGATCGGCGGTCAGCAGCAGGAGATCCACTCCACGCTCCGATCTGGACGAGTTCAGATGTGTACGCCGCTTTACGGGCGTGTGCGAGTCAGATGACAGAATAACCGCAAACAGGCGGCAGCCTGTGATCAGCCGTTGATGCGGGGGACCGTGATGCGCAAGGCGCTCGTCTGTCTGGCGGTTGCGCTCGTCGTACTCGTGGTCGGTGCGCTCGCCGTCGACACCGCATTCGCCATGAACGCCGAACGCAGTTTTGCGCGCGCGCTGATGGAATCGACCACCTCCGACGGGGAGTCCCCCGGCCTCCGGTACGAGCCCGAGGTGACTATCTCCGGCTTCCCCGCCACCCGGTCGATCCTCGACGGCCACTACTCCGCCATCGGTATCACCGCACGGGCTGTGGACGCGACCGGCACGACCACTTTCGGCGGCAGCAGACAGCCCCGCATGGCTCGCTCGTGCGACGGCGACGATCCGTGTCACGTGGACGTGCGCTCGCGCCTCAGAGACGTACGGGTGGGTGGGCCGCGTTCTCTCACGAACCCGTTTCCGCGTGGACAGGGGCTGAGTGTGGGGTCGGCCAGCGCGTCAACGACCCTGGATTCCGTGGCCGTCGGCCGCTTCCTCGGTATCGACGACCTCACGATCAACACCCCCGCGCCCCGCGGGAAGGCGGGCGGCGGTGGCCCTCAGGACGGGCTGCTTTCCCGCACGACCGGAATCCTTCTGACCGGTACCGTCGCCACAGCATCGGTGGACGATCGCCGGGTGAAGGTCAGCGTGAACGTCGACCTGTCGATCCGTCGAGGGTTGCTGCACCTGCAGGCGACCGGGTTCTACGACGGACCCGAGGAACACTCCGACACCGTGGTGGCGCCCGCCGAGCGGGAGGGCGTTCTCGCCCGGTTCACCGCCACTCTGCCCAGGCTCCCGATGGCCTGGGGCGCGGAGCCCGGGTCCGCACGCAGCAGCGGCAGCGACCTGATGATCGAGGGCACCGCACACCCGCAGGTGTTCGCTCCGATGCTGTTCCTCAACGCGTCACAGGTCTACTGGATGTTCCGCCGGTGAGTCGTGGGCCCGGCCTTTGTTACCCTCAGCCCATGCTGACGCGTCGTGAGTTCTTGCTCACCCGCCGCCGGGCGATCGACTTCTGTCGATTCGCCACCTGCCGCTGTCGATAGTCGGGTCCGTCGCGCCCCGCGCGTCTCCCGGCCTGCTCGCGTCCGCATTCGCTCCTCCCCGCCGCGCGCCTTCTTCTCTGTTTACCCGCGCGCTGCGACCCCTCATCACGTACCCACCACGAAAGGAACACCATGGCTCGCTCCGATGTCCTGGTCAGCGCCGACTGGGCTGAGCAGAACCTGACCGCCGACAAGACCGTCTTCATCGAGGTCGACGAGGACGCCACCGCCTACGACGGCGGCCACATCGCCGGCGCGATCAAGCTCGACTGGAAGGCCGACCTGCAGGATCAGGTCCGTCGCGACTTCCTGAACCAGGAGCAGTTCTCCGACCTGCTGTCGGCGCGCGGCGTCGCCAACGACGACACCGTGATCCTCTACGGCGGCAACAACAACTGGTTCGCCGCGTACGCGTTCTGGTACTTCAAGCTGTACGGGCACAAGGACGTTCGCCTGCTCGACGGTGGGCGCAAGAAGTGGGAGCTCGACGGCCGCCCGCTGAGCACCGACGCCGTCTCGCGCGAGGCGACCTCGTACAAGGCCGAGGCTCCCGATCTGTCGATCCGCGCCTTCCGTGACGAGGTGCTCGACGCCATCGGCACCAAGAACCTCCTCGACATCCGTTCGCCTGATGAGTACTCCGGCAAGATCCTCGCGCCGGCCCACCTCCCGCAGGAGCAGAGCCAGCGTCCCGGACACATCCCCGGAGCGGTCAACGTGCCGTGGAGCAAGGCCGCGAACGAGGACGGCACCTTCAAGTCCGACGAGGAACTGAAGGAGCTGTACGACGGTGTCGGCATCGACCCGGCCAAGGGCACCATCGCGTACTGCCGCATCGGCGAGCGCTCGTCGCACAGCTGGTTCGCGCTGACCCAGCTGCTGGGCTACGACAACGTGAAGAACTACGACGGCAGCTGGACCGAGTACGGCTCGCTGGTCGGCGCCCCGATCGAGCTGGGAGAGCAGTAAGCATGTGTTCCGCACCGAAACAGGGTCAGAAGCTGCCGGCCGGCGTCGACGTCGAGAAGGAGACCGTGATCACCGGTCAGGTCCTCGGCTCCGACGGATCGCCCGTGGGTGGCGCCTATGTGCGCCTGCTCGACGGCACCGGTGAGTTCACCGCCGAGGTCGTCTCCAGCGGGACCGGCGATTTCCGGTTCTTCGCCGCGCCGGGCACCTGGACGCTGCGCGCGCTCTCGTCGCAGGGCAACGGCGAGGCCACCATCAGCCCCGACGGCACCGGCATCTTCGATCAGGACGTGACGATCGCCGCGAGCTGATCTGATCTGATCGATGGCACGCCCGATGCCCTCACCGCCGCGGCGGTGAGGGCATCGCTGTCGAGCGGGGTCTCAGCGCGGGTCGACGAAGGTGTAGAGCGCGGTGAGGCGGCCGTCGCGCACCAGTCCGACATCCATGCCGCTCACCACCGGTGATGCACCTTCGGGTGCGAGCGCCCACGAGATTCGACCGAGGTCTTCGACCACAGCGGGCTCGACCGTCACGCTGAAGCTCAGCCCTGGGGCGTCCTGCTGCAACGACCGCACCTTGGCGTCGATCGCATCGTGGCCGGTCACCGAGCCCTCGGCATCGTGAAAGCCGGCGTCCGGCTGATACAGCTGCTCGATCAGACGCCGCCGCGCGCTGTCGTCGGTGGTGTTGAACACCTCGAGCACATTGCGACGCATCACGTCGGCGATCTGGGTCTTTGCGGTCACGTCGAGCGGTTCGTTCGCGCCATGGGGTGAAGCTACCGGGTGGGGCCGACACATCGGGTGGTCCGGCCACCGTCGTAGAATCGACGTCGTGGTCATCTTCTTCGAGATACTCCTGGTTCTGGCGACGATCGCGATCGTCTGGTTCGGCCTGTACACCCTGTACCGCCTGATCAACGACGAGTCGTGACCTCGGGCGCCCCCGAACCCACTCCTGACGAGCCCGGCAAGAGCACTGTCGCGGGCAACGAGGCGATAGCGCACGCCGAGGAACGCGCGGCCCGCACCGCCGACAAGAACATCTCCACCCTGCCCGGACTGCCCCTGCCCGAGGACACCGCGAACCTGCGCCAGGGTCCCGATCTGCATCCCGGACTGCTCGGCCTGCTCCCGCTGGTGGGTGTGTGGCGCGGTCTCGGTGAGGGCAACGACCCCGTCCACGGTGACTTCCACTTCGGCCAGCAGATCACCATCAGCCACAGCGGCGAGAACTTCCTCATGTGGGAGTCGCGGTCGTGGATCGTCGACCCCGACGCCCGTTACCTCGAACCCGGTCTGCGCGAGACCGGCTACTGGCGCATCAGCGGACCCGACTCCGACGAGACCATCGAGTTCCTGCTCACCCACGCCGAGGGGTGGATCGAACTGTTCTACGGCAAGCCGCTGAACCAGACCTCGTGGGAGCTCGTCACCGACGTCGTCATCACCTCCGCGTCGGGCACCGAGAACGGCTTGAAGATCGGCGGCGCGAAGCGGCTCTACGGTCTCGTCGACGACGGTGACCTCGCATACGTCGAGGAGCGGGTCGACGCCGACGGCGACCTCGTGCCCCGGCTGTCGGCGAAGCTGAGTCGCCACATCGGTTGAGAGCGAAGATACGCAGCGACTACGTGCATCTGCCCGCGTGTCCGACCATGGATGGATGCGCGAGGGGGCGACCGGTGCGAAGCTGTTCCCCATGATGATCGCCAGCGCCAACATCCCGGGAGAG
The DNA here is from genome assembly GCF_053345315.1 of Williamsia sp. M5A3_1d. Lineage (NCBI taxonomy): Bacteria > Bacillati > Actinomycetota > Actinomycetes > Mycobacteriales > Nocardiaceae > Williamsia > Williamsia sp. M5A3_1d. The sequence continues at coordinate 471,580 of NZ_JBKEZX010000002.1, forward strand.
CGAGAAACGCTCATCGAGATCTACGGCGACCAACGCACCAATTTCCTGATCGCGATCGACGGCGTCTCCGATGCCGACGCCCGGCGTGCCGCCGCCGTCGGTGAACTCACCCTCGGCGGCCTCGTCAAACACCTCACGATCCTCGAGCAGTACTGGATCACCACCGTGACCGAGGCCGACCCCGACGCCGAGTTCAATGTCGACGCCGCCGCCGACGCCTACCGCCTCACCGACGACGACACCTTCGCCGACTGGGTGGAGGCATACCGGGAGCAGGCGCAGCTCACCGACGAGTTCATCGCGACCGTCGCCGATCTCGACGCCCTGATCCCGATCCCGACCGCGCCGTGGGCACCGGTGCGTCAGCACCACACGGTGCGTCGCATCCTGCTGCACCTGTTCCGCGAGACCGCACACCACAGCGGGCACGCCGATCTCATCCGTGAGGCGATCGACGGACAGAGCACCACCACCACGATGGCCCGCGACGCGATCCGCAGCTTCGAACGCAGCTGACCTCGTTCGTCCCCAGCACGTGGAACGCCCCGAACATGGAACGACCCCCGCACCGCTCTCTCGAGCCGAGGCCTGTCAGGACGTGACAGGGATGCGGGGGCCGGGTGACCACCGTGGATTCGCTGGGCGGCGGCGCCGCTGGGCAAACCCGGGCAGCACACCACCTAACTGATGGTCACCTCACGTGTCCATATGTCATTCAACTGCAGACCACCTCCTTCCTCGTGTACAGCCGAAGTTACGCCGGGATCTGATCCTGTGCAACGGATTAACCGGTCGAGATCGATCACACGGTCGGCCGCGGTGTCGACCGGCAGGGTGTGGGTCGCGACGATCACGGTGCGTCGCGGGTCGACGAGTCCGCTGCGCCGATCGAGCAGCTCGCGGTGCAGGCGGTCGGACTCGTCGCGGTCGAGGTGCTCGCACGGTTCGTCGAGCAGCACGATCGGCGCAGCATTGATCAGAGCCCTGGCGAGCAACAGTCGGCGTCGTTGTCCGGCGCTGACCGCATCGACGCCGGCGTCGAGCACGGTGTCGAGTCCCTCGGGTAGTCCGGCGACCCACTCCCCCAGGCCGACCGACGCCAGCGCCGCAGCGATCTGCTCGTCGTCGGCGTCGCCGCGCGACACCAGCAGGTTCTCGCGGACCGATGTCGCGAACAGGTGCGCGTCCTCGCCGAAGTAGCGCACCGCGTGTGCGGGGCCGGCCGCTCCGGTCACGTGCACCTCGCCGCCCCGCGGCGACAGCAGACCCGCGAGGGTGAGCAGCAACGCGGTCTTGCCCGATCCGCTGGCCCCGACGACGGCGATGCGCTCTCCCGCGCCGATCGACGACAGGGCATCGAGGGGGCCGAGCGCGGACGCATCGGCGTGTCCCCACCGCAGTCGGTCGGCGACGAGACCCGCCGAACCCGGCATGGCGGCACGCGGATCCACCTTCTCGTCCGGGAGCGCGTCGGCGGTCGCGTCGATCCCGGTGCCCTCGAGGAGCGCGAGCACGCGGCGCGCGGCCCCGCGGCTGCGTTGCAGTTGGCGCGCCGCGTCGAGAAGACCACTCGCGGCCTCGAAAGCGCTGAGCGGCAGCAGGATCAGGACGCCGAGCGTGGTCGCGTCGACGCGTCCGCTCAGACCGACCCCGAGCAGACAGGCGATCACCGCGCTCACGCCGGTCGCCGCGGGCATCACCCCGGCAGCCCAGGCCTGTACCCGCATGCCCCGGTCGGCGGCCGCGGTCGCCCGGTGCGCCGCGGCGCGGGCATCGGCCAGCAGCTCCTCTCGACGACCGGCGACCTCGAGTTCGGGTGCGTGCCAGAGCAGCGTGGCGGTGATGTCGAGCAACTCGTCGCGCGCGGCACGGTCGTCGGCCTCCGAGCGTGCGGTCCCGGCTGCGGCCGCCCGCGGGGCCGCGACTGCGACGAGCAGCCACGCGACGCCGGTGGCGAGGCCCGCCCACGGCGACACCAGCGTCATCACCGCCACCGCGGCGACCCCGGTCACCGCCGCGGCGCCGATGGGGATGAGCCCGCGGATGAGCGCGTTGCCGATCTCGTCGACGTCGTCGCCTGCGCGTCCGACGATCTCGGAGCGTTTCACCGACAGCGGGTGCGCGGCGTCGCCAGTCGCCAGGGCCCGGAACATGCGGGCGCGGGCGGTGGCCATGGCGTCGAGCGCGAGATCGTGGGTGGCGAGGCGTTCGAGGTAGCGCAGCAGCGCACGCGAGATGCCCAGGGCCCGCACCGAGGTCACCGCGATCGACAGCGCCAGGACCGGCGGCATCTGCCACGCACGGGTGATCAGCCACGCCGACAGGGCGGCCAGCGCCAGTGCGCTGAGCGACGCGCCCGCACCCAGCGACAGCGACCACGCGACCGGGCGCGGTCGGACGCCGAGCAGGCGCATCGACTCCACGAGGGGGTCACGCATCGACTCGCCCCCTCGCCACCACGCCCAGGTCGATCACGACGTCGGCGGCGGCGAGCACCGCCGGACGGTGGCTCACCACGATCACCGTCGCCCCGTCCTCCGCTCGGGCACGTACAGCGCGCATCACCGTGGCCTCGGACTCCGCGTCGAGGTGCGCGGTCGGTTCGTCGAGCAACAGGACCGGTGCCGGCGACGCCAGTACCCGCGTCAACGCAAGGCGCTGACGCTGTCCCGCCGAGAGCCCGGCACCGCCGTTGCCGATGGTCGTGTCGAGGCCACCGATGTCGGCGAGCACGGTGTCGAAGCCGACTGCGACGGCGATGCGGGCGATGTCGTCGTCGGATCGGATCCCGAACAGTGCCAGGTTCTCCGCCACCGTGCCGGGGATCATCACCGGTGGCTCGGCCAGCCAGGCCGCAGTCCCGGCGCCGCACACGACCCCTTCGTCGGGTTCGATGAGACCGGCGATCACCTGCAGTGCCGTGGTCTTCCCCGATCCGTTCGGTCCGGTCAGCACGGTGACGGTGCCGGGCGTGCAGTGGATGTCGAGGTGCCGCGGCGCCCAACCGTCGCGGTCGACGACACCGACGTCACGCAACTCCACCCCCGCCGAGTGGGCCGTCGTTCCCGTCGGTTGGGCCGTCGTTCCCGTCCGCTGGGCCGTCGTGTGGTTCGCAGGCGTGTCGATGAGGTCGAGAACGTCGTCGGCCGCCGCACGACCGGCCTCGGAGTTGTGGAACTGCGCACCCACCGACCGCAACGGCAGGTAGACCTCCGGCGCGAGGATCAACGCGAGGACACCCGCCTGCAGCGACATGTCCCCGAAGACCAGGCGGAACCCCACCCCCACGGCGACGAGCGCGACACACAACGTCGACAGCAGCTCCAGCACGCCGCCGGAGAGGAACGCGATCCGTAGCGCGGCCATCGTGCTGCGTCGGCTCCGTTGCCCCAGTGCCGCAACGCGTTCGGTCGGCTCCGACGCCCGGTGCAGTGCACGCAGGGTCCCGATGCCGGCGACGAGATCGAGCATCTGTGCGCCCTGGGCCGCGGTGGCGTCGAGACGGGCGCGGGTCCGGTCGCGGGTCATGAGTCCGATGAGGACCATGAAGACCGGGATCAGCGGGAGCGTGACGATCACGATGATGGCCGAGGTCGGGTCGATCAGGGCCATCACGACGATGACCGCAGGCGTGACCGTCACCGACAGGACCAGCGACGGCACGAACGAGGTCAGATATGGGCCGAGGGCGTCGAGACCGGCGCCGAGGGTGGTGATGAGTTCACCCCGCATCCGGTGCAGGGTGCGCGGCGTGGTCCGCGCGGGGTCGGTGACCGCACGCAGGGCCGCATCGCGCAGCTGCGCGATGACCGACGCCGACGCCCGGTGGGCGTGGCGGTCGCCGAGGACGGTCGCGGCGACCCGGATGCCGAATGCCGCCCCGAGCACCGCGATGTGACCGGACTGGGCGTGCAGCGACCGCGCCGCGGGGTCGGTGACCACCTCGGCGAGGATCGTCGCGATCATGACCGCACCGACGACGACGGCCGCGGCGGTCACGATGCCCATCACCGACGTCACCGCGATGTGGGCGCGCGCGGCGGGCGACCGGCGGAGCAACCGCGGGTCGATCGGACCGCTCCGTGCGACGCTCATCGGCCCGGGGTGCGTAACGGCAGCCCGATGGGCGCGGGGATGTGCGCGGTCGAGATGCGTTGCCGGAACACCCAGTACGTCCAGGCCTGGTAGCCGATCACGACCGGGAGGACGGCCAGTGATGCCCAGCTGATGACGGTGAGCGTGTAGTCGCTCGAGGCGGTGTTGGCGATGGTGAGGTCGAAGGCGGAACCCAGGGTCGAGGGGATCACGGCCGACCACAGGGCCGAGAACAGCATCGCCACGTGGGCGGCGATGGTGATGCTGGTCGTCGCGAACGCCGTCCACTCACGACCGGCCGCGGTGGCCGCGACGGTGGCGAGCGCGGCCAGGGCGAGCACCGCGACGACCATCGGGTGCCCGTGATCGATCCACGTCCACAGGCCGAACGCGATGGTGATCGCCGCGGCGGGTACGGCGAGTCGCCGCGCCGCACGCATCGCGTCCGCACGCAGGGGGCCCGCGGTCTTCAGGGACAGGAACACCGCGCCGTGCGTGGCGAACAGCGCGGTGGTGGCCAGACCACCGAGCAGCGCATAGGGGTGCAGCAGATCGGCGACGCTGCCCGTGAAGCGCTGGTCGGCGCCGATCGGCAAGCCGCGCAACAGGTTCGCCAACGCAATGCCCCACAGGAAGGCGGGCAACCACGAACCGAGGCCGATGCCGACGTCGCACCACCGTCGCCAGCGCGGGTCGTCGATCTTGCCGCGCCACTCGATGGCCACCACGCGGGCGATGAGGCCTACGAGCAGCAGCAGCATCGGCAGGTACATCGCGCTGAGCATGGTGGCGTACCACCCGGGGAACGCGGCGAACAGCGCGCCGACGGCGGTGATGATCCACACCTCGTTGCCGTCCCACACCGGGCCGATGGTGTTGAGCAGCACGCGACGACGGGTGTCGGCCTCCACGGCGGTCTCAGCCCGGCGACGTCCGAGGAACGGCATGAGCATGCCGACGCCGAAGTCGAACCCCTCGAGCAGGAAGTAGCCGGCGAACAGCACCGCGATCACGATGAACCAGATCTCGGGGAGAGTCATGTCGATCTCCTAGTAGGCGAACGAGAGTCGTTCGGACGCGGCACGATCCGGGGGATCGTCGTCGTGGGTGTCGTCGTCGGTGCCCGGTGGGTGGGCGTCGTGATCGAGCGGTCCCTCGATCACGTAGCGCCGGATGAGCCCGAACCACACCACGGCGAGGACGCCGTAGATCACCGTGAACGTGATGAGTGAGGTGAGCACCGCTCCGACACCGTTGGCCGAGACGCCCTGGGCGACGGTGAGGTGGATGCCCGGGTCGCCGGTCGGGTTGGGCACCACGACCCACGGTTGGCGCCCCATCTCGGTGAACACCCAGCCGGAACTGTTGGCCAGGAACGGAGTCGGGATCGCCGCGATCGCGAGGCGGCCCAACCAGCGCGCGTCGGGGACGCGGCCCTTCCGGGTGAACCAGAGCCCGGCCAGCGCCAGCAGCGCCGAACCGCCCGCCCAGCCGATCATCGCCCGGAACGCCCAGTAGGTGACGAACAGGTTGGGTCGGTAGTCACCCGGCCCGACGGTCTCGTTGTAGTGCTGCTGCATCTCGGCGACACCGGGCAGTGTCGCGTCGAAGGTGTTGGTGGCGAGGAACGACGTCAGGTTGGGCAGCTCGATCACGCGGGTGATGGAGTCGCAGTTGTTGTGCGTGCCGATGGTGAGGACGGAGAACGCGGCGCCGGTCTCTGTGTGGCACAACGATTCGGCCGAGGCCATCTTCATGGGCTGCTGTTCGAACATGAGCTTGCCTTGCACATCACCGGTGATCGCCAGCGCCACACCGGAGACCACGATCACCCACAGCGCGAAACGGGTGACGGGCCGGTACAGGGTGCGGGCGTCCCGATCGAGGGCGTCGGCGAGTTCGACGTCGGTGGTGGACTGCGCGCGACGGCGGTTGCGGATCATCCACCACAGCCCGATGCCCGCGACGAAGGTGCCCGCGGTGAGGAACGATCCGGCGACGGCGTGGGGGAAGGCGGCGAGCGTGGTGTTGTTGGTCATGACCGCCCAGAAGTCGGTCAGCTCAGGTCGTTTCGTCTCCGGGTTGAGACGGGCCCCGACAGGGTGCTGCATCCACGAGTTCGCCGCGATGATGAAGTACGCCGATGCGTTGACGCCGATCGCCACGAGCCAGATGCACGCGAGGTGCACCTTCTTCGGCAGTCGCTGCCACCCGAAGATCCAGAGCCCGAGGAACGTGGACTCGAGGAAGAACGCGACGAGCCCCTCCAGCGCCAGGGGCGCACCGAAGACGTCACCGACGTAGCGGCTGTACTCGCTCCAGTTCATCCCGAACTGGAACTCCTGCACGATCCCCGTCGCGATGCCCAGCGCGAAGTTGATGAGGAAGAGCTTCCCGAAGAACTTGGTGGCGCGATACCACTGCTCGTTGCCGGTGACGGTCCACACCGTCTGCATGACGGCGATCATCGGCGCGAGTCCGATGGTGAGCGGCACGAGGATGAAGTGGTAGACGGTCGTGATCCCGAACTGCCAACGAGAGATGTCCAGGGCGTTCATGGGTCGACCTCGCTGTCGTCATGCACTACTACTGTTCGTAGTACTACCGCCGAAAGTAGACCGAATCGGACAGAGAAGCGAGAGGCCGGCGGTGTCTCGTGCGCCACAGCGGGCGCCCATCACCGGCGCGGAGGTCAGTCCTCGATCGCGCGATCGACCAGCGCGGCGAACTCCGCGGCGCGGGCGGGTACGGGCATGTCGTAGCCGTTGAGGGTGACCACGCGCGCGGCGAGGGTGATCGACGACAGCAACCACACACCGTCGGCCGCGATGAGATCGGCGGTACGCAGCGAACGGGTCTCGGTGGCGAAACCCTCCTTCTCGGCGATGGCGAACAGCGCCTGCTGGGTGGTGCCGTGCAGGATGCCGTACTCCGGCGGGACCGTCACGAGGGTGTCGCCGAAGAGCGCGATCACCGTCGAACGGGGGCTCTCCAGCACCTCACCCTCGCTGCTGACGTAGATGACGTCCTCGGCACCCTGGGCCGCGGCATGCCGTTGGGCCGCCATGTTCGTGGCGTAACTCAGCGTCTTCGCGCCGATCAGCTGCCATGGCGCGTAGGAGGCAAGGTCGATGGAGTACCCGCGGTCGAGGGTGATCACCGACGTCCCGTTCTCGCGCGCCGAGGCGACGCGGTCGGCCACCGGACCGACGGTGAGATACGCGGTCGCCTCGTTGGATTCACGACTGATGCCCGTCTCAACGCCGTCCCGAGGTCCCGGCGCACCCACCGGCGCGCTCTCACGACCACGCGAGTAGACCAGGCGCATGAGGCCTTCGGTGTCCTTGCCGTTCTCCTCGGCCCACACCCGTGCGCCGGTCGCGATCGCCGACCGCCACTTCCCCGCGTCGGGCTCGGGCAGATCGAGGAGCGCCGCGCTGCGGGCCAGTCGCTCGAGGTGCAGTCCCACCAGTCGGGCGGTACCCGACCGGACCAGCAGGGTCTCGAACACCCCGTCGCCGCGCACGGCGGCGAGGTCGTCGGCGTGCAGGTAGGGCACGTCCGGGTCGAGAACAGCACCGTCGTAGGTCACCAGGATCGGATGCGGCATGGCGATCAGAGTAGCGGGTGCTCGTACGATGGAAACGTGACCGACCGCAACGGTGACGCCCCCGTCACCTCGACCCCCATCCCGGCCCCCGACGACTCCCCCGACGCCGGTGTCGCATGGCATCACGGCGACCCGCTGGGAGAGCAACGCACCGCCGCCGAGTCGCTGGTGGTGGTCGATCGATCGCACCGCGGCGTGATCGAGATCAGCGGCGACGAGCGGTTGAGCTGGCTGCACACCATCACGAGCCAGTTCGTCAGCAACCTCCCCGACCGGCGGTCGGCCGAGAACCTCAGCCTCGACGTGAACGGTCGCGTGGAGGAGCATTTCGTCGTCACCGACATCGACGGACTCACCGTCATCGACACCGAACACGAACGGACACAACCGCTGCTGGGCTTCCTGCAGCGAATGGTGTTCTGGGCCAAGGCCGAGCCGGTCCTGCGCGACGACCTCGCCGTGCTGACGCTGCTCGGTCCGAACGCGATGTCGGGACCCGTCGCGGCGTTGCTCGAGATACCCGAGGACGCGGTGGTCTACCAGGCCGGCAGCATCCCCGAGCAACACCACGACGCCGAGCCTGTCGGGTTCTGGCGCGTGATGCCCCCGCTGGGTGAGCGCGGCGCGGACGGACGGCCGACCATCCCCCGCGTCGACGTCGTCGTGCCGCAAACCGAACTCGCGCGCTGGTGGGACTCGCTGGTCGAGGCCGGCGCCCGACCGGCGGGCACGTGGGCCTACGAGGCGACACGGGTGGTCGCGGTGTCCCCGCGCCTGGGCATCGACACCGACGACCGCACCATCCCCCACGAGGTCGAATGGATCGGCGGGCCCGAGGAATTCGGCGCCGTCCACCTCGAGAAGGGCTGCTACCGCGGCCAGGAGACCGTCGCGCGGGTGCACAACCTGGGCAAGCCTCCGCGGCGGCTGGTGCTGCTGCAGCTCGACGGCAGCTCCGACACCCGGCCCGTCACCGGCGACGCCGTCACCGCCGACGGACGCACGGTCGGCCGGATCGGCACCGTGGTCGACCACCACGAATACGGGCCCATCGCGCTCGCACTGGTCAAGCGCAGCGTCCCGGCCGGGACCGCACTCCTCGCCGGCGGTGCCGCGGCCGCCATCGACCCGTCGTCGCTGCGGGAGGACGACCGGATCCAGGCGGGTCGCGCCGCGATCGAGGGACTGCGGAACCGGTGACCACACCTCATACGGGCTCGGTCCTCGCGATCTGTGGCGCCGACCGCGCGGTCACGCTCGATCGCATCGGCGACAGCGGCATCGCCAAGACGCCGTTCACCGGCGCGGTGTCGGTGACCGCCGAGGGTGTTTCGGGCGACCTGATCTGCGACACCAAGCACCACGGCGGCATCGATCAGGCCGTGTACGCCTACAGCGACGTCGAGGCCCGGCGGTGGGCCGAGGAACTCGACCGAGAGCTGCCCCCGGGTTGGTTCGGGGAGAACCTGCGCGTCGACGGTGTCGCGGCGAGCGATGCGGTGATCGGCGAACGTTGGCGGGTCGGCGACACCGTCGAACTCGAGGTGACCATCCCCCGCGTCCCGTGCCGCACGTTCGCGGCGTGGGCCGAGGAGGACCGCTGGATCGCACGGTTCGCCGATCGGGCCGACGTCGGCGCCTACCTGAAGGTGCTCGTGCCGGGCACGATCACCGCGGGCGACACGATCGTCGTGCTCGACCGCCCCGACCACGGTGTCACCGCCCGCGCACTGTTCACCGGCGAGGTGAGCATCGATGCCCTCGAGCACCTGACCAACGACCCCCGCTATACGGGCAAGGTGCACCGGGAGGCGTCGAAGGTGCTGCGCAGACACACCCGCGAGGCCGCACGCGCACGACAGTGAGCCCGATGCGGCCACGCCCGGCATCGCGCAGTGCAGGCTGGTCCGCATCGATGCTCCGAGCGCGCTAGACTGTTGCACACGACAAGATCTATAAACTCAGAATGGGGCCGCCAGTCACGATTGGCCGCCCCGTCATTGTGCGAGGGGGTCCCCCTATGGGCCGCGGCAGAGCAAAAGCTAAGCAGACGAAGGTTGCTCGGGAGTTGAAGTACAGCTCCCCGAACATGGACCTCACCAGCCTGCAGCGAGAGCTTGCGAACGAACCCGAACGCCCCTCCGACCGACCGGACCCCGCTGACGCGTGGACCGACGAGGACGAGTGGCGTCGGGCCTGACACCCGCACCAGTCACCACCGGCGCACTGATCTGACCTCACAGCCCGACAGGGCCGAGGTCGGATCAGAAGCGCGGATGTTCACCCTTCAGTGCCGCGGCTCCCGCGTGGTCTTTTCCGTCGTGTGACTTCGTGATGGTGCCGAGCACCCAGCTGTTCAGGTGCCGGGCGGTCAGCACGGCGAGCGCACGGTCGGTGTCCTCGGGCGCCACGATCGCGACCATGCCGATCCCCATGTTGAAGGTGCGTTCCATCTCGAGCCGTTCGACACGTCCGCGCTGGGCGATCATCGCGAACACCGGGTCGGGCGTCCACGTGCCCCGATCGAGTTCGGCGAGCAGACCGTCGGGGATCACGCGCGCGAGGTTCTCGGCCAGCCCGCCGCCGGTCACGTGGCAGAACGTGCGTACATCGGTCTCGGCCACGAGCGCGAGGCAGTCCTTGGCGTAGATGCGGGTCGGCTCGAGCAGTTCCTCGCCGAGGGTGCGGCCGAACTCCTCGACGTGTCCACCCAGATCCATGTGGCCCCATTCGAGCAGCACCTTGCGGGCCAAGGAGTAGCCGTTCGAGTGCAGACCCGACGACCCCATCGCGATCACCACGTCGCCGGGGCGCACGCGGTCCGGCGAGAGCACCGAATCTGCCTCCACCACACCGACTCCGGTGGCCGACAGGTCGTAGTGCGCGTCCTCCATCAGCCCGGGGTGCTCGGCGGTCTCGCCACCCAGCAGGGCGCACCCCGCCTCGACACACCCGTCGGCGATGCCTTTCACCAGCTCCGCCACGGTCTCCGGGACCACCTTCCCGACGGCGATGTAGTCCTGCAGGAACAGCGGTTCGGCACCGCACACCACGAGGTCGTCGACGACCATCGCGACGAGATCGCGACCCACGGTGTCGTGCTTGTCCATGGCCTGGGCGATGGCGAGCTTCGTCCCGACACCGTCGGTCGAGGACGCGAGAACGGGCTCGCGGTAGTTGCCCTTCAGCGCGAACAGGCCGGCAAACCCACCGATGCCGCCGAGCACCTCTGGACGGGACGCACGCTTGGCGTGCGGGGCGAACAGTCGGACGGCTCGATCACCTGCGTCGATGTCCACGCCGGCATCGGCATAGGACGCCCCCCGCCGGACTGGAGCGTTATCACCTGCGGGATCGGAGTCCTGATTGGTCACGCGCCACACGCTACCGGAGCGGACACCGCCCGTATCGCCCCACTTCGGCCATCGTGCCCCCTACCGGGTGTGGCGTCGGTCGCACACCGTCGGGCCGCGTCGGCCATACTTCGTAACCATTGTCCTGCGATCGAACAGGTGGCTTCCATGACCGATGTGCGCACCACGGGCAGCGCCGTCCGCGAACTCACCGTTCGCGGTGTGATCCTGGGCGGGATCATCACGCTCGTCTTCACCGCCGCCAACGTCTACCTCGGACTGAAGGTGGGACTCACGTTCGCCACCTCGATCCCCGCGGCGGTCATCTCGATGAGCGTGCTGCGGTACTTCCGCAACCACTCGCTGGTCGAGAACAACATCGTGCAGACCATCGCCTCGGCCGCAGGCACGCTCTCGGCGATCATCTTCGTGCTTCCCGGCCTCATCATGGTCGGCTGGTGGACCGGTTTCCCGTACTGGACCACCGCCGCGGTGTGCGCGACCGGCGGCATCCTGGGTGTCGCGTTCTCGATCCCGTTGCGTCGGGCGTTGGTGACCGGATCCGATCTCCCCTTCCCCGAGGGTGTCGCGGGCGCCGAGGTCCTCAAGGTCGGCACCTCGGATTCGGCGCAGGCCGCCGCGGACAACAAGACCGGACTGCGGATGCTGTCGGTGGCCGCGCTCGTGGCCGCGGGTTTCTCGCTCGTGTCGTCGCTCAAGGTGATCAGCAACTCGGTGGCGACGTCGTTCAAGGTCGGCTCGGGCGGCACGATGGTCGGCGCGAGCCTGTCGATGGCCCTCATCGGCGTCGGCCACCTGGTCGGGCTCACCGTCGCGATCGCGATGGTCGTCGGGCTCGTCATCTCGTTCGGCATCCTGCTGCCCATTCGCACCTCGGGGAACCTGTCCGGGTCGGAGGCTCTCGCCGACACGGTCTCGTCGACCTTCTCCTCCGACGTGCGTTTCATCGGGGCCGGCGCGATCGCGGTCGCCGCGGTGTGGACGCTGGTGACCATCCTGCGTCCCATCGTCACCGGCATCATCGAGTCGGCGCGCTCGGCGCGTCTTCGCCGCGGGGGCACCGAGGTCGACGTCGTGGAGCGCGACATCCCGGTTCAGATCGTCGCCGGCGTCGCCGTGTTCATGCTCATCCCCATCGGCTGGCTGCTGTGGGACTTCACGAGTGACACCGCGCTGAACGGCGGTGTCGCCGGAATCATCACGGTGAGCCTGGTGTACCTGCTGGTGTTCGGTCTCGTCATCGCCGCGGTGTGCGGCTACATGGCCGGCCTCATCGGTTCCTCGAACAGCCCGCTGTCGGGTGTCGGGATCCTCGTCGCGATCAGCGCGGCCCTGCTGATCAAGGTCACCTTCGGTGACGCCAGTGGCTCGCAGATGACCGCACTTGTCGCCTACACGTTGTTCACGACGTCGGTGGTGTTCGGTGTCGCGACCATCTCCAACGACAACCTGCAGGACCTCAAGACCGGTCAGCTGGTCGGGTCGACACCGTGGAAACAGCAGGTGGCGTTGGTGATCGGCGTGCTGTTCGGTTCTGCGGTCATCCCGCCGATCCTGCAGCTGATGCAGACCGCGTTCGGGTTCGCCGGCGCACCGAACGCGGGCGACGACGCCCTCGCCGCACCGCAGGCCTCCCTCATCTCGTCACTGGTGAGCGGCGTGTTCGGCGGCTCGCTGGACTGGGCGTTGATCGGACTCGGCGCGCTCATCGGACTCGGCGTCATCGCGATCGACGAGACCATGAGCCGTACCACCCGTTTCCGGTTGCCCCCGCTGGCGGTGGGACTCGGTATGTACCTGCCCATCTCGCTCACGCTCGTGATCCCGATCGGTGCGGTGCTCGGGTTCTTCTACAACCGGTGGGCCGATCGGAACGCGTCGAACGTCGAGCGCACCAAACGACTCGGGGTGCTGCTCGCCTGCGGACTCATCGTGGGAGAGAGCCTGTTCGGCGTGGTGTTCGCCGGCATCGTCGCGGCGTCGGGAGACGACGACCCACTGCGGATCGTCGGCGAGGGCTGGGACAACTGGGCCCAGATCGTCGGGATCCTCGCGTTCGTCCTCGTGGTCGGCTGGCTCTACAAGCGCACCCAGAAGGTGTCGGAAGATGTCTCGGCGAAACCCGAGGCCGCGATCTGATCGACCGCGGTGGCGGTCAGGGGCGACGCAGCGCGCTGGCGTTGTCGTTGACCGCACCGAGCGGGTCGGAACCGACCGCGTTCGACAGCATCGTCTCGAGAACCGCTTTGCCCATCGAGGTCTCGGTCGGGAGATCGATCGGGTACCTGCCGTCGAAACACGCGGCGCAGAGCGCATCGCGTGGCTGCTCGGTGGCGGCGATCATCTCGTCGATGCTGATGTAGGCCAGGGTGTCGGCGCCGATCGCCTGGCGCACGCCCTCGACCATGCCCTCCTCGGACTCCATGCCGTTGGCGATGAGTTCGGCGGGCGAGGCGAAGTCGATGCCGTAGAAACACGGCCACCGGACCGGACTCGACGCGATGCGCACATGGATCTCAGCGGCTCCGGCCTCGCGGAGCATGCGGATCAGCGCGCGCTGGGTGTTGCCGCGGACGATCGAATCGTCCACCACCACAAGCCGTTTGCCGCGGATGACCTCTTTGAGGGGATTGAGCTTCAAGCGGATGCCGAGCTGGCGGATGGTCTGTGACGGCTGGATGAAGGTGCGGCCCACATAGGCGTTCTTCATCAGACCCTGGCCGTAGGGGATACCCGATTCCTGCGCGAAACCTGTGGCGGCCGGCGTCCCCGACTCGGGCACCGGGATCACCAGATCGCCCTCGGCGGGGAACTCACGCGCCAGGCGGCGACCGATCTCGACCCGCGAGGAGTGCACCGAGCGGCCGTTGATGACGCTGTCAGGACGCGCGAGGTAGACGTACTCGAAGACGCACGCCTTGGGCGTGGGCTGGGCGAACCGCGAGCTGCGGACGCCGTCGGCGTCGATGGCGAGCAGCTCACCGGGCTCGATGTCGCGGACGAACGACGCACCGACGATGTCGAGGGCAGCGGTCTCCGAGGCGACGACCCACCCCCGGTCGAGACGACCGAGACACAACGGACGGACGCCGTGGGCGTCGCGGGCTGCGTAGAGGGTGTGCTCGTCCATGAAGGTCAGGCAGAACGCACCCTTGAGGGTGGGCAGCAGCTCCATAGCAGCCTGCTCGATGGTGCGGTCGGCGGCGCCGTGTGCGAGCAGCGCACCGACGACGTCGGAATCCGAGGTCGCGCCTCCGTGCATCCGCGATTCCATCAGACCCGCCGCGCGAGCCGTGCTGGCGAGGTCGGCGGTGTTGACGAGGTTGCCGTTGTGTCCCAGTGCCACACCGGTTCCCGCTGCGGTGGTGCGGAAGATGGGCTGCGAGTTCTCCCATGTGGTCGATCCGGTGGTGGAGTACCGGCAGTGCCCGATCGCGACGTGGCCGGGCATCGAGGCCAGCGTCTGCTCGTCGAACACCTGACTGACCAGGCCGAGGTCCTTGAACACCAGGACCTGCGAACCGTCACCGACGGCGATACCGGCGGCCTCCTGGCCGCGGTGCTGCAGGGCGTAGAGCCCGTAGTAGCTGAGCTTCGCGACGTCCTCGCCGGGAGCCCACACACCGAAGACGCCGCATTCCTCACGCGGTTCGTTCTCGTGGATGTCGAGTTCGCCGCCATCGGGTCGGGAGGCGGAGTTCACGCCGTTCGGCGCGAGAAGATTCGGGCTGTTGATCGACAGCTCGGTCACGGTGACGCTCCCAAGAGGTGGGCGGTGGAGGGCGTGATGATGAGTCTAGGGCCCGCGCGCCGACCTGGGCGAATCATGTGAGTGCGCGTCTGCCCCGTGCGTCCCGCAGGCACCACCGGTTCAGATCGCGACCACCGGCAGGTACGCCACGAGCTCCACCGCGCGACTCCCCGACGCCGACACCTTGCCCTCGGCGACCGCGTCGTCGAGGCCGAGCAGCCCGGTAGCGAGCAACAACCAGGTGCGCGGGTCGGTCTCGACCACGTTCGGTGGCGTACCCCGGGTGTGCCGCGGCCCCTGGATGCACTGCACGGCGACGAAGGGCGGCACCCTGACCTCGACCGATGCCCCCGGTGCGAGTTGGGCGACGGTGCGCGCCGACATCCGGACCGCCGCGGCCAGCTCGGTGCGGGACGGCGTCGGCAGCGTGTCGTCGCGCAGCCACGCAGCCACGACCAGCACCGATTCGCGCATCTGTGCGGGGTCGACGGACTTGGGGGCCATGAGCATCGATGATGTCAGCAGGCGCGCGCACCCACGCCGCCGGAGATCACCCCGACGAAGGAATTCCCGCCATGGCCGTGAGAAGGATCATGCCGATCATCACCGTCGCCGACATCGCGGCGGCGAGTCGGCACCACACCGACATCCTCGGGCTGGCCGATACCGCAGGCGCGGACCCCCTCGGCGATGACACGATGGTCCGATGGGTGCCGAGGTCTCCAAGCGTGAGTTCACCCGAGAGGACCGGCGCCGTTTTCGCGAACAGGTCAGCCGCGGCACCGATGCCATCGCGCGGATGCTCACCGAGGGCATGTTCACCGACGCCCACCGACAGTCCGAACCGCTGCTCGGCATGGAGGTCGAACTCAACCTGATCGACCGGGCGATGAACCCGGCGATGTCGAATGCGACTGTGCTGCAAGCGATCGCCGACCCCGAGTTCCAGACCGAGCTGGGTCAGTTCAACATCGAGATCAACGTCGCACCCCGCCCGTTGACCGACGACAACACCATCGCCCTCGAGCAGGCCCTGCGCGCATCGCTCAACCGCGCCGAACAGCGCGCCGCGGCCACCGACAACCACATCGTGATGATCGGCATGCTGCCGACCCTGCGCGCCGACCACCTCTCGCACCGGTGGATCTCGGCGAACCCCCGCTACGGCCTTCTCAACGAGCAGATCTTCGCCGCGCGCGGTGAGGACATCGCCCTCGACATCGACGGGGTTCCACTCGGAGACGAGCGCGTCGGCGAACGACTCGTCACCACCAGCGATTCGATCCTCCCCGAGGCGGCCTGCACATCAGTGCAGCTGCATCTGCGGGTGGCGCCGGAAACCTTTGCCGCACATTGGAACGCCGCGCAGGCGATCGCCGGGGTGCAGGTGGCCGTGGCCGGCAACTCCCCGTTCTTCGCCGGCAAGGCGCTGTGGCACGAGAGCCGGATCCCGGTGTTCGAACAGGCCACCGACACCCGACCCCTGGAACTGAAGAACCAGGGCGTGCGGCCACGGGTGTGGTTCGGCGAGCGGTGGATCACCACCATCTTCGACCTGTTCGAGGAGAACACCCGCTACTTCCCGGCGCTGCTGCCCGTCTGCAGCGACGACGATCCACTGGAGACCCTCGCGGCGGGCGACATCCCGGAACTCACCGAACTGAAACTGCACAACGGCACCGTGTACCGGTGGAACCGCCCGATCTACGACGTCGTCGACGGTCACGCGCACCTGCGCATCGAGAACCGGGTGCTGCCGGCCGGGCCCACGGTGCTCGACACGATGGCCGACTCGGCCTTCTACTACGGCGTGGTCCGTGCGCTCGTCGACGCCGACCGACCGTTGTGGTCACAGATGTCGTTCGACGCCGCCACCGAGAACCTGCACTCGGGCGCCCGTGACGGCCTCGACGCGGCGCTGTACTGGCCCGCGGTCGGCTGGGTGTCGCCCGACGAGCTGGTGCTGCGACGACTGCTCCCCCTCGCCGACCGCGGCCTGGCCGCCTACGGGGTGTCCGACCGGGCGCGTCGCCGCTACCTGTCGGTGATCGAGGGCCGATGCCTCGCCCGACAGACCGGCGCGGTGTGGCAACGCGAATCGGTCGCCGCGCGCGAACGTGCCGGCGACTCCCGCGACCGGGCGCTCTCGGGCATGATGCGCGAGTACGTCGAACGGATGCACGAGGGCGAGGCCGTGCACACCTGGGATCTGTGAGTCCCGCCCGCGCGGCTACCGTGGCATACATGACCGCCGCACCCGATCCGACGACACCTGACCGCTCCAACCGCCGCGGGTTCGTGATCGTGGCCGTCGTGGTGGTGGTCGCCATCGCCGCACTCGCTGTCGGGCTGATCGCCTACTTCTCCGACAGCAGCGACGACGCGAAGGGTGGCCGCACCGACACCCAGCAGGTCAGCGATGTCGCGCACCAGTTCACCGATGCCGCCAGCAAGGGCGACGCGACCACCGCCCGCGACGCGGTGTGCACCGCCGACAAGAGTCGGTACGCGAACCTGTCGACGCAACCGCTCGCCCAGCCGCTTCCCGCCTTCACCCTGGTCGACGTGAAATTCGCCGGCGACGATGCGACCGGCACGGTGAAGACCACCGGTCAGCCCGACGGCGCGATCTACTTCCACAAGGACGGTGCGGACTGGAAGCTCTGCCCGTCGTCGAAGGCGAAGTTCGCCGGCTGACCCCGCCGGCTATCGAGCCGCGTTCTTCACGAACTCCTCGACGCCCGCGGGTGGTCGGCTGCCCCCGAAGTATCCGCCGCGTACGTGCCGACGCCATTCGCCGTCGTCGGTCGCCCGCGCCGCGGAATGCCAGAGGTAGGCGTCGTGCAGGATGATGTCGCCGGCGTCGGCGTACACCGCGACCTCACCGCGAACCTTCTCGAATCGCAGCGGCATCTCGAACGGTGGTGTGCGGTCGGTGCGACCGCGGGCGGGACGCGCTCCGGCGGGCACCGTCACCCCCGTCGCGTTCCGATAGGGCGCGGGCGTCGCCCAGAGGTGGCTTCCGGGAACCACTCTGAGGAACCCGTTGGCCGGGCTCGTGCCGTCTACGTGGATCGTGAACGCCGTGCTGGGCCAGACGTCGAGGCTGGGACCGGCCTGCCAGTCGGTGTGCCAGCCGATGCGGGCGTACCCGGATTCCCGTCCCGGACGCGCGTCCTGATAGACGACACCGAACTGCTCGTGGGCACGCAGCCAACAACTCTCACCGAGCAGCGAGGCCATGATCGAGCGCAGCACCGGGTCAGACACCGCATCGGACACCGCGGGCGAGACCTCCGACACGTATTCGACGTAGTTGACGAATCCTGTTGCCGACGTGGCCTCGTCGAGGAACACCGTGGATCCGTACCGGTCACCGAGGACTCCCGACCGCACGTTCTCCTGCGCCTCGGCGCACTCCGATTCGATCCGGGCCAGCCGAGTCTCGTCGATGAGGCCACGCAGGATCGCGTACCCGTGCATGTCGTAGAACCACAGCAGGTCCTCGATCTCGTCGGTTCCGAAGACGCCGAGGGCGTGGAGGGCTCCCATGGGCCGAGGTTACGACTGCGCGCCGATCTTCGCGTGTCGAGCGATCACGCCGGCGGGACGAGTCCCCGACCGGTGACCAGCGGCAGGTCGAGTGCCGTCACGAGGCCGGGCTCCGCGGCGACGACCGCCTCGACCGCGTTGACCAGCCGCATGGCGGTGACGATCATGCCCGAGACGTTGTGGTCGCCGTGCTCGCCGTGGTGGGTGAAGTCGACGGTCATCATCGGTTCGCCGGTGATCTCGATCCGGTAGCAGCCGTCACCGGTGTGAGGTGTCGGCCAGTCGGGTCGCTGCGTCGGGTCGGTACGGGTGATGTGATCGAGCACCACGCGTTCGACACCGTCGACGGTGCCGATCACCTGGAACCGCACGGCCGCCATGGTGCCCTCGGCGATGTCGCACGACACCGTCGAGATGTCGCGCTCGGCGGGGATCCGTTCCACCTTCTCGACCAGCGGTTCGTCGAGGGTGAGGTCGAGGCCGGCGGCGATCTGACGGACCACACTCCCCCACGCCATCGACAGCACACCCGGGGTGAAGAGCATCGGTGTCTCGTCGAGGGATTTGCCGAAGCCGAAGATCTCGCTCATCACCACCGGCTGGTAGTACGTCGAGTAGTCGGCGATCTCGTAGCAGCACACCTGGTCGATACGCTGCGACAGGCTCGTCATCGCCAGTGGGAGAACATCGTTGGCGAAACCGGGGTCGATGCCGTTCACGTGCAGACTGGCGTTGCCCTTCGCGGCCGCCGCCTCGACGCGGGCGATCATGTCGTCGGGGATCACGCCTTTCGGGTACTGCAGCAGCACCGGACCCGATGACACCACGTTGATCCCCGCCTCGAGGAAGAGCAGCAGATCCTCGAACGCCTCGAAGATCCGGTCGTCGACCATAGCGGTGTGCACGATGGCGTCGGGCTTCAACGCGATGAGGGCGTCGCGGTCGTTCGTGGCGATGACGCCGAGGTCGCGGCCGAGGTCGGCGAGCTGTCCCGCGTCCTTGCCGACCTTGTCGGGGTTGGACACCCACACCCCGACGAGTTCGAGGTCGGGGCGGGCGTCGATCCCGGCGATCGCGTGCCGGCCCACAGTTCCCGTGGACCATTCGACGACTCTGAGCACCACGCGAGACCTCCGTGTCCGAATGCTGGCAACCGCCTCAGGGTAGAACACGTTCTAGTACTCGCGAGGGGCTTTCTGCGTCAGCCCGATGCCGTGCGTCGCCCACCGTCGGCCTTCGCCCGATACATGGCCGCGTCTGCGCGGTCGAGCAACCCGGTCAGTGCGTCGACCGACTCCAGTCGCGCCGCCGTGGCGATCCCGATGCTCACGGTGATCGCGATACCCGTCCGCACCGCGATCGGGCAGGCATGGACGCGCTCGGCGACCCCATCGGCGTGGGTGTCGTCGTCGCGAAGCAGGATCGCGAACTCCTCGCCACCGATCCGCGCGGTCACCGCATCGGCGGGGACGGCCGATCGCAACGCTGCACCGAACTCTGTCAGCACCTCGTCGCCGCATCGATGCCCGTACCTGTCGTTGATCGACTTGAACTTGTCGATGTCGAGCACCAGGACGGAGACCGGACCGGAATGGCGGATGTGGTCGCCTGCGCTCGCGATGAGGCCTCGACGGTTGAAAAGGCCGGTGAGACTGTCGCGGTGGGCGCCGATGGCGTCGGCGTTGAGTACGCGCACGCCCGGCAGGACGACGAGGGGCACCACCATCACGATGGGCAGCAGGACGAGTGCACGGATCGCCACGAGGACCGGCTCGACGCCGTCGGCCACCGATGCCGCTGCACACCAGATCATCGCGCCCGCGGAGATGGCGAAGTGACCCGCCACCGCTCGCGCGCTGTGCAGGAAGGCGGCGTAGATGCCGTTGACCGCGAGGAGCGCCAGACCGGGAAACGCCGTGAACGTGTCGGAGTAGCACAGCACCACCACGAGGACCGAGACGTCGCTGTAGCCGAGGAAGAAGAGGGAGGACCGCTCCGAGACCTCGCCACCGCGCAGCCAGAACGCACCGATCGCGAGCGACGTGGCCGCCACGGCCAGCGTGACGGGCACCGAATACGGAATGCCCGGCCCCTTGCTGAAATACACGGCGGAGAGCACCGCCCCGGCGCCGTACAGGAACGAGCAGAGACCGACGGTCACCTCGATCGGACGCCGCAACCCGACGCTGCGCAGATACTGCACGGTGTTGCGATACACCGACGGCGACGACCACCACCGAACGATCTCGCGACTCCCCCAGGCCATCGGACAAGCGTACAAGCCGGTGCGGCGGCGTCGAGGACGACTACGCGTCGAGGTGTGCGGTCCCCAGGTTGACCAGGATGGCACCCACCACGATGAACGCGATCCCCACCAGCGCGACGATCCCGAGGCGTTCCCGGAAGAACACCGCGCCGGCGAGGGCGACGAGTGTGGTGCCCGCGGCCGACCACAGCGCGTATCCGATGCCGATGTCGAGTCCGCGGTCGATGGCGAGGCCGAGGAACACGACGCTGCCGATGTAGCCGACGACCACGACCACCGACGGCACCGGACGGGTGAACCCCTCGGCGAGTTTCAACGACACCGCGGCCGAGACATCACATCCGATGGCTCCGCACAGCAGCAGCGCTGCCGCCGGTGTCATCGCCGCCGATCGATCACGAGGGTGGCGCCGTTCGCAACCATCGTGTGGTGGGCGGGACGAGCAGCAGGACCACGGTGGCCACGGGGAACAGCAGGACGAACAACGAGCCCACACTCGCACCCACCGCGAACGCCGCGCCGTTGTCCGAACTCGATGCCGTGGTGGCGATGATCGCACCGACGATCCCGATCACGATGCTGACACCGACACCCACGAAGATCAGGTTCCGCCCGAGGGTTCGCCTGCGCAGCAGCAGAACTCCGCCCGCGATCAGGACGCCCACCCGCACCAGGTTGCCCAGCAGTTCGAACACGACGTACCAGGTCGGCAGGTCGACATCCGATCCACCGAGGACCACTGCGTCGCCGATAAGCCCGAACGCAGCAGCTATGACGCCGAGGAACGCGAGAACCGCCGCGATCACCGCGGTCGCCGACGACGGAGGAGGAGGCGTCCAGCCACCCGGACCACCGGGATGCTGCGGATACCCCTGCGTCGGTGCGTATCCGGGCGGGGGTCCGTAACCGGGAGGCGGACCGTATCCCTGTGGCGGCCCGTATCCCTGCGGGGGTCCGTAGCCCTGCGGGGGTCCGTAGCCCTGCGGGGGTCCGTAATTCGGGGGCGGCGGGAATCGATTCAGGTCGTACGAGGGGTCCGGACCGGTCATCACTGCCTCCTGTGCGGGCGCTGCATCTCGACCGCACGAGTGTACGGCTCAGCCGAAGAGGGCGGGCAACGTGGCCTCGTGGACCTCGCGCAGTTCGGCGAGGGTGACCGAGAAGTGGTCCTGGATCTCGACGGAGTCGCTGCCCTGATCGACCACACCGATTCGCGTCCACGGCATCTCGCGAGCGGTGAGCATCGAGCAGAACCGTGTCTCCTCGGTGCGGGGCACGGCGACGAGCACCCGGCCGGCCGACTCGGAGAACAGCCACACGAACGGATCGGCACCCTCGGGGAGGATGATGCGGCAACCGGTCTCACCGGCGAGCGCCGATTCGACGACGGTCTGCGCGAGCCCGCCCTCGGACAGGTCGTGTGCCGCCGAGATCAGTCCGTCGCGTGAGGCCGCGGTGAGGATCGAACCGAGCAGTCGCTCACGGTCGAGATCGACCTCGGGCGGGACGCCGCCGAGGTGATCATGGGTGACCTGCGCCCAGATCGACCCGTCGAGTTCATCTTTCGTGTCGCCCATCAGGATCAGGGTCTCGCCGGGCTCGGTACCGATGTCGGTCGGGATACGGCGGTGGACGTCGTCGATCACGCCGAGCACCCCGACCACGGGGGTCGGGAGGATGGGGGTCGAGCCGGTCTGGTTGTAGAAGCTGACGTTGCCGCCGCACACCGGGATGCCCAGCTGCGCGCAGCCGTCGGCGAGGCCCTTCACGGCCTCGGAGAACTGCCACATCACCGCGGGGTCCTCGGGCGAACCGAAGTTGAGGCAGTTGGTGACCGCCTTGGGGGTCGCCCCGGTGACCACCACGTTGCGGTAGGCCTCGGCCAACGCCAGTTGCGCGCCACGGTACGGATCGAGATAGGTGTAGCGACCCGAGGCGTCGGTGGCGAGAGCGATTCCGCGACCGGTGTTCTCGTCGATGCGGATCACCCCGCCGTCGGCGTTCTCGGCCAGCACCGTGTTGCCGCGGACGTAGCGGTCGTACTGCTCGGTGATGAACTTGCGGCTGCACAGCGCAGGCGAGGCGAGCATGGTCAGCAGCGTCGAACGCAGCTCGTCATCGGAAGCGGGCCTGGCGAGATCGGCACTACGCGAGGCGATCACGGTGTCCTGCCACTCGGGCCGCTCCACCGGACGCTGGTACACGGGGCCCTCGTGGGCGACGGTGCGCGGCGGCACGTCGACGACGGTCTCTCCGTGCCAGGTGATCTCGAGGTTGTCACCGTCGGTGACCTCACCGATCACGGTGGCGAGCACATCCCACTTGCGACACACGGCGAGGAACGCATCGACGTTCTCTGGTGTGACCACGGCGCACATGCGTTCCTGCGACTCGCTGGAGAGCACCTCGGCCGGCGTCATGCCCTCGGCGCGCATCGGGACGGTCTCGAGCGCGATGCTCATGCCGCCGTCACCGGCGGACGCCAGCTCGGAGGTGGCACACGACAACCCCGCACCACCGAGATCCTGGATGCCGACCACGAGGCCTGCGTGATACAGCTCGAGGCAGCACTCGATGAGCACCTTTTCGGTGAACGGGTCACCGACCTGCACGGCCGGCAACTTCTTCCGGTTCGGCCCGGATTCGCCTGTGTCGTCGAAGGTCTCCGATGCGAGCACCGACACGCCGCCGATGCCGTCGAGGCCGGTGCGGGCGCCGAACAGGATGATCTTGTTACCCGCGCCCGAGGCGAAGGCGAGCTGTAGGTCCTCCACCCGGAGTACGCCCGCACACAGCGCGTTGACGAGCGGGTTGCCCGCGTAGCTGGCGTCGAAGACGGTCTCGCCACCGACATTCGGCAGTCCGAGCGAGTTGCCGTAGCCACCCACACCACGAACCACACCGTCGACGACGCGACGGGTGTCGGGGGCGTCGGCCGCGCCGAACCGCAGCTGATCCATCACCGCGATCGGTCGGGCGCCCATGGCCATGATGTCGCGGACGATGCCGCCGACGCCGGTCGCAGCGCCCTGGTACGGCTCGACGTAGGACGGGTGGTTGTGCGACTCGACCTTGAAGGTGACGGCCCAGCCGTCGCCGATGTCGACCACGCCGGCGTTCTCGCCGATCCCGGCGAGCATCGCCGAGCGCATCTCGTCGGTGGTGGTCTCACCGAAGTACTTCAGGTGCACCTTCGACGACTTGTAGCTGCAGTGCTCGGACCACATCACCGAGTACATGGCCAGCTCGGCGTCGGTGGGACGCCGGCCGAGGATCTCGCGGATCCGCGCGTACTCGTCGTCCTTGAGACCGAGCTCGCGGAAGGGCTGGGGGACGTCGGGGGTGTCGGCGGCGACGGAGACGGTATCTACCTGTGCGATCACGGGAACATCGTAGGTGGTCGGGTCCCCGCGCCGCCTCCTCGCGCCCGAGCGAGGTCGCCGTCACATCCGCGCGATAGTCTTGCGGGCGCAATCGTAGGAATGTGCGGGAGCGTTCGTACCGCACCCGCTCCAGACATGCCGGGGGTCGTGGTCGTGGTCGATATCCGTCAGGCGCGTGCGCTGTTCGATCTGGGTGTGTTGTCGCTGGGGATCCCCGTCGACGGCCAGGAGGCCGCGCGCGATCCGAACCAGGCGAAGCTCGCGTTCACCCGCGCCACCGAGTACGCGCCGGAGATGTGCGACGCCTGGCTGGGCCGCCTCGCCTGCGGCGACGACGCCCCCGACGCGATCATGAACCTCTACCGCTCGCGCGGCGCGGTGAACGCCGAACTGCGGCGCCTGGGCCTGCCGCCGCGCACCCTGGTCGGCCGGTTCGCGACAGGGCTCTACATCGACTACCCCATCACCGATCGTGTTGAGATCATCGCCGCCTACGCGGCGTCGCTCATCGGCGGTCTCGACTACACCGGGGCCGAGGAGGTGCTCGACGAGATCCCCGCGGGCACCGACGCCCCCATCGCCGCCTACGTGCGGGCGATCATGCACTTCCGCACCCAGCGCTGGCCCGATGTGCTGACCATCCTCTCCGGTTCGGGTTCGTGGACCGACGAGTACATGCAGGCGGGCGCGAACGTGATGGCCGGTTCGGCGTGCGCGCAACTGGGCATGTTCGCCGAGGCGAACCGGAGGCTGTCCGAGGCCGAGACCGGCCCCATCCCGGCCGCGTCGACCGCGGCGATGTTCACCCACGGGCTCGTGCTCCGCGAGGAGGGCCAGGAGGACAAGGCCCGCGCGCTGTTCGAGCAGGTCTACTCCCGCGACCCCAGCTTCACCGCCAACGCGAGCGCTCTGGCCGACCAGCGCTATCGCCTCGTGGTGGTCGAACCCGACCGCATCGCGCGCCGTACCGATCGTTGGGACCCGGCGTCGGTCCCTGAGGAGACGTCGTCGGTGATCGACCCGGTGACAGGTGATTCCACCGACAAGCTCGCCGCTGCCAAGGCCGAACTCGAACGCCAGGTGGGGCTGGCCTCGGTGAAGAGCCAGGTGGCGAAGCTGTCGTCGGCGGTGGCCCTGGCGAAGGTGCGCGCCGACAAGGGACTCGCGAGCCAGTCGCGCAGCCTGCACCTCGCGTTCACCGGCCCTCCCGGTACCGGCAAGACGACCATCGCGCGGATCATCGCCAAGACCTACTGCGGTCTCGGACTGCTCAAGACCGACTCCATCGTCGAGGCCAGCCGCCGCGACCTCGTCGGTGAACACCTCGGCTCCACGGCCCCCAAGACCTCGGCGGTCATCGACCGCGCGCTGGACGGCGTGCTGTTCATCGACGAGGCCTACACACTCATCCAGACCGGTCTGTCCGGCGGTGACGCGTTCGGCCGTGAGGCCGTCGACACGCTGCTGGCCCGCATGGAGGACAACCGCGACCGGCTCGTCGTCATCATCGCCGGGTACGACGGCGAGATCGACCGCCTGCTGTCGTCGAACGACGGTCTCGCGTCGCGCTTCGCCCGCCGCATCCGCTTCGACTCCTACCGCCCCGAGGAACTCGCCGAGATCGCCGAGGTCATCGCGCAGGCACGCGACTCGGTGCTGCCCGCGGCGTCGGCGTCGGTGCTGCACCGCGCGTGCATCCCCCTCTACGACACCGTCGTGGCCGACCAGAGCGGCCAGCAGGTCCGCCTCATCGACCTCGCCGGCAACGGCCGTTTCGTCCGCAACGTCATCGAGAGCGCCGAGGAGGAGCGCGAGTTCCGCCTCAGCTCCGGCGACATCGACATCACCGAACTCGACGCCGACGCCCTCATGCGCATCGAGCCCCAAGACATCCAGACCGCCGTCGACAGCATCATCGCGTCGATGAACCTGGATGCCCGCGTGCGCTGAGAGAAACTTTCTCGGATCTCAGTGGAACCCATCTGACTCGTCACCCGTCCAAGGATTCAGATCATTCGACTCGGGAGGTAGAACATGGCTGACGGAGACAAGCTGCAGGTCGATCTGAACGGCCTGCAAGCGGCGTCGAAGAAGATCATCGAACTCGGTGACAGCACCGACGGTGCGGTTGCCGGCGGTTCCGGCCTCACCCAGTTGATCGCCGGCGCGTTGGCGGGCGGAAACCTCTCGGGCTTCGCCACCGACGGACCACTCCGACGCATACCCGACGCAGCCGCCCAGGCCGCGCACACGCTCGCGGGCCGCTTCTACGTTCTGGGGGAGCTCGTCGACACCGCCGCCGCGAGGTACCACGACAGCGACACGGCCGCCGCGCGCGCCATCAACACCGCCGGCTACCTCAACGATCCGGGGAGTCGCTGACGATGCTGGGGCGTGCGGTTGTGTCGGCTGCGAACTTCGCTCCGATGAGGTCGTCAGCCTCAGCGCTGGTAGCCCAGGCACAGTCGATCGATACGAACGCGGACACTCTCACGTCGACTTTTGCCGGAGCGCCCTGGGTTGGAGCGGCAAAGAACTCGGCGGACCACAGGGCTGAGGAGGAGCGACGTGAGCATCGGAAGGTGTCGACCGACTTTCGTGCGCTCGCGCGGAGCTTGAACAACGACGCCGACCGGATGGACACCCTGTGCAAAGGACTCGTCCGCGACGCGTCAGCTCTCGAAGGAGACATGTACAGCGTCTCCGACGACTGGACCGTGAAAGATCTGTACAACTACGAGCTGGGCTTCCTCATAGCCGACGCCAACGATGACACAGCTGCTCGCGCTCAGCTCGAAAAGCTGCAACAACAGCGCGCTCAGGAGGCCGCCAACGAAACGCGACACCTCGTCGCGAACGCGACTGAGCTGACCCAGATCGATCAGCAGGCCGCAAAGGCCATCTCCTCACACCTCGACACCATCGCGAAGCTGACGCCGGCCTCCGCCGACTTGTCGAAGAAGCGAGCGACGCAGGACATGGCGACGCTGTCGGGACAGAACCTCGACGGCAGTGAGCCCACCGACGCGCAGAAGAAGGCCGCGGCCGACCGCCTCCATGCCGCGGCCGATCTGAGTGACGGAACTCGCGACGCCCTGAAATCGTCAGGACAAGCGGGGATCTCGCAGGAGAAGTACGACTATCTCGAAGGCGTTGCGGCGCAACTCCCGGACAATGTCAGCAACTACGACGACATCGGCGGCGATCTCACCCCCGAGCAGCACAAGGCCGTTCAGGGCGACGTCGCGGACACGTTGCGCATACTCGGGAACCCGTCCGTGAGCACGCTCAACGGCGATCGGGGCGGGATGGACAAACTTCCCAAGAATGTCCGCACTTTGCTGACGGAGAGCCCAACCGGAACCCGATCGGTGTCCCGTCACCCCATCGACGCCAAGAACCCGAACACCACAGAGTCTGTTCCGACATCGGAGTTCAAGCGGTTCGACGACTGGCGCGCGTTCACCAACACGCTCAGTTCGGGCGATCAGGATCTCAGGTTGGGCTCCGATGTGGATCGCGGCCTGTTGAAGCAAGCCTCCGAGATCGCGGGGCAAGTTACTCCGTCGACCGATGCGCAGGAATACACCGCTGATTCCAACATCCCCAACCAGGACATCGAGGTGCGCAAGACACTCGACGCAATGCTCAACAATGCCTCCGGTGACCACGAGGCAGTCCACGACCTCGTGACCGGTGACAACATGAAAGCAACCATCAGCGGCGGCGGTGCGTACAACGTCAACGACCACCTGAACGGCTTGATGCAGCACCAATGGTCGCCAGACGAGCAAGGCGCGCGGAACTTGTTCGATTGGGTGCGAGATCCGGGATCGGTGGTCGACCACGGGCACCAGGGCCAGCTGACCGGGGAGACCGCCACCGGTCTCGGTCGATATCTATCAGAGAATGCCCACTCGTTGAATCATATTCAGGTCTCAGGGGGCGACGAGTACACCTCGTTGGGTCGAATC
Source organism: Williamsia sp. M5A3_1d (assembly GCF_053345315.1). Lineage (NCBI taxonomy): Bacteria > Bacillati > Actinomycetota > Actinomycetes > Mycobacteriales > Nocardiaceae > Williamsia > Williamsia sp. M5A3_1d. Next base: position 499,585 of record NZ_JBKEZX010000002.1, read on the forward strand.
AACCCAGAACTGACACGCGGCGTGGCAAGCGACCTGACACCACACCTGGGTGGGCTCGCCGGAATGCCCGACTCGACACTGTCGAACACGTTTGTGTCCGGGTTTGAACACCGACAGCAACTGTCGGACATGATTGGCGTTTTCGCGGGCGATCCGCAGGCCGCGCAAACGATTCACCATGGAGCACAAGACTGGATTCGGGTGGCCGCGTTCGAGGCGGGCCAGCATCCTGAGCTCGATACCGGTTTCGCGTCAAACGCTGGATCGCTTCAGCAGGCTCTCAAAGATGGGCTTGCCAGCCAATACGAAGCCATCCAGCAGAACAGCGACTATGGCAAGGCAGTCCACGACAATCAATGGGGCACAATGTACGACACCGCGAGTGGTGCAGCCTCCCTCATTCCCGGCGTTGGACCTCTCGTGGGTGTCATTTCTCCCGAGGCGAAACTGGCCCTTCAGGGCGGCCCAGACGTTCCGGGAGCACCTCCGACCACACAAGATCTCCGCGACCTGGCGCAGTTGCAGAGCCGGTCGGGCGTGAACCCCCTTCCGCCGCAGATCGCCTGGACCGAGGGCTACCTGCAGCAGCATCGCGATGCCATACCTCTGTTTCAGGACTTCATGACCGACGGCCGGCTGGACTGGACCAAAGTGCACGACGATCCCAAGGTTTTCACCGACTTGTTCGCACGGATGCCAGAGTCGGACAAGTGGAAGACCTACTACGATGGCGGCTTGCAAGCCGATGACCTGAACCCGAAACCACGATAGGACCTTAGAGTGAAGACTGCGGGCAAGGGCCTGTGGTTGTGTCCGCTACTGGCAACCCTTTTTGTGCTTACCGGAGCGTGTGGCAACAATCAGCAGCCAGATGTAGCAGTCGGACCGACCAGCACCATCGTCAATGGGCCTGACTCCGCACAAAACTTCTGGTTGCAAACCGACCCGGTTCGTCTCTCTTCTCCGGAGGGTACTTTCCTACGCGCCGCTCTCGAGTCATACGCCGGGATTGTCTATTCATCCGACGGCAGTTTCGCGTACCCGGGCTTCGTTGACAGCTCCGACATCAGGTACGTGAACGCCATTCCCGCGGCGCCCCTCGATCAGATGAGGCCGAAGTCGACATCGGCTTACTCTGTCATGTCAATCGGCGACCTTGGCGGAAGTGTCAGGCGTGCTGTGATTTGCTCGGCGGCGCAACAAACATTTGAAGGAATGCAGCCCTCCGACATCGAGATCGATAGATTAGAGCTTCGCTACCTCCGGACGGGCCCTGATCCCATTGCCTCGCCACCCGGTCCCGCGAGCAGGCCATCCATCGATGTCTTTGGCGGTTGGCGCCTTCAGTCGTATAACCGACTGAGGGCCGACGCATCGCCTGAAAGTCAGCGTTGTGCAGATATGGGGCTCGACCGGTATTTAGGCCGAACTTCAAGCCCGGGTTGGCCCGCCCCACCACAAGTTCCGTCCTCGTCCACGGGAACCCGATGAACCATCCAGCGTCCGGTCGCCCCGTGCGGCTGAGCGATCTTCCCGATGGTGTCGCCGACGCTCTGCGGCGATCCGCGCGACCCGGCGAGATCGAGGCCTTGCAGGCACGCGTCGCCGAGGGGCGAAAACAGCCCGCTCTCTCGCTGTCGCCAGAATCCGAGGGGGTTCCCGCCCACTTGCGACATCCGGTCCTTACTCCCGCCGAACGACAGCAGGAAATCGACGATCGAGGCCGATTCCAAACACTCGACGAGCAGATCGACGAGTGGCTCGACGACAACGGCGGCACCATTCCTCAGGACGTCTTGAATGACATGGTCCGGCGTCACCGCGCGCACCTCGCCGCGCGCATGACATCGAGCTGAAGCTTGTCCGATAGTTGATTATGCAGAATCGGCACCGAAAGCAGTCGCCGGCCGCTTAAAGCAACATCTACTGTGGACGGTCTCGGGGGCCTCCTGCAGCGTCTCGTCGCCCAAGGTGTCGGACGACTTCGGTACTCGCGACGGCGAGCCGTCGTAAACCCTGCGCCGATCGGCGATCAGTCCCAATCGCCGCTAAAAGGCAGCGGGAATGTTCCCTGCCGTGGGGGTGTCCGTACTGACTGACACACTCGGTCGACGGGAGGAACGACGGACATGAACCAGCCACGACTCAGCGGAACGGTTGCGGTGATCACCGGGGCATCGAGCGGGATCGGGGCCGCCACCGCGCGGGCGATCGCATCCGAGGGTGCGACAGTCGTGGTCCTGGCTCGACGCGTCGACCGTCTGACCGAGCTCGTCTCCGACATCGAGGCAACCGGCGGTAGCGCGCAGGCCCATGAGGTCGACGTGACCGACGCTGACGCAGTAGCTCGGGCCATCGCGTCCATCGGCGACGAGTTCGGACGCATCGACATCCTCGTCAACAACGCCGGATTCCTTGCCAACACACCGGCTCTCGAGGCTGATCTCGCCGACTGGCACCAGATGGTCGACGTCAACATCAACGGCGTCCTCAACATCACCCATGCCGCCCTTCCGCTCGTCGCCGCCGCACCTGGAGGCGTCCGCGGGATAGCCGACATCGTGACCCTGAGCTCTGTCGCCGGACGGCGGGTGCCCCGACCCGAGAGCAATGTCTACTCGGCGACGAAGCATGCCGTCACCGCGTTCTCCGAGGCACTTCGTCGCGAACTCGCCGAGAAGCAGGTCCGAGTCGGGGTGGTCGAGCCCGGCGTGGTCCGCAGCGAGATGACGACCGGCGATTCCAAAGGCGCACCCGACGCCACGCAGGGCACCCCGCTGCTCGCTGAGGACATCGCCGACGCGATCGTCTACATGGTGACCCGGCCCGATCATGCCGCGGTCAACGAGATCCTCATCCGCCCGAGTGAGCAGTCGCTCTGAGCGGCTTGCGCACCGGCGTCTCAGTCGAGCGGAGCCGACCAGGCGACCTGCATGAGGCGCTCGCCGCTGCGCGCCACGAGCACACCCCGCCCCGGTGGACGCGGGGCGCTGCGTACCGAGCCGAGCAGGACGCCTTCGTCTTTCGACGCGCTCATCGCGAGACCGTCGACCGACAGGTCCTTCAGGCGGGCGATGATCGGGTCGTACATCGCGCGTGATGCTCCGCCGCTGCGGCGGGCCAGGATCAGGTGCACACCGATGTCGCGTCCCTGCGCGAGCAGATCGACCAGTGGACTCAGCGGGTTGCCCGAGGCGACCGCCACCATGTCGTAGTCGTCGACCACCACATAGATCTCCGGCCCCTGCCACCATGACCGGTCTCGCAGCTGGGCTGCGGTCACCTCGGGCCCCGGGATCCGCTCCTGCAGTACGCCGGCGAGTTGCAGGAGGTAGGGCTCGGCCTGCGCCGCCGTGCTCGCGTACCCCGCGAGGTGGTTGCCCTCCACCTCGCCGAGCAGCGAACGCCGGTAGTCGACGACGATGATCTTCGTCTGCGCGGGCGAACCGTTGGCCACGAGTCCGCGCACGATGGTCCGCAGCAGCGTGGTCTTGCCGCTCTCGACATCCGCGAACGCCATGAAGTGCGGCTGTGTGGCGAAATCGAGCGTGACAGGCGCCAATTCGGCCTCGTCGATACCGATCGTGACCCTCATGGCCGAGCGGGGAACCAGCGATTCGGCGCGTGCGACGACCTCGTCGCGATCCACCCGTTCGGGCAGCATCCGCACCCCCGGAGCCGACCGGCCCCGGTAGAACTCACCGACCTGCCCGACAGCGTCGGCGACACCTGTGGACAGATCATCGGTCGCCGACGATCCGTCGACACGGGGCAGACCGAGCAGCATGTGCAGCTTGTCGGGGCTCAGGCCGCGACCCGGGCGACCCACGGGGACGGTGACCGCGACCCTGCGATCGACCTCGGAATCGGACGGATCACCGAGACGCAGCTCGATGCGGGTGCCCAGCAGATCCTTCACCACCGGACGGATCTCCATCCAGCGCGACGCGGTGATCACCAGGTGAACACCGAACGACAGTCCCTGCGCGGCAATGGCACTGAACGCGTCCTCGATCACGTCGAACTCCGAGCGAACCGTGGCCCAGCCGTCGACCACGAGGAACAGGTCGCCGAACTTGTCGGCGGAGAGGCGCTCGTCGCCCGCGGCGCGGCGACGCCGGAACTCCTGCATCGAATCGATACCGAGGTCGCGGAAACGCGCTTCGCGCTGCCGCAGCACCGACATCACCTCGGCGACGGTGCGCCGCACGCGATCCTCGTCGAGTCGTGTCGCGACAGATCCCACGTGCGGGAGACCGGCGAGACCGGCCAGGGTGCCGCCACCGAAGTCGAGGCAGTAGAACTGCACCTGTTCGGGGGTGTGGGTGATGGCCGCGGCCATGATGAAGCTGCGCACTGCCGTCGACTTGCCCGACTGCGGGCCACCGACGATCGCGGCGTGGCCCTGCGCTCCCGACAGATCGAGTTCGAGGACGTCGCGACGCTGATCGTAGGGGCGGTCGACGATCCCGACGGGGAAACGCAGCGACGGTGTCGATGCCGACGCCGCGGATCGCCAGTCGCGTGCACGCAGCAACGACGACACCGGCGGGGAGTCCTCGAGCGGCGGCAGCCACACCTCGTGGGCGGGCCGACCGTGTCCGACGAGTCGAGAGACCACCATGTCGAGTTCGGTGACGGTGCGTCCATCCTGCAGGATCGGTCCGGCGTCGTCGGCGACGGGCTCCTCGATCACCGTCGGCTCGGGCATCACCACCTCGGGCACATACGTCGCGGAGAACACCCGGATCGGCACACTCGGCCCCGACCGGGCCGCCCCGCCGGCCCCGCGGACGACCGTTCGACCCGGCAGGTACGGGCCCGACACATAGGAGGCGTTGAACCGGGTCGGCTCCTGCGAATCGCACTTGAGGTACGCCGAGCCCGGGACCGCGGGCAGGTGATACGCGTCGGGAACACCGAGAACGGCACGAGATTCGCTGGCCGAGAACGTTTTCAGGCCGATGCGGTAGGACAGGTGCGAATCGAGGCCGCGGAGCTTGCCCTCCTCGAGTCGCTGCGACGCCAACAGCAGGTGCATCTGCAGCGACCGACCGAGGCGACCGATCATCACGAACAGTTCCGCGAAATCCGGTTTCTGCGAGAGCAACTCGGAGAACTCGTCGACCACGATGAACAATGCGGGGAGCGGGTCGAGGGTCGCGCCGTTGATACGCGCCTTCTCGTATTCACCCACGTTGGCGAAGTTGCCCGACGACCGCAGCAGCTCCTGGCGTCGGTTCATCTCACCGGCCAGCGCGTCCCGCATACGGTCGACCATTGCCAACTCGTCTTCGAGGTTGGTGATGACCGCTGCGACGTGCGGCAACTCGTCGAGCCCGAGGAACGTCGCACCACCCTTGAAGTCGACGAGGATGAGGTTCAACGACTCCGGCGCATGGGTGGTCACCATCGACAGCACCAGTGTTCGCAGGAACTCCGACTTGCCCGAACCGGTGGCACCGATGCACAGGCCGTGCGGGCCCATGCCGTTCTCGGCGGCCTCCTTGATGTCGATCTCGAGCGGCGCGCCGTCCTCGGTGACCCCCACCGGGACACGCAACCGATCACGTGGCGTCCGGGGCCGCCACACGCGGTCGGGTTCGATGGCCGCGGCGTCGGGGACACCGATGAGCCGCATCAGCCCGGGGTCGCGGGGGCCAGTGTCGGCGTCGAGGTTCATCAGTTGTGCTGCGGTCGCCAGCGAGAACCGCGCCATGCGACGGGCGATGGCCTCGGCGGTGGCTACGGGCATCTCGTCGGGGCGGGCGAAGTTCTCGACCCCGAACGCCGAACGCGCGCCGAGGTTGGAGCCGTCGATCACCAGCTGCGTCCCGCGGCGCGCGGCGAGGGTCACCGGGGTCTCGCTCAACCCGATCACGCTCACCGAGTCGAGTCCGCCGTCGTTGATGCTGCGCTCGTCGCCGGCGACGAAGCCGCCGGCGAGGACGACCACCCACTGGATCCGTCCGTCGACCGGGGATGCGTTGCGCGAGAACCGCGGTCGTTCGGTGAGCTCGGGATCGTGATCCTGCTCGAATTCGCGCAGCGACTGATAGAGCATGCGTGCGGGGCCGGCGCCGTCGCGGCGCGTGGGGTGTCCGGCGTGCGGGAGCCATTTTGCCCACGACCACTCGGCGGTGTCGGGGTCGCGGCACACGATCGCGACACGCAGGAGGTCGGGACCGTGGAACATGCACAGCTGCAGCACCATCGAGCGCGCCAGCGAGTTCACCGCATCCGTGTTGCCCTCGATGGTGATGGCAGGAAACGCCCGCAGCGACACCGCCGTCGGGAGCCCGCGGACCACCGCGTGCATGCGGATGAAGCGGCGAAGGGCCATCACCGACACCGGTTCGAGGTCTTCGAGTGGACCGGTCTCGGGTCGGGCGAGTCGGGTCGCGAGTCGCTGGGCACCGAGACCGAGCCGGACGTGCGCGAAGTCGGCATCGTCGGAACGTCGCTCCCACATGCGGCGCGAACCCACCGCGGGCAGCAGCGATCCCGGCGAGGGATGCGACCACGACAGGGCCTTGAGCTGGTCGTGCGCGGTGTCGTCGACGTCTTTGCGGAGCCGACCCAGGTAGCGGAGGTAGTCCTTGCGTTCCTCGTTCAGTTCGGCGGCCTTGGGCCCGTTTCCCCGGCCGCCGCCGGCGAACATGCCGACCATCGACATCAGCATCATCATCGGGAAGAGCAGTGTGACGGGGTTGCGCAGTGCCGACGATCCGGCGGTGAAGAACAGCGCCATCATGCCGACCATGGCGACCACCATCACCAGCGGCAGCAGACGCATGAGGATGCTGCCCGGCACGTTGCGGGGGATCTCGGGCGGTGGCTGCACCGACATCTCGCCGCCGGGGAGCCGTGGACGAGGCGGCCGTGCCCGACGAACGAATCCCTCAGTCGTCATGTGACCTCCCCGGTGCTGCGAGTCGTTGCGTCGGCTATCGTACGTTTCGCACAGGTGACAGGGAGGCACTGGATACAGATGACGACTCAACCGCCTCATCCGGTGTCGGGACCGCCGGGCGGGATGGCCACCGCGGGTGCGTTCGCCCCGCCGATGTCGGCCGGCGCCATGCTGTCGAACCCCACTCCCTCGGCGACGCCCACGCGGGTCGAACCGCAACTGTGCCGCGTATCGGTGCTGTCGGGTCGCACCCAGGTCGATGTCGCGTTGCCGGCCGAGGTGCCTATCGCGTCGTTGATCCCCGAACTCGCGGGCCTGCTGCTGCGCAACCAGTTCGGCGAGCCCGAACGGGTTCCCGACGATCTGTCGTTGCACTGGACGCTGGGCAAGGTGGGCCAGAAGGTCCTCGACGAGACCCGCACCCTCCTCGAATCCGGTGTGGTCGACGGTGACCTGCTGGTGCTGCGTTCGGAGGCCACCACCGAACTGCCCACCGTCTACGACGACGTGATCGACGCCGTCGCCGGCATCACCCGCCGGGAGTTCCAGTCGTGGTCGCCGGTCGCCGCGCGATGGGTCGGTGTGATCGCCTTCCTGACCACTGTCACCGCGGCAACGGTGTTGGCGATGATCGCGTCGTGGTCGGAGCAGCGACTCGACATCGGTGCGGTCGCGTTCGTCGCGTTCGTGGTGTTTGCCGTGGCCGGGATCGCCTCGCGCGGCGCGGCCGACCACCGATCGGTGGGCGCCGCACTCACCGTCGCGATGTGCATGACCGTGTTCGTAGGCTGTTTCGCCACCCTTCCCGCCGACGATCACTCCGCAAACGTCCTGCTCGGAGCTGGGATTTCGGTCCTCGTGGCGGTGATGGCACTGCGCATGACCACCGGCGAGCCCTTCACGCACCTCGCCCTCATCACCGTCTCGGCGCTGGTGTCGTTGGGCGCCCTCGGTCAGCTGCTGTCCGCCGCGCCGGTGCAGCACACGGCGGCCGCGCTCGGTGTCGCGGCGTTGCTCGTCGCCCTCATCGCGCCGCGCCTCACCATCCTTCTTGTGCGGTTGCCGATCCCGACCGTCCCCTCGGCCGGTGCCTCGCTCGACGACATCGACCCGCCGAATCAACAGAACATCAACGCCGGTGTGGCCGCCATCGGCGCCGTCGCCCTCCCCGAGACCGCCGCGCTGGAACTGCGCGCGAAGGCCGCCAACGCTCACATGTCCGGGCTGATGCTCGGTGCCGCCGCGGTCGCCGGGGTCTGCGCGGTGATCGTCGCGGTGCCGACACCGGATTTCGATTGGAAGTCGGCGCTTCTCGGCGTGCTGATCGCTGCGGCGATCGTGTTGCGCGGGCGTTCGCACACCGATCTGGTGCAGGCCGCGGGGATGATCGGTGTCGGCGCGGCAACCCTGCTCGGAGTCATCGGTGCCCAGGTGTTCGCCGGTGGCGGCTGGGTGGTGCTCGGCGTCGGGGTGTCGCTACTCCTGGCGGGCGCCGCTTTCGGTTTCGGCGTGATCACCCCGTCGATGGAGTTCTCACCGGTGCTGCGGCGCATCGGCGAGATCATCGAATACCTCATCATCACCGCGACCGTGCCGATCGCGGCCTGGGTGGTGGGCCTGTACTCGCTCGCTCGCGGGTTATGAGGGCGCGGACGTCACGCGTCCTCGGACGTCGCGCCATCGTCCCGCGTGTGCTGCTGGCTTCGGCCATCGCGATGGGCGCCACATCGGCGGCGCCCATGACGGCCCTCGCACTCCCGGGTCCCGCGCGGACTCTGACCCCGCCCACCATCTCGGGTCCCGTGCCGTCGCAGAATCCCGTGGGGCCCACGGTGCCGACGAAGCAGACCGTCGCCACGTGTGTCGAGACGGTGGCGTCGAAGAGCGACTACATCTCCCCACCCGCTGCGTTCAGCCTTCTCGGGGTCGAGAAGGCCTGGGCGTTCTCCCGCGGAGCCGGCCAGCGTGTCGCGGTGATCGACACCGGCGTGTTCCGGCACCCGCGGTTGTCGGTGAGCGGTGGCGGCGACTACGTCTCCAACTCCGACGGCACGCGCGACTGCGACGGACACGGCACCCAGGTGGCCGGCATCATCGCCGCCAAGCAGTCGAGTTCCGACGGCTTCGCCGGCGTCGCGCCCGACGCATCGATCATCGCGATCCGGCAGACCTCGGGGGCGTACGAGGCCGCCGATTCGCAGCGCAAGCCCGATGGCACCCCACTGACGCCGGATGGCTACGGCGACGTGACCACACTCGCCAAAGCTGTTGTGCGAGCCGTCGATCTAAGAGCGACGGTCATCAACATCTCCGAGGGGGCCTGCAATTCGGCGGGCACCGATCTACGCGATCAGTCGCTGGGCGCGGCGGTGAAGTACGCCTACCAGCGCAACGTGGTGGTGGTGGCCGCGGCCGACAACGTCACCCAGGGCAAAGAGGGGTGCAGCGCGCAGAACCCCGCGGCGCTGGGTGGTCGTGACGCCGACCCGTGGGCGAGTGTGATCACCAAATCATCGCCCGCCTACTTCTCCCCGTACGTGGTCAGCGTCGGCGCAGTCGAGAACGATGGTCGCCCATCGAGCTACTCCCTCGCCGGCCCCTGGGTCACCGTCGCCGCACCCGGCTCCGACCTCGCCTCACTCAACATCGCTGCCACGCCGGCGATCATCGACGGCACCAGAACCCAGAACGGTGTCTCCCCGATCACCGGCACCAGCTTCGCCGCACCGTTCGTGTCCGGACTCGCCGCACTCATCCGAGCACGATTCCCCGATCTCACTGCTGCACAGGTGATCAACCGGATCACCCGCACCGCGCACCATCCCGCCGACGGTCGCGACGGCGCCGTCGGATACGGCCTCATCGACCCCGTCGCAGCGCTGACCACCACCAGCCCCGACACCCTCGAAACGGGCGCCAACCCCGCCGACCCCCGCACCGGCGACACCCGCAACGTCTATGCCGCCGCCCCCATCGCGCCCCCTGCGAACAACCCCGGCCCCGACCCGGTCCCCCGCTACATCGCCATCGGCGTGGGCGCCGGCGCCCTCGCACTCGCCGCCATCGGCTGGCTGCTGCTCCACCGCCGAAACGGCGACCGCAGGCAACTCCGTGAGGGAATCGACTACTGATGCCCGACGCCTGGAACCTGAGCACCCGCGAGTTCCGGTTGCTGTGGGAAGAGTTCGATGCCAGCGATTACCCGCTCGAGTTCGCCTACACCGGGACCGACGACATTCATCGAGGTTCCGACGGTCCCTCGGCACCGTCGATCAGAGCCGAGCGCCTCACGACCCCGCAACGGGAGGCCATGACCGCGCTGTGCAAACCGTCGATCACCATCGGCGTCGGGGGGCTCGATGCGCGCAAACCGTTCACCGACACCTCGCACCAGTCGCGACTGGTGTCGGCGACCCGCGACACCGAACACGTCTACATCGCCCGACAAAAGCTCGGCGACTCACCCAGCATCGGCGCCACGGTGTCGATCACCCGCCACGCCCTCAAAACGTGGACAAGGGATCTCGTCGGGCTGCTACCGGCCGCGGCATCGGCCGGCTCTCTCCCGTCGGACACGAATGTCGGTTTCGGCCGGCTCCCCGGCGCGGACACCTCGACCGTCGCCACCGTCGTCGCTCCGCAGCACCCGAGCGCTGCGAGCGCTTTCACCAATCCACAGCCCGCCACGTGCGGGAGCATTCGAGTCCAAGTCGGATCGATCACCGACGAACTCCGCCCGCTCAGCATGGAACTGCGCTACCGCGACATCCCCGGTGACGGCCGCTACCTGCTCATCATCGACTCGCCCGGCGCCGCCCTCCCCATCGACGACACCTCGTTCGCAAAGACCCTCAACCGTGTCATCAACACACTGCGCAATCGACACAATCAACGGGCTCGCACCTGACCGGTACACATGTACAGCGTCTGGTAGAAAAGTAGGCGCGCTGGCAGGAACAATCCCGTCGAGATGGCATACGCTCGATGTCCCACCGACCGTTCGACTAGGTAACGAGGCTTACACAGTGACGTCCCGCCGCACCGCCCGACTGGCAACCATCGGCCTCGCCGGGCTCCTCGCGACAATTACCGCCTGCAGCTCCGCCACCACCACAAACGACGCGTCCTCCTCGTCGAGCGCCGACGCCGCTGCATCGTCACCAGCGTTCCCGTCAGAATCCGTCCCACCCGGCGTCCAGAAGGACTCCGTCCTCGACCTCAACTCCACCAAAGACATGACCGGCGTCGTCACCACGGTCAGCGGACCTGAAAGCCCCTACATCGATCACCTTCCCGACATCTGCGGCCTCGTCCCCGACACCGCAATGCAACAACTGGGCGTGCAGAACAAGTCTCGCGGATTCCGCGGGACACAGCTGGTAACACAGTCCTGTGTGATGCAGCACCTCGATTCCGGAAACGTCACGTATAGCGTCACCCCATCCTTTTATGTAAGCAATTTTTCTCAGATCACCACACCTGATGTAGCTGTAATCCAGCAGCGCGGAATAAAACTCACGGACAAGATCACGGCAATCACTACAAAGCTGCCACCCTACGGGCCAGACGACTCCACATTTCGAGAGGAGTGCGGCGCGGCCTGGGGAACATTCTTTGGTTCCATTAACGTCAACTATCGAACCAAGACTCCTGCGACCGATGACCCCTGCGAAGGCGCAATCCGCGCCGCCCGCATCCTCGCGCCGAATATGCCCAAAAGTCCGTCCGAAATGAGAGCCGCTCCATGACCCCTCCGGGTTTCACCTTCAGACCGTCGACAGCGGAGAGTGTCTCCTCCGCAGCCCAGGGGTTCGCTGGAGCGGTTTCTCGATTGTCCGATCTAGTGAGTGGCCTTCGCAAAAGCGGCGGTAATGGCACTTTTGCGTCCGGACAGGCGGTCGGCGCCGCACTTTCCACACTCGGTGATGTTGCGAGCCAGATGAGCGACCGACTTAATTCGGCAATCGAGGAATACAACAAAGCAATCATCGCGGCGGGCGGTTTGATCACGCAGCAAGAGTCCGACAACGCTCGTTCAATCGGCGCGGCCGGGAGCAGCGACAAGCCGTCTTCGATACCACTCCCTTTCGGGGCCAGCAGCGCTTTGCCGGGAAGCACACCCACCGTGATCCCCAATGGTCCGAGTCTCGCCGATCAGATGCAGTCCACCTTTTACGACCTGCCGCCGGTGCCTTCCGGAAGCCCGGACGCGGCAGGAAGATTCCCGTGCGGAGCAGCACCGGAGGGAACCGGTGGTCTCACCCTCGACATCTGCCAGGCCAACCTGTCGCCCGCAGATGCCGGGTATCTACAGCGCCTGGCCCAACAGTGGCAGCAACTCGGCGCGGACCTCACCGACGCAGTGACCGCGTTCCACCAGATCGTGCAGTCGAAGATGGCGGCCGGAGGATGGACAGGCACCTCCGGGCCAGCGGTCGGGGCTGCAGCACACAAACTGGTCAACACCAGCGTCGAGATCTCCGCCGAAGCAGCCGCCAACGGTGGCGCCATCGTCGCCTGGGCCGGCGCCCTGGGCACCACCAAAACCGCCATCGAACAAATCACAGGTTCACGTACAGCCGCGATGGCGACCACGCCGCCTGAGGCGATGATCGCCACCCAGAACCAGTTCGACACACTGGCCCGAACCACCATCGACACCATCTACAACCCTGGCGTCACCGCGATCGCCAGTGGACTGTCCAACCTCACCGACCCCGCCAGCCCGGTCACCGGGGTTGCCATCGGTGTCGGCGGCGCCACCGGCCAAGGCGGCGGTGGCGCCACCAACCCGGCCAGCGGATCGACCACTGGGCTGACAGGATCCGGCGGTAGTGGGTCATCAGGTGCCGGCGGAGGATCCGGGCCCGGCGGGAACCGCACAGGAAATGACGCCGCCGGCACCCTGAGCCGCCAAGCGACCGGTGACCCCGCAGCCAACGCCGCGAAAACCGCAGCCAACCAAACAGGGCAAGGTGGTCAGAATCCGGCGTCGGCGGCGCAATCAGCGATGTCGAAAGCCGGTGACAGTGCGAAAAGCCTCGGCGGCAACAGCGGTAGCGGGTCACCGTTGACCCGCTCCGCTGGGCTCGGTGGCTTGTCCGACGCGGAGAAGGCCGCTAAAGCAGCAGCTCTCGGTAAAGCCGGTGGCGGTGCAGGCGGAGGTGGTAGCGCGAGCGGTGGTGGTGGTGCCGGGAAACTCGGCGGCATCGGCGCCGGAGCAGGTGCCGCCGCCGCAGAAGGATCACTGTCCGCACGCTCCAGCGGCTCAGCGCTCACCGCCGCCGAACGCGCCCTCGCCGGACAACAAGCCGCCCCCGCAACCGGACGCGCAGGCGCAATGTCACCCGGCATGGGCGGCCGCGGCGCAGGCAACAAAGAAGAAGACAAAGAACACACCGTCGCCCGCTACCTCATCACCGCCGAACACGGCGACGAAATCGCCGGCGAACTCCCCGACGTCGCACCCGACGTCATCGGCGGACTCAACCTCGACACCACCGACAACCCACCCACACCGTGAGCGACTGCGGGCCGTAGGTCCGCGGTTAGGAACCGACGCCGGGCTCGATGTCGGACTGCGCGATCAGGGCGGCATTGCGGGCCAGCGCGGGACCGGGCGGGATCAGCTTCACCACCGGGTACGGCGCGAGCAGGGGTTCGGGCATCCCCAGCGCCTGGATCGAACTGTCCGGCACCCCGTAACGGACACCGGTGTCGGAGACGTAAAAGTCCGACGCCGTCGCTCCGCTGTCTGGGTTCGAGCCCGTGGTGCGGACGAAATAGCCCGATCCCGGCGGAATGTAGGTGAGGTCGGCGCTCACGCCGTCGACTCGCGAACCGACCGAAGGGATCAGCTCCTTCTGATCGGCCACCGGGATCGAGGGGGTCAACGACACCGACAGGGTGGCGGGTCGATCCCGATCCTTGCGCCACCCGAGGCACAGCGCCTGTTGGGAGGTCCCGTCGACCTCGACCGGCGTGGTGTCGGGGTATCCGTCCAGCTTCAGCGTGTCGACCTGCGGCACCGAGACGATGGCGTTGGGCTCGAGCGTGACGGGCTGCCCACTCGAGGCGATCGAGGCGCGGATCAGGTCGGCCACGAACGGCGAGACCGCCTGGATCCCGTTGTTCAACACCACATAGAGCTGCTCGCGGGAACCCGCCTGTGCGTCGAGGCTCGACACCCGCAGGATCGAGCCGACACGTGCGCCGCCGAGTGTGAAGCTCGAGGGGTCACCGGCACCGACGATCGTCGGGGCCACGATCGGCGGTGCCGGCGGCACCGAGTCGAGGAACGACGTGCTGGCCGCACGGGGCTGGATCGACTGCAGTGCCAGGGCCTGTCGGATCACCGGATCGTCGGGATCGACCTGAGCCCGGGTGTTGCGATAGATCAGATACGAGGAGTCCCCGTTACGCACGAAGAGCGCGTCGTTCGATCCGAGCTGCTGGGTCCCGGTGGCGTAGCTGGGCGTGCCCGCGACCACGCCGAGCGTCGGAGATCCCTCCGGGTCACGAGGCTCGGTGAGTCGATCGCAGACCGTCCACTCCGACACACCGGGAGCGCCCCGCGCCGCGAGACTGCTGGGAGCGCCGGGGATCCCGACCTGAGGTCCGCGGGGATAGTCGGCGAGCACGGAGTCCTTCACCGAGTTGGGCTTGGCGGACGAACCGGTGACCAGCCGTGCCGACGCGAGGTTGAGCGCGGGCCGGAGCTGTCCGTTGAGCAGCACGTAGAGCTGACCGGAGTCCTTGCTCATCAGGATCTTCGAGTCGCCGACCGAACCCTGCGGCTTGAAGAACGACACGGCGACCGCACCACCGAGCACGACCAGCGTCAGCACCAAACCGACGACGAGCGACTTCACGTGCGCGCTCATCGGATCGTGGATCATCCGGACATCACGCCGGACCAGCGCGTGCTCGAGCCGACGCAGGAGGAAGCGGTAACCGCTGACCTGTGACTTGGTAGTTCGCTGTGCCATGTCTCGACCCCGTTCGCCCTCGAAGGCCCGCTGCCCCGCACCGCCCTGCGACGCCGAAAGCGACGGTCCGAGCAGCCATTCACCTGTACAGAACTGCTGTTAAGGTACTCGACGTGGCCTCATCGACTCGCCTCGGCACCTCCGCGCCGACGGGGGGCCTGACGCGAATTCTGCCCCTGTGGCCGGTCATCGCATCCGAGGTCGTCGCGATCGGCGTCTTCGTGCTGTTGCGGTCGACCGGCAACACCTTCGCCGTGGCGGCAGCAGCAGCTGTCGCCGTCGGTCTCATCGGCGCCGCGCTCGCCGCACACCCTTCCACGGGGATCTCGGTCTACGGCCGGATCGGCCGGCGACTCGCATTCCTCCGGCGCACACGTCGCTACCCGGCCGATCTCGCGATCCCGTTCGACCTGCCGCAAGCCGACGGCACCACGATCGGCGCGCGCTGGGCCGACGACCGTCTGATCACCGTGGTGCGCATCGCGCGACCGGTGGCACCGACCGGACTGATCCCGTCCAGCACGATCGTCTCGAAGTCGCAGCTGTCTCTCGGCGCGGTCGCGAAAGCGCTGTCGCAGTTCGACATCGAGCTCGAGTCGGTGGACGTGATCGCCCACGGATGGCGCGCACGCGCCGCGGCGCACCTCACCGATCCCTACCTGCGCCTCATCGCACGGCTGCCCACCGTGCCCCAGCAGGATGTGTGGATCGTGCTGCGCCTCGACCCGCTCCGCTGCCCCGACGCCATCGCATCCCGTGGCGGCGGCTCGGCCGGGGTGTTGAAGACGGCGATGGCCGCCACCCGCAGGGTCGCCAACCAACTCGCCCACGAGGGGTACCGACCGACCATCCTGACCGCCCGCGGCATCACCGACATGGCCTCCGATCTCATCGACCGGGCCTCGACGAGCGATCCCGTGGAGCAGTGGACGTCGGTCGACCACGGCTCGCACTCCACCACCGCGTACAGCGTCGACGGACCGCTCGACGACGAGTTGATGACGTCGATCTGGACCACACCGAGTGGCTCCACGACCTGCGCGGTGAGGCTGCAACGCGACGGCGACCGCTACGCGATGACGACCGTCGTGCGGTACTCCACCGCCGGCGGGACATCGCTGACTGTTCCCGAGGAACTACGCCTACTCGACGGACGTCAGATGCCGGCGCTGCGGCGCACGCTCCCCGTCGGTCGCGATCACGTGCCGGGCCTGCCGACGACCTCGATGACACTCGACGAACTCGACGCGCTCCGATTCGTGGACGGCGGGCACGGCCAGTTGTTCGGCGCCGATACCGAGGGGCAGGCGGTCGCGGTGCCGCTGTTCGGCTCCGATGTTCGTCGCGTCGATCTCTTCGGTTCCGCCTTCCTCGCACAACAGATCGTGGTGCGCGCCATCGCCGTCGGCGCGCGCGTCGTCATCAGGACCGATCGGCCCGAGGTGTGGCGGGCGATGGTCGACAACGTCAACGACTCCAGCACGCTGTTCATGTTCGACTCTCCGGTCGAGCAGCGGAACACGCTCAACGTCTACACCCTGTGCATCCTCGACGCCCGAGAGGCGACCGAGGACCACATGGTGGGTACGCAGCTGCGCATCCACCGGACGGCCGCGACGCCCACCCGCATCGACGACGCCTCCGACGTCGCGATCTATCAGGTCCAGTCCGACGTCCATCGCGTGTACGTCGTGACGCGGTCGGGGACGCTCGCGGTGTCGTTGGTGGCACTGCCGGCGGAGGGTGAGTTGATCGAGCGGCCACGGCAACGGGTTCGGGTTCCCGAGCCGGTTGGCGCGGGCGCTCCGCTTCCCCCGATCTCGAACCATCCTGGGCACGCCGATCATTCGCGACCGCCGTCGGACCCTGGCCCGGGTGACGGTTGGAGACGCAATCCCGACGGACCCGGACCCGGACCCGGACCCGGACCCGGCGGCGGCTATGGCCCTGACGGCCCCGGGTTCCGCGGCCGCCTTCCTGATGGCCCCGGAGGCCCTCCTCGTCGCGAGCCTTTCCGGCCGGGTCCCGACGGTCCCCCGCCGCAACACAGACCCCCGATGCCCGACAACGGATTCCGCATGCCCGGCCCGATGCAGCCGGGCCCTCCACCGCCCGATCCGCGTCAGGTGCCCCCAGGATTCGAGCAGGGCCCCGGCAGCGGACGCCACACGCGGTCCGCCGACGACGACTGAGTCACCGTCACCAGAGGCACGGAAACGACAAAGGCGAGGAGCCCTTTCGGGGCTCCCCGCCCTTGTTGTCGAGCGAGTTGGATCAGCTGAACGACTTTGCCACCGCACGCTCCTGCTCACCCATGTCCCCGACACCGTCGGTCGAGGCGCGGATGATCTGGCTGAGCGTCTCCTGGATCTCGGTGACGTCCTTGCGCCAGTTGTCGAACGTGGTGTTGAACGCCTGGTTCGAGCTGCTGTGCCAGCTCTCGCCGAGGTTCTTCTGGAGTGTGGTCACGTCATTGAGCAGACCGTCGAACTCGGTCTTGCACTGCTGGATCGTGTGCAGGTGATCGAGAATCGCGGGGTTGTAAGTGATCTGGCCATCGCTTGCCATGAAATGTCCTTTGTTGGTCGAGGTTGGCTGGGTGACGGGAAACCGTCAGAGGTTGAGGCTGGCGCCGGCCGAGCCGATGCTGGCCTTGTTCGCCTCTTCTTTGCTGTCGAACTGCTGCGCACCCTGCTTGACCAGCTCGAGGATGTCCTGCATGTGGGTCTGCAGCTTCTTCGCGGCGGTGTTGTAGCGCTCGGTGACACCGGCGAACTGCGTCGAGGCGCTGCCCTGCCACACAGCGGGGCTGACCGCATCCTGCACAGCGCCCTGGGTCTTTCCGAGAAGGCTCTGCATGTGCTGCTGGATGTCCATCGCGCGGTTGGAGAACCCAGCCGCGTCGGTGGTGTTGATATTCGTACCGTTACCCGGTCCGCTCATTCGCGTTTCCCTCCATGGTTGTCCGACTGTCGGACTTCTGCGTTGTCACGGGAGTGGACCTCCCGCCGATCCCCGCCGGCAGCCATTCAGACTCCTCCGGGAAGTGTGTGGGCGAGCTGCCGCAAGGCGGCAGCAACGCGATGCGGGTCACCGGGCGCGATGGTGGTCCATCGCTCCCCGGTCACCGACGGCGTCGCCGACGAGACGATGCGTCCGCGGTGGGTGTCGAACACCGCCACCACCGTGCGCGCGGCGGGCACATCATCGTTGGCGATGATCTGTGTCTGTCCGTTGCAGGCCATCAGCGCCGAAGCCAGCGCGCGTGCGTCGGTGACGTCGAGGCCGCGTCGGAAGAACAGTTCTGCGTGATCGTCCTCGGTGACACATGTCGCGAGGTCTCGATCGAGCTCGTCACTGGGATGCTGTAGCTCCCGGATGTCCGCTCCCGGCGCCTCACCGATGAGCATCCCGATCTGCATCTGGACCAGCGCGACATCGTCGCCGGCCAGCACCTCACGGGTGGTGACTCGACGTCCGTTGCGTGTGACCAGGAACCGTCGCTCGCCCACACCCACGAGGCATCCGCGCAGCATCTGCGTCGCATCGATCCGGCGGATCTGCACCGACCAGTCGGGCGCGACGGCGGACTCGAGAGCGATGCGGACATCGGGGGACACATTGCCCGCGTCGTCGATCACCTCAGATTCCAGCAGTCGTTCCCGCGCGCCCGGAAGATCGGTGGCCGGGAAGTCCACGTCGTGTCCCTCGATGCGCAGAACCGACGGCAGGGTCTGGATGCCGAGGGCGGCGCAGAGGACCAGGATCTCGTCGCCCATGAATTCGTGGGGGGTGTCGACACCGATGACGGTCACGATCCCTCCCGTTCTGCCTCACCGATGACCGATGGGGCCGCAGTGGCGCTCGTAGCAGGCACGACGTCCTGTACAGAATCATAGTTCGTCGATGCCACGACCGGGGAGGAAGTGCCCTGCGAACCCGACGCCGATGCGCCGGCCGCAGGGACGAATGGTGTGGAACCCGCGGCGGTCGACGCCACGGTGGTCCGTTCGGCCGTCGCGGCTTCCTGCGCCGCGGTCACCTCCACCACGGTCTGTGCGCGTCGGGTCTGGGTGACGTATTGGTCTGACGCCCGGAGGGTGCCGGTGGGCCGGGTCATCGCTCCGAGCATGGCCGCCTGCGCGGCCATGAGAGCCGAACCGTTCGCGGCGGCGAGTTTCGCCTCGGCCTCTTCCCTCGACTGCCTGGCCAGATGCTGCTTGGCGGCGTTCGACGGCGCGTGCGGGGGAACTGTCGGCTTCGACACCGGGGTGGTCGCCTGTTCGTAGGACTCCATCACCCGCGACGCCTGCGCCTTCATGCTGACCGCCTGGTCGTCGAGGCGGGCGAGACTGCCCGAGATGAGGGCAGACGGCGGCGCGGCCACCATCTTGATGGCCGCCTCGATCTGCGCGACACCCTCGATCACCGCGGCATCGGGCATGGCGGCGACAGCCACGGTGTGGGCGATGGCCTGCCGCTCGGCGGCCTGAGCCGTGCGCGTCGCCATGTCGCCGGTGTCACGGACCCAGGCGTGGAGGGAATCGAGAGCAGCCAACACACCGGCGAGCGAATCGCCCGACCACCCCTCCACAACAGACTTGCGCAGGTGGACGATCTCCTTCTCGAGCTCAGAGAGCGAGGTGGCCACCGCCGACCACGCCAGTCCGGCCTCGAAGAGCGGCTTCGGTCCGGCGCCCGCGGACAGGTCGCGACTCAGGCGCTCGGCCTGCCGCGTCTCCCACCGCACCCCGGTGAACCCGATCATCGTCCTCGCCCTCTCTCATGTACCTGGTCGTGTTGTGGTTCAGATGCCGGACAGGTTCTCCGCCATCGCATCGTCGGTGGCACTGACCGCCGCGGTCCCGTCGCGCAGCGCGCTCGCGACATCGCGTATCGCCTTCACTCCTTTGACGATCTCCTGGTCGAAAAGTTCCGCTGTTTCCGAAAAAGATTTCGCGGCGGTGACAGAGACCTCGTCGCGGCCGGCCGGAGCCGTGTCGAGAGCACTCCTGTGTTCGCCGACAGTGCGCTCGATCTCCGTGGCGATGCCCTCGAGTCGGCTCACCGCCTTGTGGATCTGCTGCGGATCGACCGAAAGTTCTGCCATTGTCTCGCTCCTCTGTTCACGATGTGGACTGCCGACCGGTGTCGGCGGACGGTGATGTCAGGACTCGATCTCATCGGGGCTGTCCCAGACGGATTCGGCGACCGACGGCTCGACGCCGCCGAGGACCGCGGGACCTGCCGTCGGCACGTCGCCGACGACCTCCGAGGCGTGACGTGCGTCCACCGAGGTGTCACGGTCGGCAGAGTGATTGGACGTCGACGACGCCGTCGCCCCGGCCGCACCTGCCCCCATCGGCATGGCGCCGGGCGCTGCGGTGGCCGAGGTGCGGGTCACGACCTCCTCCGACTGACTACCCCCGGCACCGCGCGCGGACGCCACCGGCGTCTCGGCGGCTCGGGCGCTGAACGGGGTGGTGGGCGCGCTGCTCCCGCCGCCCGCGCCACCGAGTCCGGCGAGGCCCGGGATCGCGCCGCCGCCGGCACCTCCGACGCCGCCTGCGCTGCCCGGCGTGGTCGACGCCGGCTTGCCCACACCGTCGGTTCCGCGCAGTCTCGCCTGCTCGGCGGCGAACGACCGGCCACCTGCGCCACCGCTTCCTCCGGCACCTCCGAGGGCACCGGCGATGGACTGGATGGGAGTGGTCACCGCACCGATGGCCGAGGAGGCCATACCCGGCACGGCCGACATCATCTGTGGTGCCGCCGTGATCGGTACGGGGGTACCAGACAAGGTCATGTTGGCGGTGTGGGCGGTGAGTTCCGCTCTCGTCTCGGCGACGATCCCGAGTCCCGTGGTCAGGTGCGCCGACGCCGACGCGACCGCCGCGGCGATACCCGGTGGGGTGGTGATGAACGGGATGATCGCGCCGAGGGAGGCCGCGAAGTTCGCGATCACCCCCTCGAGCAGCGCGACACCCTTTCCGACGGTGGCGGTGGCGGTGGCGACGATCCGCGAGATGTCACCGCTCTGCGCGCCGGTGGTCGCGCTGTTCGTGGTCGTCTCGGTGCCCTTCACGACGGCCGACGCACCACCCGCTCCCGCCCAGAACGGCGCGACCGCGGACACGGCCTGCGTTCCCACGCCGACAACGCTCTCGAAAGCCTGCTGCAGGCCACTGAACAGCTGGGTGGGATCGAACGGCGCCGACGCCATGTTGCCCGAGCCGAAACCCGCCAGCAGATCGGTCAGCGGCTTGAACAGCTGCGCGAGGTCGATGGTGGGTATAGGCGGCAGCTGCGGGAGCGGTGGCGCCGGGGGCATATGCGGGAGAGTGATCCCGCGGCCGGCGAGGATGTCGCCGACGGGCATGTGAAGAAGCGGCGCCACACCACTGTGCTCGAGCATGTCGAGCACAGTGGGGCCGTGGGCCGCACCACCATCGGCTCCCGGTGCCGGCGCGTTGCCCGCGCCGGGCGTCACAGTGTCGAGCCCGCCGAGCCCAGCGCGCCCGCGGTCCCGCCGTCGGTGGACTCGTAGCCCGCCGCCGACTCGAAGGCCGAGGCGGCGGTCGAGGCGTGGACCGCGACCAGCGACGCGGTCGACACCGCGTTCGCGAACTGGGCGCCACCGAATGACGCGAGGAAATCCTGGCCGATGAGACCGAACACCGGCACCATCACCGCGACGTTCGCGGCGAGGTCCATGGCACTCGCGCTCTCGATGGCCGTGCCGATGCCGGCCACGGTCGTGCCGTAGGCGCGGATCGCGTCGGGTGCTACCGAAATGTTCGTCATCAGAGATCGACCCCCTGGGTGTCGAGGCAGCCGGACGCATGTCCAGCAGTCATGTCGTTGGAGAGAATAGCCGAGTTCGGATCGGTATTCCACGCGGTAGTTAGAGACTGTCACGATCGGTGTCGACCGCGCTCACATCTCTGATGCGCGAGCAGCCCGATCGGTTCCCGCAACCTCGAAAATTTTTCGCAGACGTCTGTGGAGAACCTGCCCGTGGCACGGGCCGATACGTCCCGGAGATGCCACGATGGACGCGTGACACGACACACCGGCCATTCCTCCCCGGATCCGTACTGGGACGAATGGGACGACGAACCCGACGACGAGCAGGCGCAGGACGAGCACGCGGCGAGCACCGACGACGACGCCGACAGCACCTCGACACCCGACGGTGAACACTCCCTCGAGACGGTCGGGCGAGCCGCCACACCGACCGGTTCGATCGAGGTGCGCACGACACTCGGCGGGCTGCCGACGGCGATCCATCTGGAACGGTCCGAGATGGACAAGCCGGCGGCGACGTTGGCCAAGACCATCCTGCTGCTGTGTCGACAGGCCGGTGTCCGGGCGGGCGCGCGTCAGCGGGCGGCACTGCTCGCCGACGGCCACACCCTCGAGGCGGTCTCGTACACCGGGCTGCCGGGCGACCGCGAGGTAGCGGCGATCGATCGCACGGTCGACGACTTCTTCGACGAGGACGAGACCGGAACCTGGATGAGGCGAGTATGAGCGACCAGAACTTTCCGCCGCGCGCCCCGTTGCCCGCGACGGCACCCATGCCCCCCACCTTCCCCATCACCTTCGACGACCTCGAGGCCAGTGCGCGCAGGGCACTCGACCGGATGCAGTCGGCCTCGGAGGCGATCGCGGGGATCCGCAATGAACACACCGACGACGACGAGCGGGTGACCGTCGTGGTGTCGGGGACCGGTGAACTCCTCGACCTACGGATCTCCGACTCGGCGATGAGCATGGATCCCGACGAGTTGGCTCGGCTGGTGGTCTCCACCGCGCAGGCCGCCGCGGGGCAGGCGTTCGGGTCGCTCGGTCATCAGATCCAGCAGCTCACCGAGACGATGGCCAACGACCCCGGCGTCCTGGCCGTTCTGCAGGATCGCGAGGCCCCGCGAGACTGACGCCTCCGACGGACGGTCAGTGCCCGGCACCGACCTCGATGAGGACGACGCCGGCCATCACCGCCACGATGCCGAGCACCATCACCCGGGTGAGCGCCTCGGCGAACAGGATGCGCCCGGCGAGCGCGGTGAGGGCGACGCCGGTCGCGGCCCAGATGCCGTAGGCGACACCGAGTCCGACACCCGCGGCGAGCGTGGCCGAGAGCGCGACGAACGAGATCGCGTACCCCACCGCGACGGCGGCGTAGAACGCTCGGCGCCCGCCCGCGGCCACACGTAGCGCGACCGTGCCCGACACCTCGGCCAGCACCGCGATCGCGAGAAACAGCCACCCCATCAGTCGCCCGTTCCCGGCGAGCGTCGTGCAGGTGAGCCGAACTCGATACACAGCACACCGCCGATCACCAGGACGATGCCGACGATCATCAGCGCGGTGAACGCCTCGCCGAAGATCACCGCCGACAGCAGCGCCGTGGCGGCGACGCCCAGCGCACCCCAGATCCCGTAGGCGACACCGAGTCCGAGCCCGGCGCGCAATACGCGGTCGAGCAGTACGAACGCGCCGAGATATCCGGCGGCGACCACCGCATAGAGGGCCGGGTGGTCGAGCGCGCCCTTGAGGGCGAGCGATCCGGCGACCTCGGCGGCGATCGCGCACCCGAGCAGCCCCCAGGTGCGCGGGGCCACCGCGTGGGTCACCGCGCCCGGCGCAGCGCCGACAGGATGGTGTCGGAGAGTTCGGGCCGACAGATCACCAGGTCGGGCAGGTACACGTCGTCGGAGTTGTAGCGCAGCGGCGACCCGTCGACACGGCTGCAGAACAACCCGGCGGCCTCGGCGACGGCAACCGGTGCGGCGGAGTCCCATTCGTACTGTCCACCGGCGTGGACGTAGGCATCGGCCTCGCCGCGGACCACGGCCATGGCCTTGGCCCCGGCCGATCCGAGCGGCGTCACGACGCCCCCGACAGCGTCGGCGACCGCATCCGAGAACGTGGGCGGTCGCGATCCGCTCACGACCACGCGGGGTGTGTCGTCGGTACGCGGATCGAGGAGTCCGGCAACGGGTTCCACCGGCAGCGAGCCGGTGTCGTAGGTGACCCCGAGCGCGGGGAGGGCGACGGCACCGGCGACGAGGCCGCTGCCGGCGAACCAGAGCGCCACGTGGACGGCCCAGTCGCGACGACCTTCGGTGCGGTACTCGCGGGTCCCGTCGAGGGGGTCGACGATCCAGACGCGGTCGGCGGCGAGCCGCCGCCGGTCGTCGGCCGACTCCTCCGACAGCACCGCGTCGTCGGGGCGCTCCGCCCGCAACCGTTCCAGCAGCAGCTCGTTGGCCTGCTGGTCGCCGGCGTCACCGAGATCGGTGCCGGTCAACCCACTCTCGGTCCGTAGGTGCACCAGCAACTCCCCGGCCGCGGTGGCCAGGTCGGCGGCGAGACGGGCATCCGAGGACGCGCCGCCGTTCACAGGCCGAGGTCCCGGATGATCGCCTCGGCGATGTCGGTCGGCGACCCATGGTCGGGGGTCACCACGAGCTCGGCGTCGGTAGGACGCTCATAGGGCGAGTCGATCCCGGTGAACTGCTTCACCTCTCCCCGGCGAGCGCGGGCGTAGAGCCCCTTGGGGTCGCGCCGCTCGCACTCGGCGAGCGGGGTGTCGACGAACACCTCGAAGAACGGCAGTCCCGCGGCGGCGTGGATCTCGCGCGCGCGCCGCCGTTCCGCGGCGAACGGACTGATCAGCGAGACGATCGCGACCGATCCGGAGTCGGCGAACAGCGACGCGACCTCGGAGGTGCGTCGGATGTTCTCCCGCCGGTCGTCGTCACCGAAGCCGAGGTCGGAGTTGAGTCCGTGCCGCAAGTTGTCACCATCCATCAGGTAGGCGGGGCGCCCGGCCGCGACGAGGCGACGCTCCACCTCCACCGCGATCGAACTCTTTCCCGATCCGGACAGTCCGGTGAGCCAGATCGTGGCACCACGATACGGGCGCTGATCGGCCGACACCTTCGACCCGTGCCACACGATGGTGCTCTGACGGTCGACGGGGCCGCTGATCATCCCCGCGGCGACGGTCGTGTTGGTCGCCTCGTCGACGAGGATGAAGCTGCCGGTGTCGCGGTTGCGGCGGTAGGCGTCGAACATCAGCGGTTGCTGTGCGTGCAGGGTGACACGCCCGATCTGGTTGACCGACAACGCCTCCGCGGCCTCGTCGCGGTGCAGCGTGTTGATGTCGAGCCGGTAGTTGAGAGTGGTGATCTCCGCACGCGCCGACGCCGTGGTCGCCGAGATGACGTACCGGTTGCCCGGCGCGAGGGTGGTGTCGTCGGAGAACCAGCACAGCATCGCGTCGACGTCGCGGCCCACCCACGGACGGTTGTTCGGTCGCGCGAACATCTCGCCCCGGGTGATGTCGATCTCGTCGCGCAACGACACCGACACCGCCATCGGCGGGAAGGCCTGCGCCACCTCGACCCCGCCGGGCGCCCAGATGCGGTCGATGGTGGTGGTGAACCCTCCGGGCAGGACCACGACCTCGTCGCCGGGCGAGAACGTGCCGCCTGCGACGGTCCCGGCGTAACTGCGGTGGTCGGATCCGTCGCCGCGCTGGGGTCGGATCACGTACTGCACGGGCAGTCGGGCGTCGATGAGGTTGCGGTCGGATGCGATGTGCACCTCCTCGAGATGGTCGAGGAGTGGCGCGCCGTGGTACCAGTCCATGTTCGCCGACGGGGTCACCACGTTGTCGCCGAGCAGCGCCGACACCGGGATGAAGGTGAGGTCGGTGACGGTGAGTTTTGATGCGAAGGAGGCGAATTCGTCGCGGATCTCGTCGAAGCGGGCCTGCGAGAAATCGACGAGGTCCATCTTGTTCACCGCCAGCACGAGGTGCGGGATGCCGAGCAGCGACGACAGGAACGCGTGGCGGCGGGTCTGTTCGAGCACCCCTTTGCGGGCGTCGATCAGCACGATCGCGAGGTCGGCGGTCGACGCCCCGGTCACCATGTTGCGTGTGTACTGCACGTGCCCCGGGGTGTCGGCGACGATGAACTTGCGCCGCGGGGTCGCGAAGTAGCGGTAGGCGACGTCGATGGTGATGCCCTGCTCGCGCTCGGCGCGCAGGCCGTCGGTGAGCAGCGCGAGGTTGGCGTAGTCGTCGCCGCGTTCGGCGCTGGTCCGCTCGATCGACTCCATCTGATCGGTGAAGATCGATTTCGAGTCGTAGAGCAGCCGTCCGATGAGCGTCGACTTCCCGTCGTCGACGCTTCCCGCGGTCGCGAGGCGCAGCAGTTCTTTTCGGCCCTCGGCCGCGATCGGCAGCGCCATCAGAAGTAGCCCTCCTTCTTGCGGTCTTCCATCCCCGATTCGGAGATGCGATCGTCGGCCCGGGTGGCGCCGCGCTCGGTGAGACGGGTCGCCGCGACCTCGTCGATCACCTCGGCGACGGTGGTCGCGGTCGACAGGACGCATCCCGTGCAGGTCGCGTCACCGACGGTCCGGAAGCGCACGGTCTCGGTACGGGTCGTCTCGTGCTCGGCGGTCTCGAGGAAACGGGTGTGGGCCAACAACATCCCGTCCCGCTCGACGACCTCGCGGTCGTGGGCGTAGTAGATCGGCGGGAGATCGATCGACTCGGCCGCGATGTACTGCCAGATGTCGAGTTCGGTCCAGTTGCTCAGCGGGAACACCCGGATGTGTTCTCCCGGAGCATGTCTGCCGTTGTAGAGGTTCCACAGCTCGGGGCGCTGTGCGCGGGGGTCCCAGGCGCCGAACCGGTCGCGGAAGCTGAAGACCCGCTCCTTCGCGCGAGCCTTCTCCTCGTCGCGGCGGGCCCCGCCGAACACCGCGTCGAAGCGGTTGTCGGTGATGCCGCGCAGCAGGGCGGCTGTCTGCAACCGGTTGCGACTCGCGCCCGGCCCGGTCTGTTCCACCACGCGGCCGGCGTCGATGTCGTCCTGCACGCTCGAGACGAGCAGCCGCACCCCGGTCTCGGCGACGATCCGGTCGCGGAACTCGATCACCTCGTCGAAGTTGTGCCCGGTGTCGACATGCATCAGGGCGAACGGCACCGGCGCGGGCCAGAAGGCCTTACGCGCCAGGTGGAACATCACCACCGAGTCCTTGCCGCCGGAGAACAGCAGACCGGGGCGCTGCGCGGTGGCCGCGACCTCCCGGATGATGTGCACCGATTCCGCCTCGAGGGCAGCGAGGTGCGACAGCTCATATCCGCCGTCGAGCATGTGGATCCTTCGGCTCAGAACTTGTGGTGTCGATTATTCGACAGTAGCGTTCGACTATGTGACAGTAAACACCGCAGCATCGGAGCGTCAACCGGTGTCGGCCCCGACGCACCGCGTGGTCACCGTTGTCGAGTTCCTCGTCTCCGACCCCACCGCGCGTCCCTCCCTCGCCGAGATCGTGCGTGCGGTCGGGATGACACGGGCCACGGCACACGCCGTGCTCACCCAGTTGTGTGCAGACGGGTGGGTGGTCCGGGGCGACGACAACCGCTTCGCCCCCGCGTCGGCGTTCCTCGGTCGGATGGCCGCATCGGCGCGGACCCGTCCAATGGTCACCATTTGCGGTCCGGCGATACGCGCCGCCGCCGACGATCTCGCGATGCCGATCCTCCTCGCCGAACGCGAGGACGCGTCGATCATCGTCACCGACATCGCCGGCGACATCGCGTGGGCGCAGGTCGGTACGCGCATACCCGTCGGGGCTCCCCTGTGTCGGGAGTTCATCGCGTGGGAACAGCCGACGGAACGCTCGGAGTGGCTGGACACCGTGCCGCCGCCGGCCCGCGAGACGGTCGCGCGGCTGCTCGACACCGTGCGCGACCGCGGCTTCACCGTCGAGAACCTGGGACGCGAGGCGACCGAGGTGATGGCGACGCTGCACTCGGTACATCGCGCCGACTCGGCCCCGGCCGTGCAACGCCGTGTCGCCGACCTGCTCATCGACCTCATGACCTCGGACTACCGCCCGGAGGAACTGTCGGCGACCGTGCCCACGATGTCGGTGGCGGTACCGATCGCGAGCATCGGCCAGGTCGGGGCCGGCGGGTCGCACCGGGTGATCGCATCGCTGGTGGCCTGTCCGGGCGCGGCAACCGACACCAACGGGGTCGACCGCATCGTCGCGCGCCTGCGCGAGGTCGTCGCCTCCACCGACGGTGCGACGGCGCCCTGAGGTCGCTTTACCAACCAAGCACTTGCTAGGTATGGTCGGTTCATGACGTCGCCACCGGAGATCCCGGCACCGCTGACCGGTGCCGAGCTGACCGCGGACTCCACCCCGGTCGCCTACGAGGTGGTCGACGGTGTCGCCTACGTGACCCTCAACCGTCCCGACTACCGCAACGCGCAGAACTCGGTGATGACCTACTCGCTCGACGCCGCGTTCGTGAAGGCGGTAGCCGACCGCGCCGTGTCCGTGATCGTGTTGCGGGCCAACGGGAAACACTTCTCCGCCGGCCACGACATCGGCACGCCGGAACG
This sequence comes from Williamsia sp. M5A3_1d, assembly GCF_053345315.1. NCBI lineage: Bacteria > Bacillati > Actinomycetota > Actinomycetes > Mycobacteriales > Nocardiaceae > Williamsia > Williamsia sp. M5A3_1d. The sequence goes on from NZ_JBKEZX010000002.1 coordinate 527,928, forward strand.
CGACTTCCACGTGGCCTACCCCAACACGGCGACCATCTGGTGGGACCACACCGATCGCACCGGGGGCGATCAACGTCTCGCACGCGAGATGGAGGTCTACGTCGGGATGTGTCGCCGGTGGCGCGACATCCCCAAGCCGGTGATCGCACAGGTGCACGGCGCCTGCATCGCAGGCGGTCTCATGCTCGCCTGGATCTGCGATTTCATCGTCGCCTCCGACGACGCCTTCTTCTCCGATCCCGTTGCCCGCATGGGCATCCCGGGGGTGGAGTACTTCGCCCACGCGTTCGTGCTCGGCCCTCGCCGGGCGAAGGAGATCCTCTTCACCGGGCGGCGCTTCACCGCGGCCGAGGCGCTCGACTGGGGCATGGTCAACCACGTGGTGCCGCGCGACGAGCTGTCGGCGAAGGTCGCCGAGATCGCCTCCTCGATCACCCAGATGCCCCCGCTGGGTCTGGCGCTGTGCAAGAAGGCCGTCAACATCTCCGAGGATCAGATGGGTCTTCGCAACTCGATGGACTCGGTGTTCGGCTGGCATCACTTCGCCCACAGCGCGAACGCCGAGGCGACCGACGGCGATGCCCTGGGCGGCATGGACGCCCGATCGATGAAGGCCAGAGGGGCGTCGTAGATGGATCTCGATGTCGAGCGCGACGTGGAGGATTTCCGGCTCGAGGTACGGGACTGGTTGCAGGCCAACGTTCCTCCGACGCCGCTGCCGTCGATGGACACCGCTGAGGGATTCGAGGCGCACCGCGCGTGGGAGGCCACCATGGCCGACGCGCGGATGTCGGTGGTGAGCTGGCCGGAGGAGTTCGGTGGTCGCGACGCGAGCCTGCTGCACTGGGTGGTGTTCGAGGAGGAGTACTACCGCTCCCGCGCCCCGGGCCGGGTGAGCCAGAACGGCATCTTCCTGCTCGCCCCGACCCTGTTCGACCACGCACATCCCGACCAGTTGGCCCGCATCATGCCGAGAATGGCCCGCGCGGAGGACATCTGGGGACAGGCGTGGAGCGAGCCCGAGGCCGGCAGCGACCTCGCGTCGCTGCGGTCGAGCGCGGTCCGCACCGACGGCGGCTGGCTGCTGCGGGGGCAGAAGACGTGGAGTTCGCGGTCGAGTTTCGCCGACCGCGGCTTCGGACTGTTCCGCACCGACCCCGATTCCAGCCGCCACAAGGGGCTGACGTACTTCATGTTCGACCTGCGCGCCGAGGGTGTCACGGTCCGGCCGATCGCCCAGCTCGACGGTGAACCGGGTTTCGCCGAACTGTTCCTCGACGACGTCTTCGTGCCCGACGACCCGGAGAACCCCGGCGAGTCGGGGGTCATCGGTGAGGCGGGCAACGGGTGGAAGATCGCGATGAGCACCGCGGCCAACGAACGCGGCCTGTCGTTGCGGTCGCCGGGCCGGTTCCTCGCGACCACCGACCGACTGCTCGAACTGTGGGGGAACCACGATCCCGCGAACCCCGACACCACGGCGCTCGGTGCGCGCGTCGCCGACGCCTGGATCGGTGCCCGCGCCTACGAACTGGCGACCTACGCCACGGTGAGCCGCCTCGCCGAGGGTGGGCAGCTCGGGATGGAGTCGTCGATCACCAAGGTGTTCTGGTCGGAGTGGGACATCGCGACCCACGAGACCGCACTCGACCTCCTCGGCGCCGACGCCGAACGCGCCGACGCGCCTGGTGGGCACGACTGGATGGGCGGTCACCTGTTCTCGCTGTCGGGCCCGATCTACGCCGGCACCAACGAGATCCAGCGCAACGTGATCGCCGAACGCCTGCTGGGCCTCCCGAGAGGCGACCGATGAGATTCCTGCTCGACACCGAGCACCTCGACCTCGCGGGCAGCATCGACGCGATGCTCGCCCGCGCCGACATGCCCGCGGTGGTGCGCGCGTGGAACGACGGCGATCACGCGCCCGGCCGGGCGGTGTGGCGCAGGCTCGCCGACACCGGCGTCACCGCGCTACTGGTGTCTGAGGAGTCGGGCGGGGTCGGTGCGGGCGCGGTCGAGATGGTCGTCGCGGCCGAGCAACTCGGTCGCCACTGCGTCCCCGGCCCGGTGGCCGAGACTGTCGCCGCCGTCCCGGTGGTGCTGTCCGACGCCGGGCGCGACGATCTGGCCGAATCCCTGCTCGCGGGGGGACTCGCGACGATCGCGGTACCGCACGACGTGCCCTACGCCGCCGACGCGGTCACCTCCGACCTGGTTCTGCTCCTGCAGGATTCGACACTGCACCTCGCCGAGCCCGAGGTCACCCACCCCTCGGTCGACCGGTCGCGCAGCATCTCCACCGTCGTCGCCCGGGAATCGGTGGCGACCGACGTCGACGCGCGCCGGGCCCTCGAGTTCGGCGCGCTGGCCACCGCAGCGCAGCTGGTGGGTCTCGCGTCGGCCATGCTCGCGACCGCGAGCGATCACGCGCGCAACCGCACCCAGTTCGGCCGCCCGATCGGATCGTTCCAGGCGGTGAAACACCACCTGGCCGACGTCGCGATCGCCGTGGAGATGGCGCGTCCTCTCGTGCACGGGGCCGCACTCGCGATCGACGCCGGTGCCGCGACGACGGGCCGCGACGTCTCGGCCGCGAAGGTCGCCTGCGGCCGCGCCGCCGACCTCGCCGCCCGCACCGCCCTGCAGACCCTGGGCGCGATCGGCTACACCGCCGAACACAACCTGTCGCTGTACCTGACCAAGACCCGTGCGCTGCAGTCCGCGTGGGGAACCGCGGCGCGACATCGTCGCACGGTGTTGTCGGCGATCACCGCATGAGCGACACCGTGTTCGCCGCACCCGGCATCGACACCGCCGAGCAGGCCGCGCTGCGCGACTCGGTGCGCACGGTGCTGGCCCGCCAGGGCGGCTCGGCGGCGCTGCGCACGGCGATGGCCGCGAGCCCCCGGGTCGATCACGCGCTGTGGACGACGTTGGCCCAGCAGGTGGGGGTCGCCGCCCTCGCCGTCCCCGAACGGTTCGGCGGGGTCGGGGCCACCCTGGTGGAGAGCCACATCGTGCTCGAGGAACTCGCGCGGTCGCTGCACCCCGTGCCGATGCTCGGCTCGGTGCTCGCGACGCAGGCCCTGCTGCTCACGCGCGACGACGACGCCTGCGAGCGGCTGCTCCCACCGATCGCCGAGGGCACGTCGGTCGCCGCGGTGTGCTGGGCCGACGAATCGGGATGGGACACACCCGGGGTCGTCGACGGTGTCGTCGCCGAAGGGGGGTTGCTGACCGGGACAGCCCATTACGTGCTCGACGGCGAGTACGCCGACGTGCTGCTGGTCATCGCCCGCTCGGGGACCCACACGACATTGCACGAGGTCTCCCCCGACGCCGAGGGCGTCTCGCGGGTCGCGCTGCCCGTCCTCGACCCGACGCGACCGCTCGCCCGGGTCGCCTTCGACGACACGCCGTCGCAGACGATCGCCGCCCCGGGCGACCTCGTCGAACGGTTGCGGGCCGTCGCGGCGGTCGCCGTGAGCGCCGAGCAGGTGGGCGTCGCTGCCGAACTGCTCGACCGCACTGTCGCCCACACCGGCTCGCGGACCCAGTTCGGCCGCCCCATCGGCTCGTTCCAGGCCCTCAAGCACCGGATGGCCGACATGTTCGTCTCGGTAGAGTCGGCGCGATCGATCTCCTACGCCGCCGCGTACGCGCTGGCGGCCGACAGCCATACCGACCCCGCCATCGCCGCGGCCCGGATCCACTGCTCCCGGGCGGCGGTTGCGGTCGCCGGCGAGGCGGTCCAGATGCACGGTGGCATCGGCATCACCTGGGAGCACGACGTACACCTGTACTTCAAACGAGCCCACGCGGGTGTTCAGCTGTTCGGACGACCCCGCACGGTGACCGACGGCCTCGCCGAGTCCCTCGGTCTCTAGAAAAGAATTCAGCCGATCGACCGACTTGCGGCGACATCGGTCCGCCACCGTTCCTGTCGTATTACCATCGCGATGATGAACGACCGCTCGAGTTCGCGCGGTGGCAACGCGGCGAACTACGTGGACCCGAACGCCGTCAGCGCTGCGCTGACCACCACGCTCGAGCTCGCCGCGCGCGCGGTCGGCTATCCGATCGCACTCCTGCACATCCTCGACGACGAGAACCAGTACGTGCTCGCCTCACACGGCATCCGCGGGGCCGACGGCGTGGTGACACGGCGCCAGGCCACCACGTGTCGCGAGGTCGTCGACACCGGTCAACCTCTCGTCATCACCGACGCCACGGAATCGACCATCGACGATTCGTTGCTCGACCCGCTCCGCAGAGCCGGTCTGCGCACCTACGTCGGTGTACCGCTGTTCAGCCGCGAACACACCGCGATCGGGACGTTGTGCCTCACCGACACCGAACCCCACGAACTCGACGCCGACGGCCTCACGCTGCTGCAGAAATACGCCCGCGTCCTCGAGGAGCAACTCGAACTGCAGCGCGACCGGGAGGTGACCGCCGGGGTCTACCCGCTCGACGAGATCATCACCGGCCTGCAGCGCGGCGAGATCCGCCCCTACTTCCAGGCCATCGTCGACCCGCGGACCCGCCGCACCCACGGGTACGAGGCGCTGTGTCGCTGGGTGCACCCCACCGATGGTCTCCTGCCGCCGAGTCGGTTCCTGCCCGCGGTCCGCGACACCGACATCATGCTCGACATCGACCTGTCGGTGATGCGCACCGCCATGACGGTGATGGCCGGCTCGGCCGACACCGTGTTGCACGTCAACATCGACGGCGCGCACCTGATCCGGCCGGCGCGGCTGCAACTGCTGCGCGACGCGGTCTCCGAGGGCGCGTTGCCCGCCGAACGCCTCTGCCTGGAGCTCGTCGAGTCGGCCACCCTCGACGACGACCCGGCGATCGAGGCGATCTCCGCCCTGCGCGCCCTGGGCACCCACATCGTGATCGACGACGTGGGACGCGGATGGTCGTCCCTGAGCCGCATGATCACCTGGCCCATCGACGGTTTCAAGATCGACGCGTCCCTCACCGCCGGGCTGGGGACCGATGTCGTCGACCACCTGCTCAGCGGGCTCATCACCCATGCCGAGGCCAACGATCTCAGCGTGATCGCCGAGGGTATCGAGACCCCTGAGCAGGTGACATCGCTGGTGGCGTTGCACTGCCCGCTGGCGCAGGGGTACCACTTCCAGATCCCGCAGCCCTATCCGATCGCGCTGCGCACGGCCGAGCAGACCGAGAGCATCTAGCGCCGAGCCACCAGACCGTCGAAGGCCTCGTCGACCGCGGTGTCGGTGAGACCGAAGTCCGCCAGCGAGTAACGGTGCGCCGGTTTGCGATCGCCGCTCTTGCTCTCGGCGTCCATCGCGACCATCGCCGCGCGCGCCTCGTCACCGAGCGGGGTGCCCAGGGCGGCGTAGATGGTCTCGACCGCACCGATGGGGTCGTCGCGCAGATCGGCGAAGTCGATGTCGACGAACGACGACGGGTCGTGGCGGGCACGGGACTCGGTGAAGCGCTGCAGTCCGCGCGACCACAGTTCGAGCTGCGTCGCGCCGATGGTCTCGCCGACGAAGGTGGTCGACCACCCGTCGGTGGCGCTCGCGGCCAAAGAACACATCGACCCGATGATGGTGCGCGGCGGGCGGTGCGTCTGCACCACGAGCGCGTCGGGATACACGGCGAGGAGTTCATCGAGGGCGAACAGGTGGCTCGGATTCTTGAGCACCCACCGTTTCTCGGGTTCGTTCGAGCCGATGAGGGCCAGGTTTCGGCGATGCCGTTCGTAGGCCTGTGTCCAGTCGCGCCCGTCGAGCCAGCGCGAGTAGGTCGGGAGATGGGCCAGCGACTCGTACGAGATCGACATCATGGTCTGTCGTAACAGCTGCCAGCACTCCTCGACGTCGTCGGCGCTCATGTAGTGCAGGCCCATGAACTCCGGGTTCTCGACGTGATGCTGCTCGAGGCCGGAATTGATCTGTTGGAACACCGGATTCGTCGCCCACGTGTCGCGGGGTGGGCGCGGCTGCGGGAACTCCGCCAGCCACATCTCGAGCCCCTGGTGACCGGGGTCGGCGGTCAGCAGGCGGTGCAGCGCGGTGGTGCCCGTGCGCGGCAACCCGGTGACGAAGATCGGTCGGGTGATCGGAACCGTGGACAGTCCGGGGTTGGCGGTGAACGAGGCCTGGCTGATCAGCCGCGCCACCAGTGCACCGCGGAGGAAGAACCGGGACATCTTGCTGCCCAGCTCGGTCAACCCGGCGTCGCGCTGATAGCTCTCCAGCAGGACGGCCAGGCCTTCGCGGTAGTCGTCCCCGCCGGGCTCGTCGCTGCCGAAATCCTCGAGGCCGCAGGCCTTGATCGCCGAGGCGTGCAGGTCCTCGACGGTTCCCACTCCGGTACGTCCGGTCATCGGTTCACCCTTTCCCGCTACGAGTGGTGTCGGAATCAACTGTGGAACTGGCCGCAGTTGACGTCCACGGTCTGTCCGGTGATCGCGCTGGCCCAGTCGGAGGCGAGGAACACCACGGCGCGGGCGATCTCGTCGGGTTCGGGCAGGCGTCTCAGATCCGTCTTCGACGCCGTCTCGCGGTAGACGTCGTCGGGGCTGATCTCGTACTTCTTCGCCACCTCGCCGAAGTACCACTTCAGCTGGTCGTCCCAGATGTATCCCGGGGCGACCGAGTTCACCCGGATGCCCTTGTCGCCCAGTTCGGTGGCGAGGGTCTGCGACATCGCCAGCAACGCGGCCTTGGCGAGCTTGTAACTGCCGTAGCGGGGTTCGCTGTGGCGCAGCACCATCGAGTTGATCATCACCACCGCGCCGGATGTCGCGGCCAGGGCGTCGGTGAACGCCTTCGTCATACGCAACCCGCCGAGGACCGTGAGGTCGAGGCCGGCGGTGATCGCGTCGAAGTCGGTGCGGGCCAGCGGTTTCATCGACGGGAGGGCGAAGGCGTTGTTCACCAGTGCGTCGACACGACCGAACCGCTCCACCGACGCCTCGACGAGGGCATCGACCGCGTCGTCGGAGGTGATGTCGGTGGGCACGACATGTGCCACCCCGCCGGCGGCGGTGATCTCGTCGGCCACCGCTCGCAGGCGCTCGGCGGTGCGCGCGGCCAGCACCACCGACGCCCCGGCCGCGGCGGCCTGCAGGCAGATCGACCGACCCAACCCGGGCCCTACACCGCCGACCACGACGACCTTGTCGTGCAGGAGTCCGGTCATCTCGCCCTCACCCCAGCATCCGGCTCGCGACGCCACGTTGACGGGCGGCGATCCGTTCCCGCCAACCGTCGGCGTCGATCACGTTGTGGGCGTGGAACGGGAGGTGCTGTGCCACATCCTCGAAGGCGATCACCTGCGCGGTGGGGCCTGAGGTCGACGGGATCGGCGCGGAGACACGCTGCCACCGGATCTGGAGGATGCCGTGGCTGCGTCCGGTGGTCTCGATCCAGTTGGCGACACCGGGATCGCGACGGGAGACCACCATGCGGATCATGCCGTCGGGGTCGGTCTGCGCCTGGGCGGTGTTGAGGCTGGTCTGGTGGTTGATGTAGTCGAGCGAGATGTACCACATGCTGCCCAGCTGGAAACCCTGGTACGGCGCATCGGATCTGGGGACGGTGATGATCATGGCCTCGTCGTCGGCGAGGTCGTAGTGACCGACCGAGGAGAACTGGGTCGACAGTCCGCCGGGGGTCAGGCGTGGTTCGGTGAGGGTGTTCACCGGCAGGTCGAGATAGAACCACTTCGGGAAGTTGAACCAGGTGTTGATCCGGGAGAGCAGCATCTTGCCGGCCACCCGGTACCGCTTGGTGAGCACCGTCATGTCGGGTTCGTCGGCCGGGGTCCCGACGGTGTCGACACGTTCGATCGCGATGGTCCCCTTCTGCTCGGCCTGCCAGTCGCCGAACACCTCTCGTACCGCGAGCGTCGTCGCGCCCTCGGCGAGGGTGAAGCGATTCGGTCGCGACTCATCGGGACCGTAGGGCCCGAACCACAGCTCGAACGTGCCGTCGGCGGCGACGTCGAGGCGTCGGTCATCGAACGCATCGTCGCCGCCGGGGACGCGGTCGGGGTCGTAGTTGCCGGTGATCACCTGGAAGCTGAGGTCGGTGGTGGTACCGCGCGTCCCGGTGACCCGGTACTCGGCACCGGCCACGAGATCGGCGCCGTAGTAGAGGGTGTCGGGATTGTCGAGCCCCATCTTCGTGTACGGGCCGGTCGAGGTGACGAAGAAGGGGTGGGTCAGCGCCCGCGTCCACGCCAGCGCCATCACCGCGTGGATGCTCTGCCCGAGGTAGCTGTACCCCTCGGCGAGATCGATGTCGGTGCGGATGAACTCCGCTCCCCGGATCAGCTCCTCGGCCTCGGCTATCGCCGCGGTCAGCGGCGCGGTGATGTCGGTGACCGGCAGCAACGCCGGAGCCGGGATGTCGCTGCTCACAGCCATGTGTCGCCTCCGGTCCAGGTGAGGAAGTTCTCGAGCTCGGCCTGCGCCGGCGTCACCCGCGGGTGCTCGGTCGACAGATAGCCGCCGCGGTAGAACAGCAACGGCTTGTCCTGCAACATCTCCCCGAGCACCGTCACCCGTCCGATCACGATGAAGTGGTCGCCGCCGTCGTCGACGCGTTCGACGTCGCACTGCGCCCAGGTGATGCTGTGACGGATCACCGGGAGGCCTTCGGGAGACGGGTCCCAGTCGATGTTCGCGAACTTGTCGGTGCCGGGCGCACCGAACGTGGCGCTCACGTCCTGCTGGTGGTTGGACAGGATGTTCACGCAGAACCGGCCCGCGGTCTCGATGACCTTCCAACTACGCGAGGTCTTCTGGGGACAGAACAGCACGAGTGGCGGATCGAGCGACAGGGCCGCGAACGACTGGCAGGCGAACCCGGCCGGTGCACCCTCGGCGTCGAGGGTGGTGATCACGGTGACCCCGGTGCAGAACTGCCCCATCGCGGTGCGGAACTGCCGCGGGTCGAAATCGGTGGTGCCTCGCGAGGCGTGACTCATGTCAGTTCGCGAACCCGATGGAGAAGTCGTGGCCCCAGAGGCTGACCGCGGTGCTCTCCCGCGCGACCCATTCGTGGTCGTCCACCGTCCGCCCCTCGCAACCGAATTCGATGTCGAAGCCGCCGGGGGTCTTCATGTAGAAGGAGTACATGAGGTCGTTGACGTGGCGGCCCAACGTCGCCGACATCGGGACCTTCTTGCGCAGGGCACGGTCGTGGGCGAGGCCGACGTCGTCGGTGCTGCCCACCTCCACCATGAGGTGCACGATCCCGGTGGTGTTCGGGATGGGCAGGAACGCAAGACTGTGGTGGCGGGGGTTGCACCCGAAGAACCGCAACCACGGGGCGGGATCGCCCTCGTTGCGCCCCACCACCTGCGGGGGCAGACGCATCGAGTCACGGAGCCGGAAGCCGAGGACGTCGCGGTAGAACTCGAGCGAGGCTTCGTCGTCGTCGGTGGTGAGCACCACGTGACCGAGACCCTGCTCGCCGGTGACGAAGGTGTGACCGTACGGACTCACCACACGCCGGTGCTGCAGCGCCACGCCGTGGAACGCCTCGAGCACGTTGCCGGTGGGGTCGGAGAACACGATCATCTCCACCACCTGGCGGTCGAGCAGCTCCTCGTCCTTGGCCTCGCGGTAGACGATGCCCGCCGCCGAGAGGCGGTCGCGGACCTCCTGCAGCCCTGCGGCATTCTTACACTCCCACCCGGACGACGCGAGGTGGTCACGGTCGCCCGGGACGATCACGAGTCGCGCCGGGAAGTCGTCCATGCGCAGGTACAGCGCACCGTCGATGGTGCCCTTGCCCTCCACCATGCCGAGCACCTTGAGGCCGTACTCACGCCAGGCCGCCATGTCGGTGGCCTCGATGCGCATGTACCCCAGGGAGCGGATCGGTCCGGTGTCGGTGGTTGCCGAGACCATGCGGTCAGACCATCGTGTCGCCGATGGGGATGCCGTACTCCCCGTTGGCGAAGGCCTGGTAGGCACGCTCGGCGTCGTTCGCGGCGTGTACGCGACCGGCGTGCGCGTCGCGCCAGAAACGTTGCAGCGGTTGGTCACTGTCGAGCGCGCGGGCACCGGCGGCCTCGAAGAGCCGGTCGATCGCCGAGATGGACCGCGACGATGCGCGCACCTGGTCGCGACGGGCACGCAGGCGGAGCTCCATCGGGACCTCCTTGCCGGCGAGGATGAGGTCGTACTCGTCCTGCACATTGCCCGACAGCTGACGCCACGCGGCGTCGATGTCGCTGGCGGCCTCCGCGATTCGGACCTTGCCGAACGGGTCGTCCTTCGCCTTCTCGCCGGCGTAGGCCGCACGGACACGCTTGCCCTGGGCCTCGACGTGCGCGGCGTAGGCGCCGTAGCCCATGCCCACGACCGGGGTCGAGATGACGGTCGGATGGATGGTGCCCCAGGGCATCTTGTAAACCGGGGCGGTGTTGGTCTCGAGCCCGGGTGCGGTGCCGGTGGCCATCGCCTTGAAGCTCAGCATGCGGTGCGAGGGTACGAACGCGTCCTTCACGACGAGGGTGTTCGAGCCGGTGCCCTTGAGCCCGGCGACGTGCCAGACGTCGCGGATCTCGTAGTCGCTGCGGGGCAGCAGGTAGCTCACGAAGTCGACGGGCTTGCCGTTCTTGAACACGGGCCCGCCGACGAATGTCCATGCGGCGTGGTCACATCCCGACGACCAATGCCACTCACCGTTCACCTTGTAGCCACCGTCGACGACCTCGCCCATGCCCATCGGGGCGTACGACGAACCGATGCGGGTGGTCGGGTCGTCACCCCACACCTCCTCCTGCGCCTGTTGCGGGAAGAGGGCGAGGTGCCAGTTGTGGATACCGAGGATCGACGAGACCCACCCGGTGGATCCACACGCGCTCGCGAGCCGACGGACCGCCTCGTAGTAGGTGACGGGGTCGACCTCGTAGCCGCCCCACTGGGCGGGTTGGACGAGCTTGAAGAAGCCCACCTCGTCGAGGCTGTCGATGGTCTCCACGGGGATGCGACGCTGGTCCTCGCATTCCTGGGCACGCTTCTCGATCTCGGGCAGCAGGGAATCGATCTTGTTCAGCACCTCGGTGCCGATCTCACTCCGCTGTGTCATGCGCGCAACTCCCAACTCATGGTGAACAATCTCGGAATCAAGACTAGAACACGTTCTCATTTATGTCGAGGCCTGCGCGTTTGCGCCGGTACAGTGGCGTCCCGAGGGGCATTTCTGTAACGTGTTCTACTGATGATGCCGCGGGTACACGCCGCGTGTGGCCGTACGCGAGGAGCGTTGAGATGACTGATCTGCAGACCGATGTCGCCGTCCGCGAGATCGACACCGGCACCCCACCCACCCGCTTCGCCCGCGGATGGCACTGCCTGGGCCTGGCCTCGGAGTTCACCGACGGCACGCCGCACTCCATCGAGGCGTTCGGCACCAAGCTCGTGGTCTGGTCGGCCGCGTCCGATGACGGCGGCGACCCGGAGATCAAGATCCTCGACGCCTACTGCCGACACATGGGCGGCGACCTGAGCAAGGGCAGCGTGAAGGACGGCAACATCGCGTGCCCGTTCCACGACTGGCGCTGGAAGGGCAACGGTCGCTGTGCGGGCGTCCCCTACGCCAAGCGCACACCCAAGCTCGCCAAGACCCGGTCGTGGCCCACGATGGTCCGCAACGGACAGCTGTTCGTCTACAACGACCCCGAGGGCAACCCGCCGCCCGCCGACGTCGTGATCCCCGAGATCGAGGAGTACGCCACCGACGAATGGACCGACTGGACGTGGAACCGCATCGTCATCGAGGGCTCCAACTGCCGCGAGATCATCGACAACGTCGTCGACATGGCGCACTTCTTCTACATCCACTACGCACTGCCCGACTACTTCAAGAACGTCTTCGAGGGTGAGACCGCCGCGCAGTACATGAACTCGCGTGGCCGGCCCGACATCGAGCTCACCTCGGCATACGGCGACAGCTACCTCAAATCGATTGCGGCGTACTACGGTCCGGCCTACATGCTGAACCCGATGCACCAGACCTACGGCGGCTACGCGATCGAGACGATCCTCACCAACTGCCACTACCCCATCGACAACAACTCGTTCGTGTTGATGTTCGGCGTGATGGCGAAGAAGCCGGAGGGGCTGTCGGAGAAGCAGGCCCAGGGCATGGCGCGCAAGATCTCCGAGGGAGTGGAGGTCGGCTTCCTGCAGGACGTCGAGATCTGGAAGCACAAGAGCCGCATCGACAATCCGCTCCTCGTCGAAGAGGACGGGCCGGTGTACCAACTGCGTCGGTGGTACGAGCAGTTCTACGTCGACGTCGCCGACGTCACCGACGAGATGACCGCGCGCTACGAGTACGAGATCGACACCACCAAGGCGTTGGAGAACTGGGGCGTGGAGGTCGAGGACAACCTGCGCCGCAAGGCCGCGGGTGAGGACACCGAGGCGTCGGTGCGCGCCGAACAGTCGAAGCTCGCCGCCACCAACGACGCCGCGAAGGTGTGACGCGGTGACGCGCGCCGTCGACCGACCGGCCGGTTCGGCAGGTACCTGGGCCAAGGCCCCCGACTTCACCGACAACCCGCAGCGGCGCGCCGAGATCGCCTCGGCCACCGACCGCGACCGGGCCCACTACCTACGTGACGGGTTGCGCGAGATCGAATGCCGCGCCTGTCACGCCCGGGTGATGGTGAAGAAGATCAGCGAGTTCCAGACGAGCGTCCAGTGGTCGGGTGAGGCCCGCGCGCAGTGCTCCGAGCTGACCCGCGTCCGCGAGAACGGCGGCAACCCGGCGATGACCCCGACGTGTTCGCGACTCTCGGCCAGCATCGACCACGGAGTCATCGAGGGGATCATCCCGCCGCACCAGTGAGGCGCCGATGACTTCTCGCGGTATCGGTGGTCTGTACCGATGACACCCACCCGCGAGAGGATCTGACGATGACCGAGTACTCCGCGCCCACCGGCGCACCCATCTGGTTCGACCTGATGAGCTCCGACCCCGCGCGTGCCGCGGACTTCTACGGCGCGCTCTTCGGCTGGGAGGTCGAGGCGCCGCGAGCGGAGTTCGGCGGCTATCAGAACTTCACCCGCGGCGGCCGACGGGTCGCCGGCATGAGCCCGGTCATGGACGGCGCCGGCGTCGTCTCCGACGTGTGGACGGTGTACCTGCACGCTCCCGACATCGCCGCGACCGTCGCGGCCGCCGAGAAGGCGGGCGCCCAGGCCATGTTCCCGCCCATGGCGGTCGGGACCGAGGGCTCCATGGCGATCGTGACCGACACGGCCGGTGCCGCGATCGGCTTCTGGCAGCCCGCCGACCACGTCGGTTTCACGACCTGGGGCGAGCACGGCGCGCCGTACTGGTTCGACTGTCTGACCAAGGACTACGCGGCGTCGACCGCGTTCTACCCGGCGGTCACCGGCGTCTCGCTCCTCGAGGTCGGCACCGGCGGGGACCCGGACTCGGTCGGACCGGATCGGTACTCGCAGATGATGTTCGGCGAGATGGGCTACGGCGGGATCATGGACGCCGCGACACTCCTGCCGCCCGAGGCCCCGTCGTTCTGGCAGGTGTACGTCATGGTCGACGACGTCGCCGCCGCCACCGCGAAGATCTCCGAACTCGGAGGCGAGGTCATGATGGCCGGCGAGGACACCCCCTACGGCACCCTCGCCTCCGCCAAGGACCCCATGGGTGCGATGTTCTGCTACGCCTCCCCTCCCGCCGGCGGCATGTAGCCGGCTTCGCGCGCCGACCGTTCATTCGCGCTTCCATCATGGGGCGCAGATGAACGGCGGCCGCGCGAACGGGTGCCGGGGAACCGGCGGCTGCACGGCAGCGTCGAAGTGCCGTGACCATATTTCCCACGGATCGTCACGGACTGATCCACCGCGCCGCAGCGCTCGCTTCCGGCTTCAGCGACACCGACGTCACGCGTGCGGTCTCCCGCCGCGAGCTGGTCCGGGTGACCCGGGGCGTCTTCGTGGTGCCCGCCGATCGCACACCCGAGGAATTGCACCGGCTGGCCGCGATCGCGATCGACGCCTCCACGTCGTCCGTTCTCAGTCACCAGTCGGCGGCAACGGTGCACAACCTGCAACTGCTCCGCCCGAATCTTCGGCGCGTCCACCTGACGACGGGGACGCCCTCGGGAGGTCGTCGGAGTCCGGTGCGTCACGAGCATGTCGGCGTTCTCACCGAGTCCGAGATCGTCACCATCGACGGTGTCCGAGCGACCTCGCTCGAACGCACCGCGGTCGACGTTGCGCGGACGACCACCATGGGCTTCGCAGGCGCACTGGCCGTCCTCGATTCGGCATTGCGCCTCGGCGCCGATCGCGAGGTCATGGCCGCCATGATGACGACGTCGGCTCGCGGTATCGGCCAGGCCCGGAGAGCCCTTCGTCATGCCGACGGCGAGGCGGAGAACCCGGGCGAATCGTGGAGTCGTGCACAGATGATCGAGGCCGGCCTACAGTCCCCGCGTCTTCAGCACGAGTTCCGCGACGACGACGGGAACCTCATCGCGCGTACCGACTTCGACTGGGCAGGCCTGCTCGTCGGGGAGTTCGACGGGATGGCCAAATATCAGAAGCACCTGCGTTCGGGCGAGACCCCGTTCGATGCGATGCGACGCGAGAAGGAGCGCGAAGATGCGTTGCGACGAAGGGGCATCATGGTGATCCGGTGGACGTGGCAGGACCTCGAACGCGGACGAGTGGTGCCGATGATCCGGGACTGGCTCGCGCGTCTGCGACTCGTAGCGGCGTGAACGCGGACCCGCCGCTCATCCGCGCGGCACACTCGGCACGCGAACGAACGGTGGGCGCGCGTTCAGACTCCGGCGTTGGCGTCTTGCTTCTTGCGGAGTTCGAGGGCGATGTCGATGAGTTGGTCCTCCTGGCCGCCGACGAGTTTGCGGGCGCCGGCCTCGAGGAGGATCTCCGCCACCGAGACACCGTATTTCGCGGCGTGACCCTCGGCGTGCTTGAGGAACGAGCTGTAGCAGCCGGCGTAGCCCATCATCATCGCGGCGCGGTCGACGAGGCACTCGCTGGGCATGATCGGCGCGACGACGTCCTGGGCGGCGTCGGCGATCTTCATGAAGTCGATGCCGGTGCGGATGCCGAGCTTGTCGCAGACCGCGACGAACGCCTCGACCGGCGTGTTGCCCGCGCCGGCACCGAACCGTCGCACCGAGCCGTCGATCTGACGTGCGCCTGCCCGTACCGCGGCGACGGAGTTGGCGACGGCGATGTCGAGGTTCTCGTGGCCGTGGAAGCCGACCTGCGCGTCGTCACCGAGTTCGGCGACCAGCGCCGACACCCGATCCGACACCTGCTCGAGCACCAGGGCACCCGCGGAGTCGACGACATAGACGCACTGACATCCCGCGTCGACCTGGATGCGGGCCTGCTGCGCGAGGACCTCCGGCGGCTGGCTGTGGCTCATCATCAGGAACCCCACCGTCTCCAACCCGAGCTCGCGGGCGAGCCCGAAGTGCTGAATGGAGACGTCGGCCTCGGTGCAGTGGGTGGCGATGCGGCAGATCTGCGCGCCGTTGTCCTGCGCGGCACGGATGTCGTCCTTGACCCCCAGCCCGGGCAGCATCAGGAACGCGATCTTCGCCGTCGTGGCGGTCTCCACCGCGGCGCGGATCAGCTGTTGCTCCGGTGTCTTGGAGAACCCGTAGTTGAACGACGACCCACCGAGGCCGTCGCCGTGGGTCACCTCGATGACCGGGACCCCGGCGCCGTCGAGCGCGCCGACGATGTCGCGGACGTCCTGCTCGGTGAACTGGTGGCGCTTGTGGTGGCTCCCGTCGCGCAGAGACGAGTCGGTGACGCGGATGTCGAGGGTGTCGGAGTACGCGATGGCGGTCATGTCAGATCCCCAGCTTCTGCTTGGCCAGCTCTTCGCCGACCTTGGTGGCGGCGGCGGTCATGATGTCGAGGTTGCCCGCGTACGGCGGGAGGAAATCCCCGGCGCCCTCGACCTCGACGAAGATCGACACCCGCGCCATGCCGCCGTTGACCACACTCGGCGGGTCGAACTGTGGGTCCTGCAGCAGCCGGTATCCGGGCACGTAGGCCTGGATCTCCTTCTCACGCCGGTGGATCGACTCGGCGATCGCGTCGGTGTCGGCGTCCTCGGGGATGGCGCAGAAGATGGTGTCGCGCATGATCATCGGCGGGTCGGCCGGGTTGAGGATGATGATCGCCTTCCCCCGGTCGGCGCCGCCGATCGTCTCGATGCCCTTCGACGTGGTCTTGGTGAACTCGTCGATGTTCGCCCGCGTGCCCGGACCCGCCGACACCGAGGCGACCGACGCGACGATCTCGGCGTAGGCCACCGGCACCACCGACGACACCGCGTGCACCATCGGGATCGTCGCCTGACCGCCGCACGTGATCATGTTCGTGTTGGGCTTGTCGAGGTGTTCGCGCAGGTTCGCCGGCGGCACGACCGCCGGGCCGACCGCGGCCGGCGTCAGGTCGATCGCGGTGATCCCCGCCGCCTCGTACCGCGGCGCGTACTCGCGGTGGACGTACGCCGACGTCGCCTCGAAGATCAGATCCGGCTTCTCCGACGACGACAACAACTCCTCGGCCCCACCCGACATGGTGATCAACCCGTGGTCGGCGGCACGCTTCATGCCCTCGGAGTCCGAGTCGATCCCGACCATCCAGCGCGGCGAGATCACCTCGGAGCGTTCGAGTTTGTACATCAGGTCGGTCCCGATGTTGCCCGATCCGATGATCGCGGCGGTGACCTTGGTCGTCACGTCGTCTCCTTGCTGGTGCGGAAATCTGCGGTCACCGTGCCCAGACCGATGAACTCGGCACGGAACTCGTCGCCCGGTCGCACGTCGATCGCCCGCGTCGCGGTGCCCGGGAGGATCACGTCGCCGGCGCGTAGGCGCACGCCGAAGGCGTCGACCTTGCGCGCGAGCCACGACACCGCGTTGAGCGGGTGGCCGAGCACCGCCGAGGAGTTCCCCTTGGCGATGACCTCGCCGTTGCGGGTGAGTTCGGCGTCGATGTCACCGGTGTCGATGTCGGCGATCGCGACACGTTCGTCGCCGAGGATCCACCCACACGACGACGCGTTGTCGGCGATCGTGTCGCACAGAGTGATCCGCCAGTCACGGATACGCGAGTCGATCAGTTCGATCGCCGGGACCACCCACTCGACCGCGTCGATGACGTCGTCGTTGGTGCAGCCCGCACCGGGCAGATCTGTGCCCAGGATGAACCCGACCTCGACCTCCACGCGGGGTAAGCAGAACCGCCGCGCGTCGATCGGCGCGTCCTGGCGGTAGCCCATCGTGTCAAGCAAATGCCCATAGTCGGGCTCGTCGACGCCCATCATCTGCTGCATCGCCTCCGACGCCAAGCCGACCTTGTGGCCCACCACGCGGGCGCCGCCGGCCACGCGCCGACCGATGTTGCGCAACTGGATCTCGTAGGCGTCGACGACGTCGAGATCGGGATGCGACGCGGTCGGCGGCTCGATGGCCTGCGCACGCGCCTCGGCGTCGGCGAGGGTGTGGGCGATGTGATCGCGCACGTTGTCGGGGACCGTCACGTCTGCGCCCTCTTCCGTATGAACGTGTTGCCGTTTCGCCGACAAACGTCGGTGGTGAACCATCGTCCACCTGATATAGCCTGCACGAAGAGCAATTCTATAACGTGTTCTAGATTTGCGGGAGGCCGGTGCCCACCGATCGGCCCACGCAAGACAGGCGAAAGGGCCGGCCATGACCAGCACAGACCACCTCGAAGCGGAATACGACGTCGTCGTCGTGGGCGCGGGTGGAGCGGGGATGAGTGCCGCGATCACCGCCGCATCACAGGGCCTGAAGACGGTCATCATCGAGAAGTCGGCCTACTGGGGAGGCTCGACGTCACGCTCGGGCGGCGGCGTGTGGATCCCCAACAACTCCGTCCTCGAGCGCGACGGCGTGAAGGACGACCCCGAGGCCGCGCGCACCTACGTCCGGTCGATCGTCGGAGACGTCGTCGCCCCCGAACGCATCGACGCCTACATCGACAACGGCCCGAAGGTGCTCGACTTCCTCTCCGAACACGCACCGTTGGATCTGGAGTGGGTGAAGAACTACTCCGACTACTACCCCGAGGCGCCCGGCGGCCGGGTCGGCGGGCGGTCGTGTGAACCGAGACCGTTCGACGCCCGCAGACTCGGCGCCGACTTCGCGACCCTGCACCCGCAGTACACCAAGGCCCCCCTCGGTGTGGTGGTGAAGCAGTCCGACTACCGCTGGCTGTCGACCGGACTGCGCCACTGGCGCGGACCGCTCAAGATCATGCAGGTCGGTCTGCGGATGATCTGGGGCCGCGTGACCCGCAAGCACCTCATCGGGATGGGCGCGGCGCTGATGGGTGAACTGCTGCTCGGCGTGCGGAAACTCGGTGTCCCGCTGATGCTCAACACCGGTCTCACCGATCTCGTCACCGAGAACGGCCGGGTCGTCGGGGTCACCGTCGACGCCGACGGCACCCCACGCACCATCCGCGCCCGCAGGGGCGTGATCCTCGCCTGCGGCGGTTTCGAGCACAACGAGGAGATGCGCAAGAAGTACCAGCGCGAGCCGATCGGCACCGAATGGACCACCGGCGCACCGAGCAACACCGGCGACGGCATCAACGCGGGCATCAAGATCGGTGCGGCGGTGAGCTTCATGGAGGATTCGTGGTGGGGTCCCACGATCATGCTGCCCCGGGGCCCGTGGTTCGCCCTCGCCGAACGCTCGCTGCCGTGTTCGTTCATGGTCAACACCCGCGGCAAGCGGTTCATGAACGAGTCACTCCCCTACGTCGAGGCCGTGCACCAGATGTTCGGCGGCGAGTACGGCCAGGGTGAAGGTCCCGGCGAGAACATCCCGGCGTGGCTGGTGTTCGACCAGACCTACCGCGACCGCTACATGTTCGCCTCCGTCTCGGGTCGGCAGCCGTTGCCCGCGAAGTGGTTCACGACCGGCGCCGTGCTCAAGGCCGGTTCGCTGGCGAGCCTCGCCGAGAAGATGGAGGTGCCCGCCGACGCACTCGTGGCCACCGCCGAACGCTTCAACGGCTTCGCGCGCAACGGTTCCGACGACGACTTCGGGCGTGGCGTCAGCCGCTACGACCACTACTACGGCGACATCACCAACAAGCCCAACCCGAGTCTCGGCGAACTGACGAAGGCCCCCTTCTACGCGGTGAAGATGTACCCCGGCGACCTCGGCACCAAAGGTGGTATCAACACCGACGTCGCCGGACGCGCTCTGCGCGAGGACGGTTCGATCATCGACGGCCTCTACGCCGCGGGCAACACCAGCAGCCCGGTGATGGGCCACACCTACGCCGGACCCGGCGCCACCATCGGCCCGGCCATGGTGTTCGGCTACCTCGCGGCGATGGACTGCGCCGGATCGGCGCCGGCACAGCAGGTCGGCTCGGATCGACGGGCCGGCTGATGCCGATCGATCCGTCGGTCGCGGTCGGCGCCGACCTCGGCGAGACGTCGTTCGAGTGGAGTGCGTCCGACGTCGCGCTCTACAACCTCGGCGTGGGTGCGGCGGCCGACCCGCTCGACACCCGCGGGTTGCGCTACGTCGACGACACCGCACCCGCGGTGCTGCCGACCTTCGCGACCGTCGCGGAGAACTTCCACGCGACCGCGGCGCCGACGGTGTCGTTCCCGGGTATCGAGATCGACCTCGCCAAGGTGGTCCACGGCAGTCAGCAGGTCACGATGCACCGGCCGATCCCCGCGAGCGGCAAGGCGACGACCCGATCGCGACTGGCCGAGGTCCAGGACAAGGGTTCGGCGGCGGTCGTGTTCACCGAGTCGCAGACCTTCGACAGCGACGGCGAACTGCTGTGGAGCGCACGGTCGTCCATCTTCGCCAAGGGCGAGGGTGGTTTCGGTGGCGAGCGCGGGACATCCGACCGTGTCGAGTACCCCGACCGCGCCCCCGACACCGTGCTGACTGTGCCCACACGACCCGATCAGGCCCTGCTGTACCGACTCTGCGGCGACCGCAACCCACTGCACTCCGATCCCGCGTTCGCCGCGCGAGCTGGCTTCCCCGCGCCGATCCTGCACGGGCTCTGCAGCTACGGCACGGTGTGTCGGGCCCTGGTCGACGAGGTGCTCGGCGGCGACGTGGAGGAGGTCGGATCATTCGGCGCGAAGTTCGCCGGCGTCTTCTTCCCCGGTGAGACGTTCCGGATCTCGCTGTGGGACAACGGCGCCGACATCCTCGCGACCGCGACGGTCGCCGAACGCGACGACGCCCCTGTGTTGGGCAACGTGGTCCTCAGTCGTCGTTCGTGACCCGCGCGGCCCAGAAGCCGTCGACGGCCGCGCGGGCGACGGCCTCGTAGTCGAACGTCGTGAGCGTGCTCAGACGCCCCATCGCCAACGGCCCCACGAGCAACGCCATCGCGGTGATGCGGTCGACATGGCCGAGCTGGGCCACGGCCTGCGGACTGCCGAGCACCTCGTCGAACGGTCGCAGGTACTGCTCGGCGACACGCTCACGCAGGGTGCGCTGCTCGACGAGCTGGTCGGGATCACCGGGCCGGAAGCCCTCACCGAGATCGGCGCCGAGCGAGAGCCAGGCGAGGAACGTCGTGGTCGCCGGGACCGCGGCGATGAGTCGGGCCTGACTTAAGGTCAGCGCCAGGAGTTGCTCTCGTACCGAACCGGACACCGGCGGCGCGGGCGCGGGCGGGATGACGACGTGGAACGCGGCCGCGACCAGTTCGGCGGTACCCGCGAAGTGGCGGTAGAAGGTGGCGCGCGAGACGTCTGCGGCGGCCACGACGGCATCGACGGTGACCGCCGACGGTCCCGCATCGCGCAGGAGGTCTGCGGCGGCGTCGATCAGTTTCGCGCGCGATTGCGCGGGGCGGGGGTCGCGACGACGCACCGGGACACCACCTCCACTCTGGGCGAATCGAGGACGAGACTACACAAGACTGTTAGTCTCAAAAATCTCGACGACCTCAGGGGATCGAGCGAGGGTCAGCCCATCGAGCCGACCACGAGCAGCATGCCGATGACGAGTGCGATGAGCGGCGCGATCATCGCGACGACGCGCCAGAGGCGGATGGACGCGGGTGAGTGATGGCGATTGTGCATGGTGACGGACATGGGATCGGTTCCTTTCACCCCGGGGCAGCGATGACCCGGTCGGGCGAGCTGTGTGGTGCTCGTGTGAAAAGAGTGACAGAAGTAACACTTGTGGCGGAGAAACGACGCCGCATCGCGACGTCACGATTGGGCAACACATGACCGAGCAGAGCAGCGCCGACCGTCTCGCGATGCGCGACATCTGGCTGATCGCCGTCGCGTGCGCGGCACTGTCCGCGGTCGTCGCGGCGATGGCCGCGCTGAACACCGCACTCGCCGAGATCGCGCCGGACATCTCCGCCGATTCCGCACAGATCACCTGGCTGGTCGACGGCTACACGCTCACGCTCGCGGCCCTGCTGTTGCCGGCCGGCGCTCTCGGCGACCGGTTCGGGCGGCGCGGCATGCTCATCGGCGGCATGGTCGTCTTCGGCGTGGCCTCGGCGTTGCCGGTGTTCCTCGGCGACCCGAACCTCATCATCGCCACCCGCTGCCTGGCCGGGGCGGGTGCTGCGCTGGTCATGCCGGCGACGCTGTCGCTCATCACCTCCGGTGTCCCCGAGTCGAAACGACCGATCGCGGTGAGCATCTGGGCCGGTGTCGCCGGCGCCGGGGCCATCGGCGGCTTCTTCGTGACCGGCATCCTCCTCGAGTTCTTCAGCTGGCACTCCATCTTCATCACGTTCGCCGGGGCGTCGGTGCTGATCGTGCTGCTCGCCCTGACCATCGGCTCCTCGAGCGACAGCAACCCGCCGCCCTTCGACCTCCCGGGGTCGGTGACCTCCGCGGTCGCCATCGCGGCGTTCGTGTTCGGGCTCATCGAGGGCCCCGTACGCGGCTGGGACGATCCGTTGGTGCTGGCCGCCCTCATCGTGGGTCTCGGTCTCGCCGGGGCGTTCATCCGGCTCGAGATCCGGCGGGAACACCCACTTCTCGATGTCCGGCTGTTCCGCCGTCGCGCATTCGGTTCGGGTGCCTTCGCGATCGCGTTGCAGTTCCTCGGCTCGTTCGGGACGTTCTTCCTCATCCTGCAGCGACTGCAACTGGTGATGGGCTACTCGCCGCTGAAGTCGGCGGTGGCCATGTTCCCGCTGGTGGTCGTCGTGATGGTGATGTCGCTCCTCGGCAACTGGCTCGCGGTGCGTTTCAACTTCCGCGCGGTGCTGGCGCCGGGGATGTGCATCTTCGGCATCGGGATCGTGCTGCTCGGCGCGCTGAGCTACACCGAGTACTCCACCATCGCGATCCTGTTGTCGGTCATGGCCTTCGGGCTGGGTATCGCGACCGCCCCGGCCACCACCGCGATCATGGTGTCGACCCCGGTGGAGAACCAGGGCGTCGGCTCGGCCGTCAACGACACCGCGCGCGAGCTCGGTGCCGCCATCGGTATGGCGCTGGCCGGAAGCATTGTGGCCGCCGGGTACACCGCGCGCATCGGGACCACCGCCGACGCGGCGCGCGAACAGTTGCGAGCCCTCGGCAACCAGGTCGTCGCGAGCGGGGACACCGTCCGCGGTCAGATGCTCATCTCGCAGAGCGACACCGTGCGCGACACGATCGGTCGGTCACTGGCGCAGGCGCGAGCGGTGTCGGATCAGATCGGTCAGAACATCCCCGGCCGGATCGGCCCCGACATCTTCGACGGGGCGCAACGGGCGTTCCTCGACCCGTCGAACCAGGCCTACATCGTGCTCGGCGCACTCGTGATCGCTGGATCTGTCGTCCTGGGATTCTGGGCCCCGAACCGCCTGGACGAGAAGGCGACCGGGACCACGGTCGTCGCGGCACCCGCCGGCCGCGAGACCGATCCGGTCCGCTAGACCACCGCGGCCGATCCCTCCGCAGCAGCACCCTGTGCCGCCGATGTGGCCCACTTGTAGTCGGCCTTGCCCGCCGGGGAGCGTTTCACGGCGTCGACGACGGTGAGCGCGCGCGGCACCTTGTAGCCCGCGATGTGCTCGCGGCAGACGCTCTGGACGTCGTCGAGCGTGGGCGCGGGCGACCCCTCGACCACCGAGACCACCGCGGCCACCTTCTGACCGAACCGTTCGTCGGGGACACCGACCACGAGAACGTCGTGCACCGCGGGATGCGCCTGCACCGCGGCCTCGACCTCCTCGGCGAACACCTTCTCGCCACCGGTGTTGATACATCCCGAGCCGCGGCCGAGGAACACGACACTGCCATCGGCGTCGAGACGCCCCATGTCGCCGAGGATCGCGGCCCGACGCCCGTCGGGCAGCGTCACGAAGGTGCGGGCCGACTTCTCCGGGTCCTTGTGATAACCGACCGGGACGCGCCCGACGCGGGCGATGAAACCGATCTCGTCGGACCCGGGCTCGATCGGTTCGAGCTTCTCGTCGAGGACGGTCAACGCGGGGTTCGAGGTGGAGCGCAACAGACCGTCGTCGCCCATCACCAACTCGCCGTCGTTCCCGGTCTCCGACGCACCGAAGTTGTCGCGGAACCACAGGTCGGGCTTGATCGCCCGCATCCGCTCGCGCACCGCGGCCGACCAGATGGCCCCGCCGTTGGTGATCGACAGCAGACCGCTCACGTCGAGCGTGCCCTGTGCCGCTCGATGTTCCATCTCCTCGACGAGCGGCGCACCCATGCCGTCGCCGACGATGAGCACGATCTGCACACCGTGGTGCTCGATCGAGTCGAGGACGGCCGACGGCACGAAATCACGCTGCAGGACCAGGCGTCCGCCGTTGATGAAGAACATGAACAGCGAATAGATGGCCGCACCGTGCATCAGCGGCGCCGCGAGCAGGAACGAGATCGGCGCGAAGGTGCTCGCGTTGTGGGCGATCGCGGCGTGATCGGCCAGCGGCTCGGGGCCGTAGGGGTTCCCACCCGAGAGCGGCTTGTGGAAGAAGTCGTCGTGGCGCCACACCACGCCTTTCGGGTAGCCGGTGGTACCGCCGGTGTAGAGGATGTAGCGCTGATCCCCCGAGCGGGTCGGGAAATCGCGGGCGGTGCTGTGCGCGCTCAGGTCGACGCCTCCGATCGACACCTGATCCCCCTGTGCGGCATCGAGTTCCGGGGTGACGTCGCCGATCACCAACACCGAACGCACCGACGTCTGCGGCAGCACCGTGGACAGGGTGCGTTGATGCTCGGGTAGCTCCACGAGTACCGCGACGGCATCGGAGTTGTCGAGGATGTAGGCGAGCTCGGTGGCGGTGTAGCGGTAGTTGATGTTGATCGCCGTGGCGCCGATCTTGAGGAGCGCCACGATCGCGTACACGTGCTCGAGACTGTTCTTCAGGTACAGCGCGACATGGTCACCGGCGCCGATCCCGTTGTCGCGCAGGAGATGACCCATCGCGTTCGATCGCTCGTCGAGCTCGCGGTAGCTGACGTCGACACCCTCGTAGCCGATCGCGATCCGGTCGGGCACCGCATCGGCGATGGTCTCGAAGATGTCGCCCAGGTTGAAGTCGGTGGAGATCTCGCTCATCGGGTCAACACCAATCCGCTCGTGGGGACACCGGTCCCCGCCGTGACGACGACGCGTGCCGCGCCGTCGACCTGATTGACCGAGTCGCCCCGCAACTGCCGGACGCCCTCGGCGATGCCGTTCATGCCGTGGATGTAAGCTTCACCGAGCTGACCGCCGTGGGTGTTGAGCGGCAGTGCGCCGCCCACCTCCAGCGCCCCGTGGACGCGCACGAAATCCTTGGCCTCACCGCGTCCACAGAAGCCGAGCTCCTCGAGCTGCATCAGCGTGTACGGCGTGAAGTGGTCGTAGAGGATGGCCGCATCCATGTCGCCGGGGCCCAGACCCGACTGTTCCCACAGCTGTCGTCCGACGAGCCCCATCTCGGGCAGACCGGCGAGGTCGTCCCGGTAGTAGCTGGTCATGATGTATTGGTCGGTGCCGCTTCCCGACGCCGCACCCGCGATGATCGCCGGGGTGTGCGGCATGTCGCGGGCGCGTTCGGCGGAGACGATGACCAGTGCGACACCGCCGTCGGACTCCTGACAGCAGTCCAGCAGATGCAGCGGTTCGGCGATGTAGCGCGAGTTCTGGTGATCGTCGATGGTGATGGGTTTGCCGTGGAAGAAGGCGTTCGGGTTGACCGCGGCGTGTTTGCGGTCGACCACGGCGACGGCACCGAAATCGGCACTGGTGGCGCCGTACTCGTGCATGTAGCGCTGGGCGACCATGGCCACGAACGCGGCCGGTGTCGACAGTCCGTGCGGGTAGCTGAAGGCGTTGTCGGTGCCGGAGGAGTTGTCCTGTGCGGCGAGGCCGGCGTTGACCTGTCCGAAGCGCATGCCGGAACGTTCGTTGAACGCGCGGTATGCGACGACGACGTCGGCGACACCGGTGGCGACGGCCATCGCGGCCTGCTGGACGGTGGAACACGCTGCGCCGCCGCCGTAGTGGATGCGTGAGAAGTACGTCAGCTCACCGATCCCGGCCGCGCGGGCGACGGCGATCTCGGTGTTGGTGTCCATCGTGAACGAGACCAACCCGTCGACGTCGGACGGCGACAGCCCGGCGTCGACGACCGCGGCCCGCACGGCCTCGGCGGCCAACCGCAGTTCGCTGCGACCGGAGTCCTTGGAGAAGTCGGTGGCGCCGATCCCGACGATGGCGGCCGCCCCGGACAGTCCGCCGCTCACGACACCGCCTCCTGTCCGGGATGATCCACCGCAGTGTGATCGAGCGTGACGACCACGGTCGAGGTGACGTGCTTGCCGAGCGAGTTGGTCCCGACGACGTCGACCGTGGCCGTGCCCTTCTCGAGTGCGGTGACGGTGCCTGCGAAGGTCAGGGTGTCGTAGGCGTACCACGGCACCCCGAGGCGCAGGGTGATCGACCGGATCTGTGCCCGCTGCCCGGCCCAGTGCGCCACGT
The DNA here is from genome assembly GCF_053345315.1 of Williamsia sp. M5A3_1d. Lineage (NCBI taxonomy): Bacteria > Bacillati > Actinomycetota > Actinomycetes > Mycobacteriales > Nocardiaceae > Williamsia > Williamsia sp. M5A3_1d. The sequence continues at coordinate 553,938 of NZ_JBKEZX010000002.1, forward strand.
AGCGGCCGACGAGACCGGTGTCGGTCAGGATGTTGACGAAGATGTCCTTCGAGCCCTTGGCGTGGGCGAGATCGCGGTCGTGGTGGACGTCCTGGAAGTCGCGGGTGGCCAGGGCCGTGGACACGACGAACGTCGGGGTGGCCTCGATCGTCAACGGCGGCAACGTGTCGCCGACACCCGCGGTCGGCGGCTGGGCCGGGACGGTCGGGGCGGTCATGATCGCTCCTGCTCTTCGAGGGGTCGCCAGGCGTAGAGACTCCAGGGGGATTCGTCTGCGGCACCCGCCGCGACGTCGAGGAATTCGACGGTCACACCCATCCCGATGGCGACCTCGGACGGGTCGACCCCGCGCAACTGACCGAGCATGCGGACACCCTCGTCGAGTTCGACGAGCGCGATCACGAACGGCAGCGCGCGGCCGGGCACCTTCGGCGCGTGGTGCACCACGAAGCTGTAGACGGTGCCGGTGCCCGCGGCCACCTGATAGTCGGTCGGCTCCGTGTGGTCTTTCCACAGTGCGGGGACCGGGGGGTGGGTGAAGGTCCCGTCGGGGAGGCGTTGGATCCGCAATTCGTGTCGGGCGACACCGTCGAAGAAGAACGCGGTGTCGCGCGACGCGCTGGGCCGCATCATCGTCTCGGCGTCGAGGTCGGCGGTGTCGGCACCCAGCGACGAGGTGATCGACTGTGTGCCCGCCTGCTCGGCGGGCCGGAACTTGAGGATGCGGAAGTCCATCTCGGCGACCACTTCGTCGCCGACCGTCCACACGCTGTGGGTGGTGAAGAACCAGCCCTCGCCGAGCCCGGTCTGTTTGGGACCGACCACGTCGGTCAGCGCGGAGGAGATCGCGACCTCCTCGCCGGGACGGGTGTAGCGGTGATAGATCGAGTCGCAGTTCGTCGCGACGACCGAGGTGTAGCCGGCGTCGTCGAAGATCTGCGACACCGCCGAGAGCGGGTCGTCGTCGGGACGCGCACCGTGCAGCCCTCGCATGGTCCACACCTGTGCCATCGCCGGTGGCGCGACGACACCGTCCCACCCAGCGGCGCGGGCCGCGGCGTCGTCGGTGTGGATCGGGTTGGTGTCTCCGATGGCCTCGACCCAGTTCGCGATCATGGGCGTGTTGATCGGATCGCGACCACGAACGGGGGTGCTCGCACCCGCGGCGCGAACCGCGTCGGTGGCCGAGCGGATGGTGGAGTCGACGGTCACGTGCGGCTACCGCGCCGCTCGTGGCAGACCGAGGCCCGCGGTCGCGATCATGTCGCGCATCACCTCGTTCACCCCTCCGCCGAACGTGATCACGACGTTGCGTTTGGCCTGCGCGTCGAACCACTCCGCCAGCTCCGCGGTGGCCGGATCGGTGAGATCGCCGTAGCGACCGATGATCTCGTCGATCAACCGTCCGATCCGTTGTACCCGTTCGGTGGCGAACACCTTCGTCGCGGCGGCGTCGGCCATCGAGATGGATTCGTCGCCCGACGACGCGATCTGCCAGTTCAGCAGTTCGTTGATGCGGGTGTAGGCGGCGATCTCGGCCAGCGCGCGCCGCACGTCGGGGTTCTTCGCGGGGACGGCGCCGTCGGCGGCCGGGCGGTGCGACCATGCGGTGATCCGCGCCAGCAGCCCGTCCATCCGGCCCGCCGGACCGAGCATCACCCGTTCGTGGTTGAGCTGGGTGGTCAGCAGCTTCCAGCCGCCGTTCTCGTCACCGACCAGCATGCTCGCCGGGACGCGGACGTCGGAGTAGTAGGTGGCGTTGACGTGGTGCGCGCGGTCGGCGGTGATGATCGGGGTGAAACTGTAGCCCGGGTCGCGGGTGTCGACGATGAGGATCGAGATGCCCTTGTGCTTGGCCACGGTCTTGTCGGTGCGCACCGCGAGCCACACGTAGTCGGCGTCGTGACCGCCTGTGGTCCAGAGCTTCTGGCCGTTGACGACGTAGTCGTCGCCGTCGCGGACCGCGGCGGTCGTCAACGACGCCAGGTCGGTCCCGGCGCCCGGCTCGCTGTAGCCGATCGCGAAGTGCACCTCGCCGGCGAGGATCGCGGGCAGGAACGTCGCCTTCTGCTCGGCGGTGCCGTGGACCTGCAGGGTGGGCCCCACCGTCTGCAGGGTGACCGCGGGCAGCGGGACGTCGGCGCGCGCGGCCTCGTTGACGAAGATCTGCTGTTCGATCTCACCGAAACCCTTGCCGCCGTACTCCGTCGGCCAACCGACACCGAGCCAGCCGTCGGACCCCATCTGCCGGATCACCTTCCGGTAGGTGGGTCCGTGACGTTCGGTGCGCATGGTCGCCGCGTCTTCGGGCGAGATCAGCGACGAGAAGTACTCGCGCAGCTCCGCTTTGAGCGCCTTCTGCACGGGTGTCAGATCGATGAACACGTCAGATCCCTTCCATGGACTCCGCGAGCTCGTCGAGTCGAGCGGTGGGGCCGCCGACGAGCCGTGCGAGGTCTTTGACGATGGAGGCGTAGCGGTGCAGCGGGTAGGTGATGTCGACCCCGACACCGCCGTGCAGATGGGTCATGGTCCGCAGTGTCGACGGCATCTCCGCGGCCAGCCAGTACGCGGCGATCGACAGGTCGCGGTCGGCGTCGAGGCCCTCCGACATCCGCCAGACCGCGGAGGTGACGGCCAGGTTCATCGAGCGCCCGACGACGTAGATGTCGGCGAGCTGCTGGGTGACGGCCTGGAACGTCGCGATCGGTTTGCCGAACTGGACACGGTTGGTCACGTGGTCGGCCGTGATGCGCAGAGCGCCCGCGAGGACACCGTCGGCGTAGGCGGACAGTGCGAAGCGATGGGCGTCGCGGACCACCCGCGCATCTCGGGCCACCACGCGGTCGTCGGGTACGGCGACGTCGTCGAAACGCACGGTGTACTCGCCCCAGCCCGTCGACGACGGGGTCGCCGTCACCTCCACCCCGGGGGCGGCGGTGTCGACGAGTACCGCACCGGAGTCGGTGGTGACGAGCAGGGCCGCGCTGCCCTGTGCGTGCAGGACCGCGGTCTTGGTGCCGCGCAGGCGGCCGTCGGAGAGGGAAGTCTGCGGGGTGGTGGTGAGAGGCGAACCCGGCTCCGACACCCCCACCGCGATGTGGCCGCCGGAACCGACGATCTCCTCGATCACCGAGGCCGTGTCCGGATCGGTCGCGACCGCGGCGGCGACCACCGTCGGAAGGGTCGGGGTGACGGCGGCCGCAGCGCCCAGCGCGCGCAGCAGCGGGTGCAGGCCGATCAGGCCGACGTCGTCGCCGCCGTGGGCGGCAGGTAGGGCGAGCGCGAGCAGACCGGCCCGGTGCACCGACGCGTACAGATCGGTGTCGAATCCGCCCGGATCGGCGAAGTCGGCATCCCAGACCGGTGTGTGACGGCGCAGCAGGTCCGACACCACATCGCCCACCGCGGTCGCGGTGGCATCGACGGTGAAGTCCACGGGGCGAACACCTCATCTCCAACTAGAACCTGTTCTAGTTGTAGCAGAGATGGGCCCCGGACCACAGGGCGGCGACCGGCCGATCGTCGGGGGCGGTCACGACTCGCGACCGCCCCCGATCGCACCGAACACCCCCGGAGTGTTCGGGTGAGGGGTCAGACCGGTGACACGACGAGGGCCGAGGTGTAGCCGCCCATGCCGAGCGACGTCTTGAGGGTGAGACCCGGCTCGGCGCGGGTGAGACCGTCGAGCAGGTTCGGGATCGCCGCGTGCGACACCTGCGGGGTCGCCGGCACCTCACCGTGGGTGAACCCGAGCAGCGACGCCGCCAACTCGACCGCACCCGCCGCGGCCTGGCAGTGCCCGGCCAACGGCTTGACCGAGAACACCCCCGCGTCGGGCACACGCGTGGTCGCGATCGTCCCCTCGGCGGCATCGCACTGGGCGGTGCCGGGCCCGTGTGCGTTGAGGAAGGCGATGTCGTTGCCGGAGACACCTGCGTTCTCCAGCGCCTCATCGACGCACCCGAGGACGTGGGTCAGTTCCGGGTCGATCGAGGTCGGGTGGAAACCGTCGTGGGCCATGGCGCCGCCCAGGACGTCGGCGTATCCGTCGACATCACGCCGATTGGTCATCACGTACCCGACCGCGGCCTCGCCGAAGGTGAAGCCGCGGCTGCCCTCCTGGAAAGGGCGGCAGGCCGAGAGCGGCTCGTCGTCGGTGATCGCGACCCCGAGACGCATGAACATGTTGACGATCTCGGGCGTGGCCGAGAGGTCCGTGGCGACCACGACGACGTCGTCGACCATGTCGGCGTCGAGCCACATCTTCGCGGTGATCACCGCCGCCGACCCCGAGGTGCACATGGCCGACACGCTGATGGCGGGACCGTGGAACCCGTATTCACTCATCAGCAACGTGATGGGTGTCGACGGCGTGACGGCCACGTACTGCCTCGGGCTGAACGCACCGGGCGCGCACGAGAACATCGGGTGCATGGCGGTGTCGTTCATGACCGTCGCGTGGACCAGTCCGACGCGGCGGCCGGGCGTCCACCCGCGCGCCAGGGCGTCCTCGATCGCCTCGCGGGCCGCCCACCGCATCGCACGCGCGAAACGTGTGGCGCCGTCGGTGGGCTCGCCGCCGTCGGGTATCGCGACGATCCAGCCGGCCTCGTCGGGTGTCGAGCCGAATCCCGCGTGCAGGCCGGCCGCGGGCTTGCCTGACGCCAACCCCTCCCACAGGCGGTCGCGACCCCATCCGTAACCGGTCACCGCGCCGACACCGGACACACGAGAGTGCAGGTTCTTTGCCATGATGAACTCCTTGTCATTTGTCGCGATAAGCAGTCGCCTATCGTTAATCCGCCCAGGTCAGACGGCACTTCCCACGATCCCGTACTTTCGTCCCGGATGGCGAGTCCGGGAGATTTCACAGACCTCGCGGATGCACTTCCGCATCACCCGGCCCATGGGCTACCCATGTGCGAGACAATGGGCACCGTCGATTCGCGACGAGTCGGCCGCAGGCGAGGAATCGGGGTGGTCGTGTCGGTCGGGGGAACGTCGGACGGGGAGGTCCGCGGGGATGTCGTGGCCCCGGCTGCGGCCCCGATGACGCCGTCGGCGATCTCTCCGGTCGCCGAGCGGTACCGGCTGCTGCTCGAGCTCAGCCCGGATCCGATCGTGGTCCACCAGAACGGCCGCGTGGTCTACGTGAACTCCGCGGCGATGCGCTTCGCGCGCGTGGAGACCCGCGAGGAACTCCTGGGGTTGCCGATCACCGACTTCGTCCATCCCGACTCGTTGCCGCGGATGCTCGAACGCTTCACCGACATGGGCGACGAGCCGGGCGCGGCGACGATGCCCGAAGAGGTGTTGATGCGCAACGCCGGCGGGGAGACGCGGCCGATGGAGGTCACCTCCGTCCGCACCATCTGGGAGGACGCCCCCGCCTATCAGGTCATCCTGCGCGACGTCGCCGCGATCCGGGCGGCCGAGACCGCGCTGCGACACCAGGCCGCGCTCATCGACCACGTCAGCGACGCGGTGATCTCGGTCGACCGCGATCTGCACGTACGGTCGTGGAACCGCGGCGCGTCGCGGATGTACGGCCTCAGCGCGCTCGACGCGATCGGCCGCCCCCTGCGGACGGTCGTCGGCGCCGGCACCGATCCGAGCGCGATCGTCGCGATGGGCGGCGTGGTCGACGAGCTGCACCACCGCTACGACAACGGTCGGTCACTGCTCACGCGGGTGTCGGCGACGGCGATGGGCGACGGTTACCTGCTCGTCTGTGCGGCCACCCGCCGTCCGCTCATCGAGCGGCTCGGCGCGATCCTCATGTCCCTGCACCAGGCGGTCATCGTGGTGCGCGAGGGCGGCCGCATCGAGTTGGCCAATCCCGCCGCGGTGGCGATGCTCGAACTGCACCCGACCGCGGTGCCCGGAGTCGACATCGATTCGCTCGCACTGGATTTCCCCGACGACGTCGAGTCACCCATCACCGCGTGCCTGCGCACGGGGCTACCGGTGGCCGACCGCACCGCGAAACTCACCACGAGCGACGGCCGCCGGTGGCTGTCGTGCAGCGCCCGCATCATCGACGACGACGCCCACGGCGCGGCGGCACTGGTCTCCATCGTCGACATCACCGACCGGCACGAGCGGACCTCACAGCTGGCGTGGGAGGCCAACCACGACCACCTCACCGGCCTGCTCAACCGCGGCGGGGTGCTGCGCAGGCTCGCACGGGAACTCGACGGTCTGACCGACCCCGACGACCGCGTCGCGGTCTACTACCTGGACCTCGACAACTTCAAACTCGTCAACGACTCCCTCGGCCACTCCGTGGGCGACGAGGTGTTGCAGACCATCGCGCGCCGGCTCGACGCGATCACCCCCGCGGGCAGCGCGATCGGCCGGATCGGGGGCGACGAGTTCGTGATCGTGACCCCGTTGTCGGACGATTTCGCCGACCGCATCGACGCGCAGAGTCAGGCCGTGCACGCCGCGATGGTCTCGGCGATCGCGCTGGGCAGCCGCAGCGAACGTCTGACGCTGAGCATCGGCGTGGCCGTCGCAGGCATCGGCGACGGACGGTCGCCGACCGATCTGCTGCGTGACGCCGACATCGCGCTCTACCAGGCCAAGCTCGAATCCAGTTCGCGCACACCCTATGTGCACTTCCGGGTGGAGCATCGCGAGGACCTCCAACGCCGTCAGTCGATCGAGCAGGATCTCCGCGAGGCCCTGCACTCGGGGGCTCGCGGCCTGTTCATGGAATACCAGCCGATCGTGGCGACCGGTGATCAGCGGGTCGTCGCGGTGGAGGCGCTGCTGCGCTGGGATCACCCGACGCTGGGCCGGATCTCGCCGACGGAGTTCATCCCGATCGCCGAGATGACCGATCTCATCGATCTCATCGGCGACCACGTGGTGCGCACCGCCACAACGGAGTTCGCAGCCGCGCCGTGGACGTCGGAGCTGACCCTGTGCGTCAACATGTCCCGACGCGAGCTCACCGACCGTCGGTTGCTGTCGCGCCTCACCGAGGCGATCGCGGAGTCGGGTATGGCACCGGAGCGACTGTGCGTGGAGATCACCGAGAGCGCGCTCGCCGAGAGCGACGCGCGTGCACCGGCGACCCTCGCGGCCATCCGCGAACTCGGCATCCAGGTCGCCATCGACGACTTCGGCACCGGCGCATCGTCGTTGAACCAGCTCTACCGCCTGCCGATCAGCATCCTGAAGACCGCGAAGCCGTTCGTCGACGCGCTCGACGAGAGCGTCCAGGCCCGCGCGATCCTCTCGAGCATTGTCGCGATGGCGCACACCACGGGTATGCGGGTCGTCGCCGAGGGTGTGGAGACCTCGAGCCAGGCGTCGAAGGTGCGTGGCGTCGAGTGCGATTTCGCGCAGGGGTACTACTACGCGACACCCACGTCACTGGCCGCGATCAGGCCGCTCGTCGTCGCCGCCGGCCACGACGGTGTCGGGCCGGCCTGAGATCGTCCCGACACCAGGGTTTCTCAGCGGGGGAGGCCGAGGATCCGTTCAGCGGCCGCGGAGGCGAGCACCTGCGAGGTACCCCCCGCGATGGTGAGACATCGGTTGCGCAGATAGAGATCGGCGGCGTCGGACGCGGCGAGTCCGGCCTGACCGAGCGCGGTGACCGCGAACTCGGGAACCGCCTGCCGATGGCGCGCGCCGATCAGTTTGCGAACGCTGGAGATGGCGCCGGGATCCATGCCTGCGATGCTCGCCTGCACCGAGCGCGCGTCGAGCACGCGGCCGATCTGCGCGTCGACGCACAGGGCGCCGAGGGTGTCGCGGCCCACCGGTGAGAGCGGGTCGGCGTCGGCGAGCTGGTCGAGCAGCGATTCCATCTCCTTGCCCAGGCCCGAGCCGCCCATCGCGACGCGTTCGTTGGCCAGGGTGGTGCGCGCGAGCCGCCAGCCGCCGTTCACCTCCCCCACGAGGCAGTCGTCGGGCACGAACACGTCGTCGAGGAAGACCTCGTTGAACAGCGCGTTGCCGGTGATCTCCCGCAGCGGCCGCACATCGACGCCGGAGCTGCGCATGTCGACGAGGAAGTAGCTGATGCCCTTGTGTTTCGGTAGGTCGGCGTCGGTGCGGGCGAGGCAGATGGCCCAGTCTGCGGTGTGGGCCTCCGAGGTCCAGATCTTCTGACCCTGCAGCCGCCACCCGCCGTCGGTGCGGGTGGCGCGGGTGCGCAGCGACGCGAGGTCGGATCCCGCCTCGGGTTCGGAGAACAGCTGACACCACACGATGTCGCCGGCGAGGGTCGGTGCGACGAACCGGCTCCGCTGCGCGTCGGTGCCGTGCTCGAGGATCGTGGGGATCGCCCAGCCGGCGATGACGATGTCGGGACGCACGACCCCGGCGCGTTCGAGTTCGTCGTCGAGGAGGATCTGTTCGGCGGCGCCGGCACCGAGGCCGTACGGGGCGGGCCAGTGCGGCATGAGGTAGCCGGTCTCGGCGAGGGCCCGACGGGTGTCTGCCGACGCGGCGATGCGCTCACAGGTCGCGCGTACCTCGGTCCGTCGGTCCTCGACGGCCGAGAGATCGATGTCGACCCGCCTGCGGACCCCGGCCAGCGCCGCGTCGGCGCAGTGGGCCCGCCACGGTTCGGTGCCGCCCAGCATGGTCCGGATCGACAGGGCCGCACGGAGATAGAGGTGCGCCGGGTGGTCGAAGGTGAACCCGATGCCGCCGAGCACCTGGATGCAGTCCTGTGTCGTCGCCACCGGAAGGTCGGCGGCCGCTGCGGCGGCGACCGCGGTGGACAGCGCCAGTTGGTCCCCGTCCCCGTGTGCCCCGTCGGCGACGGCGTGGGCGACATCCCAGGCGGCGGCGGTCATCTGCTCGCTGCGGCAGAGCATCTCGGCGCACAGGTGTTTGACGGCCTGGAACGACCCGATCGGGGCGCCGAACTGGGTGCGGACCTTCGCGTACGCGACGGCGGTGTCGAGCGCCCAGCGCGTGATGCCCGAGGCCTGGGCGGCGAGTCCGGCGACGAGGCGTGCCGCGACGAGCTCGGAGCGGGTGTCGATCACGGCGGCCGCGGCGACCCCGCGCAGCGACAGTGACGCCACCCCGGCCCGGCCGTCGAGCGCGGTGGCGGTCTTGAGGTCGGCACCGGGTGAGCTCAGTTCGACGACCAGCCACCGACGCCGCTCGCCGCTACTGTCGCTGTCGCTGTCGGCCGCGAGCAGGACCAGACCGTTGTCGATCGCACCGACGACGGTGATCCCGTCGGCGTCGACCAGCGTGCCATCGGGAGATTCGCGGATGCTCGCGCCGACGTCCGCGCCGGGGGCGACCCCCGCCGGTGCGAGGGCGACAGCGCGCGCACCGGTGAGCAGCGTGGCTCCGAGTTCGGACCCGGCGAGCAGGTGGGCGGTCACCGCGGTCGCGACCAGCGGACCGGGCACGAGATCGTGTCCGCTCTGTTCGAGCATCACGGCGAGGTCGACGGCCGAGGCGCCGAGTCCGTCGTGCTGCTCGGGCACCGTGACCGCGAACAGTCCCAGGTCGGCGACCTGCGACCACACCTCGGTCCACGTGTCCGTGCCGCCGCGGGGGTCGGTGTGGTCGATGTCGGTGCGGACCAGGCCGACGGTGTCGACGTGCTGCGCCAATTGGTGGACGGCGTCGATGAACGACGCGTGTTCGCTGCTGTCGGCAATCGCCATGGATCCGCCCTCATCTATCTCACCGATCACGAAACTAGAACGTGTTCTAATCATGCCAGGCGCCCGGCCTGGCCGGAAGCCGGGGAGGACGTCGTGTGGTGGGAACGGTGCGGCAAGTCGTCGACTTCGGCGGCCGCGGCATATCGTTGATCCATTCGAGAACCGGTTCGTGCGCCGCGAGGCGTGCGAAGTGAGGATGTGACCCATGGCCACGCCGGCGACACCGGGCGGATACGCGCCCACGACCGACAGCCCACCTGCGCAGAACCCACCGGGTGAGAGTGCCGCGGACTCCCGTCGGCCTGCCGCCGCGCAGCAGAGCGGCGCCGACACCGACCTCGGTTCCACCGCGCAGCGCGAACGACGGCGCCGCATCCTCGACTCCACCCTCGCGCTGGCCTCGAAGGGCGGTTACGACGCCGTGCAGATGCGCGCGGTGGCCGACCGCGCCGACGTCGCCGTCGGGACGCTCTACCGGTACTTCCCTTCCAAGGTCCACCTGCTGGTCACCGCCCTCGCGCGGGAACTCGAACGCGTGGAGGGCAGGGCCGACCGCAGCAAACTGCAGGGCGACACCGCGCTCGAGCGTCTCCGCCACGTCCTGGACCTCATCACCCTCGCGATGCAGCGCGATCCTCTGCTCACCGAGGCCATGACCCGCGCGTTCATGTTCGCCGACGCCTCGGCGGCCGCCGAGGTCGACGCCGTCGCCGCGGTGATCGACCGATTGCTCGCCAACGCGATGGTGACCGGCACGCCGACCGACGAAGACCTCAAGATCGCGCGCGTCATCTCCGACGTGTGGATGTCGAACCTGGTGCAGTGGCTGACGCGGCGTGCCACGGCGACCGACGTCACGAACCGCCTCGAGCTGACGATCGAACTCCTGCTGGCCGGGCGCGAGTCGCGCCCGTGACCGTCGCGGCCATCGCCCTGCCGCGATTGGCGCACATCGGCTCCGGCGCCCTCGACCGCCTCGGGTCGGTGGTCACGACCCTCGGGGTGCGTCGCCCGGTGGTCGTCACCGACGAGTTCATGGTCACCGCGGGCGTCGCACAGCGGGTGCTCGACCTCCTCACCGACGCCGGGGTCACCCCGACCCTGTTCGACGGCACCGTGCCCGACCCCACGACCGCATCGCTGGGTCCGGGGCTCGAGGCGGTGCGCGCGGCCGACGCCGACGCCGTCATCGGGCTGGGCGGCGGTTCCCCCATGGACACCGCGAAGGCCCTGTCGGTGCTGTTCGCGAACGGCGGATCCATGGGCGACTACCGGGCGCCCGGTCCCTACACCGGTCCGGCCCTGCCGATCATCGCGATCCCGACCACCGCCGGATCAGGCTCGGAGGCAACACAGTTCACGGTGATCACCGACAGCGACACCGACGAGAAGATGCTGTGCCCGGGGTTGTCGTTCCTGCCGATCGCCACCATCGTCGATGTCGACCTCACGATGTCGATGCCGGCGCGCCTGTCCGCCGACACCGGCGTCGACGCGCTGACACATGCCATCGAGGCCTACGTCAGCCGCAAGGCCAACCCGTTCAGCGACGGTCTCGCGCTCGCCGCGATGCGCACCGTCGCCGGGGCCCTGCGTCGGGTGTACGCCGACGGCTTCGACCGTGAGGCCCGTGCGGCGATGATGGTCGCCTCCACCCAGGCGGGGATGGCGTTCTCGAACTCCTCGGTCGCCCTGGTGCACGGCATGAGTCGCCCCATCGGTGGCCACTTCCATGTCGCGCACGGGTTGTCGAACGCGATGTTGCTGCCCGCGGTCACGCGGTTCTCGGTCGACGCGGCCCTCGAGCGCTACGCCGACTGCGCCCGCGCCATGCGCGTGGTCGCCGACACCGCCGACGACCGGACCGCCGCCCATTCGCTGGTCGACGAGCTCACGCAACTGTGCGCCGATGTCGAGGTCCCCACCCCCGCGATCTACGGCATCGACGCCGATGACTGGGCGGCGCACCTGCCGGTGATGGCGTCGCAGGCCCTCGCCTCGGGATCACCGGCGAACAACCCGCGCATCCCCGACGCCGACGAGATCGTCGAGATCTACCGCGGGATCTATCAGTAGGTAGTTTCACCCTCATCAGACCGGCTCGGGTCACCTACCGTCTCCGCTATGAGAGACGAGTTCAGCTTCTACCCGCCCCCACCGATGCCACCCGGGCCGGGATCGTCGACGGTGTATCCGTACCGCACCCCGCAGCGTCCGTCGCGTACCGCCGACGTGATCGTCACCTCGCTGCTGCTCGCCCTCTACTGGGGTGGTTTCGCATTCGTCGCGTTCTTCAGCCTGTTCGGGATGATGATCACCGACTCGTGCGGGGTGAACGACTGCAACTACGGGAACATGAACCTCGCCTACATCCTGCTCGACGGGGTCGGCGGGATCGTGCTGCTCGCCGCGTCGATCGCAGCGATCGTGCTGATGGCGCGCCGCCGCATCGCCTTCTGGGTGCCGCTGGCCGGCATCGCGATCCAGTGCCTGTTGGTGGCGGTGTGGTTCGGGCTCATGGGCACCGTCGTGCCGTGATCGACGCGAGTGGTTCAGCGCACCATGCGTAACGCGATGCGCGCGTAGGCGACACCGAGGTCGACGGGGTCGCGATAGGCCCCCGACGGGAACCACCGGCACACGTCGACGCACAGCGAGGAGATCGCCAGCACCATCCCGTCGACGTCGTCGATGTCGAAATCGCCTGCTGCGCGGCCCGCTTCGGCGATCGCCGCGATCACGCCCATCGTCTCCCGGCGGATCGCCACGATCTCGCGGTAGTGGGCGGGGGTGAGGGCACCGAGTTCGTACTGGACCACACGGGCGAGGCTCGAGAACTCGGCCTGCCACCGCGCGAAGGCCGCGACGACGGCCTCGAGTCGAACCGCCGGCGTCGCCGCGGGGTCGTCGGCGGCACGCATCGCGGCCAGCACACTGCGGTGACCCTCCAGCGCGATGTCGAACAGCAACTCCTCCTTGGAGTCGAAGTGCGGGTACATCGCGGTCGCACTCATGTTGAGTCGCCGGGTGATCTCGCGGGTGGAGGTGCCGGCGTACCCCGACTCGGCGAAGGCGTCGATCGCGGCGCGACGAATACGATCGGCGGCCCCGGCCCGCCCGGTGGTGATGCTCATGAACCTTCTCGACTCGTGACGTGTGACGGGTGTCGACCATTGACGATCCGCGCACCCGGGGAGCATCATAAGCGGGCGCTCATTTATTAGCGAGCGCTCATATCGAGGAGATCTTCATGGCCGACCCGTTGTCCCGTCGCGACATCGACTTCCTGCTCCACGAGTGGCTCGACGTCACCGCGCTCACCGAGCGCGAGCGTTTCTCCGAGCACTCCCGTGACACCTTCGACGACGTGCTGTCGCTGAGCGCCGACATGGCGATCGAGCTGTTCGCGACGCACAACAAGAAGGGCGACCAGAACGAGCCGTACGTCGGCGAGGACGGCAAGGTCGTCCTGATCGACGAGGTGCGCACCGCGCTGGCCGAGTTCACCAAGTCGGGTCTCATCGCGGGATCGTTCGACGAGTCCGTCGGCGGACTGCAGCTGCCGTCGGTGGTGAGCAAAGCGTCGCTGGCGTGGTTCCAGGCCGCGAACCCGTCGTCGTCGACGTATCCCTTCCTCACCATCGGCAACGCGAATCTCCTCGCCGAGTACGGCACACCCGAGCAGATCGACACCTGGGTACGTCCGATGGTGGAGGGCCGCTTCTACGGCACGATGTGCCTGTCGGAGCCACAGGCCGGCTCGACGCTCGCCGACATCACCACCAAGGCGATCCCCGCCGACGACGGCAGCTACCGCCTCACCGGCACGAAGATGTGGATCAGCGCGGGCGAACACGAACTGAGCGAGAACATCGTCCACCTGGTGCTGGCGAAGACCCCCGGAGCGCCCGCGGGCGTCAAGGGCATCTCGCTGTTCATCGCGCCGAAGTACCTCGCCGACGGCACCCGTAACGACATCGCGCTGGTGAGCCTCAACCACAAGATGGGCAACCGCGGAACCACGAACTGCCTGCTGAACTTCGGTGACGGCACCCACTCCCCCGCACCCGAGAAGGGTGCGGTTGCCTATCTCGTGGGCGAGGAGCACCACGGGTTGATGTACATGTTCCACATGATGAACGAGGCCCGTATCGGGGTCGGATTCCTCGCCACGGCGATCGGATACGCCGGATACCTCGCATCGTTGGAGTACGCGAAGGTGCGCACCCAGGGACGGCCGCTGGACAACAAGGACCCGTCGTCGCCGGCGATCCCCATCATCGACCACGCCGACGTGCGCCGCATGCTGTTGGCGCAGAAGTCCTACGTCGAAGGCGCTCTCGCCCTGGGGCTCTACGCCTCCAAGCTCGTCGACGAGGAGCAGACGACCGACGGCGAGGCGAGCGAGAACGCGCACACGCTGCTCGAGGTGCTCACCCCGATCGTGAAGAGCTGGCCGTCGCAGTGGTGCCTGGAGGCGAACAGCCTCGCGATCCAGGTCCTCGGAGGCTACGGCTACACCAAGGAGTTCGACGTCGAGCAGTACTACCGCGACAACCGCCTCAACCCGATCCACGAGGGCGCCCACGGGATCCACGGCCTCGACCTGCTTGGGCGCAAGGTCGTGATGAACGGCGGCAAGGGTTTACAACTCCTCGTCGGGACCATCACCGAGACCGCCGTGCGTGGGACGGCCGCGGGTGGACCGGTCGCCGAGTACGCGACGCTGCTCAAGGCCGCGGCCGACCGCCTCGCCGAGGTGACCGTCGCGCTGTGGTCGGCCGGGGACGTGTCGGTGTCACTGGCGAACTCCACGGTGTACCTCGAGGCCGCCGGCCACGTGGTGATCAGCTGGATCTGGCTCGAGCAGCTGCTCGCGGTCGGTGACTCCACCGGCGACTTCTACGACGGCAAACGGGCTGCGGCACAGTACTTCTTCCGCTACGAACTCCCCAAGACCGGACCGCAGTTCGACCTCCTCGCATCCCTCGACCGCACCACCCTCGACCTGGAACCCGCCTGGCTGTAGTGCCGAGGCGGATCAGATGCCGGACGCGGTGGGCGCGACGGGAGCACCGAAAGCGGCCAGCGAGGTCTCCCGCCATGCGCGCCACACACGCAGTCGTTCCGCGTAGTCGCGTTCGATCCCCTCGAGCGCCCGCCCGAGGATGATCCGCGACGGCGGATCGTCGGCGTCGACGACCTCGAGGATCGCCGCGCGAGTTGCCGCGGGGTCACCGAGTTGCCATGCGCTGCGGTCGATTCGATCGCGGAGGTCGTCGTATGCGCCGAGGTGGGGACTCCGGCCGAGTCCACTGCCGGCGAACGACGTCGCATACGGACCCGGCTCGACACAGGTGACACGGACACCGAAGTCCGCCACCTCCTGCCGAAGCGACTGCGCTAGACCCTCGACGGCCCATTTCGCGGCGTGGTAGGCCCCGAACTCCGGGAAGGCGGTGACGCCGCCCTCGCTCGTCACCTGCAGGATGTGCCCACGTCCCTGCGCGCGCAGGACGGGCAGCACCGCCTGCGTGACCCACAGGGTCCCAAGGACATTCGTGTCGAGGACGGCCCTGATCTCGTCCTCGTCGAGTTCCTCGATCATCCCGACGTGGCCGAACCCCGCGTTGTTGACCACGACGTCGAGCCGACCGAAATGCCGCGCCGCGACGTCGATCACCGCGAAGACCCGGTCGCGGTCCGTCACGTCGAGGCGCTGGACGAACAGGGCCTCCCCGTAGCGGTCGACCAGGTCGTCGAGCCGGTCCACCGATCGCGCGGTGGCGACCACCCGGTCGCCGCGGTCGAGTGCCGCTTCGGTCCATTGCCGCCCGAATCCGCTCGATGCGCCCGTGATGAACCAGACCTTCGATTCGTGTGCCGTCATGGTGTCCCCTCTTCTCGTCCGATGTGCACCTCCCACCCTGCCCCTGATGTGCTCTGATCTGTAGTGATGGTTCGGCGCGCGAGCCATGCTGGTTGCTCATGGCAGGATCACGGTGTGGACGACGTGACGTTGATCGGGCTCAGAGTGCTCCGACAGGTGGCGGCGACAGGGTCGTTCTCCGGTGCCGCGCTGGAGCTCGACTACACCCAGTCGGCGGTGTCGCGTCAGATGCGCGTGCTCGAGGCCGCTGTCGGCGAGCCGCTGTTCGACCGCGGACGGCGTGGCGTCACGCCGACGCCTGCCGGACGGATCGTCCTGGCGACGGCGGGTCGCGTCGTCGCCGAACTCGAGGCAGCCGACAACCAGCTCGCGGGTCGTCGAGACCGCCTCGCGGGGCGCGTGGCGATCGGAGCCTTCCCGACCGCGTGCGCCGTGCTGATCCCGCGATCCGTCGTCGCACTGACGCGAGCGCACCCCGGCGTCGAGGTCGTCGTCGACGAGGCCTCCACCCCCGTGTTGCTTCGTCGACTGCGCGCGAAGCGGCTGGACGTGGCGGTCGTCGGCGCCGGGACAGACGAGACGGACATCGGCGATCTGGTGTCGCTTGCTCTCCCGATCGTCGGACTGTGCGTGGCGATCCCGGTCGGTCACCGTCTCGCGCAGCGTGCCGAGATCACGGTCGACGACCTCGCCGACGAGTCGTGGATCGTCGGCGCAGGGTCACCGGGTGAACCACAGTTCGGACCGTGGCCCGGAGCACGTGACCCGCGCATCGTGCAGAGTGCCCGGAACTGGTCGACACGACTGGGCATGGTCGCGGCGGGGCTCGGCCTCAGCGTGTTGCCCGGGACCCTGGCCGCCGCCCTTCCCCCGGGTGTCACGGCGGCACGAGTCGCCGATCAGCCCGACACCGGGCGGGGCAGTCTAATCCTCACCAGGCCGGGCGGAGACCCGCGGACCGTGTCGGCCGTGCGGGCGATACGCGAAGAGGCATCGTTGCTTCGGGACCAGCTCACCTGAGCGGGCCGTGACCCCAGGGCCGGAACCCACCTGACCACACACCTAGCCGGGCATCCCTCCGCCGACACGACGAAGGGTCGCGACCATCTGGTCGCCGACCGCGGGCGCGACCGCACCGGCCATGCCCTGCGGGAGGGCGATCACGAACATCACCGAACCGGGTTGCCCGGAAACGGTGGTCGCCACCATGCTGTGCAACGCGGTGGGGCCCTGGCAGGGCGTCGTCTCGATACCGGTGACTGACGCGACCACCTGGACCGCGTCGGCTCCGCCGACTCTGAAACGCCTGGGCGCACTCAGTTGCACGCGGGGAACGCGGCCGGAATCGGAGGTGTAGATGTCGGCCACCAATGCCGACTCGTCTCGCACCGCCTGCACGATGTCGCTGGTGTCGGACGCTCCGGGGAGACCGGCGTCGGCCAACGTGCTCTTCGGGCACGCCGGGGACTCGAGGGTCGCGGCGCCGCTCATGGTGCGGATCGGACAGACCCCGAAGGGTCCGTCGGCGCACTTCTTCTCCCAGCCGATGACCGTGCCGCAGGACTGCACGGTCCAGGTGGGCGGGACGTCGTAGGCGAGGCCGCGCTTGCCGGTCACCGTTTTCCACCCGGCCGGAGTGGCGGGACCGGCCGACGGCGTCGGACACTGATCGCTGTCACCGGAGTCCGGTGACGACGGTTCGGCAGAGGACGGCGGCGCCTCGTCCGATTCACCGGGCTCAGCCTCGGCCGCCGTCGACGACGTCGATGCAGTGGCCGCGACCGTGGACGGATCCTCGCCCGGACCGAACTGCTGGTATGCCACCACACCCACGGCAGCGATGACGGCGACCAGTACCGCCAGCACCACGGTGAGGATGAGCAGTGAACGACCGCTGCCACCGCCCGGTGGGGGCGGTGGCAGCGGTGGGCGGCCAAAGGGCGCACCCGAATTCGGCTCGTGACTCGAAAAACTCACCGGTTCGACCTCTCGCTCGCGCTTGACGTCCGTACGGTATCAAGCGTGAGCGAAGGGGTTCGACTCAGTTGGTGCCGGCGATCTCCTTCGCGATCGACGCGAGCTGCGTCTGCGCGGCCGAGACGACGCCCTGGCGATCCTTGTGGGCCTCTTCGTAGTCGATGACGAGGCGGATGTCGGACGGCTTGTCGAGTTCCTTGATCGCCGACACGGCCGAGCCGACCGTCAGGTCGTCGTAGCCGTCGATGGGCAGGTCGTCGGCGGTGATGGTGCCGGTGGCGACACGCGCGGAGTGGATGGTCTCGGCGATACCGGTGGCTCCGGTCTCGCGGGCCGCTTCTTCGGCCGCCTCGAGTGCGGCGTCGCGTCCTGCGGTGAGGGTCACCGCGACGGTCTCGGTGGTCTCCTTCGCCGCCTCCCGCAGGCCGTCGGTGGTCTCCTTCGCCGCGGACCGCAGGTTACCGATCCGCTGGGGGACGCGGGTCACGGTGTCGATGACGCGGTCGGCGCCACGGGCGATGACGGTGCCGGGCAACGTGACGGCTGTGGCGAGAACACCACTGGCCCACTGGGTCGGCGTGCGACGCAGGGCGGCCGGGCCGCCGATGGCCTCCTCGGCGAGAACGGTGGTGAGCCAGTCGACGGTCGCGGAGTGCGCGTCGATGAGGGTGTCGGCGAGTTCGACGACCGAGGGGATGTCGTGGGCGACGCCCAGCGCCTTCACGTACTTCGCGCGGCCGAGCAGCTGCTGCTCGAGTGCGAGGTCACCGAGCAGGGCCTCGTCGAGGGGTTGCGCCTGCTCGAGGACGGTCTTGCCCAGTGCGACACCGCGTCCGACGAGGGGACGGGTGATCTCCGGGATGCCACCGAGCTCACGGAGGACCTTCTCGATCGCGATCGCGCGGACGCGACCGTTCTCGGCGTTCTCGCGGAGCTCGTCGGCAACGGCCTCGGTGCGGGCCTGGATCACTCGGGTCTGTGCGATCTGGATCTCGGTGTGGGTCAGCGTGAGAAGGACGCTGAGCTGCGAACGAATCGGCGTGGTCGAGGCTGCCATGTGAAGTCTCTCCTTGGAATCGTCGTCTACCTGTCGAAGCGTTCAACGACTCCACCCCACCTCGGCTATCCGACCTGGCCGAAAGTGTGGTCAAGAACACGAAGCGGGGCGCACCCTCTCGGATGCGCCCCGCTCGTGTCAGTACGTGACCGCGGTCAGTCGGCGGCCTTGGTGAGCTCCACCGGCGACTCGGGGAGTTCGACCGGCTTCTTCTCACCCTTGAAGGTGAACTTCACGCCGTCTCCGTCGCCCTCGCCGTCCCAGTTGTCGATGTCGACCAGGACGATCTGCCCGGGGGTGATCTCGTTGAAGAGGATCTTCTCCGAGAGCTGGTCCTCGATCTCGCGCTGGATGGTGCGACGCAGCGGCCGCGCACCCAACACCGGATCGAAACCGCGCTTGGACAGCAGGCTCTTGGCCTTGTCGGTCACCTCGAGCGCCATGTCCTTGTTCTTCAGCGCACCCTCGACGCGGTTGAGCATGAGGTCGACCATCGTGATGATCTCCTCCTGGGTGAGCTGGTGGAACACGACGATGTCGTCGATGCGGTTGAGGAACTCGGGGCGGAAGTGTTTCTTCAGCTCGTCGTTGACCTTCTGCTTCATCCGCTCGTAGTTCGAGCCGGTTCCGTCGCCGGAGGAGAAGCCGAGGCCCACGGCCTTGGAGATGTCGGCGGTACCGAGGTTCGAGGTGAAGATCAGCACGGTGTTCTTGAAGTCGACCGTACGACCCTGACCGTCGGTGAGACGCCCGTCCTCCAACACCTGCAGCAGCGTGTTGTAGATCTCCGAGTGGGCCTTCTCGATCTCGTCGAACAGCACCACCGAGAACGGCTTGCGGCGGACCTTCTCGGTCAGCTGGCCGCCCTCTTCGTACCCGACGTAGCCGGGAGGGGCACCGAACAGACGCGACGCGGTGAAGCGGTCGTGGAACTCACCCATGTCGATCTGGATGAGTGCGTCGTCCTCGCCGAACAGGAAGTTCGCCAGCGCCTTCGAGAGCTCGGTCTTACCGACACCGGACGGGCCGGCGAAGATGAACGAGCCCGACGGACGCTTGGGGTCCTTCAGACCGGCGCGGGTACGACGGATCGCCTTCGACACGGCCTTGACCGCCTCGACCTGGCCGATGATCCGCTTGTGCAGCTCGTCCTCCATGCGGAGCAGACGGGTGGTCTCCTCCTCGGTGAGCTTGAACACGGGGATGCCGGTCCAGTTGCCCAGCACCTCGGCGATCTGCTCGTCGTCGACCTCGGCCACGACGTCCATGTCACCGCTGCGCCACTGCTTCTCACGCTCGGCGCGCTCGGTGACGAGCTGCTTCTCCTTGTCGCGCAGGTTCGCGGCCTTCTCGAAGTCCTGGGCGTCGATCGCCGATTCCTTCTCCTTGCGCGCGTTGGCGATCTTGTCGTCGAACTCGCGGAGGTCCGGCGGCGCGGTCATCCGACGGATGCGCATCCGCGCGCCCGCCTCGTCGATGAGGTCGATCGCCTTGTCGGGCAGGAAGCGGTCGTTGATGTAGCGGTCGGCCAGGGTGGCCGCGGCCACCAGCGCACCGTCGGTGATCGAGACGCGGTGGTGGCTCTCGTACCGGTCGCGCAGACCCTTGAGGATCTCGATGGTGTGCTCCACCGAGGGCTCGCCGACCTGGACCGGCTGGAAACGACGCTCGAGGGCGGCGTCCTTCTCGATGTACTTGCGGTACTCGTCGAGCGTGGTGGCACCGATGGTCTGCAGCTCGCCTCGGGCCAGCTTCGGCTTGAGGATCGAGGCGGCGTCGATCGCACCCTCGGCGGCACCTGCACCGACGAGCGTGTGCAGCTCGTCGATGAACAGGATGATGTCGCCGCGGGTGTTGATCTCCTTGAGCACCTTCTTCAGGCGCTCCTCGAAGTCACCGCGGTAACGGCTGCCGGCGACCAGCGAACCGAGGTCGAGGGTGTACAGCTGCTTGTCCTTGAGCGTCTCGGGGACGTTGCCGGACACGATCGCCTGAGCGAGACCCTCGACGACGGCGGTCTTGCCGACGCCGGGCTCACCGATGAGGACCGGGTTGTTCTTGGTGCGTCGCGACAGCACCTGCATGACCCGCTCGATCTCCTTCTCGCGCCCGATGACCGGGTCGAGCTTGGCGTCGGCGGCCGCCGCGGTGAGGTTGCGACCGAACTGGTCGAGGACCAGCGACGTCGACGGGGTACCCGACTCGGAGCTGCGTCCGCCGGTACCGGCCTCCTGCGGCTCCTTGCCCTGGTAGCCCGAGAGCAGCTGGATGACCTGCTGGCGGACGCGGTTCAGGTCGGCGCCGAGCTTCACCAGGACCTGGGCGGCGACGCCCTCGCCCTCGCGGATCAGGCCGAGCAGGATGTGCTCGGTGCCGATGTAGTTGTGGCCGAGCTGCAGCGCCTCGCGCAGCGAGAGCTCGAGCACCTTCTTGGCGCGCGGCGTGAACGGGATGTGGCCCGACGGCGCCTGCTGCCCCTGGCCGATGATCTCCTCGACCTGGCTGCGCACACCCTCGAGCGAGATGCCGAGCGACTCCAGCGACTTGGCCGCCACGCCCTCGCCCTCGTGGATCAGCCCGAGCAGGATGTGCTCGGTGCCGATGTAGTTGTGGTTGAGCATCCGCGCCTCTTCTTGGGCGAGGACGACAACCCTGCGAGCGCGATCGGTGAACCGTTCGAACATTGTTCTCCCTTACGTACCTCGGCCGACCAGGTGTGATGCGGATACAACTCACCCGTCGGAAGCCTTGTCACCACTGTAGTGGGCGCCTGTCTGTGCCACCGGAGATGTGTCGCCGAGGGTGTGTACAGCCCCTCGGCGGAAGTGGTGTCCTCTGCGTCAACGCTGCAGGTGAGGCCGGTGTTTCGGTGTGCGATACGCCGACAGCGAACTAGCCCTTCACCGACCCGATTCGGTGTCGTAGCGCTCGCGTGCGGCCATCACCGTCGGCACCGCCCCCTCGACCTGCTCGACCAGCGATCGCACCGACACCGACACCGCTCGCCCCAGTTCGGTCAGCGAGTACTCGACGCGCGGCGGGATGCTCTGCAGCACCGTGCGCGTGACGAACCCGTCGCGCTCCAGGGTCTGCAGCGTCTGCGACAGCATCCGCTCACTGACCCCGTCGACGCGACGGCGCAGGGCGTTGAAGCGGTAGTCGCCCTCGCTCAGGGCCAGCAGTGCGAGAAGGCCCCAGCGGCCCGTGAGGTTCTGCAGGACGTCACGCGAACCACAGTTGCGCGCGAACACGTCGGCCTCGAGCGAGGCGTCGGGGATCTCGGGCGCTGACATGTCCGAGAGCATACCCCCGTCGAGGGTGCGCATGCTGCGGTGTTTGCACTGCACGAATAGTTAGTGCTATCACTGGAGTCATCGCCGGGGCTGTCCGGCGGTCCCACCACAGTCGGAGAAGACGCCATGACCACATATGCGGTGACCGGGGCGACCGGTCAGCTCGGATCGTTGTCCATCGAAGCTCTCATCGAGCGGGGTGTCGCGACCGGCGACATCGTCGCGGTGGTGCGCGACGCGGCGAAGGCCACGCCGTTGGCCGACCGCGGAGTCACCGTCCGTGTCGCCGACTACTCCGATCGCGACGCGCTCACGGCGGCGTTCGCCGGGGTCGACCGGCTGCTGTTCATCTCGGGGTCCGAGGTGGGGTCGCGGGTGTCGCAGCACACCGCTGTCATCGAGGCCGCCGTGTCCGCGAGGGTCGGTCTTGTCGCGTACACGAGCGTTCTCCACGCGGAGTCGAGCGGGCTGTTGCTGGCGGAGGAGCACGTCGCCACCGAGAAGGTCCTCGCCGACAGCGGTCTCGACCACATCTTGCTGCGCAACGGCTGGTACTCGGAGAACTACACCGCATCGCTGCAACCCACCCTCGACGGCGGCGTCCTCTACGGGGCGGCGGGCGACGGCAAGGTCGCACCGGCGACACGTGCCGACTACGCGGGCGCGAGTGCCGCCGCTCTGATCGCCGGCGAACCGCGGGTGTACGAGCTCGCGGGCTCCGAGCACCTCACCTACACCGACATCGCCGCGGTGCTGGCCGAGGTGTCGGGCAAGGCCGTTCGGTACCAGGATCTCCCGGAGGCGGATTACGCCGCCGCACTCGCCTCGGCCGGTGTGCCCGAGCCGATGCCCGCGGTCCTCGCCGACTCCGACGCCGGCATCGCGCGCGGCGATCTCGACACCACCTCGACCGATCTCGCCGACCTCCTGGGCCGCCCGAGCACCCCGTTCGCCGAGGTGATCCGAGCCGCACTGGGGTGACCTCATCGGCGTCGTGGGACGGGTACGCTCCGAATCGGACATTCGAGCGGCGAGCGGGCGGAGGTGACATGACGTCGAGCACCATCCCCGAGCGCGACCGGTGGAACTACAACACGCACTACTACCGGCTCACTGATCCGCCGGCATTGGGCGCCGCGCAGACCGCGCTCGATGTCGGTTGCGGCGAGGGGATGCTCGCCCGCCGGCTACGACGCCACGTCCCGCACGTCACCGGTCTCGATCCCGACTCGGCGAGCATCGAGGCGGCGCGGCAAGAGTCCGACGACATCGCCTACATCTGCGGGGATCTTTTCGAGCACCCCTTCGAGCCCGAATCATTCGATGCGGTGGCGTCTTTCGCAGCCCTGCACCACATGGATGCCGAGAGGGGGCTGATGCGTCTCGCCGAGCTGGTGCGACCCGGCGGGACCCTGGTGGTGGTGAGTTGCGCACGGAGCGAGTTCCCTCGCGATCTCCTCATGGAGGGGATCTCCTTCGTGACCGCGCACATCCAGATTCGCCGTCACACCATGTGGGATCACGAGAGCCCGGTGGTGTGGCCGCCACCGGTCAGCTACCGCGAGATGCGGAAGATGTCGGCAGAACTGTTGCCCGGCTCGCGATTTCGACGCCACCTTCTCTTTCGGTACTCGATCGTGTGGCGCAAACCCGGCGGCGTGATCTAGGCGGCGTCGAGCAGTGCCCGGAGCTGTCGTTCGATGACGCTCACCGGTTCATCGTGGTGGCCCGGTGGTGCCGGCGCTCTGGAGGCATGGCTGTGCCCGGTGGGTGTGGTGATGGTCGCGGTGTGTCTCGCGATGTCGGTGCCGTCGCTGGTGATGACCCGCCACCGTGGGTTTTGTTTGGCTCGGTTGTGGGCCAGGCACATGCCGCCGCCGTTGGCTGCTGAGGTGACGCCACCATCGGCGTGAGGGTCGGCGTGGTCGTATTCGGCGATCGGGGCATCGCAGTACGGGATCCAGCACGTCTGGTCGCGCAGGTCGAAGAACGTCTTCAATCCGGTCGGGAAGAGACGCGCGGTGGACTCCATCGCCGTCAACGCACCCGATGTGGGGGTCGCGTAGACCTTTCGCAGCGTGGACCGGGTCTCGGCATCCAGAGCGGAATTCACCATCGCTCGGGCCGCCTCAGCGGGGATGGGTCCGTAGCCGATGACATGCGCGGCCGCGGTGCTGTCCCCGAGGAGTACCTCGTCGGAGAGGACGAGGTTCACCGCCACGGGTAGTGCATCCGCGGTCGCGGCGCCGGTGACCCGCTCGACCAGGGTGTCGGCCATGACCTGAGCATGCGTCCGGTCATCACCACCGACGGTCGCGTCAGCATGTTTCTTCAGCGAGGCGTACACCGAGATCCCCGACGTGAGCGGCAGCAACGCGGACAGCCGCACCATCCCGTCGGGGGCGGGACGAGTCGACACTCGGCGGTCGGACTTCGCCAGTGCGTGGCGGTCGACGACAGCCTGTGGGTCGAGTTCGTAGGCCAGACGCTTCACCTCGGCATCGAGCGCGCGGTCACCCACTCCCTCCAACTTTGAGGTGTCGGCGCAGATACGTTGGTCGATCTCACCCCGGTCGCGTGGGGTGAGGTGCGCGGTCTCTCGTACCAGGATCGTCGCCCGCCACTCCGTCAACACACCGGCCGCCAACGCGGCACGGGTGTGGGGCATCTCGCGCATCAACGCCCGCGCGAACCCGAGATACCGACCACCCGAGGAACCCGACGCCTTGCGGGCCAACGCGACCTCAGAGGCCAACCCGCGGCCCTGTCGACTCTTCGGTACACCCGCGGCGGTCTCGGCCTCGACACGGAGTTCTTCGAGCCGAATTGTCTCGACTGCCTGCGCCGCAGCGCATCCCGCCTTGATCGCTTCGAGAACCGCGATCCGATCAACCGCCGCGGATTCGGAATCAGCAGTGTCGTGATCGCCGAGAGACGACAGAAACGACTGCAGCGCAACCACTGTCGCATCTACCACCCCGTCGATCATGTGTTCGATACTACCTGCGCCCACCGACAATCGCCACGACCGCAGACGCCCGTGTGGACGAAAGATGCTGTCAGGCCCAGTGTTTTCTGAGATCTGATGCGCACAGACCGATCACCGATGCGTATCCCGACTGCATGAGATCGACGGCGATGTCGTCGTTCCAGGAGAGCCCGACAGCCACTGCGGCGACCTCGGCCCCGAATGGCCCAAGCGATTGGGCGAGTGGAGGCAACGAGCCCCCACCGACGGCTGCGTCCTTGACCATGACGACGGTGTGGCCGGCGATCGGGGTACCCACGACACGCGTGATGGTGGTGGAGCCATGCGGTCGTCGACCGATCGACCAGGGCAGACCGGTCTCAAGAGCTACAGCGGCGGCGAGTGCGATGCCGCCGACCTCCACTCCCACGATGACGTCGACCTGGTCGTCGATGCCGTTCGCGATGAGCGCCGCCAGCTCACGGAGTATTGCGGGGTCAGCCTGCAGGAGGTACTTGTCGATCGGTTCGGCCCCGGGCTCGATCGCCTCGGGGAGATTCATCGCGGCGTTCACGCGAACGGCGAGTTGTTCTCGTCGGTGAGTGATCTCGCGATCGGAGGGCGTCACAGCAGTACTCGCACCGCGTCGGCGAAGAGGCTGGGGAGTTCCTGGGGTGGATTGTGGCCGCAGTCGAGGCGGCGGACGTCGCGGAGATCGGTGAAGTGTGCCGCGTGATCACGCGAAGATGCCGAGAGGGCTTCGATGGGGTCCTCGGTGGCCTCGACCACGACGGTCGGCACGTCGATCGTTCCCAGACGGGCGATCTCGGCCTCGGTGTCGTCGTACGCGGGATCGCCGTCGGCGAGGCCGTAGCGGTGCCGGTAGGAGTGCACCACGACGTCGACGAAGTCGGGGTTGCCGAAAGACTCTGCCGTCGCCGTGAATTCGGAGTCCCCGAACCGCCACGTCGGCGACCATTCGGTCCACAGCAGCTGCGCGATCTCCGAGCGATACTCGGCGAGGCCGGCCCGACCGCGTTCGGAGTGCAGGTAGTACTGGTACCAGGCGCGGCGCTCGAGTGCGGGCGGCGACGGGGTCGTCGAGGCGGTGGCGATGTCCTGCACGTTGTAGCCGCCGACCGTGATCAGACCCGACACCATCTGCGGCCACAGCAACGACACCAGACACGCGGCACGACCACCCCAGTCGAACCCGGCGACCAGCGGACGGTCGAGATCGAGCGCGCCGATCAGATCGCGCAGATCGTGTGCCAACGCGGCCTGCTGGCCCGATCGCACGGTGTCCGGCGCCACGAATCGGGTCGGTCCGTACCCGCGAAGGTAGGGCACCACCACGTCGGCCCCGACATCGGTGAGTCGTTCGATCACATCGTCGAAGCAGCGCGGGCTGTACGGGAACCCATGGGCGAGAACGACTGCGCGACCACCGGGGACACCGTGTCGTTCGTAGGCGACATCGAGGACACCGGCCCGGACCCGTTCGACAGACATGTGCCCACTATGCCCGGCCGATCACCAGTCCTGTTGCGAGCACGACGAACCCCGCGGTGTGGGCCACCGCTCGTACGCTGTTCCACCGCACCCAGGCCGTCTCGAACACCTCGCGGGCGCCGTCCGCATCGAGACCCAACGACGCGGCCAGGCGGTCGTTGAGCGGGATGTTCGCCGCGATCGTGACGACCATCCCCACGAGGTAGAGCACGGCCGCGGCGATCGCCCAGGGCCCGATCGGCTGCGAACGACTGCACCACGCCGCGGCGACAGCGACCACCAGTCCCCCGAAGAAGAGCAGCAGGAACACCGGGTTGACGATCGCGACGTTGATCTTCTGCATCGCCGTCACCAGGGTGCGGTCGTCGGTGCGGTGCAGGCCGGGCATCACCGCGTAGGCGAAGGCGCAGAACAACCCCGCGACGAGTCCGGAGGTGGTGACGCCGAGGACGAGGAACGCGTCGGTGACGCGTGCTGTGGTGGCCATGGCATCGATTCCACACCGGTACCGCAGCACAGAACATGGCTGGAAAGCCCCGAACATGTTCAATCGTCCTCATGGACTCGATGTCGGGACTGTTGGACGGTCCCCGCGCGCAGAGCGCGTTCCTGCTGCGGGTGGTGATGGCCTCGCCGTGGGCGCTGCGGGTGCGCGACGAGGCACCGCTGACGGTGGTGGTGATGACCACCGGGGCGGTGACCATCGCCTACGACGACGGGACGCGCCTGCGGGCGACCGCGGGCGACATCGTGATCCTGCGCGGACCGGATCCGTACGTGTTCGCCGACCACACCGAGGACGAGCCGGCCGAACACACCACCGTGACCGCGGTGATCCATCCCGACGGCGTCTGCCGCACCGAGAACGGCGCCACCCTGCCCGACCACATGTCGCTCGGCGTCCGGACGTGGGGAAACGCACAACCCGGGCGCCGTCCCGACACCGAGATGCTCATCGGCACCTACGCCGTCGAAGGCGAGGTCAGCGCCCGACTGCTCGGCGCGGTCGACCGCGCGACGGTGATCGGTGGCCACGACAATCCGTTGACCGCGGTCCTCGACGCCGAGATGCGGCGCGAGGCACCGGGCCAGGAGGCGGTGCTCAACCGGCTGCTCGATCTCGTGCTGGTGACCGGTCTGCGATCGTGGTTCGACCGGCCCGACGCGCCGACCCCGCGCTGGTACGCCGCGCAGTCCGATCCGGTTGTGGGAGTGGCGTTACGACTGATCCACCACAACGTCGCGCACCCCTGGACGGTGACGACCCTCGCGTCCGCGTCCGGCATGTCCCGATCAGCGTTCTCGCGCCGGTTCACCGAGCTCGTGGGGACGGCGCCGATGACCTACGTGACGCAGTGGCGACTCACGATGGCCGCGGATCTGTTCGCCGATCCCACCCGGACACTCGAGTCGGTGGCGCGCGAGATCGG
The DNA here is from genome assembly GCF_053345315.1 of Williamsia sp. M5A3_1d. Lineage (NCBI taxonomy): Bacteria > Bacillati > Actinomycetota > Actinomycetes > Mycobacteriales > Nocardiaceae > Williamsia > Williamsia sp. M5A3_1d. The sequence goes on from NZ_JBKEZX010000002.1 coordinate 581,721, forward strand.
GTACGGGAGTGCGTTCGCGCTGAGCGCCGCGTTCACCAGGCACAGGGGCGTCAGCCCGCGCGAATTCCGGCGACACCTGCCCTCCTGAGGTGTGGCTCGGCAGGGCACACACAGGATCGCGCAGTATCGTCTCGGTTCATCATGGCTTCTCCCACTGACGTCCCGTCGGGTCAGACACCCCCCGGCGCGGACCCCGACGGCGTTGAACGCAGCACCGCGACCGAACCCAGCACCGCCGCCGATCCCGCCGAACCGGTGGAGGTCGCGGCCCCGCCGGTCACTCGGGACAAGCACCTGCACCAGATCGACCTCGTACGTCTGGTCACCTTCGGTGGCGTCATCCTCGACCACGTCATGCTCGGTGTCGCGTCACCGGCGAACGTCGCGGCCGGCGCCGTCGAGACCCTCCTGCGCTACACCCGCTACGGGTTCTTCGCGCTCACCGGCTTCGTGCTGACCTATCAGTACCGCAACCGCGAACTGAACGTGTGGCCGTTCTGGCGTCGTCGCTACAAGCTGATCGGGCTTCCGTTCCTGGTGTGGAGCCTCATGTACTGGCTCTACGGCCACTATCTCGGCGGCGGCGTCACCGGGATCACCGACACCGTGGCGTCGCTCGACGCCGCCCGACTGGCGGCGAAGAGCATCGTCTACGACCTCATCACCGGCAGCGCCTGGTATCACCTGTACTTCCTGTCGGTGAGCATGCAGATCTACGCCATCTTCCCGGCGCTGCTGTGGGTGATGCGCAAGACCTGGGGGTACCACCGATACCTGTTGGCGGCGAGCTTCGCGTTCCATTCGGTGCTGCTCTACATGATGGTGCGGCCGCAGCACGGCTTCCTGGTGGAGGGACCCGTCGGCGTGCTGTGGCGCCACCTCGAGATCACCCTGCTCCCCTACCAGTTCTTCATCCTCTCCGGCGCTCTCGCGGCGATGCACTTCGAGGCGTTCACCCGCTTCGCCAAGCGGTTCCGGTGGGCGGTGCTCGGCGTCGGCGGGATCGTCGTGGCGGTCACGCTGATCTACTTCCTCGAGCTCATCGACCGCGGCGAGGACATGTTCCGCGCGACGAACGTCTTCATGCTGCACAACACGTTCGCCTACATCGCGATCATCGCGATGCTCTACTGCATCGGCACCATCTGGCAGGAGCGACGCCGGGCGGGATCGATCGCGGCGCGCTTCATGCGCACCGCCGCCGACCGGTCGTTCGGCATCTACCTGGCCCACGCGGTGGCGCTGAGCGTGGTGCAGCCGACGGTCCTCGAGGACATCGACGCCCCGACGGGCCTCGAGATCGTCCTGGCCTACGTCGCGGTGGTCGCGATGACCATCTTCATCGTGGAGGTGTTGCGCCGCAGTCCGATCAGCCTCATCACCACCGGGCGCAGCACGCTCGACTGGCGTGCGCAGACGCCCGCGAAGTCACTACCGGTGGGTGTGCTGACGATGGCCGCGGGCCTCGCCGTGCACTACACCTTCTCGCCGCTGGCGGGGTCGGCCCTGTTCGGGACCGGCTTGCTGCTCGCGGCGTCGTCGGTGTGGGTCCTGCTCAAGCAGCGTCGCTCGCACGACACCCCCGTCGCCGTCTGACCGAGGTGTGGTCTCGGTCGGTCAGCTCGGCGTCGTAGCGCGTCGCAGCCCCGAGGTCTCCAGCGCGTCGAGTACGAGCGACGCCATCGCCTCGCGTCCCTCGGCGTTCGGGTGGTACGGCAGCGGCAGACGGAAACCGTAGACCCAGGGCGACGCCGAACATGCCGTGTGATCGGCGCCGGCGGCCGCGGCGTTCACCAGTGTCGCGCCCGTCGCCTCCGCGGCGGCACGCGTCGTCGCGGTGAGGGCGGCGAAGGTGTCGACGGTCTGCCGCGCCTGCACCGGATCGAGCGGGACCACCGGACAGGTCGTCGCCTGCGCGTCGAGCACCGGGAGGTAGTCGACGATCATGATCACCGCGCGCGGGGCGCGGGCCTTCACGGCGTCGACCAGGCGGATCATCGACGACCGCAGACGGTCGTAGTCGGCGGGCACCGGCGGCGGCGACGGCCGTCCCGGGCGACACTTCTTGCCGTCGACGTTGACCGGCTCGGCCAGCCAGTTCGCGCAACTGATCTCGGTGAGCCGACCGATGTAACGGAGGTCGTTGCCGCCGGTGGTGATGGTGACCAGGTCGGTGTCGGAGCGCACCGCGTCGATCTGCGGCTCGGAGGCCCGACCGGGCTGCGCGCGGTCGAGAATGTCGGGGATGGTCGATCCGGAGCACGTCACGTCGGTCAGGTCGGCGCGCCAACCCGAGGCGACACGATGCGGGTAGTCGTCGCGGCTGCGCAGGCAGCGGGCGTTGATCAGGTCGCCGACGTCGGGGCCGGCGGCGTACGAGCTGCCCAGGGCGACGTAGCGGATCGGCTCCTCGGTGGTGACGCTGCGCGGCATCGGCGACATCGCCTCGTCGTCGGTGGTCGACCCCGATGTCGACCAGCCGATCACGGTCGCCACCAGCGCGACCACACCCACGATCGCCGTCAGCGAGGCGGCGGTACGAAACCAGCGCCGTCGCGTTCCCGGACCCACGTGCCCCACCCCTCCCGTTGTCGGCCCATCCGGATGTCCGGACGAACGCCGATCATCTTCTCATGCGCCGGTGACGGCAGCGTGCGTCGACGATCGGCCGATCACCATCGGGATGACCCGCACGTAGACGACCATTCCCACCAGTTCGACCAGCGTCTGCGTCACCACGACCGCGGGCGCCAGATCGAGTGCGGAGGGCAGAGCGACGGCGAGCGGCAACACCACCAGCGAGTTGCGGGTGGCGCCCGAGAAGACCAGCGCGCGGGTGGCGGCGACGTCGTATCGGGCGATCCGGGCGACACCGGCGCCGAGGAACGGCATCACCACCAGGAAGGCGACGAACACCAGAGCTGCCGACACCAGAGACGACCACCGGTCGCGCACCACGTCGATCTGCGAGGCGACCACGACCGCGAGGGTGACCATCATGATCGGCACCATCGCCGCCGCCATCGCCGATACGACGCCCCGACCGGCACGGTGTCTGCGGGCGACCGACTGGGTGATGCCGGCCAGGATCAGCGGCACCACGATGAGCAGCACGAACGCCTCGGCGAACGGGGCGATGTCGATCACGTCGACGAGGTCGGACCCGACGAAGGCCCACAGGTAGAGCGGCAAGAGCGCGAGTTGCAACAGCATCAGCAGCGGGGCCGCCGCGAGGAGGCGGTCCGACGCCCCGCCGGCCAGTCCGCTGAACACGATGACGTAGTCGATGCACGGCGTGAGCAGCACCAGCAGCGCGCCGACCAGGACCGGCCGATCGTCGGCCAGCACGCGGGTCAGGGCGAACACGACCGCGGGCACGACGACGAAGTTCAGCACCACGACACCGAGCAGGAAACGACCGTCGCGCACCGCTGCGCCGATCCGGCCGAAAGGGACCGCGAGGAACGTGGCGTAGAGCAGGACGATCAGCACCGGGGTGACCGCATGACCGGCGAGCGGGCCGACGTCGGGCACACCGAGCCCTACCGCTGCGCCGACCGCGAGTGCCGCGAGATACAACGGGATCTGGCGTCGTTCCATCGCCGCCACCGTCATGGACGCCGAGGATAGCGATCGGTACGCGCCGGCCGTCAGTGCAGCAGCGACACCACGTTGCCCGACGGGTCGGCGAACCACACGATGTCGGGGCCCATGCCCATCTGGCGGCCGCGCATGATGCCCTTGGCGTCGCACGGCATCCCGGGGTAGCGCAGGACGGCGACACCTCGGCCCACGAGATCGTCGACGGCGGAGTCGATGTCGGCCACCGGGATGTTCAGCACGGTGTGCGAGGCGGGGCGGTGGTCGTCGCTCGGATACACCAGGACCCGCGTGCGGCGGTCGAGGTGCAGCGTCAACATCCCCGAGTCCGCGCGCTGCACCCGCAGCCCGAGCACGTCGCCGTAGAAGGTCGCGGCCGCGTCGACATCGCGGACGGCGAAGCCGCTGAACGGCGTCATCGAGGCCTCCTGCGCGTCGCGCACCATCGCGTCGCTCAGGGCGATGATCTGCACGAGGTTGCCGTCGGGATCGGTCGCGGTCCCGAACCAGCTGCCGTCGCGGTCCTCCACGGGGGCGAACCAGCCGTGGCCGAGCTCGTCGACGCGGGCCGCCGTCGCCCCGATGTCGTCGACCTCGAGATTGAGGATGAGGCGCGCGGGTTCGCGAGCCGGGCCGGAGACGTCGTCGCGGCTGTCGATCATCAGATAGAAGCCGTCCAGATCCACGGAATAGACGACCGGTTCACCGGGGTCATATCCGGGTTCGTCACCGACATGCTCGATGGTGGCGTCGAACGCGTGCGCGTACCAGTCACGCAGCCGGGCAGGGTCGTCGCTGGAGAGCAGTGCGCTGGAGATCGTTGCTGTGGCCATACCGGTACTGACCGGGCCGGCCTGCAGAACTCATCGGTCGGCCGGCCAGGCCTCGATCAGCCCGGAAGTCCTGGCGCCACCGGCACGCACGGCACCGGCACCGGGTGGGCGGGGTCGAGCGCGGTACGCACCAGGGCGGCGGTGCGCGGCGATGACACCAGCGACAGATGGTCGGAGCGGTCGGCGGCGCAGGTGTCCTGCACCACGATGTTGGTGGTGCGCGGACCGGGTACGAAGCCGTCGGTCCAGGGCTCCACGATGCCGTCGAAGCGGGTCATGATGTTGGTGTAGGTGACACCCGGCGCGTACGGGGTGCCGCCGGCGTTGATCGCCCTCATGAACGGGCTGCCGTACTGCTCCTCCGCGCACTCCGGGCACGGCAGCACCGCCTTGGGATCGAGTCCCAGTGCGCGCGTTGCCGATTCCAGCCGCAGATATGGCGTCTGGTCCTGGCCCTTCCAGTACGGGGCGAGCGACACGTACCGGTGTACGAACCGCGCGCCGCCGAGGTACCGCACGTACCACTCGGGCATGAGCGTGCCCTCGGAGTGACCGACGAGATCGACCTTCGACGCTCCGGTGGCCGTTCGCACCCGGTCGACGAACGTCGCGAGCTGCCGGGCGCTGGGGATCATGCTGGTGAGTCCGCCGAGCTGGTTGAGCGGGTACGGCGTGCCCGGCAGGGCGCCGTAGCTCAGGGCGAACACGCAGTATCCGGCGTTGTGCAGCACCGGCCCGAGGGTCGCCCAGTTCGTCTGCCGGTTGCCGCCGGTGCCGTGCACCAGGATCACCGGTTCGGGGTGCGCCGCGCTCGGCCGGCACCGGAAGTCGTTGGTGCCGGGCAGCGAACCGCCGGGGTTCGCCAGTTCGGCACGGGCGCCGGCGAAGAAGTCGTAGGTCACCGGCAGCGGGGCGGCGGTGGCGGTCGGGGCCGCGACGGCGATGAGCAGTGTCGCGAGAGCGGTCAGCCGAAGAACGGCGGGACGAACACGCATGGCACCTCCTCGGTGTGATCGGGATCGAGTGCGTTGAGGACGTGTCGCGCCGACCGGGGCGACCCGCAGATCCCGAGATGGTCGCAGAAATCCTGCGCGCAGTTGCTCTGGACCACGATGTTGGTGACGTCCTGATCGTCGGACATCGCGGGCAGCTGACCGCTGGTGTACGGCCGGACGAACTCGTCGAACCGTGTCGAGATGTTGGTGTAGCGGATCCCGGGGACGTACGGACCGCCGTCGGCGTTCATCCGGGCGAGGAAGGCCGAGCCGATCGTCATCTGCGACACCGCCCGACACGGCAACACCTTCAGCGGGTCGATACCGAGGCGCAGGTCGACCGTGTGCAGCAGACCGGCCCCGAAGGCGCTCGTGCCCTCCCACAGCGGCGCCAGCGACACGTACCGGTCGATCTTGTCGGCCCCGCCCAAAAACTTCGCGTAGTGGTTCGGCACGAGGGTGCCCTGTGAGTGACCGACGATGTCGACCTTCTGCGCACCGGTCGACGCAAGCACCCGGTCGATGAAGTCGCCGAGTTCGGCCGCGCTCTCCTCCATCGTCGTCATGCCGCCCATCGCCGACAGCGGCCACGGCAGATGCGGCAGCGCACCGTAGGTGAGGGTGAACACCGAGAAGCGCTCGCCGGTGAGCAACGGAACGTAGGTGCCCCAGTTGGTCTGGCCGCCGCCACCGGTGCCGTGGACGAGGATCACCGGGTTCGGGTGGGTCGGGTCGACGGCGTCGTCCCACCGGTTCGCGCCTGGTAGCGCGCCGCCGGGGTTGGCGATCTCGGGACCGATCCCGGAGAAGAAGTTGTAGGCGACCTTCTGTCGCTCGTGGGCGGTGTTCGGCGGCGCCGGGTTGTCGATCTCCTGGTCCGGGGCAAGTGTTCCGACGTCGGAGGTGGAGCGCGTGAGAAGGTTGCCCACCCGCAGCGGGATGGTCATCGCATCGCCGAGCAACCGGATCAACGGACCATGCGCCACGCCGCTCAGACTACGGCTTGTACCCGATTCCGCCGGATTTCCGCGCCACCCGACGACTATGGGGATGTGAGTGGCGGATCGGGCGCGGGCGCGCTCCTCGAGATCTACGACGACGCGGTACCGGTCGTCTACGGATACCTGCTGCGCCGGTGCCGCGACACCGCCGTGGCCGAGGACCTGACCTCGGAGACGTTCCTCGCCGCGATGGACGCCGCCCGGCGGGGCACGATGCCCGCAGCCGGCACCGCATGGTTGGTCGGCGTCGCCCGACACAAGCTGGCCGACCACTGGCGGCGCGCCGCACGAACCGCCACACCGGTCGCCGACGTACCCGAGACCGCCCACGACGGGTGGGACACCGAGCTCGACCGGCTGATCGCCGAACACGTGCTCGCACAGCTCACGCCGCTGCATCGGGCGGTGCTCACCCTGCGCTACGTCGATGATCTGACCGTCGGCGACTGCGCCGACCACCTCGGACGCACCGTCTCGGCGACCGAGGCCCTGCTGACCCGCGCCAAGCGCGACTTCCGCGCCCACTATCCGGGCGCCCCGACCGCGAGAGGAGGCGTGTCGTGACCACCCATCCCGAGGGACGAGATCCGCTCGCCGTCCTGCGCGCCGACGACACCCCCCTCGACCCGTCGGCAGATTTTCGACGCCGCCTGCGCACTCGCCTCGAGCGGGGCGCCACCCTCCCGGAAGGAATCGACATGTCCGTCACCGTCACCGTCACCCAGGCCGCAGCCACGGCTCCTGTCGTGGAGCGGCCGGGCGCCCTGCCCTATCTCACCGTCGGCGACGGGCGCGCGGCCATCGAGTGGTACACCACGGTCCTCGGTGGCACGCTGCGCGGCGAGCCGATCGTGATGGACGGCGGTGTCATCGGGCACGCAGAGATCGAGATCGGTGGTGGCGTGGTGTATCTCGCCGAACCCGCCCCCGATCTCGGGCTGGTGGCACCGGCCCCGGGCGCGGTGTCGGTGAGCCTGATGCTCGCGGTCCCCGACACCGATCGGGCGGTCGCCGCGGCCCGCGCGGGCGGGGCCACGGTGCAGCGGGAACCCTACGAGGGTTACGGATCCCGTACCGGGGCGATCATCGACCCGTTCGGACATCGCTGGATGCTGAGCGGACCCTCGAGGTCGGCGACCGTCGCGCGGGTGCGCCGCGGCGACCTGATCTATCCGTCGCTGTGTGTGCCCGATGTCGACGCCGCGGTGCGGTTCTACGGGTCGGTGCTCGGCTGGCGGTACGACCCCGAGACCCGACAGGTCACGAATCTGGGCCATCGACTGGGCATCTCGAGTCTCGACGACCTGCGGACCGTGTTCTGCGTGTACGCGGTCGACGATCTCGACGCCGCGCGTACGGCGATCATCGCCGCCGGCGGCCGTGACGTCACCGAGCCCGGCGGGCACCCCGGCTCACTCGACGGCGTCGACGATCAGGGCATCCGGTTCGCGGTGTACGTCCCCGACCCCGACGAGCCGCGCGGCGATCTGCACCCGGCTGGACACGGGGAGCTCACCTACCTCACGATCGAGACCCCTGACAGCGGCGCCCTGCGCGACTTCTACGGCTCGGTCCTCGGTTGGGAGTTCTCCGCGGGACGTATCGACGACGGCTGGGAGGTCGACGACGCCCGCCCGCAGATCGGGATCGCCGGCGGCGCGGAGGCACACTCGGCCGTCGCGATGTGGACCGTCGACGACATCGACCTCGCCGTCTCGCGTGTCCGGCAGGGCGGCGGCGAGGTGATCTCGGGCCCCGAACGGATGCCGTACGCGACGGTCGCCGAATGCCGCGACGATCAGGGCGTGCGGTTCTACCTCGGGCAGTACTGACCTGACGGTTCAGTCGACGAGCGTCAACGCCTGGGTGGGGCATTCGCTGATCGCTCGGCGGACGGAATCAATGTTCGCGTCGACGGCGGCGTCGTCGACCTGCACATCGCCGGAGTCGGCGAGCTCGAACACCGCAGGTGCTGCCATCTCACAGTTGCCCGATGCGCAGCAGATGTCCCGATCGACCGTCACGTGCACGACCGCTCCCCTCTCAGAGCATCCGGCGCAGCAGCTTCACCGCGCGGTCGCTGTACGGCGGATAGATTAGCGACAGATCGGGTTTCGTCGGCTTGGCCAGCACCGCCTTGCGATGACTGAGCGCCTCGAACCCCCACCGGCCGTGGTAGGCGCCCATGCCGCTGGCCCCGACACCGCCGAACGGGAGGCTGGGGATCAGGCAGTGCATCGCGATGTGGTTGACCACCGCACCGCCCGACGGGATGGCGTCGATCATCTTCTGCCCGAGTGCCTTCGACGAGGTGAACACGTAGCTGGCGAGCGGTTTGGGGCGGGCGTTGACGAAGGCGATCGCGGCGTCGGGTGAGTCGACGGTGAGCACCGGGAGGATGGGGCCGAAGATCTCGTTCTCCATCACGGCGTCGTCGGGATCGGGATCGACGACCACGGTCGGTTCGATGCGCAGGTTCTCGCGGTCGACGCCGCCGCCGAGGGCGATCCGACCGCTGGTGGCGTCGAGGTAACCCGACAGCCGGTCGAACTGCCGATCGTTGACGATCTTCACCGTCGGCTCGGTCTTGTCGGCGCGGAACTCGGCGATGGTGTCGCCGATCTTGGCCACCAGCTCGTCGACCACCGAGCGGTCGGCGAGCACGTAGTCGGGCGCGATGCAGGTCTGGCCGGAGTTGAGCAGCTTGGTCCAGGCGATGCGGCGTGCGGTGACGTCGAGATCGGCGTCGGCGGCGACGTACACCGGGCTCTTGCCGCCGAGTTCGAGGGTCACCGGGGTGAGCGTGGGTGCCGCGGCGGCCATGATCTTCTTGCCGACCTCGGTGCCGCCGGTGAACACGGCGTGGTCGAAGCCCATGGCCAGCAGGTCCTGGGTGGTCGAGGCGTCGCCCTCGATCACCCGGAACGCCTTCGTGTCGAGGTACTGCGGCACGATGCGCGCCAGCAGTGCCGACGACGCCGGCGCCATCTCCGAGGGCTTGAGGACCGCGCAGTTGCCCGCCGCGATCGCCGCGACCAGCGGGCCGAGGGTGAGGTACACGGGGTAGTTCCACGGGCCGATCACCAGCACCACGCCGAGCGGCTCGTACTGCACCCAACCGCGGGCGGGCAGCTGCGCCAACGGCAGCGACTGCTTCTGCCGCTTCATCCACTTCTTCAGGTTCTTTCGGGCGAAGGTGGCCTCGCCCTTGGTCGACGCGATGTCACCGAGCCAGGCATCGAAGCCGGCGCGGCCGAGGTCGGCGTCGAGCGCGGCGACGATGTCGGCCTCACGCTCGTCGAGCATGCTCTCCAGAGCAGCCAACTGTGTGGTGCGCCAACCGATGTCGCGCGTCACGCCGGTTGCGTGGTACCGGCGCAGATCGGCGAGCACGGACTTGTCGACCGGCTCGGCGACGGGCGTGGTGGGGAGTGTGGGTGCAGCCATGGGGATGTCCTTCTCAGATCTCGGGTGCCGGTACGACGCCGGTGAGGATGCCTCCGCTGAGACCACCGTCGACGACCAGCGCGTGGCCGTTGATCCAGCGTGCGGAGTCGGTGACCAGGAAGGTGATCGCGTCGGCGATGTCGTCGGGCTGGGCGTGTCGGCCCAGCAGACCTCTGACGCCGTCGAGTTCATCCTTGCCCATCGACTCCTCGAAGTCGGGCAGAATCGGGGTTTCCACAGGTCCGGGGAGCACGGCGTTGATCCGCAACCCCATCTCGACCATGGCCAGCGACATCGACATCGCGTAGACCGTGGCGACCTCCTTCGAGAAGTTGTAGGCGTTGCCCTCCTGCGGGTGGTCGGTGAACCAGGCGGCGCCATCGTCGAAGGTGTCGGTGGCCAGCAGGTCGCGTACCGCCTCGAGTCTCAGCGGCCAGTTCATCCCGGCGATCGACGACACGACCACGATCGACCCACCGGCCCGCAGCCGACCGAACATGGCCTCGGTGAGGTGACGCACCGCGAGCGCGTTCACCGCGAGGACGAGGTCGCCGGGCGCGGTGCCGGGGATGCCTGCGACGTTGATCAGTCCGTCGTACTCGCCGTCGAGTGCTTCGACCGCGGCATCGATGCTGCGCGGATCGGCCAGGTCGACCTCGATGTGTGCGGTGACCGCCGCGGTCGGGGTGTTGCGGTCGAGGCTGTGTACCTGCGCACCGGCGTCGAGGAGAGCGGTGGCCACCGCGTGGCCGATGCCCGACGCGGCGCCGGTGACGACGAAGCTCTTTCCCGCCAGGTCGGTCATCGCGCGTTCTCCGCCGGCTCGAGGGTGTACGGCATCGACCGGACGGCGTGGACGAAGTTCCCGACCAGGTACTCAGGATCGCCGAGGGTGAGTCCCGACGCACGGGAGAGCAACTGGCCGAACAGCTCTCGCAGCTGCGTCTTGGCGAGGAACGCGCCCATGCAGTAGTGCGGTCCCCCGCCACCGAACCCGAGATGTGGGTTGGGCGAACGGGTCACGTCGAAATCGTCGGGGGTGTCGAAGACCTCGGCGTCGCGATTGCCCGAGGGGTAGAGCAGCAACAGCCATTCGCCGGCCTTGATCTGCCGGCCGCCCAGTTCGGTGTCGACGACGGCGGTACGACGGAACGTCATCACCGGGGTCGCGTATCGCACGAACTCCTCGATCGCGCTCGCCGCGTTGCCTTCGAAGTCGCCTGCGAGCAGCGCTCGTTGATCCGGATTGTCCTGCAGCGCACGGGCGACGAGACTGATGGTGTTGCGGGTGGTGTCGTTGCCGGCGACCGACAGCAGCACGAAGAACGCCGCGATCTCCTCGTCGGTGAGGTGCTCGCCGTCGACCTCGGCTTCCACCAGGTTGGTCATCAGGTCGTCGCGGGGGTCAGTGCGCCGCGCCTCGGCGAGATCGAGGGCGAGGCTCAGCAGGGCGACGAGTGACTCGTTGAGGACCTCACCGGGTTCGCGGCCCGCGGCGACGTCGGGATCGTTCCACGAGACCATGCCGTCGGCATGGTGGGCCGCGGCCTCACGATGCTCTTCGGGCAGGCCCATCATCTCGTAGATGGTCCACATGGGCAGTCGCTTGGACACCTGGGCCACGAAGTCGCCGGAGTCGGTGGCCAGGAGGTCGTCGACGATGATGCGGGCCTGGTTCTCGATCTGTTCGGTGATCGCCGCGACCCGACGCGGGGTGAACGCCGCGCTCACCAGGCGGCGGAGCAGCGAGTGTCGTTTGCCGTCCATCGCGAGGAACGACATGGCCGCCTCGAGCATCTCCTCGGGGACCTCCTCGACCATCACGCCCTGTCCGGAGGTGAACAGTTCGGGATGCTTCGACACGTAGGCGATGTCGGCGTGGCGTGCGACCGCCCAGATCCCCGGCTGCTCGGGCGGGATGAGCGGGCCCTCGACCGGCGGATGCCAGCTCACCGGGGCGTCGGCGCGCAACCGGGCGAAGGTCGCCTCGCGGTCGGCGGCGCTCGCGGCCCAGAACGAGAGAGGCGAGATGGAATCGGGGTGGAATGTGCGATCGGCGGTGGGTGCACTCATGGTGGTCTTCCTGCAGAGAGGTGAGGGTCAGACGAGGAGGTCGTCGCGGCCGTCGGCGGTGAGCCGCTCGATGTAGGTGGGGAACAACTTCTTCGACAGCGGCGCGATCTTCAGCAGCGATGCGACATTGCCCTCGACCTTGATCTTCTTCTTCGCCATGGCCATCGGGAGGTTCACCTTCCCCTGCCAGTAGGCGTTGCCGACGTCGGCGGTCATCGACATCGTCGCGGCCGGTTGCGGCGCACCGTCGCGGCCGTTGTGCACGGCTCCCGCGGTGGTGTCGATGATCAGGTGCGTCTCGGGATCACTGAAGTCGAACTCGAGCACGATGCCGGTCTCGGCCAGCTTCGGTCCGAGCTCGGCGTCGGCGAAGGCGGTCTCGAAGATGCCCCCGATGTAGGTGGCGACCTCGTCGGAACTGGTGAAACTCACGTCGACCTCCGGTTGATTGTGGTGGCGTGCGTCACACTAACATAAGTGAACTTATGGAGTCTAGGCTGAGCGGGTGGTATCGACGACCTCGCGCCAGGCGTACCTGGAGACCGGATTGGGAGTCCTGGCCGACCAGGGCTACGGCGGACTCAAGCTCGCCGAGGTCTGTCGTCGCCTCGGGGTGACCTCGGGCAGCTTCTATCACTTCTTCGCCAACTGGGGCACCTACACCGGCGAGCTGATCACCCACTGGCACACCGAGAGCACCACGCTGCTGGTGGAGGGTGTGCGCGCTCAATCCGATCCCCGGGCGCGTATCGATGCGCTCCGGGCGATCGGTCTGTCACTGCCATACCGGGCCGAGGCCGCGATCCGCACGTGGAGCAGCCTCGATCCCGAGGTACGCGCCGTGCAGCAGGAGGTCGACGCCCAGCGCATCGAAGCGCTGTCGGACGCCGCGTTCGACATCCTCGGCGACCGGCGGGGAGCGGACATGTTCGCGAAATGGTCGATGTATCTGTTGATCGGCTACGAGCAGATCACCATCGACGACGATCCCGATGCCCTCGCGTGGCTGTTCAGCCGTGCCGAGCAGGCCCTGATCGGCACCGAGCTCCGCGGTGTCGAACCCTCAGACGGGTGACAGGAAGGCCTGCAGCGCAGCCGAATACGTGACGATGTCGGTGGCGCCCATCAGTTCGCGCGCACTGTGCATCGCGAGCTGCGGAGCACCCACATCGACGGTCGACAGACCGGTTCGGGTCGCGGTGATGGGGCCGATCGTCGACCCGCACGGCAGGTCGGCGCGGTGCACGTACCGCTGCAGCGCAACGCCCGCCTGCTCGCAGGCCAGCGCGAACAACGCCTCACCGCCGGCGTCGCTGGCGTAGCGCAGGTTCTGGTTCACCTTCAACACCGGGCCGCCGTTGACCGCGATGCGGTGGGCCGGCTCATGGCGGTCGGGGTGGTTCGGATGCGTCGCGTGGGCCATGTCGCCGGAGACACAGACGCTGGCCGCCATGGTGCGCAGGAACTCCGACCGGTCGCCGCCGCGTCCGGCCACGATCCGTTCCAGCGTCGAGACCAGCAGATCCGACGCCGCTCCTCGATCGGATGCGCTGCCGACCTCCTCGTGGTCGAAGAGCGCGAGGACGCGGGTGTGGGTGGATCCACCCGCACCGTCGAGCAGTGCGCGCAGACCGGCGTAGCAGGTGCCCTGGTTGTCCAGCCGCGGAGCGCTGATGAGGTCGCCGTCGGCTCCGACGACCGCGCTCGGGGCGAGGTCGTGCGTCATCAGCTCCCAGCCCAGGACCTCTGCGGAATCGACATCGACTCGCGCACACACCATCTCGAGAAATGTCCGGTCGTCGCCGGTGTCCACACCCCACACCGCGTTGAGGTGTCGCTGTGGGTCGAGGGTGACGCCCTTGCGGTCCTCCGAGAGGTGGATCGCGAGCTGCGGCACCCGCAGGATCGGGGCGTCGACCCGGATGAGCCGCTGCTCGATCGTGGTGCCGCGACGAGTCGCCACCCGACCGGACAGACCGAGGTCGCGGTCGAGCCACGAGTTGAGCCAGGCCCCGCCATAGGGTTCGAGACCCACCATCCGCAGACCCGCCGAGCGCAGTTCGGGGTGCTGCTTGAGACGCAGGTTCGGGCTGTCGGTGTGCCCACCGACGATGCGGAAGGCCTCGCCCGCGTCGCGTGCGTCCCAGGCGATCAGCGAACCACCGCGGATCACGAAGTGGGCGCCGGGCTCGGTGGGCCAGGCGTCGGCCTCGCGCAGTTCGGTGAACCCCGCGTCACGCAGATGCGTTGCCGCCGTGGCACATACGTGGAACGGCGACGGCGAGGCGTCGACGAAATCGCACAGTCCCTGCGCGGTCGCCGAGGTGGTGATCGCGGTGTCGGCCACGGAGATCAGGCGGTGGCCAGCACGGCGTCGAGTGCCGAGTAGAACAGCCCCAGACCGTCGTCGCTGGGTCCGGTGAGCGGCTCGGTGGCGTGCTCGGGATGCGGCATGAGTCCGACGATGCGGCCGTCGGCGCTGGAGATGCCGGCGATCGAGCGCATCGATCCGTTCGGGTTGTCCCCGGCGTAGCGGAACACGACGCGCCCCTCGCCCTCGAGCTCGTCGAGGACCTCGTCGGAGGCGACGTAGCGGCCCTCGCCGGATTTCAGCGGCACCAGGATCTCTGCGCCGGGTTCGAAGCGGCTGCTCCACGCCGACGTGGTCGAGGCGACCTCGAGCCACTGGTCGCGGCAGACGAAATGCAGACCGATGTTGCGGGTGAGCGCGCCGGGCAGCAGACCGGCCTCGCACAGCACCTGGAAACCGTTGCAGATCCCCAGGATCGGGACGCCGCGGGTGGCGGCCTCCACGACCGAACCCATCATCGGGGCGAAGCGCGCGATGGCCCCGGCGCGGAGATAGTCGCCGTAGGAGAAGCCGCCGGGCACCACGACCGCGTCGACACCCTGCAGGTCGGTGTCGGCGTGCCACAGTTCCACCGGGGTGGCGCCGGCGAGGCGGACCGCGCGGGAGGCGTCGACGTCGTCGAGGGTGCCGGGGAAGGTGATGACGCCGATGCGTGCCGTCACTGCTCGGCCCGGGAGACAGTGAAGTTCTCGATCACGGTGTTGGCCAGCAACTCCGCCGCGATGCGGTCGAGTGCGACGTCGTCGACGGTGCCGTCGACCTCGAGTTCGAACCGCTTGCCCTGGCGGACGTCGGCGATGCCGGAGAAGCCCAACCGTCCCAGTGCGCCCACGATGGCCTGACCCTGCGGGTCGAGGATCTCCGTCTTGGGCATCACATCGACCACCACACGTGCCATGAGAGTGCGCTCCTGATTCCGATCGACCGGTACTCGATCCTGAGGGTTCTCGATCGAGCAGAGTTTACCGGTCAGGCGGCGCCGCGCCCGGCGGCGACCCCGGTGAGACGGCGGTAGGTGACCGGCGTCAGCCCGTGGTGACGCGAGAGGTCGACGCAGTCGAGCAGCGTCTGCCGCGCGATGGGCGTCTGCAGGTGCTTGGCCGCGATCGACAACCGGACCACGCCGCCACGGCGCGCGGTCCGGTTCGTCGAGACGACCACCATCCGCGCCCACCACGCATCGGCCCGGAAGCCGTCGCCGAAACCGAGGACCCGTGCCCGGGTGAACTGGCCGGTGACCAGGTCGTCCCAGCCGGTGAAGCCGAGGTTCACCCGGAACCCGGCCGCGGGCAACGCGGCGGTGGCACCCATCGACGCCGTCCACCGGGGCGCGGCGAACAGGCGTGTCCGCAGGCCCGCCGCCTCGAGCACCCGGTCGGCGGCGGCGAGACGCAGCGCGGCCTCGTGGGTGTCGATGACCGCGAACTCGGCGCGCCGTCGCTTCGTGGCCGCCTGGTCGTAGCCGTGCAACACGATCGCGTCGTCACCCGATCGCCGCTCGCGCAGCCAGTCGACGGTCTCGGCGTCGTCGGCCAGGCGATATCCGTGCTTGAGTCGCGGCGACACCAGCAGCGAGGTGGGCACCTCGCGGCGGGCGAGCTCGTCGACGAAGGCCTGCGCGTCGGGGAGGGTGTCGGCGCGGATCCCCGAGACCGACACATACAACTGTCCTGCCATGGCTCCGAGTGTCCATCTCGCAGGTGAGCCGTCGGTTATGTCGCCGTGTACGGCGCGCCAACTCTCAGGAGAGGACCGATTCGATGGCCTCGATGACCTCGGGGGCGTCGGGCTCGGTGCGCGGACGGAAACGCTTGACCACGGTGCCGTCGGCGTCGAGGAGGAACTTCTCGAAATTCCATTGCACGTCGCCGGCCTCGCCGGAATCATCGGACGCCTGGGTCAGCTCGGCGTAGAGCGGATGCCGGTTGTCGCCGTTGACGTCGACCTTCTCGAGCAGCGGGAAGGTGACGCCGTAGGTGGTCGAGCAGAACGTCTCGATCTCCTCGGCGGTGCCGGGCTCCTGGCCCATGAACTGATTGCACGGCACGCCGACGACGGTGAGCCCGCGATCGCGGTAGTCCTCGGCGATCTTCTCCAGCCCCGTGTACTGCGGGGTGAGGCCGCACTTGCTGGCCACGTTGACGACGAGGACCGGGCCGTCGAACTCCGCGAGGCTGGTGTCGGAACCCTGGAGGGTGGTGAGCGGGATGGACTTGATGGAGGTCATGCGACGAGCGTAGTCACGGCGTCCGCAGGGTGTTCGTGACGCGGCTCACATGCGATTTCTCGTCGACGTGCGCCATGTCACAACAATTGCAGTGGCGGCAATAGTTGCGCGGGCATTACCTTTTTCCGGTGACCATCACCGACCCCTCCGCGGACACCGCGGCATCCACGGAACAGACGTTCGACGTCCTCGTCGAGTTCCTCGGGCGCCTCATGTCCACGGCCGAGGTCGATGCGCTCGACAGCCTGTTCAACACCGAGATCTCGTTCTCACACTTCCGCACCCTCATGGTCCTCTCGGGCCGGGGGCGGGCGCTGTCGGTGAACGAACTCGGCGAGGCGTTGCACCTGTCCGTCGCGGCCACCGGTCGCAACGTGGACAAGCTCGTGGGCCTGGGTCTCGTCGACCGACGCGAGGACAGCCACGACCGCCGTATCAAGCGGGTGTCCCTCACCGACGAGGGCCACACCGTGGTCAACGCCCATCTCGACAGCAAGGAGGAGCAGTTCCGGCATTTCGTCCACCGGCTGCCCGCCGAGCTGCGCACCAACCTCCATGACGCTCTGCACTCGATAGTCAGCGGCGACTACCTGTCCGAATCCGATCCGGTGTTCGCACACCGGCACCATCAGAAAGTGAACCGATGACCTCCTCGACAACATCGGCCGATCAGGGGTCGGGGCTCGACGCCCGGACCCTGAAGGTCGCCGCCGTGGTCGTGCTCGGCGCGATCATGTCGATCCTCGACACCACGGTCGTGGCCGTGGCGCAGAACACCTTCCAGGACGTGTTCAACACCTCCGCCGCCAACGCCGCCTGGACGGCCACCGGTTACACCCTGGCGCTGGCCGCGGTGATCCCGCTCTCGAGTTGGGCCACAGCACGTTTCGGCACCAAGAACGTCTACCTGACGTCGCTGGTGCTGTTCGTCCTCGGCTCCATCCTCTGTGCCTTCGCCTGGAACATCGGGTCGCTCGTCGCGTTCCGCATGCTGCAGGGCGCCGGCGGCGGCATGCTGATGCCCGTCGGCATGATGATCCTCACGCGCGCAGCGGGTCCCGAGCGCGTCGGCTCGATCATGGCCGTACTCGGTATCCCCATGCTGCTCGGACCCATCGCCGGCCCCATCCTCGGCGGCGTGCTCATCGAGTTCGTGTCGTGGCACTGGATCTTCCTCATCAACGTCCCGATCGGCATCCTCGCGATCGCGTACTCGGCGTGGATCCTCGACGGCGAGGAGGAGAAGTCCAAGCCCCCGTTCGACTTCGTGGGACTGCTCCTGCTCTCCCCCGGTCTCGCGGTGTTCCTCTACGGCGTCTCGTCGTCGAACTCCGAGGGCACGTTCATGTCGGCGAAGGTGTTGATCCCCATGGTGATCGGTGCCGCCCTGATCGTGTCGTTCGTGGTCCACGCGCTGCGTGGCAAGACCCCGCTGCTCGATCTCCGGTTGTTCCGCAACCGCACGCTGAGCATCACCGTCGTCACGTTCACGTTCTTCCTGATCGCGTTCTTCGGTGCGTCGCTGCTGTTCCCGCAGTACTTCATCGGTGTGCGTGGTGAGTCGACCCTGATGGCCGGCCTGTTGGTCGCCCCACAGGGCCTCGGCGCGATGCTGACGATGCCAATCGCCGGTCGCATGACCGACAAGATCGGCCCCGGCAAGTTCGTGCTCACCGGCATCGTGCTCATCGCGATCGGTCTCGGCGTGTTCATGTTCCTCGGCGCCGACACCTCGTACTGGCTGCTCGGTGCGGCACTGTTCGTGCAGGGCCTCGGCATGGGCATGTCGATGATGCCGATGATGTCGGCCGCGCTGGCCACCCTGAAGGCCGAGAGCGTCGCCGACGGCTCGACCCTGGTCAACGTCGTCCAGCAGACCGCCGCCTCCATCGGCACCGCGGTCATCTCGGTGATCCTCGCGACCAACCTCAAGGGTCTGGCCGCACCGACACCGGGCGCCTCGGCCGGCGCCTTCGGCGACACCTTCGTGGTCGCCGTGGTGCTCATCGTGATCTGCCTCGTGCCGGCATTCTTCCTGCCGCGCAAGAAGATCGCCGTCGCCACCCCGGTCGACGAGAACGGCGAGCCCGTCAAGGCCGCCCCGGTGATGATGCACTGATCGCCTGACCACACGAGCCCCGCCGGAACCTTCCGGCGGGGCTCGTGTCATCTCTGCACCCTGAGCCACCCAAACCCGACCCCACCCCACCCCCGCCAGTTGGGCCGTCGTTTCCGCCAGTTGGGCCGACGTAAGCGCCAGTTGGGCCGACGTTGGCGCCAGTTGGGCCGACGTTTCCACCAGTTGGGCCGATGACGACCCGAGCGCCGCCGAATGAAACCAGATCGCCGCCCACACCGTCGAACGTGTCATGGCATTCGGCGAGCACCCCCTGTGGGGAACAGCGCACATCATCCGGGCAGATGCGGGCGCACACGACATCCGGCGCGATCACCACCGTCTCCATCGCGGGATCTACGTCGAGCCCGGCATCGATCTGTCCCCTGTCGACGTGATCCGCGCGGCCGCGATGCGGGCCGGACCCGGCGCGGTCGTCGCGGGAACGAGTGCTGCGGTCCTGCACGGGGCGAAGTTCAACGACAACGGAGACGAGGTC
Organism: Williamsia sp. M5A3_1d; assembly: GCF_053345315.1. Taxonomy (NCBI): domain Bacteria; kingdom Bacillati; phylum Actinomycetota; class Actinomycetes; order Mycobacteriales; family Nocardiaceae; genus Williamsia; species Williamsia sp. M5A3_1d. The sequence goes on from NZ_JBKEZX010000002.1 coordinate 600,883, forward strand.
GAGCTGATCCGTGACCTCAGCGGTCAGGGACGCACGCGCAACGACGTCCACATCGTCCGGACTGATGGCCTCGAACCGGGGATGATCGAGGTCGTCGACGGAATCGCGGTCACCTCGCCGATCCGCACCGCGTACGACCTCGGTCGGAGAACACCCGCCTGGATGGCGCTCGGCCGTCTCGACGCCCTGGTCGCCGCGACCGGTCTGCACGTCGGGCAGCTGTGGTCGTACGTGCGGGTCCATCCGCGCACGAAAGGGATCCGGCAGCTTCGGGAACTGGTCCCGTTGATCGATGCGAATGCCGAATCACCTGGGGAAAGTTGGCTTCGATGGGTGATGATCCAGGGGAGACTGCCTAAACCCGAGACACAGATCGAGGTCCGCGACGCACGGGGTGAACTGATCGCACGCTTCGACCTCGGATACCGCCGCTACAAGGTGGGCATCGATTACGACGGCGTCGACTTCCACACGTCACCCGCCGATCGAGCCCACGATCGTCGCCGCGACCTCGCCGTTCGCAACCGGGGCTGGGAACCGATCCGAGTCGACTCGGCAACCCTGTCTCCCCGTCCCGATGAGGTGATCCGCACCATCACCGACGCCCTCGTGATTCGTGGCTACCGACCCTCGGAGTAGAACGACGGCCCAATCGGCGCGAACGACGGCCCAACTGCGCGGAACGACGGCCCAACTGGCGGAGGTGGGGTTGGGGTGGGGTGGGTCAGATCGCGCGGGTCTGGCGGAGGACCCAGGCGTGTTCGAAGGCGACTTCCTCCCACTGCTTGTAGCGGCCACTCACGCCACCGTGTCCGGCACTCATCTCCGTCTTCAACAGGATCGGGTTGTCCGACGTCGTGTTCGCCTGCAGCCGCGCAACCCATTTCGCGGCCTCGGTGTACATCACGCGGGTGTCGTTGAGAGAGGTGATCGCCAGGATCGACGGGTACGGCTTCGCCTCGACGTTCTCGTATGGCGAATACGACTTCATGTACTCGTAGACCTCAGCGTTCTCGAGCGGGTTGCCCCACTCGTCCCACTCGATGACCGTCAGCGGCAGCGACGGGTCGAGGATCGACGTCAACGGATCGACGAACGGGACCACCGCGAGGATCCCGCTGAACAGCTCGGGTGCGAGGTTGGCGACCGCGCCGATCAAGAGCCCACCGGCCGAACCTCCCTCACCCACCAGCTGCGACGGCGTCGTGGCACCGGTGTCGACGAGATGCTGTGCCGCGTCGACGAAGTCGGTGAAGGTGTTCTTCTTGGTGAGCGTCTTGCCGTTCTCGTACCAGTGCCGCCCCATCTCACCCCCGCCGCGGATGTGGGCGATGACGAACACGACGCCACGGTCGAGCAGCGACAGCCGCGCGATCGAGAACCCGGGATCCATGCTCGCCTCGTAGGACCCGTAGCCGTACAGCAGCGTGGGCGCCGGCCGCGACACCCCCTTACGGCTCACGATCGACAACGGGACCTGTGTGCCGTCGGCGGCGGTGACCCACTCGCGCTTCTGCTCGTAGTCGGTTGGATCGTAATCACCGAGCACCACTTGGCGTTTGAGCAGGATCCGCTCGCCGGTCCGCACGTCGAGATCGATGACCTCGCTGGGTTCGATGAAGCTCGAGTACCCGATACGTAGACGGGGTGCCGCCCACTCGGGATTCCCCGCGAGGCCCGAAGTCGACAGCGGCTCGTCGAAGGTCACCTCCTCGAACGACACCTCCGTCGCGCTCGAGGCATCGCGGATGTCGGCGATGGAGAACCGAGGCGTCGCGCCGCGACGGTAGCTGAGGACCAGATGGTCGGCGAACGCGTCGACGCCCTCGATGCGCATCTCCTCGGAGTGCGGCACGAGAGTCCTGGTGGCCGTGGGGTCATCGGCGGGCGCGTCGAGGAGTTCGAAGTTCTCGGCGTTCTCGTTGTGGGTGATGAGGAACCGGTCCTCACCGCCGATGACGGCGTGCTCGACGTCGTATTCGACGCCGTCGCGACGAGGCCACACCACGCGGAACTCACCGGTGGGGTCGTCGGCGGACAGGACGTGCACCTCGGAGGTGATCTTCGAACCCAGCCCGATCATCAGGTACTTGTCGCTGCGGGTGCCGCCGATGCCGACCCAGAACCGCTCGTCGGGTTCGTGGAACACCGTCACGTCGTCGGTACCGGCGCCGAGGTCGTGGCGCCACACGGTGTCGGGGCGCCAGGCGTCGTCGACGGTGAGGTAGAAGATGTGCTTGCCGTCGTGCGACCACGTCGCGCCGGGTGCGGTGTTCTCCACCGTCTCGGCGAGCATCTCGCCGGTGCGAAGATCCTTGAAGCGCAACGTGTACCGCTCGTCGCCCTTGACGTCGACGCTGTAGGCGAGCAGGTCTCCGTCGTCGGTGACCGAGAACGCGCCGAGGCTGTAGAAGTCGGTGCCCTCGGCGTCAAGGTTGGAGTCGAGCAGGATCTGCTCGCCGGGCAGCGGATCGTCGCCCGACACCGTCGGCGGGTCCCAGTCGTCGTCGCCGGCGATCGGCGCACGACACCGCAGCGGGTACTGCTTGCCCTCGACCGTGCGCGCGTAGTACCAGAACCGCCCCCGCCGCGACGGGACCGACATGTCGGTCTCCTGGGTGCGCGCCTTGATCTCCCCGTAGATCGCCGAACGCAGATCGGCCAGTTCGGCGGTGTCGGCCTCGGTCAGCGCGTTCTGCGCCTCGAGGAACGCGATGACCTCGGGATCCTCTTTCTCCCGTAGCCACTCGTAGTCGTCGATCACCTCGTCGCCGTGGTGGACGCGGGTGACCGGCACCTTCTTCGCAACCGGGATCTGCGGCATGGTCACTGCTCCTCCTTCGGCCAGTCGCGAAACGACAGACCCGAGATACGTTCGTAGGCATCGATATAACGACCACGCGTGCGTTCGGCGACGTCACCGGGCAGCGGCGGCGGCGGCCCGTCGGCGGCCCTGTCCCACCCGGAGTCGGGCCCGGTGAGCCAGTTGCGCACGATCTGCTTGTCGAAGCTCGGCTGCACCTGTCCCGGCGTGTAGGTCTGCGCGTCCCAGTAGCGGGAGCTGTCCGGGGTCATCACCTCGTCGGCCAGTACGAGGCCGCCGTCGGCGTCGGTGCCGAACTCGAACTTGGTGTCGGCGAGGATGATCCCCCGCTCCCGCGCGAGTTCGACGCCGCGCGTGTAGATGTCGAGGGTCAGCGCTCGGGCGGCCTGTGCCACATCGGGACCGACCTGCGCCACGACCGCGTCGAAGTCGATGTTCTCGTCGTGGTCGCCGATGTCGGCCTTGCTCGCGGGCGTGAAGATGGGTTCGGGCAGCTGCGACGCCTCGTCGAGACCGGTGGGCAGTGCGATACCGCATACCTCCCCCGTCGCCCGGTAGTCGAGGAGTCCCGATCCGGTGAGGTAACCGCGAGCAACGCATTCCACCGGCAGCATCGGCAGCTTCCGCACCACCATCGCGCGGCCCAGGACCGACCCCGGGATGCGTTCGTCGGTGGCGCCGCCGGCCAGGTGGTTGGGCACACCGAGGGTGTCGAACCAGAAGAAGGACATCGCGGTCAGCACCCTCCCCTTGTCGGGGATGGGCGTGGAGAGGATGTGGTCGAAGGCCGATATCCGGTCCGACGACACCATCAACAGCGTGTCGCCGTCGATCTCGTAGAGCTCACGGACCTTGCCCGATGCCACGTGGCGGTAGGACTCGAGGGTGGGGCGCATCCCCTCAGGCTAGTGGCGCCGCCCGGTCGACAGTGTCCGCGGGGATGGCAGCGCCCCCACCGCGGCGTTGCACCGATCACCCGACACGACACCGACCTGTGAGGAGCCACCATGGCCGACGACGCCACCGCCCTGCACGACGTCCTCGTCGACGCGTTCACCCGTGTCGACGACGCCGTCGCCTCTCTGACCGACGACGCCGATCCCGAGGTGCTCACGTACCGGATCGACGCCGACGCGAACACCATCGCCTGGCTCATCTGGCACTCGGCGCGGGTCGTCGACGATCACATCACCGGACTCTCGGGCCGCGATCAGCTGTGGCCGCAGTGGCGCGACCGGTTCGACCTCCCCTTCGACGACTGGGCCACCGGTTACGGCCAGTCCAGCGACGAGGTGGCCGCGGTGCCCGGGGACGCAGCGACGCTCGCCGGGTACTTCCACGCCGTGCACGAGACCACGTTGGAGTACATCCGTGGTGTCGACGCCGACGAGATCGAACGGATCGTCGACGACAACTGGGATCCGCCGGTCACCGCCGGTGTCCGCCTGGTGAGCGTCGTCAACGACATCACGCTGCACATCGGCCAGGCCCAGTTCATCGCGGGCGTCGCGGGCCGCGCCGGGGCCGCGACGTAGACGGCGCGAGGTAGACGCCGACCACAGGCGCACCACGAACCGACCGGCGTCACATGTGGCCCCCGGTTACCGACTGGTCACTTCCGGTCATCTGAACTCGCGACATGTCAGATCGGATGCGCAGGATGTGGGCCACAACCGAGTGCGGCGTGACGCACATCAGCCGGGGGGCGAGCCGTGTTCGACAGACGTGCGTTCATCACAGGGGCGGCGCGAACCGCCGCCGGGGTCGCTGCCACCGCAGCGCTGGGTCCGATGGCGGTGCGCGCCACGGCAGCTCCGATCGGTGAGCCCGCCTACCGGGCGCTGGTCCCCGAGATCTATCGCCGGACACCGCCGGCCCCCGCGTTCAGCGACACCCTCGTGGTGGGCACCGGGTTCGGGGCGGCCGTCACCGCGTTGCGTCTCGGACAGGCGGGGCTCGACGTCACCGTGCTCGAACGCGGCTCACGATGGCCGATCGACCCGCACCGCGCCGTCTTCGCCAACGACGTGGTACCCGATGGGCGCGGCTTCTGGCGACGCACCGTCAATCCCGTTCCCCTGACCGGACTCCCGCAGATCCCCGTCGACTCGTTCGGCGGGGTGCTCGAGGCCACCGAGCACGGCGATCTCGAGGTCTGGCGGGGCGCGGGCGTCGGCGGCGGGTCGCTGGTGTTCACCGGAGCGCTCGTGCGCCCCGAGCGTCGATTCTTCGAAGCGGCGTTCGGATCCAGCCTCGATCACGACGAGATGGCCCCGTATTACGCTCGCGCGCTTGCGGGTCTACGCGGATCACCGATGCCCGGTGACGTGCTGGCGTCGGGACCGTTCACGCACTCACGGGTGTGGGATGCGCAGGCCCGGCGCGCCGGCTACGCGCTGCAACGCATCGACGGCATCTGGGACTGGGACATCGTGCGCGCCGAACTGCGCGGGGCCGTGCGTCCCTCGGCGATCATCGGCGAATCGAACCTGGGCAATGCCGACGGCAGCAAGAACGATCTGCGTTCGACGTATCTCCGGCGGGCCGAGGCCACCGGCCGGGTGCGCATCCATCCGCGTCACGAGGTGATCGACATCGGCCGGGACGCTTCCGGTTTCGTGCTCACCATCGCCGAGCTCGCGCCCGACGCCACCGTGATCCGACGCCGCACCATCGGGTGTCGGCGCCTGTTCCTCGGTGCGGGATCGATGGGCACCTCGGCCCTGTTGGTGCGCGCCCGCGACACCGGCACCCTGCCCCAGCTGGGCGGAGCAATCGGTGAGGGCTGGGGAACCAACGGCGACGCGGCGCTGGTACGCGGACCCGATCTCCGCGGGAACGGCCTCGTGCAGGCGTCGCCGTCGGCGACCCGGATCGTCGACGAGTCCACCGGAACGGCTGTGTCGCTGGAGAACTGGTACGTACCGGGCAACCCGGTCGACCTGTCGTTGATCGGCTCGCTGGGCATGGTGCTCGACGGCACCCGTGGCAGGTTCGTGCTCGACCGCGCGTCCGGCGACGTCGACCTGCGATGGCCACGAGGTGGCAACCGCGACGTGGAGGCGGCGTTGCGCACGGTCCACACCCGCATCGCCGACCGCAGCGGGATCGCTGTCGGTGCAGGGCCGTTGGCGAAGGATGTGAACACCCGGTTCACCGCCCACCCGCTCGGCGGTGTCGTGCTGGGGCGCGCCACCGACACCCACGGTCGGGTCGACGGCTACCGCGACCTGTTCGTGGTCGACGGCGCGCTGATACCGGGCACCACCGGTACGGCGAACCCCTCGTTGACGATCACGGCGCTCGCGGAACGCAACGTCGAGGCGATCATCGCCGCAGCAGGGTGATCACGGTCGGCTGGTCGCGCCCCGGCTAGAGGATCGGGGCCGGCGCGTAGGCCGCGGCGTCGGGGTGCTGCTCCACGAGGCGCCCGACCGCGGCGACGACGTCGGCGACCTGCGCCTCGGCGGCACCGATGAAGGCGTGCTTGTCGGCGAGGGCGGCGTCGAGCGCGGCGCGGTCGAGCGGTAGGCGGTCGTCGGCGGCGAGACGGTCGAGCAGGTCGGGTTCGCGACCTTCTTCGCGCATCGCCAGGGCGACGGCGACCGCGTTCTCCTTGATCGCCTCGTGCGCCGTCTCGCGGCCCACACCCGCCCGCACCGCCGCGATCAGCACCTTCGTGGTCGCGAGGAACGGCAGGTAGCGGTCGAGTTCGTTGGCGATCACCGCCGGGTACGCGCCGAACTCGGCGAGCACGGTCAGGAACGTCTCCATCAACCCGTCGATGGCGAAGAACGCGTCGGGCAGCGCGACGCGGCGCACCACCGAGCAGAACACGTCACCCTCGTTCCACTGCGCGCCGGCGAGTTCGGCGGCCATCGATGCGTAGCCCCGCAGGATGACCGTGAGGCCGTTGACGCGTTCGCAACTGCGGGTGTTCATCTTGTGCGGCATCGCCGAGCTGCCGACCTGCCCGGGCTGGAAACCCTCGGTCACCAGTTCGTGCCCTGCCATCAGTCGGATGGTGTGCGCGAGCGACGAGGGCCCGGCCGCCACCTGCACCAGCGCGGAGACGACATCGTGATCGAGCGACCGCGGGTACACCTGACCGACCGAGGTCAGCGAGCTCGAGAAGCCCAAGTGCACAGCGATCTTCGACTCCAGCTCGGAGAGCTTGGCGGCGTCGCCGTCGAGGAGGTCGAGCATGTCCTGCGAGGTGCCCATCGGCCCCTTGATGCCGCGCAACGGATATCGGTCGATCAACTCCCGCAGGCGGGTCAGGGCGACGAGGAGTTCGTCTGCGGCGGAGGCGAATCGCTTACCCAGGGTGGTGGCCTGGGCGGCGACGTTGTGACTGCGGCCGGCCATCACGATCGACGAGTACTCCGCGGCGCGGTCGGCGAGCCGGGCCGCGACGGCGACACCGTGTGCGTGCACGTGCTCGAGCGAGCGCAGGATCTGCAGTTGTTCGACGTTCTCGGTGAGATCGCGACTCGTCATCCCCTTGTGGATGTGCTCGTGACCGGCGAGGGCGTTGAACTCCTCGATGCGGGCCTTCACATCGTGGCGGGTGACGCGCTCGCGGTCGGCGATGGACGCCAGGTCGATCTGATCGACCACTCCGGTGTAGTCGTCGATGACGCCGTCAGGGACGTCGACGCCCAGGTCGCGCTGGGCCGAGAGAACCGCGATCCACAGCTGACGCTCGAGGGCGATCTTGTGTTCCGGCGACCACAGCTCCACCAGATCCGCAGATGCGTACCGGCCGGCGAGAACATTCGAGATACGAGGCTTGTTCGACACGGCGCTCATTGTGCCCTGATCAGCCACGGCGCCCAACTGAGACGGATTTCGGCACAGCCGGTGCGAACGACGGCCCAGTCGATGGAAACAACGGCCCAACTGGCGAGGGTCAGGAGTAGGCCTTCGGGAGGGGCAGGCCGCGGTCGGCGAGGACCTGCCGCAGGCGGGTCGGGTAGTCGGTGATGATGCCGTCGGCGCCGGCGTCGATCTGCGCGTTCATCACGTCGACGTCGTCGATGGTCCACGGCACCACGGTGAAGCCCATCGCGTGCGCGCGCTCCACGAACGCCTTGTCGGCGACCAGCGCGAAATCCTTGTCCTTCGTGGTCTGGCCGTAGGGCACCGAGTAGCCCGGCGAGAGCACCTGCACGCCCAGCTTCTGTGCGCCGGCGATCACGTCGCCGCCCACCGAGGCGTAGTCGACCGACCCGGTCCACATCGAGTTCGGCTTCCAGGTCGTCTCGTCCCACAGCGCGACCAGCGGGATCGACGGCGCAGCGGCCTTCACCAGCGGCAGGGTGCGCCAGTCGAAGCTCTGGATCTCGACCTTGTCGGTCTTGTCCGCCGCCTTCACCGCGCCGAGGATCACGTCCACGTACTGCTGCGGCGTGGCCGATTCGGTGCGCTTCTCGCCCTCGATCTTGGTCTCCACGTTGTAGCGGACACCGGCCTTGTACTTGTCGGCGAGCGCGAACAACTGTGGGAGCGTGGCGATCTTGTTGCCCTCGACCACCTTCGCATCGGGGTAGGCGGCCAGCTTCTTGCCGCAGTCGAGTGTCTCGATCTGGGCGTAGGTGAGGTCGTGGACGACCTTGCCGACGTAGGGGAACTGCGGGTCGCCCGCGGTGACCGGTGCGGTGTCCGAACACTTCGTGGGGTCGATGGTCGGGTCGTGCCAGATGATCGGCGCGAGGTCCTTGGTGAGCACGATGTCGAGTTCGAGCGTGCTCACGCCGAGCTTGATCGACTGCTCGAAGCCGTACAGCGACTCCTCGGTGTGCTCGCCGCGGCCACCGCGGTGCGCCTGCAGATCCACCGTGCGCGCGGCCCCGGACGAACCGGCGGCCGACGAGGACGACGTAGACGAGGCATCGGGCGAGTCCGATCCGCACCCGGCCAGTCCGATCGTCGAGACGGCCGCGATCGCGAGGGCGGCGGATACGGGACGCAGACGGCGGCGGGAGATCATCACGGAAACCCACGGTAGGGGTGAGCGCAGGCGATCACCGAACGGCGACGGGCGAGTTCACCGACTGTTCAACCGGCGGTCGTCGGCGTGGACGGGTGCCAGCACGTCGACGACGTCGCACAGGGCGACGCGGGTGACCTCCATGACGTCGTCGACCGAATCGGCGAGCGCGCCCACCACGGCACCGTCGACGACGGCCATCAGCTGGCTGATCCGTTCGGGGCTGCCCACCCGACCCGACTTCTCGAGCACCTCGCAGTGCAGGCCGGCGAGGAGTTTGCGACGGTCGGCGAGCACCGGCCGCAGGCGTGGGAAGCGGGCGCAGAGCACCACCATCTCGTACCGCGTGGTCAGCTCGTCGCGGGTGGTGCCGTCGCCGACGAAGACATCTGCCAGCGCCTCCGCGGTGGCCTCGTGCCCCCGGCGACGTCGGGTGAGCATCTCCGACCGGAGCCGGATCGCCTCCTCGTCGTGGTGGCACGCGAAGGTGACGGCCTCCACGATGAGGTCTTCGAGCGATTCGAAGTAGTAGGTGGTCGACGCCAGGGGCAGCCCGGCGCGGTCGGCGACGGCGCGATGGCGCACCGCGTCGAAGCCGCCCTCGAGAAGGAGTTCTGCTGCGGCGGAGATCAATCGGGCACGCCGTCGCATTCCCTTGGGCGTGGCTGCCGACGTCATCCGATCATGCTGCCAAATGTGTGGTGCACGTCACCGTGTTTTCGCGGAAAACGACCCCTGCCCGACCGCCCGCGGTCAGCCCGTGTGCAGGCGGGAGCTCTCGAACACCGGCGTGAGCAATTCCAGACCACGCTCGATCTCGGCGGTGGTGCCGGCAAAGCTCAACCGCACGGTCCGGTTCCCGGAACGGGTGTCGAAGTCGACGCCGGGTGCCATCGCGACACCGGTGTCGGCGAGCACCTGCGCGCACCACGCGAGGGAGTCGTCGGTGATGTCACCGATGTCGGCGTAGACGTAGAACGCGCCGTCGGGTGGGGCGATGTCGGTGACGCCGAGGGTGGCGAGACCGTCGAGCAGGACCGCCCGGTTGGCGGCGTATCTCTCGACGTGCGAGTCGCATTCGGCGATCGACTCGGGGTCGAAGGCGGCGACGGCCGCGGCCTGCGACACCGCGGGTGGGCAGATCGTGAGGTTCGCGGTGAGGCGCTCGACGCCACGCCGATACCGCTGCGGGACAAGCATCCAGCCCAGACGCCACCCGGTCATCGAGAAGTACTTCGACACCGAACCCATCACCACCGATTCGCGCGAGGTCTCCCAGGCGCACGAGGTACGACCGACGTAGGAGATGCCGTGGTAGATCTCGTCGGAGATCAGCAGGGTGCCGTGGTCGTCGCACCACCGGGCCAATGCGGCGAGGTCGTCGGGGGTGATGACGGTCCCGGTCGGGTTGGCGGGACTGGCCACGATGAGACCCGCGGGTGGCGAGTCGAGGGCGTCGAGCATCTCCACGGTCGGCACGAACCCGGTCGCGGCGCCGCAGTCGAGTTCGACGACCTCGCACCCCAGGGCGGCAAGTGTGTTGCGGTAGGCCGGGTACCCCGGGCGCGCCATCGCGACGCGGTCGCCGACGTCGAACGCGGCCAGGAAGATCAGCGTGAAGGCCCCCGACGAGCCGGTGGTGACGACGACGTCGCCGTGGTCGACCTCGAGGCCGTAGCGCGTCCGGTAGTGCCCGGCGATCGCGGTACGCAGCGGCGCGACACCCGTCGATTCGGTGTAGCCGAGCACGTCGGCGGCCAGTGCCGAGCGCACCGCAGCGAGCACCGGAGCGGGGGCGGGTGTCGAGGGCTGTCCTGCCGCGAGCGAGACCACCTCGAGTCCCGACGCGCGGCGGGCGGCGCCGGCCGCGAGGACGTCCATCACGTGGAACATCGCGATCTCGGAGCGCTGTGAACCCCCGGCGAGTGAACTCCCCGCCTGTGTACTCCGCGGTGCGGCCATGGTTCGACAGTAACGTCGGCCGCCCTCGCCGGTACCCTGTGGAGTCGTTCGCCGACGACAGCACATCGGCCGGGGAAGTCCGCTGGGGACAGCGACCGGGACAGAAGGGGACGACCGGGTTCATGACCGCACTCGATCGTCGCTCCGTGCTGCGTGCCGGGCTGGGGTTGTCGGCCCTGGCCGTGCCCGGTGTGGCGGCGCTTGCCGCCTGCGGGGACGACGACCGTGGCCGGATGGACCCGCGGCGGGCGGCACAACCGCAGCGTGAGGACGAGGTCTCGCCGGAGTCGACGGTGCCGACATCGACCGCCCCGAACGACCCGACGCTGCTCACGGGCAGCTTCCGGTCGGCGAAGATGGCCGGCCGCGAGACCCGCTGGGTGGTGGCGCGCCCGCCGGGCGTGACCGGGGTGCTGCCCGTGGTCCTGGTGCTGCACGCCCTCAACACCGACGAGCGCACGGCGTTCGACTCCAGCCTGCAGATGCACCGCTATCTCGCGCAGTCGGTGGCGGCGGGGACGGCACCGTTCGCGCTCGCGGCCCCCGACACCGGGCGCAACTACTACCACCCGCGTCTCGACGGCACCGACTCCGCGGCGATGATCATCGACGAGTTCCTGCCGATGCTCGCCGGCGACGCCTCGTTGGGCCTGCGCACCGACCGGATCGGGCTCTACGGATGGTCGATGGGCGGCTACGGCGCTCTGCGAATCGGCGCCGTCCTCGGGCCACAGCGGGTGGCTGCGATCGCGGCGAGTTCACCTGCGCTGTGGGGTGATCCACGCACCTTCCCCCCACGGGCGTTCGACAACCCGCAGGATTACCAGGCGAACTCGATGTTCGGCGCGCAGAACGCCTTCGCGAAGATCCCGCTGCTCATCGACATCGGTGCGAGCGATCAGTTCTACCTCTACACCCGGCAGTGGATGGCCGGTCTGCACCCGCCGGCGGCGTTCACCACCGCACCGGGCGGGCACAACAATCGTTTCTGGCGCAGCGTGTTACCCGACCAGTTGGCGTTCCTGGGCCGCAACCTCGCCGCCTGAGACCCCACTGTGCTGTGAACCGGCGCGATCAGCCGGGGATGGTGATGCGGCCCTCGAGCGCGGCCAACCCGATGTCGGATCGGTGATGTGCCCCGGCGAGTTTCACGCCCTCGAGTCGTTCGTAGGCCTGCGCGCGTGCCGCGCGGAGGTCGGCGCCCGTGCCCACCACGCTCAGGACACGTCCGCCGCTGGAGATCACCGCGCCGTCGGCGCCGAATGCGGTGCCCGCGTGGAGCACCCCCTCGGCGTCGCTGCCGGTGATCGGGTCACCGGTGCGCGGCGATGCGGGGTAGTGCTCGGCGGCGACGACCACGGTGACCGCGGCGCCGTCGCGCCAGCGCAGTGGGGCGAGCGAGGACAGGGCACCGGTCGCCGTCGCGTGCAGGGCCTCGCCCAGCGGTGATTCGAGGAGCGCGAGGACGGCCTGGGTCTCGGGGTCGCCGAAACGGCAGTTGAACTCGACGACGGCGGGCCCGTCGGGGCCGATGGCGAGGCCCGCGTAGAGCAGGCCGCTGAACGGTGTTCCACGCGTGGCCATCTCGGCCGCCACGGGTCGCACCACCTCGTCGACGATCCGGTCCACCATGTCGTCGGGCAGCCACGGCAGCGGCGTGTAGGCACCCATACCGCCGGTGTTGGGGCCGCGGTCGCCGTCCCCGACGCGCTTGTGGTCCTGCGCGGGGAGCAGCGGAACCACATCGGTCCCGTCGACGAGACAGAACAGCGACACCTCGGGGCCGTCGAGGAACGACTCCAGCAGTACCGGGTGGCCGAGTTCGAGGAGGTCGGCGGCGTGGGCACGTGCGGCGTCGCGATCGGGCGAGACGACCACGCCTTTTCCGGCGGCGAGACCGTCGTCCTTGACGACCCAGGTGGGACCGAAGCGGTCGAGCGCGGCGTCGAGGTGGGCCGGGGTGTCGACGATCTCGCTGTAGGCGGTCCGGACCCCGGCCGCGGCCATGACGTCTTTCGCGAACGCCTTCGAGCCCTCGATCTGCGCGGCGGCGGCCGACGGCCCGAACGTCGCGAAGCCGGCGGTGCGCAACGCATCGGCGACCCCGAGGACAAGGGGCACCTCGGGTCCGATGACCACGAGATCGGCGTCGACCTCGGCGGCGAGAGCCACCACGGCCTCGCTCGAGGCGACATCGACGGCGTGGTTGTCCGCGAGCGCCGCTGTCCCGGCGTTACCGGGCGCGACGTGCAGCGACGTCACCGAGGGGTCGGCCGAGAGTCCCACCAGAAGCGCGTGTTCGCGGCCGCCGGATCCGATCACCAGTACTCGCACGGTCGGGAACTCTACCGGCCGACACGTATCGGCGACTCACCCTGCGACGCGGGCCCGCAATCGGTCCAGCGCCGTGGCACGGTGTCCGGTGCCGACCAGCTCGTCGAGGACCACCACGACCACCGGCGCGATGGCGGTGACGACGAGCGCGTAGACCACCTCGACCCCGGCCGCCGCCAACGCCACCGACCCTCCGAGCACCGCGACCGCACCGACCGCGAGCGCCACGTTGAGCACGTCGAACTCGACGAGATAGGAGTAGGTGGCGGCGATGCCGACGAGGTAGATCCCCAGCGGGACGGCGACGCACGCGACGACGACGGCGGCCGAGACGCTTGCCTCGTGTTCGAGGTAGAGCGCGGCGACGTGCAGACCGGCGCCGACGGCCGCGATCGCCATGAACACGATGATGTGGGAGTAGCCCCACCCGAAACATTTGGCGCGCCGCAGTTCCAGCGCGTCGCCGCTGGGGACCACGAAGTAGATCCACCACATGGCGAAGGTGGTGGCGATGCCGGCCAGCCCAAGGACCGCGGTCTCGATATCCCACCCCTGGGAATGGATCACGGCCTGCAGCGCCACCACCGTGCCGACGATGCCCTCGCCGAGCGTGATGATCGCGAGGAGTCCGTAACGCTCGGCGATGTGGTGCGGATGCCACGGGGTGGCCGGTTCGGCGTTGCGCGTCTCGGCGATGAACGGGCCGGCGAGTTCGAGGGCCACGAGTCCCACGGTGGCGATGAGCGTGGGGACGAGGTCCATCTCGAGCACGATCACCGCCACCCAGCCGACCTGCGCGGTCAGGATTGCGGCGGCGTAGGTGAGGCACGTCCGGCGGTACTGCGGACTCTGCAGTGCCGCGCGGATCCACTGGAACATCATGGCCACCCGCATCACCACGTACCCGAGGACGGCCACACGATTGTCGATGGTGCGACCCTCGGCCACCGAGGTGAACACCGGCTCGATACCGAGGGCGAGGATGAGGACGCCGCCCATCTGCAGCATGGTGACCACGCGGAACACCCAGTCGTCGGTGTCGAAGGCCGAGGCGAACCAGGTGAAGTTGATCCACGCCCAGATGCTGGCGAACGTGGCGAAGAGGAATCCGATGAGTGCGGTCTTGTAGTCGCCGTCGGCGAGGTAGTGCGCGAGTTCGGTTCCGGCCAGCGAGAACGCGACGACGAACGTCAGGTCGAAGAACAGCTCGAGGTTGGTGGCGGTGCGGCCCTGTTCGTCGTGGGCGCGACCGGTCATGCGGGTGACCCGGTGGGCCAGCGGGTTGGGCGCGGACGAACCCGCGTCGGTGGCAGTCATGGCGGCGACCTCTTCGGGCAGTCGGGGACTTCAGACGGGGGGAATGGTACGTATCGGCCATCGGGTGTGCGCGAGGTCGGCGACCGTTAGGTTTGCTCACATGCCTGCATACCCGCCGACCGTTCCGCACGATCACGGCCTGCTCGACGTCGGCGACGGTCAGCTCGTCTATTGGGAGAGCTGCGGAAACCCCGACGGCAAGCCCGCCCTGTGCGTGCACGGCGGCCCGGGGTCGGGGGCGGCACCGGGTGCGGGCCGCAGTCTCGATCCGGCGCGCTACCGGATCATCAACGTGGATCAGCGTGGCTGCGGCCGGAGCCTGCCGCATGCGAGTGACCCGTCGACATCACTCGAGACCAACACCACGTGGCATCTCGTGGCCGACATGGAGCGTGTCCGCGAGCATCTCGGCATCGAGCGGTGGTTGCTGCACGGCGGGTCGTGGGGGTCGACGTTGATCCTGGCCTACGCCCAGACCCATCCCGATCGGGTCACGCAGATCGTGATCCCGGCCGTCACCACCTTCCGGAAGCGCGAGATCGACTGGCTCTACGGCGGTGTCGGGCGGTTCTTCCCCGAGGAGTGGGACCGCTTCGCCGCGAGTGCAGGGGTGGCGCCGCGTGAACCCGACTCCCCGCGAACCGATCTCGTGCCGATCTACGACCGCCTCGTCAACGACCCCGACGAGGCCGTGCGGCTCGCGGCGACCGAGGCGTGGTGTCGGTGGGAGGACACCGTGCTCTCCCTCGAACCCACACCGAAGAAGAACCCTTTCAGCGATCGCCCTTCCGACGCGCGGATCGCGTTGGTGCGCATCTGCGCCCACTTCTTCTCGCACGGCGCCTGGCTCGCCGAGGGCGCCCTGATCCGCGACGCGCATCTGCTCGCCGACATCCCCGGCGTACTGGTGCACGGCCGCCAGGACCTGAGCTGTCCGGTCGACACCGCCTACGACCTCGCCGCCGCGTGGCCGGGATGCGTGCTGCACGTCGTCGACGACGGTGGCCACACCGGCTCGGAGCAACTCGGCCGGCACCTCGTCGAGGCACTCGACCGCTTCGCCGAGCGCTGACCTCGTCGTCAGGGCAGCAGCGCGTCGACAGCGTTCCCGACGACTGTCGGCAACGACAGTCCACCGGTACCGAACGCCGCGGCAACCGCCAGCGCCAGCAGCAACTGCTCGCGAGAAGGGGTCGGCGGATCGAACGTGCGCCGGCCCAACCGAACCGGTGTGGACGGGATCAACTCCATCGTCCCGTCGCCGTGCCGCGTCAGTTCGGCCATCACGTTGTGCGCGACATCAATGGTCGACAACCGGAACTCACTGGTGGTGAGGTCGCGCGGCGACAGATCGAGGGCGACACCGTCGACGTCCATGTCGACGCGGTAGGACCGTTTCGTCAACCGAGCCCGTCGAGGACGGATGGTCACCGCACACCCCGCGAGGTCGACCTCGACCGCCCGCGGGTCGCGGGTTCCGAGCGGCGTGCGCCGGTGGGTGGCGGGCCCGCGGCGTCGGATGGCGACGCGCGTCCCCGGCTCATCGACGTACGCGGCCTCGACCGCGCCTGGTTCACATCTCAGCGCGATCACTCCGTGGAGACCGGTGTCGATCGACGCGTGCACCGTCAGGCGGCGACGCGCGCGACGAAGGCGGCGAGGTTCTGGCGCACCCGGTCGATCTTCGCCTCGACGTCGAGGTCCTCGCGGTACTGCTTGCCCAGGGCCGGGGTCTTCTTGCCGCGCGCATAGAGCGAGCAGTCGAGGTCGGTGCAGATGTAGGTACCCACGGTGTTGCCCTTGCGTCCGGCCTCGCCGGCCTTGCGCGCGGTCATCAGCGACACCCCTCCCGAAGGGTGGGTCGTGAGGCAGATCTTGCACATCTGCGCCTTGCGCGACCCACCGGTCTCGTAGCGCAGCGCCACCCCGACCAACCCGTCGTCGCCCTCGTCTGTCACCGCGGGGGTCACCAGGTACGACCGCCCGGCGTACGTCGGATCGACCCAGCCCAGGAAATCGATGTCCTTCCAGCGGGTCTCGGACAGGTCGCGGGGCAGCACGATCCGCTTCATCTCGCCTTTCGTCGCGTTCACGAAGGACGCACGGATGTCGGAGTCGGTCAGGGGTTCCACGGAGAGGCACCGTATGCCAGCCCCGACCACCGGGCAACGGGATTTCGGTGCCGCCGACGCGGGCCGAGTCGGCGAACGCGAGCCCCTGGGCACCCGCGTCGGCCTGCTCGACCCGCGTTCGACCGTGGTCAGCCCTTCGGCGCGGTGAGGTCGTAGAGCGTCACCGACCCGACGGTCCTCGCGGTGTAGTGCGTGGTGACCCACTCGCTGATGGCCGTGGCGGTGCCCTCGGCGTTCATCCCGCCTCCCGTGCGGCCGCCGCCGATGAACCAGTGGATCTTCCCGTCGCGCACGTACTGCTGGAACTGCGCGAGGGTGGGTGACGGGTCGCTGCCGTTGAAGCCGCCGATCGGCATGACCGGTTTCTGGGTGGCCAGCTGATACCCCGACGCGGAGTTCGAGCCGATCGCCGCGGCGACCCAGGTGTAGTCGTCGGCGCCCTTCTCCAGCAGCGCGACCATCTCGGCCGTCGGCTTCGAGCCCTGGAGCAGGCCACCACCGGGACCACCCATGCCCATGGCCCCGAAGGCCTCGGCGCGGGTCGCGGCGCCGGCGCCGGGGGTCGCGCCGCCGGGGGCCATCCCGGGCGGCATCTGGCCGCCCTGCGCCTGTCCGCCAGGCATCTGGCCGCCGGGACCGAACGCGCCTCGTTGGCCGCCTCGGCGTCCACCGAAGTTACCCGGACCGAAGCCTCCCTTGACCTGCGGTCCCGCGCTGATGATCGATCCGCTCTTCGCGGTCGCGACGGTGTCGATCGCATACGCCGTGGGCCCCGCGAGGCCCATCACGATCGCCACCGCGGCCACCACCGCCGCGATCCGCGGGATGCGCGTGACGAGCACTCCGATCGCGGCGAGCACCGCGAGCACGATCACGACGACCTTCAGCCACGGCACGAAGTCCGACGACCGGTTCAGCAGCACGAAGGACATGACGCCGGTGACGACCGACGACGCCGCGAGCACCAACCGTACCCAGAGTCGGTCGCGTTCACGCCAGCAGAGCACTCCCCCGGCACCGATGAGTCCGGCGATCGCCGGGGCCAGCGCGACCGTGTAGTACGCGTGGAAGATGCCGGACATGTAACTGAACGTGGCCGCTGTCGTGACCAGCCAGATCAGCAGGACCACCAGCAGCGCCCGGGTCGTGTTCGTGCGCGCCGCACGGCCCGCCAGCACGAGTGCGGCGACACCGAGGATCAACGCGGTGGGGATCAGCCAACCGATCTGTCCGCCCTGTTCGGGCTGGAACATGCGGAAGAACCCCGTCTCGCCCCACATGCCGCCGCGTCCACCGGGACCGCCTGCGCCACCGGGGAACCCGGCCCCGAACGCGCCCTGGGCCACCTCCGATGTCGCTCGCCGCGCCCCGCCTCCGCCGGTGGAGCCGGTCTCGTTGCCGGTGAGCCGTCCGAAGCCGTTGTACCCGAACGTCAGCTCGAGGATCGAGTTGTGTTGCGAGCCGCCGATGTAGGGCCGCGAGTCCTTCGGCCAGAGGGTGACCGCGAGAACCCACCAGCCGGCACTGACGAGCATCGCGGCCAATGCTGCGAACAGATGGCCGAGTCGCTTGACCCACGTGTGCTGCCCGAACGCGAGGTAGGTCAGTGCCAGTGGCGGGATCACCAGGAACACCTGGAGCTGTTTGGTGAGGAACCCGAGCCCGACGAACACACCGGTCAGGATCATCCAGCGGATACGGCCGTCCTCGATCCCCTTCAGCGTCGCCCACACCGCGGCGATCATGAGCAGGACCAGCAGTGCATCGGGGTTGTCGAACCGGAACATCAGTGCTGCAACAGGTGTCAGCGCGAGCGTGGCACCGGCGAGGAGACCGGCCGTGGCCCCCACGTGTTTCCTGACGATCACGTACAGCAGGGCGACCGACGCCACCCCCATGAGGACCTGCGGCACCAGGATCGACCACGAGTTCAGACCGAAGATCCGGACCGCGACACCCGGGAGCCACAGCGACATGGGCGGTTTGTCGACGGTGATGGAGTTCGCGGCGTCCGACGATCCGAAGAACCACGCCTTCCACGACTCCGATCCGGCCTGGATCGCCGCGGAGTAGAAGGAGTTGGCGTACCCGTTGGCGCTGAGGTTCGACAGGTACAGCACGGCTGTGCCGGCGAGGAGGACGGCGAGACCGATCCGGTCGCGGACCACTGACGTGGGGCGACGCCCCCCGTCGGTACGGGGGGCGTCGAGATCGCTGGGGCGGATGAGTGTGCTCATGCGGTGGCGGCGCTTTCGAGGTCGGTGGTCGGGTGCGCCGAGCGGAACACCCAGCGCAGGGCGACGAATCGGGTGAGGGTGGCGACGAGGTTGGCGACGATGAGGACGAGCAGTTCGACGTGCTTGCCTGCATCGGGGGCGAAGGCGTGCAGTGCCCACAGCGACCCTCCGGTGAGGGCCCAGCCGAAGACGAACACCGCGATGCCCTGCATGTGGTGTCGTGCGGCGCCGTCGCGTCCCCTGATACCGAAGGTGAACGCGCGGTTGGCGGCGGTGTTGAACACCGCGGTGATGAGCAGTGCGGCGAAGTTGGCCGCCTGCGCCCCGATCAGCGAGTGCAGCATGAGGTACAGCACCGCGTAGGCGACCGTCGAGATCACGCCGATCACCGCGAAGCGGACCAACTGCCCGACCATGCCCCGCGGCACCCCTGTCACCTGCGGATCGTCGAAGCGGTTGCGGCCCAGGCTACGTCGGAGCTCGGCGACCGGCAGCTCACCATGGGCCAGTGCGCGGCCGACCCGCCAGCATCCCTTGAGGTCCTCGGTCGCGGTCTTGACGATGTCGACCTTCGAGTTGGGGTCGTCGATCCAGTCGACGGGCACCTCGGCGATACGCAGTCCGATGCGCTCGGCCAGCACCAGCAGTTCGGTGTCGAAGAACCAGCCGGTGTCGGCGACGTAGGGCAGCACCGCCCGCGCGACGTCGGCCCGCATGGCCTTGAACCCGCACTGCGCGTCGGAGAACTTCGCACCCATCGTGGTGCGCAGGATGAGGTTGTAACTGCGCGAGATGAATTCGCGCTTGGCGCCGCGGACCACCCGCGACGACCGCGACAGCCGCGACCCGATGGCTACGTCGGAGTGACCCGACAGCAGCGGCGCCACCAGCGGCATCAGCGCGTTGAGGTCGGTCGACAGGTCGACGTCGCAGTAGGCGACGACGGTCGCGTCGCTCTCGCTCCACACCGCGTTCAGTGCCCGCCCGCGCCCCTTGGCGTCGAGGTGGACGATGCGCACGTTGTCCATGGTCTGCGCGAGTTCGACACCCACGGCCAGGGTGGAGTCGGTGCTGGCGTTGTCGGCGATGGTGATCCGCGCCGAATACGGCACGCGGGTCCGCAGGTGTTCGGCGAGCCGCACGACGGCGGTCTCGAGGTCGGCTTCCTCGTTGTAGACCGGCACCACGACGTCGAGTTCGGGACTCGGGTGGGTCCGGTCGACGACGACGGTCATCTCGGGGGCGCGAGTCGGCTCGGGAGACGTCGCGTCGCCCGACCGATCGATGGTGTCTGCTGTCATGAAGGAGACTCTGATCGAGCCGGCTGGCTCGATTCTGCGGCCGACCTGTCAGCTTCCTGTGAGCCGTGGCTCAGTCGGCGACGTGCTCGGTCTCCCCCGCCGCCCGCAGCGCGGCACGGATCTTCGCCGCGGCATCGTCGAGGGCGGCGGGATCGGGGTCCTTCTCCGCCAACGCCAGGTCGAAGGTCTCGAGCGAGTGCGCGGGGAACACGTGGATGTGCAGGTGCGGCACCTCCAGCCCGGCGATCAGCAGACCCATGCGCGGTGCGTCGAAGGCGTCGCGGTTGGCCTTGCCGATGGTCTGCGACACCGCCGTCAGATGGGCGAACACGCCCGGATCCACCTGCTCCCAGTGGTCGATCTCTTCCCGCGGCACCACCAGCACGTGTCCCGGGGTGACGGGGTTGATGGTGAGGAACGCGACGGCCGTGTCGTCTTTCCACACGAAGCGTCCAGGGATGTCGCCGTCGATGATCATGCTGAACACGGTTGCCATGGCTCGATCGTAGGCGCGGCCTGGCGGCTGCTAGTCCGCGCGCGGGATGCGGACGGTGAAGGTGGCGCCGCCGCCGGGGGTGTCGTCGACGCCGACGGTGCCGCCGTGGGCGTCGACCAGCGCGGCCACGATCGACAGCCCCAGTCCACTGCCCCCGACGCCGGCGTCGCGGTGTCGCGACGAGTCACCGCGGTAGAACCGTTCGAAGACCCTGGCCTTGTCGTCCGGGGCCAACCCGGGACCGGTGTCGACGACCGAGATGATCGCGTCGCGGTCGTCGGTGCCGATCTGCACGGTGATCGTCGCGTCGTCGGGCGTGTGTCGGATCGCGTTGGTGATCAGGTTGCTCAACACCTGCGACAACCGGGCCGCGTCGCCCATCACCGCGGGGATCCCCGGCCCGTCGAGCACCTGCAGCGCGATCTCACGTTCGGGGGCCATCGCGCGGGCGCTGTGCACCGAGTCCGACGCCAGCGACAACAGGTCGACCTGCGCGCGGTCGAGGGGTCGCTGCGCGTCGAGGCGGGCGAGCATCAACAGTTCCTCCACGAGCAGCCCCATGCGGCCGGCCTCGGTCTCGATCCGCGACATCAGTTGCCCGGTGTCGGTCATCGCGCCCTGGCGGTAGAGCTCGGAGAACCCGCGGATCGAGGTGAGCGGGGTGCGCAGTTCATGGCTCGCATCGGCGATGAACCGCCGCATCTTGTCCTCGGAACCGCGGGCCTGTTCCTCCGATGCGGCGGTGGCGGCGAAGGCGTTCTGGATCTGGTGGAGCATCACGTTCAGCGACGTGGCGAGCCTGCCGACCTCGGTGTTCGGTGGCGAGGTCGGCACACGCTGGTCGAGTTCGCCGCCGGCGATCTTCTCCGCGGTCTCCTCGACCCGTCGGAGGGGGCGAAGACTGGTCCGCACCAGCAGGTAACCGAGCCCGCCGACGACGACCACGACCCCGAGCCCGATACCGAGTTGCAACCAGATCAACCGGGTGACGGTGTCGTCGACGTCGGTGAGCTTGATCGCGACCACCGAGGTGGTGGCGACCCCGGAGGAGTTGGTGGCGGTCACCTTCACCACGCGCCAGCGGGCGTCGGACCCGGTGGCGCTGTCGACGGTGACCGGATCGGTGGAGAAACGCGAGAGGTCCGACAGGTCGGGGGTCCCACCGACGTCGTTGATGGTGAACGTCAGACCGTCGGACCGGATCAGCATCACGTAATACGGTGAGGGCGGGCGACGTTCGGCGGTCGGGCTGCCGCTCTGCCCGCCCTGGGCGAAGGGGCCGCGGTCGTCGCCGTCACGCGGACGGGCCCAGCCCTCGGCCGCACCGCGCAGACCGTTGTCGGTGCGGTCGACCAGGCGGTTCTCCAGCGCCGACGTCACCGACACCCCCGAGACCACGAGGCCGAGGGCCACCAGGACCAGCATCAGGGCGACCAGCGAGACCCGCAGCGGGACACCACGTCGACGACGCGGGATTTTCGCCGCCTCGGGGCCGACCGGCGGCGCGGGCGAGGTCATCGAGGTTCGCGCATCACATACCCGACGCCGCGCAGGGTGTGGATGAGGCGTGTGTCGCCGGTGTCGACCTTGCGACGCAGATACGACACGTACGACTCGACGACGTTGACCTCGCCACCGAAGTCGTAGTTCCACACGTGGTCGAGGATGCGCGGCTTCGACAGCACGGTGCCGGCGTTGATCATGAAGTACCGCAGCAGGGTGAACTCGGTGGGCGACAACGACACCAGTTCACCGCCCTTCCACACCTCGTGGGTGTCGTCGTCGAGTTCGATGTCGGCGAACGAGATCCGAGTGGGCTCGGCCTGCTTCTCGCCGAAACCGTTGCGACGCAGTATCACCCGAAGACGAGCGACGACCTCCTCGAGACTGAACGGCTTGGTCACGTAGTCGTCGCCACCGATGGTGAGACCGTTGATCTTGTCCTCCATCGAGTCCCGCGCGGTGAGGAACAGCGCGGGCGCCTCGATGCCGTCGGCACGCAGCCGACGCAGCAGCCCGAAGCCGTCCATACCGGGCATCATCACGTCGAGTACCAGTGCGTCGGGGCGGAAGGTGCGCGCCCTGTCGAGAGCCGCGGGACCGTTGGCAGCCGTCGCGACGTCGAAGTTCTGGAACTTCAGCGACACCGACAACAGTTCGAGGATGTTCGGCTCGTCGTCGACGACGAGCACGCGGGCACCGGGATCAGTCATGGTGCCCACCTTCCGTGTATGCGCTGACATCGTGCTGCGAGAACCCTGGCAGGTTCCTGTGAGCCGATCCCACCTTCTCACGGCACCGATCCGTGCAGGTCGCAACCGTGCGACAGGTCAGAACAGGGTCGGCTCGCCGAACCCCGACACCTTCTCGGCGGCGAGGATCCGACTCTTCGTCGCCGCGCCGCCGGGCGCGGAGAACCCGCCGACCTCGGTGCCGGCGCCGACGACACGGTGGCACGGGATGATCACCGGGATCGGGTTACGACCGAGCGCCCGGCCCACCGCCTGCGCGGCGCCGGGTTGCCCGAGTCGCGCCGCGACCGCGCCGTAGGTCAGCACCCGGCCACGCGGGATGTCGCGGGTGATCGCGTAGACGCGACGATCGAACTCGGGCACGGCCGCGACGTCGACGACGACTGCCGACAGATCGACGTCGTCGCCGGCCATGAGTGCGCGGATGAGGTCGATCGTCTCGGCAACACCGGGATCGGGGTCACCGGCCACGGCGTCGAACGCGGCGAGGTGACGTTCGATGTCGGCTCGGTCGTCCTCGGGCAGGGCCACCGCGACGATGGCGCCGGCGGCGTTCCAGCACACCCCACACACACCGAGCGCGGTGTCGAACAATGCGAAGCGAAGCCCCGACGTCATCCGACGACCTTCATGAACGGTGCCGGGTAGCCCGGTTTCGGGCGGGCGTCACCGAGCCAGGCGGCCAGCTCGTCGGCGCGGGCGGACAGCTGGGTCATCGCGCGGCGCGGCAACGTCTCCAGGGGGTGCAGTCCGATGGTGCCATCGGCTCGCTGGAACCATCCGCCCACGATGCGGCCGTCCCACCAGATCGTCTGTCCCCCGTTGCCGTTGCGGTCGAACACGTGCTGCCCGTGATCGCCGAGGTACCAGCCGCGCTCCTTCCAGCCCATCGTGGCCGGGTCGAGTTCGGGGAGCAGAAAGCCCTGCGGGGCAACGGGTTCGACATCATCGAGGTCGCCCGGGAGCACGTATCCGACGTCTCCCGCCTCGAGATCGACCTCGACGGCGTCGAGCTCGGCGAGTGCTGCCCGCACCGACGCCTTCGTCGACCCGAGCCACCACACGATGTCGGTCTCGGTGCCGGGGCCGAAGGTGCGCAGCCACCGCGCGACCATCGCCCGGTGGCCGTCGGCGACCGACACCTCCGACAGCGGTTCACCGAGCCACCGCTCCATCGACGACCACTGCGGGCGGGACAGCTGCCACCCGGCGGCGTTGGGTCCACGGACGATGTCGCCGGCCGCGCTCATCATGTTCAGCACCCGTGGCCCCATCGGCGACGTTCCGCCCCACGACCGGTCGGGGGCGATCTCCACGACCCCGTCGAGCTCGGGCAGCCGGGCGCGCAGTTCGGTGGACGAGGCCACCGAACCATCCGCCAGGGCACCAGCGACCGCGGCCCGCGCGGTGTCGATCCAGCCCTCGGGGTCGTCGAAATCGTTGCTGCGACGGAGGTCTCGCAGCATGTTGGTGCGCTCGGATGCGGAGACACGCGGGCCCACAGCACCCACGGCGGCGGCGAGACCCGTGCGGTCGAGGACGAACATCGTGCGCCGCATCGCGAGCTGCTTGATCAACGACCGCTCATCGTAGAGAGCGGAATCGAGCTGTTCACGCCGGAAGCCGGGGAGACGAGCCCACAGCGAGAGGTACATCGTGGGCGGACACGTGGCGTGCAGCGCGACGATCGACGAGACCGCGTCGGTCACCGACATCGGCCGCGTCGTCGAAAGCGTCGGGGCCGCATCGGCGGTGAGCAGGTGGCGCCGCTGGAGTCGGGCGCGACGGGCGGCGTCGTCGATGTGGGGCCGGGCGCTCATCGGAGGGATGGATAGAGGGGTCAGGGGGCGGCGACGACCGCGATGGCCTCGATCTCGACGAGCTGGTCGTCATGGGCGAGGACGGTGACGCCCAGCAGCGACGCGGCGGGCTTGTGGTCGCCGAATGCGGCGAGCACCGCGTCCCACGCCACCGACAGGTCGGCCTGCAAACCCTCGGCGACGAAGACGGTCACCTTCGCCACATCGGTCAGGGCGGCCCCGGCCTCGGTGAGGACCGTCGTCAGGTTGTCCATGCACGCGCGGGCCTGGCCCTGGACGTCGCCGAGGGCGACGGTGGCGCCCGCGGGATCGAGCGGCGCGATGCCCGCGGTGAAGACGGTCGAGCCGGGCGCGGCGATCGCGCTGTAGGAGAACCCACCATCGTGGAGCGACTGCGATCCGTTCACGCGTATCTGCGACATGGGCGCCATCCTACGACCGTGCGCGGGGTCGGCGAATCGCCCAGCCCGAGGCGCTGTCGGGATGGCGCCACGCACGACTGCGGTGAGACGCCGAAACCCCGGCGAGACATCAGGTCTCACCGGGTCCCGGGATGTTCGAGAGTGCTCGGTCAGCTCAGCGCGCGGCGGGCGCGAATCGCCCCACTGACGGTCAGAGCCACGACGGCTCCGACCACGGCCGAACCGAGCAGCGCCACACCGACACCGAGATCGAAGTCCCACGCGACGAACGAGATCGTGGTGTGCACCGTGTTCTGCAGCACGAAGACGACGAGGGCGGCGACGAGAACGGTCGCGACGGCGAGCAGCGTCTTCGAGGCGGCGCCGACACCGCGGCGGGCGGGGCGCTCGGTGGAACGGACGGTCGGGGTGGTGGTGGCGGTCATGGCGTCTACCTTCTCTCGGTGTGAAAAGTCGTGGTGGTCAGGGTGGTCCGCGGTGTGCGACCACGCCCCGACCCGGTGGGCCGCCGCCGATCGGGAGGCGACCCACCGTGGGGATGTCGTGCGCTGACTGAACGATCACGAACAGGTCAGGACAGCTTGTCCTTGATGTTCTCGCCGACCTTCTTCACGCCGGCCGAACCCTGGTCCTTCTTGCCCTCGGCCTCGAGATCCTTGTTGTCGGTGACGTCACCGACGACCTCCTTGGCCTTGCCGATCGCATCTTCGGCGGCGTTCTTGGCCTTGTCGACGATTCCCATGGTGACTCCTCTTCTCGGTGCCGCAACGGGTTGCTGCGGTTACAGGGAATGAGTCGGGCAGGCCTCGAGATTTGCACTCGACTGCATGTGTGACGGTCGACACATATGCGAACATCGAGGTCAGCGGTGTATCGGTCCGTCCAGCTCAGCGAGGGGACGCCCCGACGCACCGGTGCGCGCGGCGACGATCGCCGCCGCGATGGACACCGCGGTCTCGTGCGGGGTGTGGGCGCCGAGGTCGAGACCCACCGGACTGTGCAGTCGCCGGAGGTCGCTCGCGGGCACACCGGCGGCGACGAGCCGGGCGAGACGGTCGGTGTGGGTGCGCCGGGAACCGAGTGCCCCCACGAACGCGAACCGGTCGAGGGTGAGTGCGGCCGCGAGGGCGGGGACGTCGAACTTGTCGTCGTGGGTCATGACGCACACCACGGTGCGGCGATCGAGCCGACCGGCCGCGTGCTCGGCGAGCAGGTGGCGGTCGGGGCGGTCGACGATCACCTCGTGCGCCGCGGGGAAACGATGGGCGACGGCGAACGTCGCGCGAGCGTCGACCACGGTGACGCGATAGCCGAGGAATCCGCCCACCTCGGCCAACGCGCGCACGAAGTCGTTGGCGCCGGCCAGCACCATGCGTGGGCGTGTGGCGAACGCGTGGACGAACACCGGCGCGCGATCGCCGGCGACCTCCTCGCCGACGACCCCCGACGAACCCGCGGCCATCATGGCGAGTGCGTCGGCGTCCACCCGATCCCAGGACGGGTCGGGGGCGCCGGCGGCCGTGATGACAGCGCGGCGGGTGTCGCTGCCGACAGTGGTCAGCAATGCGCACGGCTCGCCCGCCTCGAGGCGGCGGGCGAGGTCGACGAAGACCGAGGCGTCGTCGAGCCGTTCGACGAGGACCTCGATCTCGCCCCCGCAGGTGAGTCCTGGTGCGACTCCGATCGCGTCGGTGTCGTCGTCGGGGCCGTACCTCTCGACGACCGCGGCGCCGGTGCCGAGGACGTCGCGTGCCGCGGCGAGCACCGCGGCCTCCACGCACCCGCCGGAGACCGATCCGATGACGGTGCCGTCCTCGGTGACGATCATCGCCGCACCGACCGGACGGGGTGATGATCCGTGCGCGGAGATGATGCGGGCGAGCGCCACCGGCCCCCGCGCCGCGGCGGCGCACAGTTCGTCGAGGACCCCGCGCATCCCGTCATCGTCGTCGCCCCGACCGCGCACGGCAACCGGTAGCGACACCTGCGAACCCGGGTCAGGCTGGCTCGGCCCTGTCGATCGGCGCCGTGAGCCCAGATCAGATCAACAGAGGCAACTGCACTTCACTTCTTTCGTGAGATGTGGTCAGATGTGTGGGCGGTCACATACCGCCATCACCGTCCGACCTCGGACACAGACGTCAGGAACCTCGAGATGGTCATCACTCGTCACTTGCTCGACGGCGCACGGACTCTGATCCGTGGAGCGGACGCCGGGACGCCCACGTTCGTTCTCGTACACGGCTTCCTCGACAGCGCCGACGTGTGGCGCGGCGTCACCGACGCGCTGGGCGACACCGTGCACACCCTCGCCTACGACCTCCCCGGATCGGGGTCGCGCGTCGACGATGCCACCCCACAGCGCCTCGCCGACTTCGTGACCGAGGCACTGACGGTCGTCGACGACATCGCTGGTCCGGTCGTGCTGGTGGGGCAGTCGATGGGCGCTCAGATCGCCGAGCTGGCCGCGGCCCGACGAACGGAGAAGGTCATCGGCCTCGTCCTCCTGAGCCCGGTTCCCCTGGGCGGCACGAACATGCCCGAGGAGGCGGCGGCGCCGTTCAAGGCGATGGGGCATCAACTCGGGATGCAGCGGGAGGTGCGCCGACAGCTGTCTCCGGCACTGACGTCGGACGACCTCGATCTGCTCGACACCCTCGGCGCACTGCCGACCACGACGACGGTCGCCAACTACGTCGAGCTCTGGAACAACGGCGACAGCTCGGCTCCCGAGGTGACGGCCTTTCCCGGCCGGACACTCATCATCCGAGGGGGTTCCGACGGCTTCGTCACCGAAGAGCTCGCCCACGGGGTCGTCGAGCCACGCTTTCCCGACGCCGAGATCGAGGTGGTGGCCGGGGGTGGGCACTGGCTGCACGTGGAGCAGCCCGGCCGCGTGGCCGACCTGCTGTCGGATTTCGCCCGTCGCCTGCCCGATGCACCGACCTCCGGCTGGAAGTCCGCGTTCGCGGAGAAGTCGTCGGAGGGGTTCGGTGAAGGATTCACCGACGACGTCGTCCTCGAGGCGACCGTCCTGACGCGACCTCTCAGCGGCCGCACCGCTGTCGCAACCGCATTGGGGGTGGCGAGTGGGATCTACGACTCCCTCGAGTTCACCGCCGACGCCGAATCCGGCGGCACCAGCTACCTCCAGTGGAGTGCCACCGCCTGGGGAGGCGAGAAGCTTTTCGGGGTCACCATCCTCACGAGGGATGCCGACGGTCGCATCGCACACGCCGCGATACATCACCGTCCTCTCGGCGCCGCACTGAAGTTCTCTCGAGAACTCCGTCGCCGATTGGACGGAGAGATATCGAGCGACCATTTTCACGACGGCGACTCGTCCAGCGCGTAGCCGGATCTCCCGTCGCTCAGCTCTCGGCGGGCGTCGGTTCGGTCGCGCGTCTACGGGCGCGAGAGGCGCGCAGATTGACCGCGTTCCCGCACACGCGCGCGTCGTGCCACACCGCACTGGTGTTCCGCGAGCGGTCATAGAAGGCCCCGCCGCACCGCTCGTTGCGGCAGATCTTGAATCGGCGCCAGGTGTCGTGGTGCTGGGCCACGAACGACTCGATCAGGACGATCGCGGCGACGCGCCGCCAACCCTCTGCGCGTGGCTCCAGTGTCACCGTGCCGTCCGACTGCATCCGCACGCCCACCGTGGCCGGGTTCATCCGCGCCGCAACGCGACTCGAGTCGGACCCGGCGGCGAGAAGAGCGTGGAGATCGGTTCGGAGGTCACGCAATGGCTCGAGATCGCGTTCGGCCAGGACGATTCGGTTCTCGCCGGCCTCGGTCACGGTGCTCCACGACTCCACCGCCTCATCCAGCCACTCCTGCGTGCTCTCGAGATCACCGAGGAGATCGGCCTGACGCGGCTTGCCGACCGGTCTCGTGTTCAGCAGGTCCTGGACGAAACCCAGGCCCCCCGGGGCTCCGATCAGCTGGTATCGCTCGGTCGCGGGCCATGTCATGGGCGAGAGCCTACCCGGATTCACCCCATACGGCGTGGTGACCGTTTCGCGTACGGCTCTGTCTGTAGGGCACCGACAGTCGATTCCCATCCCCAAACCATAGACATGGGTGTAGCGCTTATGGTTATGTCGATGACACCCCCAATGATTGGACATCACATCGTGGCGAGCGGCAGCTTGTTGGAACAGCAGCGAGGCCCTTTCGCAGTGGTACGCGAGAATGACCTGTCGATGACCACCAGGGACGGTGTCGTCCTGCGGGCCGATGTCTACCGCCCGGAGACGTCGGGCGATCATCCGATCCTGGTGCGGCGCACACCGTACGGGAAGCGGGTCAACGACCTGGCCGACGATTTCAACGAAGCCCACTACTTCGCCTCGCACGGTTACGTGGTGGTCGTCCAGGACACGCGCGGGCGATTCGCGTCCGAGGGAGCCTGGTACCCGTTCATCTACGAGGCACGGGACGGATACGACGCGATCGAATGGGCCGCGACGTTGCCGGGCACGACGGGGGCGGTCGGGACGTTCGGTCAGTCCTACGGGGCGATCAGTCAGTATCTCGCGGCCACCCAGCGACCGCCGCACCTGCGGACCTGCATCCCCGTGTCGGCGTATCAGCTGGCGTTCGAGAACTACTGGTACAACGGCGGGGCGCTCGAACTCGGCTGGACACTCAGCTATTTCGTGAACATGGCCGAGGCGGTGCTCGCCTCCCGTGGGGACCACGCGGCGATCGACGAGCTGGCGAAGCTGAAAGCCGATCCGACGGTGCGATTCTCGGCCCTGACCGACGACGCGCTACGCCGACTGCCCCTGCGTGATTGGGCTGATCGACTCGGCGCAGGCGCACCGTTCCTCGACGACATCCTCACCCAGTCGACCGACGGCCCGTACTGGTGGGCGACCGACCTGAGCCGGCAGCTGTTCAACATCGATGTGCCCATGTTGCACATAGGTTCCTGGTACGACATCGCCAACCGCGACACCCCGATGTTCTACTCCGACCTGCGCGACAACGCGCTGGCCGCGCGGGACGGGCACGCACTGATGATGGGTCCGTGGGCGCATCAACTGCCGTTCAACCAACCGACCTCGGGTGGCACCGGTGACATCGATTTCGGTCCCGAGGCCGCGATCGATCTCGTGGACATCGAACGCCGATGGTTCGACCATCACCTCCGGAGCGACTCCACCGAACTGCCGACACCGCCTGTGCGGATCTTCGTCATGGGTGAGAACCGCTGGCGGGACGAGCAGGAGTGGCCGCTCGCGCGCACCGCGTACACCCCGTATCACCTGCGCAGTTCGGGTTCGGCGAACACGCTCGACGGCGATGGGACCCTCACCGTCGAGCCACCGACGGACGAGCCACCGGACACCTATCGATTCGACCCCGACGATCCCGTCCCCACCGCGGGGGGCAGATACGTCGGTGGCGGAGTTGCAGACCAACGCCCGAACCAGTCGCGCTCCGATGTTCTCGTCTACACCGGGACGCACCTGACCGAGGACCTCGAGATCACCGGGCCGGTGACCGTCCATCTGCATGCGACGACATCGGTCGCGGACGCGGACTTCGTGGCCGTGCTCTCCGACGTCCGTCCCGACGGCTTCGTCCAGAACCTCGCCGAGGGTGTGGTGCGCGGGCAGTTCCGCGAATCGTTCATCGACCCGATGCCGTTGGAGCCGGGCGCCGCCTACGAGTTCACGATCCCGCTGTGGAACATCAGCCATGTCTTCCGACGCGGTCATCGACCACGACTGCACATCACGTCGAGCGACTTCCCGCGGTGGGACCGGAATGCCGGGACCGGTGCACCGGTCGGCACCGACACCAGCCTCCGGGCGGCCGATCTCACCGTCCTGCACGACGCCCGGCACCCCTCACGGATCGTCCTGCCCGTCGTGCCACGTCCGACGAGGGATGCGTGAGCTGACGTGGACAAGGTCGTCACATCGGCCGACGAGGCCATCAGCGATGTGGGTGACGGTGCATCGCTCGCGGTGGGCGGATTCGGATTGTGCGGGATCCCCAGCGTGTTGATCGCAGCGCTGCTGCGGCGCGACGTCAGCCGGCTCGAGGTCGTGTCCAACAACTGCGGTGTCGACGACTGGGGGCTGGGCCTGTTGCTGCGCGAGCACCGCATCGATCGGATGACCTCGTCGTATGTCGGGGAGAACAGGGAGTTCGCGCGGCAGTATCTCGCAGGCGAACTCGAGGTCGAGCTGACACCGCAGGGCACCCTCGCCGAACGTCTGCGTGCCGGCGGCGCCGGGATCGCGGGTTTCTACACCAGAACCGGTGTCGGGACCTCGGTCGCCGACGGCGGACTCGCGTGGCGATACGACTCGACCGGCGGCGTCGCGATCGCGTCACCGGCCAAGGAGACCAAGCCGTTCGGCTCGGCCCGCTATGGGCTCGAGGGCGAGTTCGTCCTCGAGACCGGCATCCGGACGGACTTCGGCCTGGTCCGCGCCTGGCGTGGCGACCGGCACGGGAACCTGGTCTTCCGGGAATCCGCGCGCAACTTCAACCCACTGTGCGCGATGGCGGGTCAGGTCACGATCGCCGAGGTGGAGCAGCTCTGCGAACCCGGTGAGATCGCGCCCGACGAGGTCCATCTGCCGGGGGTGTTCGTGCAACGCGTCGTCGCGCTCACCGCCGAGCAGGCGGCGGACAAACGCATCGAGAAGCGTGTGACGCGGAGCGACGCCCGATGAGCTGGACGCGAGATCAGATGGCGGCCCGTGCCGCGCAGGAACTCGCCGACGGCGACTACGTCAATCTGGGTATCGGTGCGCCGGCCCGGGTGCCCGCCCACATCCCCCCCGACATCGACGTGGTGCTGCAGTCCGAGAACGGCGTGCTCGGCACCGGCGACTACCCCGAGCCCGACGACGTCGACCCCGACCTGGTCAACGCCAGCAAGGAGACGGTCACGCTGCGGCCGGGCGCCTCGTTCTGCGATTCCGCGACGAGTTTCGCCATGATCCGCGGCGGGAAGATCGACGCGGCCATCCTCGGCGGCATGCAGGTCTCCGAACGGGGCGATCTCGCCAACTGGATCGTTCCCGGGAAGATGGTGAAAGGGATGGGCGGGGCGATGGATCTGGTGCACGGCGCTCGGCGGGTCGTCGTGCTGATGGACCACGTGTCCAAGGACGGCTCACCCAAGATCGTCCGACACTGCACCCTCCCCCTGACCGGTCGCCATGTCGTACACCGCATCATCACCGATCTCGCGGTCATCGATGTCGAGGACGACGGTCTGCGACTGGTCGAGCTGGCCCCGGGGATCGGTGTCGACGACGTCTGCGCGGTGACCGAGCCACGTCTGGCCGTCGCCGAGAACCTCCTCGATCCCCGAACGCGGAGGTCGACCCACCACCAACCCGAGACAAGGGGAGCGACATGACCCACCTCAGCTGCACGATCGAGGGCGAACTCGCGATGCTGCGCCTGCACAACCCGCCCCAGAACCGCATCGGTGTCGAGATGAACGACCAACTGCGGCAGGCTCTGCACACCATCGAGATCAGCGAGGCCCGCGCAGTCCTGCTCCACGCCGACGGCCCCGACTTCAGTTGCGGCGGTGACATCGACCCGTGGCCGGACTGGACCGAGCGCGAGATGCGCACCAGGTTCGAAGCATTCATGTGGACGTTCAACCAGTTCGAGCGTCTGCCGATGCCGACCGTGTCCGCGGTGCAGGGCCTGTGTTCGGGTGGCGGCTTCGAACTGGCCTTGCGCAGCGACGTCATCTTCGCGGGCTCCGGCGCCCGGTTCGGTCACTCGGAGCAGTCGATCGGCATCGTCACCCTGCTGGGCGGCATCTATCGTGTCGCCGAACGTGCGGGCCGAGCTCGTGCCATGGAGTGGGCGCTGACCTCCCAGCAGGTCCCTGCCGTCGAGATGGAGCGCTTCGGGATAGTCAACAGAATTGTTCCCGACGACGAACTCATGGACGCTGCAACCACTTTCGCCCGCGCACTCGCACAGGGTCCGACCAAGGCGCACGCGGCACACAAGGCGCTGTTGCGCACCTGGGCGATCGGTGGGGTGGCGGCGGCCGACGAGGCGATGTTCGACATAGCCCTGCCGCTGTTCGCGACCCACGACAGCCGCACCGCGCTTCCCGCGGCGGTCGACGCCCTGCGGTCCGGCGCACCCCGACCCGCGATGCCCTTCCAAGGCCGCTGAGAGGATCCCACGATGCCGACCCTGTCCTACGAGCTCCACGTCGCGCCCTCCATTCCGACCGCGATCCCCGATCTTCCCCCCGGCCTCGACCGGCGATGGTGGTCACCGATCACCTCGACTCTCATCAGCGGAGAGTCCGACGCCCTGCTCGTCGACCCCCCGATGACCGTCGAACAGGCACGCGCCCTTGCCGACTGGGTGGCGGCCGGCGGCAAGAACCTCACGACGATCTACATCACCCACGGTCACGGTGACCACTGGTTCGGGCTCTCCACCCTCCTCGAGCGCTTCCCGGGCGCCCGGGCCATCGCCACGCCGGCCGTGCTCGCCCACGCGCGGAAACAGAGCGCGCCGGAGTTCGTCGAGTCGTTCTGGCGATCCCGCTTCCCCGGGCAGATCCCCGATCACCTCGCGCTTCCCGAGGCGGTGTCGGGCACCACCTTCGAGCTCGAGGGAGAGCAGATCCGGATCGTCGAACTCGGCCACACCGACACCGACGACACCACCGCCCTGCACGTACCGTCGATCGGTCTGGTGGTCGCAGGCGACGCGGCATACAACGACGTACATCTCTATCTCGCCGAGTCACCCGCCGAAGGGCGACAGGCGTGGACGGCCGCGTTGGACACCCTCGACTCCCTCGCCCCCGTCTCCGTCGTCGCCGGCCACAAGAATCCCGAGCGCGGCGACACCCCGGAGATCATCGAGCAGACACGGCAGTACATACGGGATTTCGACGAGCTGGTCGCGACCACCTCTACCACGCTCGAGCTCTACGAGCGCCTGCTCGACAAACACCCCGATCGGGTGAACCCCGGAGCCGCCTGGGGATCGGCCCGCTCGGCAAAGGGATGACACCGCCGGAGGCGTGTACCCATCCATCGACACCACTGATACCCGCTGTCACGAATGCACCGAACGGAGCTCACCGATGATCATCGACTCGTCGACCCTCGAGGCAGATGCCGCCTACAAACTGTTGATCGGCAGCATCCTGCCGCGCGCGATCGGCTGGGTGAGCACGCTGTCGCCCGATGGTGTCGCGAATCTGGCACCCATCTCGTTCTTCACCGCCGTCGGCCGCAAACCACCGATGGTGTCGCTGTCCATGCAGTCCCTCTCCGACGGCCGCCTCAAGGACACGTTCGTCAACATCCGTGACACCGGCGAGTTCTGCACCAACCTGGTGTCCCTCCCCCACGCCCACCAGATGCATCGGACTGCAGCCGAATTCCCCAGCGATGTCGATGAATTCGATGCCGTGGGGTTGGAGAAAGAGGCATCCGAGGTGGTGCGGCCTCCCCGGGTCGCCGGCGCTCCGATCTCCTTCGAATGCACCCTCGAACGGATCATCCCCATCGGAGACCTCGACGATCACGTCGTGTACGGGATCGTCGAGCGCTTCCACATCCGCGACGATCTCTATCTCGACCGAGGGCGTATCGACACCGCAGCACTGAATCCGGTCGGCCGCCTGGCGGCCGAGTACACCCTGGTCGAGAACGTGTTCACCACGCCCCTCGACGAGCACATCCTCGAGGCCCGCCGAGGGGCCCGGATGAGGCGACTCGACGACAAGGACACGGACTTCTCGCCGATCGACACCACGTCGTGGTCGCCGTCCGGCTCGGTCATGGACTGATCTGCACCGGCCACACCGAGACCCCACCGCGGGACGATCGAATCGAGACCCGACCATGACGACGACACTGCTTCCCTCGACCGGGGGGCAACCCGCGATCGAGCTCGTGCACGAACCGGCGACCGGTGTCGCCACCGGTCCACCGCTGCTGTTCGTACACGGCCTCGCACACGGTGCATGGTGTTGGCGCAACTGGATGGGAGCAGCTGCGGCCGCGGGGCACGATGCCTACGCGTTGTCCTTCCGGGGCCACGGTGGGAGTGAGGGCAGCGCCGCGGGGGCACGGCTGCGCGACTATGTCGCCGACACCGTCCGGGCCGCATCGTCGATCGGCGGCGGAAAGGCCGTCCTCGTCGGACACTCGCTCGGCGGTCTGGTCGTCCAACACGCGCTGCCCGTACTCGAGGCCTCCTCGGCAGTCCTGCTCGCGACCATCCCGCATCGCCCGGCGATCCGAACCGCGCTGTCGGTGGTGCGCAACGATCCGATCCAGGGGCTGCGCCTCGCCATGGGCCGTCCCCTCCATCTCGGTCCCGAGATGCTCTTCCGAGGCCTCGATGAGGCCTCGTCCGCGGCAGCCATGACCCACATGACCCCGGACTCGGCGGTGGTGCAACTCCAGCTCCTGGTGCGCACGCCGGCGCGACGGCCGGCGACACCGATCCCCGTGCTGATGGTGTCGAGTGTCGACGACCGTGTCGTCCCGATCCGCTCCACGCGCGCGACCGCACGCCGCTACGGCGCGACCACTCGAGATCTCGAGGGAATCGGTCACGACATGATGCTCGACGCCGGTTGGCCGCAGGCCTGGGACGTCGTCGAACGGTGGCTGCACATGCGGGAGGACTGACTCCCCGGCGTGCGCCCTCGGTGCCGAATCGGTGGCGGCACCCCCCGGGTGTCGTCTCGATCTGCTGCACTTCGGCCAGGCGCCGCCGAGTCCCGATTGCGTGGATCGTCTCGCGCCGCCCCGAGAATGAGTTACACGCGACAAAAAATCGACTTTTGGTTGCAAAGTAGTGTGATCTGCCGTACACCTGAGGGATCACATCGAGCCGAGGCGCCGCGCGCGGTGGCACCTACTTCGCAGACAGGGAACCCATGAGATTCGCCAACCACGCAGGACGTGCCGTGGTCACCGACGGGACACATGCCGTCGACGTCGCACGACACAGCAACGGCGAGTTCTCGTCGGATCCAGCCGAGATCTTCTCCGTCTGGGGCGCGTTCGGCGACTGGGCCGCCAACCTCGATCCGTCTCACGGCGACGTCATCGATCCCGAACAGCTGCGTGCGCCGTCACCGACGCCGCAGCAGGTGTTCGCCATCGGCTTGAACTACGCCGGACACGCCAGCGAGGCCGGGTTCGACAGGCCGACCGAGCCGTCGGTGTTCACCAAGTTCCCCTCATCGGTGACCGGAGCGCACACCACGCTCGAATTGCCGACCGACACCGTCGATTACGAGGCGGAGCTGGTTGCGGTGATCGGCGAGAACGCCTATCGCGTCTCCGAATCCGCAGCCTGGGGCCACGTTGCCGGCCTCGCCGTGGGACAGGACATCTCAGAGCGGACCCGACAGCTCATGGGGCCTGCTCCGCAGTTCGGTCTCGCCAAGTCGTTCCCCGGATTCTCGCCGATCGGACCGTGGTTGGTGACCGCCGACGAATTGTCCGACCGCGACTCCCTCCCGATCGGATGCTCGATCAATGGTGTGACCATGCAGGATTCACGCACCGACGACCTGATCTTCTCGGTGTCACAGATCATCTCCAGACTGTCTGCGGTCCTGCCGCTGCTCCCCGGCGACGTGATCTTCACCGGCACCCCGGCCGGCGTCGGGGGGGCCCGCAAGCCACCCGTCTTTCTCAAGGACGGAGACGTTCTGGAGACCTGGGTGGAAGGCATCGGTTCCATCACATCGACATGTGTCGCAGGCACGCCCTACCCGCCGTCCGAGTACTGAGGAAGAGTCCCGTGCCACTTCATCGCCTCGGAAGCGTGACCATCGGCGTTCCCAACGTGGACGCCACCGCTGCGTATTACTCGGATTTCGGGCTCACCCGAACCGGGGAGAACCGCTTCTCCACCCTCGAGGGCGGAGAACAGCTCCGTATCGTCCACGCACCACGCCGGCAGGTTGTCGAGATCTCCATCGGCGCCGACGATCAGGACGACATCGACGACATCGCATCCCGACTCGGCAAGCTGGGGCTGGATACTCAGGTGGGTCCCGGACGTGTGGAGGCGTACGAACCGATTGCGCAGTTCAAAGCCGTGGTCGAGGTCATGCCGCACCTGCGACAGACGATCGTTCCCGCAACCCCGTACAACGGACCCGGACGCGTCGACCGCGGCACGAATCGTGCGCCCGGCCTCCAACGCGCGGATCGCGTCAGGCCACACAAGCTCGGTCATGTGGTGATCGGATCGACCGACCAGGCTGCGACCCAGCGGTTCTTCACCGAGGGCCTGGGCTTCAAGATCAGTGATGTGGTCCCTTCGCTGGCGGCCTTCATGCGTTGCTCCACCGATCACCACAACGTGCTCGTCCAGCAGTCGCCGGTCAACTTCCTCCACCACACGTCGTGGGAGGTCGATGATGTGGACCAGATCGGGCGCGGCGCGATGGCGATGCTCGAGGACCACCCGGAACGACACATCTGGGGTCTCGGACGTCATCATGTCGGATCGAATTTCTTCTGGTATCTCAAAGACCCCGCCGGAAACTTCTCCGAGTACTACTCCGACATCGACTGCATCGTCGACGACGCGCTGTGGACGCCCGGTGTGTGGGAGCCGGCGAAGAGTCTGTTCAACTGGGGTCCCCCGCCTCCACCGTCGTTCGTGATGCCGGAGGACCTCGCTGCTCACATGACCGGGGCGCATGAATCCTCATGACGCGCGCCGACTCCGAAGAGCCCCTGTGGACGCCGACAGCGGAGTTCGCCGACAACTCGCTCCTCAACCGGTTCAGCGAATTCGTCGCCGGTCGAACCGGACGCACCGTCTCTGATTACGACGATCTGTGGAGGTGGTCGGTCACCGAGGTCGGCGACTTCTGGACCTCGATCCGCGACTTCTTCCACCTCGACATCAGCGAACCGGATGTCGCCGTGGACCACACCACCGGCATGGCTGCGACCTCCTGGTTCACCGGTTCGACGACCAACTACGCAGCATGTGCACTCGAGAACACATCTCCTCGAATCGCCATCCGGTCACTGAACGAACAGGGGGTCCGCACAGAACTGACCTCCGAAGCCCTTCGGGGCAAGGTCGGTGCACTCGGGCGATGGTTGCGCGCGCAGGGCATCGAGCCCGGGGACACCGTGGTGGCCTACGTGCCGAACGTCGCCGACGCAGTCGTGGCGATGCTCGCCTGTGCCTCGGTGGGTGCGACCTGGGCTTCGTGTGCACAGGAGTACTCCGCAGAAGGCGCACAGGATCGTTTCGGCCCGCTGAAGCCCCGCATCCTCATCGCCGCGGACGGCTATCTCTACGGCGGCAGGACCCACGACCGACGAGCGGAGGCCACGCGCCTGCACGCCCTGCTCGACTCGGTGGAAGCGATCGTGTGGATCGACAACGTGGGTCTCGGGATCCCCGAATCCGGGCCCGACACAGTTCGTTTCGACGATGTCACCGCACGCGGTGTGGCCCCCGACTACGTCCGAGTCGACTTCGGCCATCCCCTGTGGGTTCTCTTCTCATCCGGGACCACGGGTAAACCGAAGGGCATCGTGCACTCGCACGGCGGAATCGTGCTCGAGCACACGAAGTTCCTCGCGCTGCACGCCGATGTGCGACCGGGATCGACGTTTCTGTGGCTGGCGACGCCGAGTTGGATGGTGTGGAACATCCAGATCTCCGGATTGATCTGCGGTGCAACGATAACGACCTACGACGGCAATCCGTCGTGGCCCGAGCCGGCCAGACTGTGGAACATCGCCGCCGAACTCGACGTCGATTTCCTCGGCACCAGCGCGTCGGCGTTGACCGCGGCGAGCAAGCACGCCGCACGTCCATCCGAGGTGGCACCCGCGTTGCATCTGCGGGCCGTCGGGAGCACCGGATCACCGCTCCCGCGGTCGACGGCGCGGTGGGTGGCCGAACAGTTGCCGAATGTGTGGTTGGCGTCGGCGAGCGGAGGCACCGACATCTGCTCTGCATTCGCCGGCGGAATCCCCACCCGGCCGGTGTACGGAGACGAGATCCAGGGCCCCATGCTCGGCGTCGCGCTGCACTCCTTCGACGATCAGGGGGTCGCGCGAGTCGGCGAGGAAGGTGAGATGGTCGTCGTACGACCGATGCCGTCCATGCCGATCGGATTCTGGGATGACCCCGGCGGTCATCGTTACCGCGCGGCGTATTTCGACAAGTACCCGGGCGTCTGGCACCACGGGGACCGCATCACCATCACCGCGCGGGGAGGTGTGGTGGTGCACGGGCGTTCCGACGCGACGATCAATCGTCACGGGGTACGAATCGGCAGCGCCGAGATCTACGACGTCGTCGAACGACTGCCACAGGTCTCCGAGGCACTGGTCGTGGGGGTCGAGCTCGACGGCGGCGCGTACTGGATGCCCATGTTCGTCGTCGAGTCGGATTCCACTCCGAGTACCGGTGACACGGTCGACGTGGTGCGGCAGGCGATCCGGACCGGGATCAGCCCCCGCCACGTCCCCGACGACATCATCGTGGTCACCTCTCTCCCGCACACCCGGACCGGAAAGAAGATGGAGGTCCCGGTGAAACGAATACTGCAGGGCCGCAGACCTTCAGAGGTGGTGAACCCGCTTGCGGTGGACGATCCGAGCGCCCTCGAGCAGTTCGCCACGATGAGCAGACCCGACAGGGCCACAGCCTGATCGGACGTCGACGACGTCGGTCGACCATTCCTGAGAAAATCGATGATCGATGCTAAAGTCCGGCCATGACCGTGCAGAGCAAGTCGACGACCAGGACCGTCGCGGTATACGACGCGCTCTACGCCGACATCTTGAACGGTCGTGTCGAACCGGGCGTACGTCTGCGAATCGCGCAGCTCGCCAACAGGTTCGGTGTGAGCCTGTCGGTGGTCCGCGAGGCGCTCACCCGTCTCGCGGAACAACAGCTC
Organism: Williamsia sp. M5A3_1d; assembly: GCF_053345315.1. Lineage (NCBI taxonomy): Bacteria > Bacillati > Actinomycetota > Actinomycetes > Mycobacteriales > Nocardiaceae > Williamsia > Williamsia sp. M5A3_1d. The sequence continues at coordinate 640,910 of NZ_JBKEZX010000002.1, forward strand.
GTCGTCGCCAACCCGCAGCGTGGCTTCTCGGTGATGGACCTGTCCCGCGACGACCTCAGGGACATCACCCGGGTGCGGGTCGAGATCGAGACCTGGGCGCTGCGTGACGCCATCGAACACGGCGGTCTCGCCTGGGAATCGGCCTCGGTGTCGGCGCATCACACGATGGAGCGCACTCCGACACACGAGGCCGATGGTTCCATCGCCACGGCGTGGCTCGAGGTGCACCGAGCCTTCCATCAGGCTCTGCTCTCGGGATGCAGCAGCCCACGGCTACAGTCCATCTCGAACTCACTGCGCGACGGCGCCGAGCTGTACCGCGTGTGGGCTTCGACCCTCGCCCATGACGACCGCGACTACGTCACCGAGCACCGCGCGATCCTCGACGCCGCGCTCGCCCATGACGCGGACACGGCGGTCGCCGAGCTGACCGCCCACATCGTGCGGACATCCGACGCGCTGTTGGCCTACGCACCGGAATAGCCTGGGCAGCCGACGCGGCCCGCCCCGGCGCACGCGACGTGGCGCACCCGGGGGTGTCGGATCGTAACGGATCAGACTGCAGCCGCGGCCATCTCGCCGGAGTGGACTCCACGGGCGAGGAACTGCGCGACCACGCTGGTGAGCTCGTCGGCGGCCGTGTCGGTGATGCGGGCGCACCGCCAGGCGACATGGCGATCCGGCCGCACCAGCACGCATCCGTCGGAATCGACCTCGCGGCGCCGCGCCCAGTCGTTGTACGGATCGGCCAGTCCACGTTCTGCACCGATGATGTGTACGTCGATGGCGAATCCCGTGGCGCGTTCGGCCGCAGCGGCCGCCTGCACCCACCCCTCGCCTCCGACACCGGTGAAGAGGGTCAGGTGCAGCCCCTCGACGAGATCCAGGGTCGAGACGCAATCCGTGCCGCGTTGGAGCCGAGCGTGCGGGACGCGCGCTCCCGGTCGGGTGGTGGGCGTGTAGTTCAGCACCGCATCGGGCCCATCCTCGACGGGCGTCTGCGGGCCCTCCGGCGCCAACGCTCCCTCGTCATACCGATAGCCCAGTTCGATACCGTGCGCGTTGAACTGGTAGTCACTCAGCCGTATCGCGGCGGCCAGGTCTTCCCGTTTGCGAGCACCGACGGCTCCGGGTTCGCGCAACTGCTCGAGCTCTTTCCAGCCCTCCTCGACCGACTGACCCGGAGCGAGACCGAGAGCACGATCGATCTCCGCGGCGTCACCGAGACTGGTTATCGCCCGGGCGATCCCGGCCGCGCCGACCGGCTGACGTTCGGTGGTGTACGTCTCCAACAGTTCCGGGCCCGCTGTGCCCTGCACGACCAGGGCGAGTTTCCACGCCAGGTTGAACGCATCTGCGGTGGACATGTTCAACCCGAGACCGTTGGTCGGCGGGTGGCGGTGCACGGCGTCGCCGAGACAGAAGACCCGGCCGGCCGAATAGCGCTGTGCGACCTGTGCGCTCACCGTCCAGCTGGCGCAATCGAGGATCTCGACATCGGTACGGTCGTTGCCGATGAACGCATGGACTCGACGCGTGAGCTCCTCATGACTCTCGGCCATGACATCGTCGGTGCCCGGCTCGTAGATGTTGACCAGGACGAACTCGGTGAACGGCCGGTGGCAGATCAACACGCCGCGCCGCAGCGGCGGGAGCGGGCCGGGTGTGACGCTCCACGTGAGCACACCGGGTCGGTGCGCGAGGTATTCGCCGAGATCGGCGCGGAACCAGATGTTCGCTGCGTGCGCGAGTCCAGACGGGCCGTCGACGGTGAGTCCCGCTTGCGCGAACACGCGGCTGCGCGCTCCGTCGGCGCCGACCAGATACTGCGATCGGACCGTGAGGGTCTCACCGGTCACCCTGTTCCGGATCACACTGTCGACGCCGTCCTCGGACTGCGCGAAGGACTCGAATTCGTGGTCGAACCGAAGATCGCCGCCGGACTTCTCGACTTCGTCGATCAGCAACGGTTCGAAGATCGTCTGGGGGCAGTTCACCATCGGGGACGGGCTGGAGCTCCGATACTCGGCCGCCCGTTCGTCCGACGTGCCCCAGGTCTCCGATCGCGCCACCTCGGGCCCGTCGAGCGAGGTCACCCAGAGGTTGTTGCGCATCATCTCCTGCGGTGTCGCAGCGCCGAGCAGACGGTCTTCGATCCCGAGGTGGCGCCAGATCTCCACCGTGCGCTGGTTGACGATGTGTGCACGCGGCGTGTGCGCGGGGCCGCTGTACTTCTCGACGACCACACACTCGACGCCGTATCGGGCGAGCGACAAGGCGGTGGTCAGTCCCGCGGGACCGGCGCCCACGATCAGTACTGGGGTCTCGATATCAGGCATCGGTCTTGCTCATCTCTGACGTCATCACAGCCCACATCCGTGATCAGATGTGGTGTAGGCCACACGCTATCCCAGCGATAATCGTCGAGCAACCAAAATATCGTTTTTTCTTGGAGTCGTCGTCAGCCGCTCTGCGGACGCGTATTTCGAGGAGTGTTGACATCGCGGTGCGTGGGTAGTCTGCGGTGGCAACAGGCGGTGAGGCGATCAGTGGTGGGTGGAGCCCCCTGTCGGGATTGAACCGACGACCTTTCGCTTACAAGGCGAGTGCTCTACCACTGAGCTAAGGAGGCGAATGCGCGTGGCCGAGTATATCCGCAGGATGCTGCGCCCCCTGGCGGGCTCCCGTCGCGCGACGATCGACACGATCGAGCCGTTCACCTCGCCGCTGTCACCACGTCAGCCCGTCGACCTCACCGACGACGCCGCGGTCACCGAGGTGCTCGATCTGGCGATCAAGGTCGGTTCGGTGCTCCTCGACTCCGGCACCGGCGCCATCGACACCCAGACGCAGATGCGTTTCGTGGCCGGCATGTTCGGCGTCGAGCGCGTCGACGTCGATGTCACCTACAACACGATCATGGTCAGCGCCCGGCGCGGACAGTCGATGCCGCCGGTCACCGCGATGCGCACCGTGCACTACCGCTCGCTCGACTTCACACGACTCGCGCAGGTCGATCGCCTGATCCGCAAGATCCGCAATCTCGCGGTGACGCCGGGTGAAGCCCACGAGGTGATCGACGACATCATCTCGTCGCCACACCCCTACGCGCGGTGGATCGCGACACTGGCGTGGTCGACGATGGCCGCGGCGCTGTCGGTGACCCTCGGCGGCGGGTTGTTGGTCGCGGTCGTGTCCTTCGTGACCACCGCGTTCATCGATCGGATGAACCGATTCCTGAACCGATGGGGCACGCCGCAGTTCTTCCAGCAGGTGGCCGGCGGCTTCATCGCGGTGATCCCGGCCGCGCTGGTGTTCCGATTCCAGGAGGCACTGGGGGTCGCGATCTCACCGTCGCTGGTCATCGCGGCGGGCGTCATAGTCTTGCTGTCGGGGCTGTCGTTGGTGGGTTCGGTGCAGGACGCGATCACCGGAGCGCCGATCACCGGTGTCGCCCGGTTCTTCGAGCTGCTGATCCTCACCGGCGGGATCATCGCCGGCGTCAGCGTCGCGCTGCGACTGCTGGCGGGGACCGGCACCTATCTGCCCACCATCACCAGCACCACCGCCCTCGGGCTCACCGACGCCCCCGCACAGATCATCGGCGGCGGCGTCGCGGCGGCGGCGTTCGCCCTCGGCAGCTACGCCGAGACGCGCGCGCTCACCGTCGCGTTCGCCGGCGGCCTCATCGGTGCCGCGGTGTCCGCCGCGGCGGCGCTCATCGACATCGGTGCCGTGATCGCCGGCGGACTGGCCGCGGTCACCGTTGGGCTGGTCGGTGGCCTCCTCGCCCGTCGCGCGCTGACGCCGCCGCTCGTCGTCGCCGTCGCCGGCATCACACCGCTACTACCCGGTCTGGCGGTCTACCGCGGGCTGTACGGCCTGCTGAACGAACAGACCCTCGACGGCATCATCGCCATCGCCTCGGCCCTGGGCATCGGAGCGGCGCTCGCCGCGGGGGTCACCCTCGGCGAGTTCCTGGCCCGCACACTGCGTCGGCCCCGTATCCCGAGCCGCCCCACCCGCGCGCTGCTCACCGCGCGCTCGGCGCTGCGCCCGAAACGGTTCACGCGCGACGCCGACGCGCCGCCGCCCATTCCCGCCGACGCCGCCGTCACCGAACCGATGCGCGCGCTACGCGCCGAGTCGGGGTCGTTCGCGCGGATCACCACCGACGACCTCGCCGCGCGGGCCGACCGGTGAGCCCCCGGCCGACGCCGCCCACCACGGGGTGGGCCGATCGGTGGACCAAAGGGCGAGGTCAGGGCCGATGATGACGCGGGGTAAACTACTTCCCATGCCTGCGAAGACCACCGACACCGCCGAGATTGCCGAGGACGACATCGCGACGGTCGCCGCCGAGACCGCCAAGGCCGCGCGCCGCGTGGTGGCCGCGTACGCCACCGACGCCGACGAGTGTCGGATGCTGCTGTCCATGCTCGGGATCAGCCCCGACGTCGTCTGAGCGTGCCGACAAACGTCACCGATCCCGACGGCCTCGTCCCTGATCGCGTCGACACCGAGTTCCATGCCGCCGACTTCGTCGTGGTGGCCAATCGTCTCCCGGTCGACAAGGAGACCCTCGTCGACGGCAGCGTCCGTTGGAAGCGGAGCCCCGGCGGGTTGGTGACCGCGCTCGAACCCATCCTCCGATCGCAGACCGGTGCCTGGGTCGGCTGGTCGGGTGTACCCGACTCCGCTGAACACCCTGTGGTCGACGGCCTGCAGTTGCGCGCCGTCCCGCTGTCGGCGACGGAGATCAACGAGTACTACGAGGGTTTCTCCAACGCCACCCTGTGGCCGCTCTACCACGACGTCCTGGTCAAACCGGAGTATCACCGCGAGTGGTGGAACACCTACGTCGAGGTCAACCGTCGCTTCGCCGAGGCCGCATCGGAGGCCGCCTCGGAGGGCGCGATGGTGTGGGTCCAGGACTACCAGCTCCAGCTGGTGCCGAAGATGTTGCGGATGCTCCGGCCCGACCTGCGCATCGGCTTCTTCCTGCACATCCCGTTCCCCCCGGTCGAGCTGTTCATGCAGCTGCCGTGGCGTACCGAGATCGTCGAGGGACTGCTCGGCGCCGACCTCATCGGTTTCCACCTGCCCGGTGGCGCCCAGAACTTCCTCTACCTCGCCCGACGACTGGCCGGTCAGGCCACGTCGAAAGGATCGGTCGGCGTCCGGTCGAAATTCGGTGTCGTGCAGGTCGGTTTCCGCAACGTCCGCGTCGGCGCGTTCCCGATCTCCATCGATTCCGGCGCGCTCGACCAGACCTCGCGTTCGAAGAAGATCCGCGATCGCGCCGCGCGGATCCGCGAGGAACTCGGCAACCCGACGACGGTCATGCTCGGCGTCGACCGCCTCGACTACACCAAGGGCATCGACGTCCGACTGCAGGCGCTGAGCGAGCTGCTGGCCGAGAAGCGGATCGACCCGCAGGACATGGTGATGATCCAGCTCGCCACCCCCAGCCGCGAGCGCGTGGAGAGCTACATCCAGATGCGTGCGGGCATCGAGCAGCTCGTGGGCAACATCAACGGCATGTACGGCGAGGTCGCCCACCAGGTGGTGCAGTACCTGCATCGTCCGGTCGACCGCGACGAGTTGATCGCGTTCTTCGTCGCCGCCGACGTCATGCTGGTGACGCCGCTGCGTGACGGCATGAACCTCGTCGCGAAGGAGTACGTCGCCTGCCGCAGCGACCTCGGTGGCGCGTTGGTGCTCAGCGAGTTCACCGGAGCCGCGGCCGAACTGCGGTCGGCGTACCAGGCCAACCCGTACGACCTCGACGGGGTGAAGGACGCCATCGTCGCCGCCGTCGAGCAGGCCCCCGAGGACGGCCGCAAACGCATGCGGTCGCTACGCCGCCAGGTGCTGGCCCACGACGTGAGTCGCTGGGCGCAGAGCTTCCTCGGTGTACTCGCCGACAGCAGCGAGACCACATCGAGCGGCAACCGTGGCGTCCATCTCGTCGACGACGGTCGACACGATCGCGACTGACGTCGCCACGGTGCGCGGCGGCAGGGGTTTCTCGATTGGAGCGGTCTCCCCCGGGGGTTCTAGACTCGCCGGGTGAGTGCCCAAGATCTGTCCCCGGAGCTGCGCCGCGCGTTGAAGGACATCGCGCGCACCCCGCGCCTGCTCGTCGCCTCGGACTACGACGGTTGCATGGCGCCGATCGTGTCCCGCCCGCAGGATGCCCGGCCCAACCCCGACTCGGTCCGCGCCATGCGGGCCATCGCCGACCTCGACTCCACCACCGCCGCCGTCATCTCCGGCCGCGCGCTGCGTGATCTCGCGACTCTGTCGCGTCTGCCCGCCGAGGTCCACCTCGTGGGCAGCCACGGCAGCGAGTTCGACATCGGCTTCGTGCACGAGATCAGCCCCGCGGCAACCGAACTCCTCGACACCGTGGTGACCGAGTTGCGTGCCATCGCGGTCGATTACGAGGGCGTGACGGTGGAGACCAAACCCGCCAGCACCGCCATGCACGTGCGCAATGCCTCCGACACCGACTCCGACTCGGCATTGCACCGCGTGCGGCTGGGGCCGGCGACGTGGGACGGTGTGCAGGTCACCGAGGGCAAGTCGGTGATCGAGCTCGCCGTCATCCGCACCGACAAGGGGCAGGCACTCGACATCCTGCGCCATCAGGCCGGGGCCGGGGCCGCGATCTTCTTCGGCGACGACGTCACCGACGAGAAGGCGTTCCGTCGCCTCCACGGTCCGGATTTCGGTGTCAAGGTCGGCGACGGCGACACCCTCGCCACCTACCGCGTGACCGACACCGATCAGGTGGCCCTGGCGTTGGCGTTTCTCTACGAGGAGCGCCGCGCGTGGCTGCGCGGCGAGAACGCCGCACCCATCGAGCGGCTGTCGATGCTGGCGTCGCCGCGCACGGTCGCCTTGATCACGCCGGATGCCAAGGTGTGCTGGATGTGTCACCCCGAACCCGATTCGGCCGCGGTGTTCGCGAGCCTGCTCGGCACGGTCGACGCCGGCGAGTTCGGCGTGCGCCCGCACGTCGACGGTGACCGTCGCGCACCGCTGCCGCAGAGCCAGCGCTACGTCGACGGCACCATGACCATCGCCACCCGCTGGGCCGGCCTCGAGGTCGTCGACTATCTGCCGCACGATGTCGCGCCCGGCCGTACCGATCTCGTACGCGTCATCACCGGTTCCGCGCCGGCCCTGGTCGAATTCGCACCGCGGCCGGAATTCGGTCAGGCCAGCGTGCAGATCGAGGCCGTCGAGGACGGACTGCGCGTCTACGGCTCGAACGAGCCGATCGTGTTGCGCGCGCCGGGCATCACCTGGCGCATCGACACCGAGCGGTTCTACCAGCGGGCGACCGCCGTGGTCGACGCGTCGAACGGTCCGGTGATCCTCGAATTGCGCTGCGGCACCGATTACATCGGCGAGGAAGAACGCACCGAGACCCAACGTCGGGAACTCGCGCAGAGCTACTGGAGCGACTGGTCGGCCGGGCTCGCCCTGCCCGTCATCAAGCCCGACCTGATGAAGCGTTCGGCGCTGACCCTCAAGGGACTCGTCCACGCCGACACCGGGTCGATCATGGCCGCGGCCACCACCTCGCTGCCCGAGGAGATCGGCGGTGTCCGCAACTGGGACTACCGCTACTGCTGGCTGCGTGACGCCGCGCTCACCGCGTCGGCGCTGGTGTCGGTGGGATCGCACGTCGAGGCCGAGGGGTATCTGAGCTGGCTCTACCGTGTGCTCGGCACGGTGAACGGACCCGAGTGGCTGCACCCGCTGTACACCCTCGCCGGGGGCGGTCTGCCGCCCGAGGCCATCATCGACTCGCTGCCCGGGTACGCCGGCTCCCGACCGGTGCGCATCGGCAACGCCGCGAACCAGCAGGTACAGCTCGATGTGTTCGGCCCCATCGTGGAACTCATCGGCCATCTCGCCGACGCCCGTGCCGAGACCGGTGACCCCACGCCGCTCACCGACGCCGACTGGGACCTCGTCGCCAACATGGTGTGGGCGGTGGAGCGGCGCTGGTTCGAGCCCGATCACGGCATCTGGGAGATCCGCGGCAACCCGCGTCATCACGTGTACTCGAAGGTCATGTGTTGGATGACCGTCGACCGCGCACTCAAGATCGGCGAGCGGTTCGGCCGTGAGGTGGAGCCGGGTTGGTCGGTGTTGCGTGACGTGATCGCCGGTCAGGTCATCGATCAGGGCTGGAACGCCGAGGTGCGTTCGTTCACCGCGGCGTACGAGGGGACCGATCTCGACGCCGCCACCCTGCACATCGGGCTCGCCGGGATGATCGATCCCTCCGACCCCCGTTTCACCCAAACCGTGGAGGCGACCGAGGCCGAGTTGCGCAGCGGCGCAACAGTCTACCGCTACCACCACGACGACGGTCTGCCCGGCGGCGAGGGCGGCTTCCATCTGTGCGCCGCGTGGTTGGTGGAGGCCTACCTGCTCATCGGTCGACGCACCGACGCCGAGGCGCTCTTCGATCAGCTGGTGAAGGCCGCGGGCCCCACCGGGTTGCTGTCCGAGGAGTACGACCCCGTCGCCGAACGCTCGCTGGGCAACCACCCCCAGGCCTACAGCCACATCGGCCTGCTCCGCTGCGCGGCGCTGCTCGGCGGCTGACCCCGAGCGTCAGCCGATGCTGATGTGGTCGGAGCCGTTGTCGACGGGGAGGTCGCCGGCGACGGTGGCGATGACCTCGTAGTTGTTGAGCGTGATGTTGCCGGAATGGTTGTCGAGGAACGCGGTGTCGGCGGCGTCGCGACCGGTCGCGATGCGGACCAGGGCCTGACGCGGTGCGAGGCCGGTGGCGTCGACGACGAGCCAGGTGCCGTCGATGAGGGCCTCGGCGACGGCGTGGAAATCCATCGGCACGCAGCCCGGCGCGTACACCGCGACCAGGCGGGCCGGGATGTTGAGTGCACGCAGCAGCGCCACCACCAGGTGGGCGAAGTCTCGACACACGCCCGCGTTGGCGAGCAGGGTGTCCTCGGCGCCGTCGATGGGATCGCTCGCACCGGGCAGGTAGTTGAGGCGGTCGGCCACGAACTTCGACACCTCGAACAGCAGCTCGATCGGCGGCTTGCTGAGATCGAATTCGGCTGTCACGTAACCGAAGAACTTGTCAGCCTCGGCGTAGCGACTGGGGCGCAGGTAGATCGACCGCTCCCCCACCTGCTCGGTGAGCGGCTCGGCCGGGGTGTTCACCGACGCCGAGTACTGCACCAGCACGTTGCCGTGCTCGACGTCGAAGCGGTGGATGCGGGTGCCGCACTCGGCGATGATCTCCTCGGGGGTGATCGCGTTGCCGTTCACCGACACGGTGAGGGTCTCCACCAGATCCATCCCGGGCAGTTTCGCCACGGTGACCTGGAGTTCGAGTTCGGTGGCGGCCTCCACCCAGATGTCCATCATCGACGAGACATCACGTCTGATCGTGCCCATGGTCGGTCGCCCCTACCCTGCAGTGTGTTCCGGACGTTCGATGGCGAACCCCGACTGAGTTGCACGGCGCCGGGCTCAGCCTAGGCCGCCCCGGGCACAGCCGTAAACTGCAGCGATGACCACCGCATCGAATCCGTCGTCCTCCCGTCGCGTCGCCGTCGTCACAGGGGCCAGTTCGGGGATCGGGGAGGCCACCGCGAGAACGCTTGCCGCACAGGGTTACGAGGTCGTCGTCGGTGCGCGACGACTCGACCGGTGCCAGACGCTCGCACAGGAGATCGGCGGCCGCGCCATCGCGCTCGACGTGACCGACGACGCCTCGGTCACGGAGTTCTGCGCCCAGCTCGACCGCGTCGACGTCCTGGTGAACAACGCCGGTGGCGCGCGGGGCCTGGCGACGGTGGCCGACGCCGATCTCGACGAGTGGCGCTGGATGTGGGAGACCAACGTGCTCGGCACGTTGCGGATGACGAAAGCACTGCTGCCCGCACTGATCGACTCCGGTGACGGACTGATCGTCACGATCACCTCGATCGCGGCCATCGAGACCTACGACAACGGGTCGGGCTACACCTCGGCCAAGCACGCGCAGGCCGTGTTGCACCGCACGCTGCGCCCCGAGCTGATCGGGAAGCCTGTGCGGCTCACCGAGATCCTGCCCGGGATGGTGGAGACGGAGTTCTCGCTGGTGCGATTCGACGGCGACGCCGACAAGGCGGCTGCGGTCTACGACGGCCTCACCCCGTTGACCGCGGCCGACGTCGCCGAGGTCGTCGGTTTCGTGGCGTCACGGCCGCCGCACGTCAACCTCGATCAGATCGTGCTCAAACCCCGCGATCAGGCCAGCGCCCGCCGCAACCTGCGTACCGGATAGCGCAGACGTCAGCCCGTCGGACCCTGACGAGCGTGCGAGCCAGCCCGTCGGACCCTGACGAGCGTGCGAGTCAGCCCGTCGGGCCCTGACGGGCCGGGGTCTGCGAGGTGCTCGGGATGCCCGAGAGCTGCGGCGCGTTCGATGGGGTCGCCGGGGCCGTGGAGCTCGAGACCTCACCCTTGAGCGCCGACATCGACTTCCAGTCGTCCCAGCTGAACGTCCAGTCGTAGATGTCGCCGTCGGCCTCCGACAGCGGGATCCGCGTGTTGGTGACCTCGACGGGATCGCCGTAGATGGCGACGTTGAAGTACTGCTGCGCGTTGTCCAGCGACAGGTTGATGCAACCGTTGGTGACGTTCGACGACCCCTGGACGCCGGTGGTCTCGGGGTTCGCGTGGATGAACTCGCCGTTGTTGGAGATCCGCACGGCGAAGCGCTCGCGCACATTGAAGTACCCCGCCGCGGGGTTCGACATGTAGAAGTCCTCGTGCTTCTCGCTCACCACGTGGATGCCCGAGCGCGTGACGTTGCGGTCGAGGTCGCCGCTGCCGTAGCTGCAGGGCAGCGTCATGAGGACGTTGCTGCCCTGCATGACGTCGATCTTGAACGACGTCGCGTCGGCCTTCACGATCTGCGCGCGGCCGATCACGAAGTCGCTGGTGACGTCGGCCGCACCGTAGACGCCGTCGCCGTGGTCGAGGCCGTAGAGCTTGGCGACCATCGACACCTTGGTGCCCGGCGCGAAGTACTCCTTGCTGCGCCAGTGCGCCCGCGAACCGTTGTCCTCGGGCAGCCACGCCCAGCTGCCCTCGGTCTCGGGTGTGGTGGTGACGGTGAGCGCCTTCTCGACGGCCTTCTTGTCGGTGACCGTGGAGTCGAACTTCAGGATCAGGGGCGCGGCGATGCCGACCTCCTGACCGTCGGCGATGTTGACGACCACGTTCGCCTGCTCCTGCGGCGTCAACGTGGTGAAGGTGCCCTGGATCGGCACGGTCTTCCGGTCGTCACCGATCGCCGTACCCGACCAGGTGTAGGTGTTGCCGTACCCGAGGGGCTCGCCGATCGTGTACGTCGTGCGGTCCTCCGACAGGGCGCCGGTCACCACGGTGCCCCGCGCGTTGGTCAGCTTCACGTCGGGGTTGAGCTGGCCCTTGGACACCTTCACCGAGAACTGCGCGGTGGGGCTGGGGTTCGCGTTCGCGTCGAGCGCCGGGGAGAAGGTGATGCCGGCCGAGGGCTCCGCACTCTTCGACGCGGCGGCGTCGGACGCGGTGTCACCGGAGTTGCCGGTGCTGCATGCGGCGGCGGTGACGCCGACGGCGCCGATGGCGATCGCGCCGAGCGCCGTCCGCCGGGTCATCGGGGAATGGCCACGTGAAACGGTCATGTGAACCGAGGATACCTGCACAGCAGGGGTGCTCCCGACGCCGTGAATCGCGTCCGACTGCACACAACGGTCGGCCCAGGGCCTACAGGTGGCACCCCACCAGCACCGGTTCGGGTTCGAGGACCACCCCGAAGGCGTCGGCGACACCGTCGCGCACCTGCCGCGCCAACGCCAACAGGTCGTCGGTGCGGGCGGTGCCGCGGTTGGTCAGGGCCAGGGTGTGCTTGGTCGACAGGCGCGCCGGGGCGTCGGCGGCCGGGTGACCGCGGCCGAAGCCGGCCTTCTCGATGAGCCAGCCCGCGGACAGCTTCACCCCGTCCTGCGCCGGGTAGCGGGGGACCGCGACATCCCCGACCCGAGCCGCGATCCGTTCGAGGATGTGAGGCAGATCATGCTCACCGACAACGGGATTGGTGAAGAACGACCCCGCACTCCAGGTGTCGTGGTCGGCGGCGTCGAGCACCATGCCCTTTCCCCGGCGCAGTCGCAGCACCGCCTCGCGGGCGGCAGCGACGGATACCCGCTCGCCCGGCTCCACCCCGAGGGCGGTGGCGAGTTCGCGGTAGCGGATGGGCGCACTGAGGCCGTCGTGGGTCAACGCGAAGGCCACCGCGGTCACCACCCGGTCCGACCGGTGTTTGAGCGCGCTGGTGCGGTAGCCGAGTTGCAGCGACTCCGGCGACACCCACTCCACGACACCGGTCGCGCGGTCGAGGACCTGTACCTCGTCGAGCACGTCGGCGATCTCGACGCCGTAGGCACCAACGTTCTGCACCGGCGTGGCGCCGGTCGCACCGGGGATGCCCGACAGGCACTCGAGGCCCCCGAGGTCGTGGGCGACGGTGTGGGCGACGAGGCGGTCCCAGTCGACGCCGGCGCCGGCGACGACCACGACGGTGTCGCGGGCGGGGTCGGTCTCGCCCACCCGGATGCCGTCCTGCGCCATCTGCACCACGGTTCCGTCGAAACCGTCATCCGAGACAACGAGATTCGATCCGCCGCCGACGATGAGAACCGGCTCCCCGGCCCGATCGAGGCGGTCGAGGGCGGCGACGAGTTCGTTGACGTCGGTGGCGCGGACGAGCCCGCGTGCGCGACCGCCCAGGCGCAGGGTGGTCAGGTCGGACAACGACACACCGCCGTCGGTGTCGAGGTCGTTCGCGTAACGGGAGCCCACCTGCCAACGGTAACGTCTGCAGGTCATGGCGACGAAGCTGCAGCACACCATCGAGTTCCCGTTCGGAATGGCGGCCTACCGCAAGGCCATCTCCGACCCCGAGTACTGGTCGACCCTGGCGGTCGGTTCGGAGAAGGCGCCGGGTGAGCTCGAATCCGCCGACATCACCGACTCCGGGGCGCGGATCGCGCTCATCCAGAAGATCCCGGCCGACAAGCTTCCCTCGGCGGTCACCTCGATGATCCCCGGCGACCTCGCGATCCATCGGAAGGTGTCGATCGACTTCACCTCCGACGACCGGTCGGCGGGCACCTTCGACGCCACGGTCAACGGCGCGCCCGCCACCACCTCGGGCACCATCGAGGCCACCGGCGCGCAGGAGTGCACCATCGCCTTCGCCGGCGAGGTGACCGTTCGAATCCCGTTGATCGGCGGGAAGATCGAGAAGATGATCGCCGAGAACATGCGCACACTGTTCGAGGCCGAGCGCGATTTCACGATTGCCTGGCACCAGGAGCACCCCTGACCAGCGAGGCGGTACGGTAACCCCATGGCGCGACGTCTCAGCTACTCAGCCCGCTACGAGCACCCCACCGAGAAGGTCTACTCGGCTCTGTCGAGTCGCGACTTCTGGGATGCCCAGATGGTGGAGTTCCGGAAGCTGACCCCCCAGTCCGATGTCGAGAAGTTCACCGTCGACGAGAACGGCATCGACATCGTGCTCGTACAGACGCTGCCGAAGTCCGATCTGCCGGCCATCGCCAACGCGGTGATCAAGAAGGACATGATCATCACGCGTAAGGAATTCCTCGGGCCGTTCCACCCGGAGAAGACCGAGGGCACCTACAGCGCGGGCATCCCCGCCGGCCCGGGCAGCCTCACCGGTGTGCAGGAACTGTTCCCCACCGACACCGGCTGCACGCTGCGGCGCACGACCGAGGTCAAGGTGTACGTCCCGTTCGTCAACGGCAAGCTCGAGCAGCTCATCCTCGTCAATCTCGTCGACCTGTTCCGTGGCGAGGCGGAGTTCACCGCGGACTGGATCAAGGCCAACGGCTGAGCCGTTCCCCGAGGGTGTCATCACCCGCGGCACCACCAACATCAACCGCCTCCGCCGGGTCGACCGGTGGATGGCCTCGCGACCCGAGATCGTCGACGTCCTCCGTGCTGCCGAACATCCGCTCGCGGTCGACCTCGGGTACGGCGATCGACCTGACACCGCCGTCGAGATGTACCGACGCCTGCGACCGGTGGTCGCGAACCTGTCGCTGGTGGGTCTCGAGATCGACCCCGCCAGGGTGGTCGCCGACCGCGACGGTGTCCGATTCGCCCGTGGCGGTTTCGAACTCGCCGGTCTGCGACCACATCTCGTGCGGGCCTACAACGTGCTGCGTCAGTACGACGAGGAGCAGGTCGTCGGCCACTGGCGTCGGATGCAGGACGCGCTCGCGCCGGGCGGGCTCATCGTGGAGGGCACGTGCGACGAGATCGGGCGACGCTGCGCGTGGATCCTGCTCGACGCCGACGGGCCGCGCTCGCTGACGTTGTCGTGGGCACCGCGCCACACCGACCACCCCTCGGCCATCGCCGCGCGGCTGCCCAAGGCGCTGATCCACCACAACCTGCCGGGACGCCCGATCCACGCCCTGCTCACCGCCGCCGACCGGTGCTGGGACATCGCCGCGCCGTATGCGCCCTACGGTCCGAGGGTCCGGTGGTCGCACGCCCGACGCGCGCTGGCGGCGAGCGGGGTGCCGTGTGAGATCCCGCGACGCCGCCTGCGCGACAACACCCTCACCGTCCCGTGGTCGTTCGTGGCGCCGGAGGCGTAGCCGCACCGACGGCCCGAGAGCGCCGTACCGTGTCGGTCATGCGTATCGCGATGGCCCAGGTGTCGACAGGCACCGATCCGCACGCCAACCTCGGCATCGTCGCCGCCCGCACACGGGAGGCCGCCGCCGCGGGCGCCGAGCTGGTCGTGTTCCCCGAGGCCACGATGTGTCGTTTCGGGGTGCCGCTCGCGCCGATCGCCGAACCCCTCGACGGACCGTGGGCCGACCGGGTACGGGCCATCGCCGCCGAGGCCGCGACCACCGTGGTGGTCGGCATGTTCACCCCCGCCGACACCCGCGACGGGCGGACCCGGGTCACCAACACGCTGCTCGTCGCCGGACCCGACGGATCGACCACGTCGTACGACAAGATCCACCTCTTCGACGCCTACGGGTTCCGCGAGTCCGACACCGTCGCCGCGGGCTCCACACCCACCACCGTCTCCGTCGGCGGACACACGGTCGGTCTCGCCACCTGCTACGACATCCGCTTCCCCGAACTGTTCACCACCCTCGCCGCCGACGGCGCCGAACTGGTCGTGGTGCCCGCCTCGTGGGGTGCGGGCCCGGGCAAGCGGCGTCAGTGGCGGGTGTTGGCCCAGGCCCGCGCCCTGGACAGCTCCACCGTCGTCGCCGCGGTCGGGCAGGCCGTGCCCGAGGACCCCGCCCTCGCGGAGTCCTCGGCGCCGACCGGGATCGGCAACTCACTGCTGGTCGACCCCTTCGGCGAACTGGTGGCCGAGTACGGCGAGTGCGAGCATCTCGGCGTCCACGACGTCGACCTCGAGCGTGTCGAGGCCGCACGTTCGGCGATAGGCGTGTTGGCGAACCGGCGTCTGGCGCCCGCCCGCGCGGGTGTCGTGACGGCCTGATCGGCGGTTCGCCGGACGACCGCCGACGTCCGTCGGTCACCCGTCGCCATCGTGTTTTGCGGGAACTCTCACGATCGCCTCACCATCGGCAGGCAGAATCGGAGGTGATGAATGAGCCCGAGCGACCCGACAACAGTCCGCAGCAGCCCGGCCCCACACCGCCGACCGAGCAGATCCCGGTCGGCGGGCAGGCGTATTCGCAGACACGCCCTTTCGACGCCGAGCCACAGACACAGCAGGTGCCGGCCTCCGATCCGGGGCCCACACCGACCCGACCGAGACGACGCACCGGCGTGATCGTGACGATCAGCGCGTTGGTAGTCGTGCTCGTCCTGGTGATCGCCGGGGTGGGCAGCGAGCTGTACCTGCGCAACGCCACCAAGGACTGCCTGGAGAAGTCGTTCAGCGACGTCACCGGGTCGTCGGCGTCGGTGTCGTTGAGCAAGAAGCCGATGTTGCTGCAGTACGCCACCAAGAAGGTCCCGTACGTCCAGATCGACGCAGACGGCGAGAACGGGAAGGCCATCGAACTCCACGGCCGCGCCGACGACATCACCGCTCGATCGGACGGGTCCACATTGGGCTCGCTGTCGGCGAACGGTTCGGTGCCGTTCTCCCGGATCGTCGAACTGAGCAAGCAGTCGGCTCAGAACTCAGCCGATCAGAACACCGGTGGCACCGACGCCGCCCAGAACGACCAGAGCGGTCTCGCCGGGCTGTTCGGTGGTTTCACGTTGAACAGCGTCACCGGCAACACCTCGACCGGGACGATGTCGCTCGACGCGACGGTCACCGTGGCGATCTTCCCGATCCCGGTGAGTGTCGAACTGAAGCCGACCGTCACCGGCGGGAAGATCGAGTTCCAGGTCGTGAAGGCGAGCGCGCTGGTGTTCGGTGTGCCGTCGGGGTTCGCCCAGACCCTCGTCGACGGTGTGTCGAAGTCGCTGTTCCCGCCGCTGTTCGACCAGCTCGACTTCCAGCAGCTCTCGGTCACCTCGACCGGGGTCGACTTCCGGGTCACCGGCACCGACGTCCCCCTCAACCCCGACACCCTCGGATCGACACCGGTGGAGCAGCAGGGCTCGACCAACGACGCGTGCACCGTCCTGTGAGCCCGGATCCGCTCTGGCTCTTCGGCGATCAGCTCGGTCGCCACATCCACTCCGCACCCGAGCACGCCGACCGCGAGGTGGTCCTCGTCGAGTCGTCGGCGGCCATCGCGCGCCGCGGCGGGCACCGACAGAAGGCGCATCTCGTACTGTCCGGGATCCGCCATCTCGCGGCCGAGCTCGGTGACCGCGCCCAGTTCTGGCAGGCGTCGGGGTACCGCGACGCCCTGGTGGAACTCGGTCGCCCCGTGGTGGTGCACGAGCCGACCTCGCACGCCGCGTCGGCATTCGTCGCACGCCTCGCCGAGGAGGGGCTGGTCTCGGAGATCCTGCCCAACCCGTCGTTCGCGCTGTCGCGCAAGGAGTTCGGCGAGTGGGCCGGCGACGGCACGAAGTTCCGGATGGAGAACTTCTACCGCGATCAACGCAAACGATTCGACATCCTCATGGACGGCGACAAGCCCTTGGGCGGTAGCTGGAACTACGACCACGACAACCGCGACTCACCACCCAAACGCGACACCCTCGGGGTCGATCCGCCGTGGTGGCCCACCGAGGACCAGATCGACGAGGAGGTCCGCGCCGATCTCGACGCGATGGCCGCCGACGGTGTCGCGTTCACCGGGGTCGACGGGCCACGCCTGTTCGCGGTGACCACCGACGAGGCCGACGAGGCCCTGCGCACCTTCATCGACCAGCGACTGGCCACGTTCGGTCGCTGGGAGGACGCGATGATGGACGCCGACTGGACGATGTCGCACTCGCTGCTGTCGGTGCCGCTGAACCTGTCACTGCTCGACCCGCTGGAGGTGGTGCACGCCGCCGAGGCCGCCGTCCGCGACGGGTCGGTCGACATCTCCGCAGGCGAGGGCTTCATTCGACAGATCATCGGGTGGCGTGAGTTCATCTGGCACCTGTACTGGCACTACGGGCCCGAGTACATGGCGAACAACAGCCTCGACGCGCATGTGCCGTTGCCGGACTGGTTCCGCGACCTCGACGCCGATGCGGTCACCGCACGGTGTCTGTCCGAGGCTCTCGGCGGGGTGCGCGATCGGGGCTGGGTGCATCACATCCCCCGACTGATGCTGTTGGGAAGTCATGCGCTGCAGCGGGGATACGATCCGGCCGAGCTGTCCGAGTGGTTCCGCGCCAACTTCGTCGACGGATTCGACTGGGTGATGCCGGTCAACGTGATCGGGATGAGCCAGCACGCCGACGGCGGGCTGATGGCGACCAAGCCGTACACCTCCGGCGGCGCGTACATCGACAAGATGTCCGACCACTGCAAGCCGTGCGACTTCAACCCGAAGAAGCGCGTCGGCGACGACGCCTGCCCCTTCACCGCGGGCTACTGGGCGTTCACCCATCGCCACGAGGAGATGCTGCGCAAGAACAACCGCACGGCGCGGTCGGTGGCGACGATGAACCGTCTGAAAGACCTCGACGAGCTGCTCGAGCAGGAGGCCGCACGCGAGCAGTTCTGACACGCAGACGAACCTGAGAATCTGCGCGAAGTCCACAGCGGTGGCTCAGTTCCCGGCGGTACGATCGGCGACACCGACCGACCGATGTGAGGTGGCATCCACCATGCGAGGACGTACGAAGGCAGCGCACAACCCGGTGTTGCGCACTCCCCTGGCCGTGACGCTGGTCAGCTACGCTGGCGTCGTCTGGGCGGCGATTGCCGTCTTCGCGGTGACCCTGTTCGGGTCGACCGCCATCGGCGACAACCGATCCACCTACACCTATCCCCTGCACCATTGGTTCATCGCCGGCGGCGCCGCGGCCGGGGTGGTGCTCGTCCTGCTCGTCGGCGTGCACGTGCTCCTCACCGACGTACGCCGGCGACGGATGGGCCTCTGAGCGGGTTGCGATCGCCGCGATCGTGATCCTCGACGGGTGACCGCAGCGCTCTTAACGTCGGAACGCGTGTCTGCCGACTTCTCCCTCCCCGCACCCTCGAACGACTCACCGGACAGCGGGCGGGGCACCGTCGAGCAACGTCGACTCCGTCTCGTGATCGCCTCGGCGCTGCTCGGGACCACCATCGAGTGGTACGACTTCTTCCTCTACGCCACCGCGGCGTCGCTGGTGTTCAACAAGGTCTTCTTCCCCGACACCAGTTCCTACGTCGGCACCATGTTGTCGCTGGCGACCTTCGCCGTCGGGTTCGTGGTGCGACCGATCGGCGGGCTGGTGTTCGGGCACATCGGCGACCGCATCGGGCGCAAGCGGACCCTCGCCGTCACGATGCTGCTCATGGGTGTCGCGACCGCGCTGATGGCCGTGTTGCCCACCGCGGCGCAGGTCGGTGTCCTTGCCCCTGTGCTCCTGCTGCTCCTGCGTATCGTGCAGGGCTTCGCACTCGGTGGCGAGTGGGCCGGTGCCGTCCTCATGGCCGTCGAACACGGCCCGCGCGGGCGCACCGGGTTCTTCGGATCCATCCCTCAGGTCGGACTCGCCCTCGGCCTCGGTCTGGGCACCGCGGTGTTCGCCACGCTGCAGACCGTCTTCGACTCGGCTGCCTTCCTCGCCTACGGCTGGCGGATCGCGTTCGGCCTCAGCGTGATCCTCGTGATCGTCGGATTCGTGGTGCGGCTCGTGGTCGAGGAGACACCGTCCTTCCGAGCGGCCGAACGGTCCGACGACACGGTGCGCGCCCCCATCGCCGCGCTGTTCGCCGATCGGGGTCTGCGGCGCCAGACGGTGTTCGGCCTGCTGTCGCGCTGGGCCGAGGGCGCCGCATTCAACACCTGGGGCGTCTTCGCCATCACCTACGCCACCACCACACTCGCCATGGACAACGTGTCGGTGCTGTGGGCGGTGACCATCGCGACGGCCGTCATGGCGGTCGTGATCCCGTTCTCCGGCCACATGGCCGACCGCATCGCACCGAGATGGATCTTCCTCAGCGGGATCGCCGCCTACGGCCTCGCCGTGTACCCGGTGTTCGCGCTGTTCCACACCGGCGACATCGTGTGGTTCACCGTGGGGCTCGTCATCGTCTTCGGGCTCGTGCACGGCTGGTTCTACGGTGCCCAGGGCACGCTGTACGCGATGCTCTACCCCACGCCCGTGCGCTACACCGGCATCTCGTTCATCTACAACTTCGCCGGTGTCTACGCCTCCGGTCTGACCCCGCTGATCCTCACCGCACTGATCCACAGTGGCGGCGGCAGTCCGTGGCGGGCCGCGGGATATCTCGTCGCGACCTCGGTCATCTCGGTGGTGGCCACGCTCTTCCTGCGTCCTGCCCGTCCCGATCAAGCTCTGACGTGGGCCGACGACATCGACGACGACGCCGTACCCGCTTCGGTGGGCAGCGGTGAACCGGTGTCGGCAGGTGTGCCACGCTCGTCGACATGACTTCTGCCTCGACCGGTTCCCTCACCCGACGACGCGTCGCCGCGATGGTCGACCACACGCTGCTCAAGCCCGAGGCGTCGCGCGACGACGCGCTCGCGTGCGTCGCGGAGGCCGCCGAACTCGGTGTGCTCGCGGTGTGTCTGTCACCGTCGATGCTGCCCATCGACACCGGGTCGCAGCGGACCTGCGTGGTGGCGGGATTCCCCTCGGGCAAACATCATTCACTCGTCAAGGCCGCCGAGGCGCGACTCGCCATCGACACCGGCGCCGACGAGATCGACATGGTGATCGATGTCGGCGCCGCGGTCGCCGGACTCTACGACGAGGTGTTCGCCGACGTCCTCACCGTGCGCGAGGCCATCGGGCCCGACGCCGTGCTGAAGGTGATCATCGAGTCGGCGGCCCTGCTGGAGTTCGCCGGACCCGAGGCGGTGACCGAGGTGTCGCGTCGCGCGGCGCAGGGCGGCGCCTCGCTGGTGAAGACGTCCACCGGCTTCCACCCCAGCGGAGGGGCGAGCGTGCAGGCCGTCGAGTTGATGCGGGCCGCGGTACCGGCTTCGGTCGGCATCAAGGCCTCGGGCGGCATCCGGACCGCCGAGTTCGCCGCCGAACTCATCGGTGCCGGCGCCACCCGCCTCGGCCTGTCGGGATCACGCGCGGTGCTCGACGGTTTCGCCGACGACTGATCCGCTGGTTCTCTTCCGGCTTTCTCCGGACAGTCAGCGGCGGTAGTGGGCGATCATCTCGGGGTCGATGACGTACACCGAAGGTGATTCTCGACGGATGATGTCGATGAGTGCGAGTTCGACAGCAGAGCCGCGCGGGCGTGTGGTGACGGCAGGCTCGATCCACGGATCAGTTGCCGTGCTGCTGGTTTCGGGCACGCGCGTACTCGCCGGCATGTCAGAACCCTGGCGGAGGAGTTCATCGATACGGTGGAGGTGGTTGGCTCGTAATTGTTCGGGTGGGTCGGTGTTTCGTCGCCAGCCGTATCGGCCGCGATCCGGCCCGTCGACGATTTTCTCGGTGACCCAGTGGTGGGGTTTGTCGCCGACGGCCCTGTTGTGTGGTCCGCACGCGGGGGCCATGTCCGTCGAGTCGGTCAGTCCGCCGTCGGCCCAGTCGGTTTCGGCGTGATGCATTTCGGTGTGGGCGAACGGGACGGGACAGTTGTCTTTGCTACAGCCCTTGTACTTGGCGAACGCCATGAAGCGTTGCGCCCGCGATGCCAGTCGCTTGGCCCGTCCGTAGAACAGGGGCTCGCCGGTGGTCTCGCTGAACACCGTGAGATGCGGTTGCGCGTCCGCGGCCAGTTTCACCACATCCGACATCGGCAGGTCAGCACCGGTCGCGGTGCGTGCGATACCCGCATGCTCCCGCAATTGCTCGTCGGTGATCGAGACGATGATGTGTGGCGGCAACCCGCGATGGGATTCCCCGAGGAGGCCACCGTCGGTCGCCGCGCGCAGCAGAGCGGTCAGGGCATCGTGATTACGTTGGGACTGACTACGGCAGTCGCAGTCGGCCGCCTCCCGCAACACCGCTGGGTCGACCTGGGCGCTGTCCCCGCTCGGGGACTGATCGTCGTCGGGATTATTCATCCCAGGTGCAGCCCACGCGGCGAGTACGACATCGAACAGGGCACGGGTCGCAGGATCGAGGGTGGCCGAGAGTTTCGACATCAACTGCGAATCTTGCGCGCCCAGGGACAGTTTGCGTTGCCGGTTACGATCGCGATCGTCGGTCAGTTCGCCGTCGGGATCGAGGTGCGCCAGGATGCGGCTCCCGGCGGCGCTGATCTCTTTTGGTGTCAACGTGACCGCGAACTCGGCCAACTGTTTCTCCGCTTTCGCGCGCTCGACCACATCGACAGCGGACGGGATCTTGGCCATCACATCGAGCACCGCGTGCACATGATCGGGACCGATGGTGCCGGCGGTTGCCTCGGCCGCGGTGGTCGGGCATGCGGGAGGGAGTTTTTCGCCGGTCATCGCGAGCATCGGCTCGAGTGCCTGGACCGCGGCCATCCGCTTCTTGGGGTGCGTGATCCGCAGGTTCGATCGCAGGAATTCGGTCATGTTCACACACCCGACCGCCTGGTGAGCATTCCGATCGGACACCTCGAGAATCCGCCTGTTGCCGAGGGATTCGATACGCCGAGCGATGGTTTCGTGACGTTGCGCGAGATCTGCGACCTCGATCTCGGAACAGGCGTCGGTGGTTTGCGTCGCGATCGTGTCGAGAAGATGTTCCAGCGCAGCGTAATTCGATTCGATATCAGTCACAGCTGCGCCTCCCCTCGCGTCGTGCTGTACAGCTATCCTAGCACGGATGTTCGAGAGTTGGGCCGATCAAATTTCGTGAATGGTGTTTATTGTCAGTTCATTTGGGTTCTCGGTTGCGTTCTACTGCCGCCAAGTGTGCGGAAAGGCTTCGTCGAGTGTGCATTGGTTCGTCGTCGGCTCACGTCATGCGGCGAGCACACTCGACTTGCTTTTCCACACACTCAGCACAACCACTCGACTCGCTTCTTCGCACACTCAGCCGAACCACTCAGCACAACGCGCGGTCTCGGGTGTCGGAGAGGAGAGCGGTGAGCAGATCGTTGTAGCGGTCGTGTTCCTCGATGTTGCTCATGTGTCCGGTGTGCTCGAGTACGAGGTACTCCTGCAGGTGGCCCGCAGCCTTGAGCGTCGAGGCGATCGCGTCGGAGTGCATGCGCGGGGTGAGCCGATCGTCGGTGCCCACCACGACCGCGGTCGGCACCGTCAGGTTGATGACGCCCTGCCACACGTCGAGATCGAGCAGCGCCGACCCCCAGCGCGCCCGGGCACGAGCGGGGCACTCGCTGATCATGTGGTCGCAGAACTCGACGTGCGAGAGCCTGGCCTGGGTGTTCAGCGCGATGTACTGCGCGACCTTGGGTGACGCGGTGGTGTGCGGCAGCGGAGCCGGCGTGGTGGCGACCAACCGACCGACGGCGTGCTCGAACGGGCGGGTGAACCGCGGGAGCCCCTCGGGGACCACCGCGAGGTTCTGCACCACCTCGACCGCCGCGGTCGAGGTGAGCACCACCACCCGGGCGAATCGGTCGACACTCGCCGGGTGGTGTTTCGCCCACGCCAGCACCGACATCCCGCCCATGCTGTGGCCCGCGATCAACGCTCGACGCCCGTCGGGGACCACCGCCCGCAGCACCGCCTCGAGATCAGATCCGAGCAGCGCGGTGGTCGGTTTGGTGCGCCCCAGCGGGGTCTTGCCGTGGCCGCGCTGGTCGTAGACCACCACGCGGTGATCGGCGGCGAAGGCGTTGATCTGGGCGTACCAGTGTCGCGTGTTGCAGGTCCAGCCGTGGGCCATCACCAGCAGGTCACCGTCGGGCGGTCCGTAGGCGAGCACGTTGATCGGATTGCCGTCGGAGGCGCGGACGTCGATGCGCTCGGGCGCCACGGTCGGTTCGGCGAGCAGCGCGTCGGGGCCGTCGTCGATCGGCGCCGGTCCGGTCAGGGCCGTGCGGACCAGAGCACCCAGGATGGTCCCGACCGCGAGCCCGGCCCCGCCGAACGCGACACCGCCGGCGATCGCGGTCCCGGTCAGCACTCGATGCGAGCCGGCGATCTCGCGTACCGGCCGATGCGTCCTGGTCATGGGTGGGTGCCTCTCCGATACGTGCCCGGGCCGGGATCGGTCGGGCGGGGTTGACGGGTGCGACCTACCCGGTCAGGGGGTCGGAGTCGGGGATGCGGTCGCTGTCGAAGATCTCCGATGCCTCGCCGAGCGCCTCGGAGATCTTGACGTCGAGTGACCGCCGCAGCGCCGATTCCACGATCTCGTGGGCCATCGGTCGCACCGCACCGATGAGGTGGGCGACCTTGGCGACCTCGGTCTCCTCCATGTCGAGCAGCCGCCCGTCGTCGCCGAAGTACTTGTCGGTGATGATCGCGACAAAGTTGTCGGCGATGTCGTCGATGTCGTCCTGGACGCGTTCCCATTTGCGCAGGAGCGATTCGAGGTCGATACCCGCCTTCACCAGCACCTCGGCACCCTCGAGCAGTTCGGGGCTCTTGATCGCGTACTGCGCCCCCTCCTTGGCGAGAAGGCCCAGTTTCTGACTCATCGCGATGGTGCGTTCGTCGGCGCCCAGGGTGCGTCGCAGTTCGGTGAGGGTGATCGTCGCCGCCCGTTTGAGCGTGCGCCAGCGGCCGGACCTCGGGGTCCCGTGGAGGACGTGCTCCACCTTCATCCCGTAGTGCGCCGCCTGCAGCAGTTCGCTGATCGTCGCGAAGGTGTAGCCGCGTTCGAGCAGTCGGGAGATGAGGTTGAGACGCACCAGGTGTTCCTGTGAGTACCACCCTGTGCGCCCCTTGATCTTCGGCGACGGCAACAACCCGCGATCCTGGTAGACCCGGATGTTGCGCACGCTCACACCCGAGACCTCGGCGAGCTCGTTGATCCGGTATTCAGCCACGCGGCGAGTCTATCCGCGCGGTGTACGAGACCTCGGTCGGTCAGTGCTAGATGATCGCGCCGCGGCGCAGCAGGAACTTTCCGGGCCCGCCGATGAGCCCGCACTCGTCGAGGAACGACACGGTCTTGGCGCATCCGTTGCGCTTGCGGTCGTTGTAGTACGTGTTGTTCCGGGCCGCCTTCACCGCGGCCTTCTTGTCGAGGCCGGCCGCGGTGTACACCTTCGGGTTCACGAGGCAGAACACCACCATGTAGACGGTGATCGCGAGCATCAGCCGGGTCAGATGCCTCCGGATCGGGCTCATGTCGGCGGCGATGCGCACCGTCTCCTCGCGGGCGAAGCGGATGTGCCGCGCCTCCTCGAGCACGTGGATCTTGCTGACGGTGCGGGTGACCGGCTGCACGCGCGGGTCTTTCATGAAGTCGCGCTGCATCATGTCGAGGATCTCCTCGGCAGCCAGCGTGCCGCCGAAGGCGAGCGATCCCGACGCCAACGCCTTGAACGGGCGCGACAGGAAGTTGATCCACTTCGGGCGCTCGTAGTTCGGGATGCCGAAGTGCTCGGCGGCCTTGGCGAACATCGTCGAGTGCCGGCACTCGTCGGCGATCTCGGTGAGCGCGAACTGGAAGTGCGGCGACGCCGGATCCTGCTTGTAGGCGTCGCGGATGAGCATCTGCATGAGGATGATCTCGAACCAGATGCCGGTCGCGCTGATGCTGGCGGCCTCGTGCTCGGTGAGGGTGATGCGCTGGGACTCGGTCATCTGGTCCCACATCTCGGTGCCGTAGAGGCTGCACCACTCGGGCGTCATGCCGTAGTAGCTCTCGTGATCGATCGGGGCATCCCAGTCGACCTCGATCAGCGGGTCATAGGACTTGCGAGCCGACGAGGCCAGCAGTCGACGAGCGGTGTCCTGACGGTCCTGCACGCGATCGAGTCGGGTGAGGGGCTCGGCTGCGATGGTCATCGGTGGGCTCCTGTCGAGGGCACGATGTCCTCGGTTGACGACAAAGTCCTTGTCAATCAACGATGCGATATGACACCTACCGTTGTCAAGGTATTGAGACAACGAATATTGTCACGCCACGCGATGGCACCGACGGGTCGCCCAGGTGTCAGACCTTGCGGAACCAGCTCTTGTTCTGGATCGCGTCGACGCGGGGACGCACGTCCACGAGGTAGACCAGCACCGCGACGATGCCGATGATCCCGAACAGGCCCAGCAGTCCGAAGAACCAGATGAACAGGCTCGCGAGCACCAGGATGCCGACCCAGATCACCTTCGACTGTCGGTCGACGGCGGGGAAGGCGTCGGGACGCTGGATCGCGGCGTGGACGAGCGCGACGATCGCGGCGGCGCCGCCGACGATCGTGAGGATCAAGACGATCAGGCTCTGTCCGTAGGCGAGGATGCTCATGGTCCAGATCCTATCCGGGCATCACCGACACCGTTCCCACACGCCGAACGCCCCCGACGAACCGTGGTCCGTCGGGGGCGTTCGCGTATCGCTTCCGGCTTGCGCCGAGGAGTGCCTTACTTCGAGGCGGCCTTCTTGGCCGGGGCCTTCTTGGCGGGTGCCTTCTTGGCCGGGGCCTTCTTGGCGGGCGCCTTCTTGGCCGGGGCCTTCTTGGCGGCCGGCTTCTTCGCGGCCGGGGTCTCCTCGGCCGGGTTCTTCAGCTCCTCGAGCAGCTTCGCCGGGGAGTCCTTGCGACCCCGCGCCTTGGCCTCGACGGTGCCGGCGGCGCCGGCAGCCTTGCCCGAGGCGAGGTTCGCGAGCTTCGCGGCGCGCTCACCGACGGCCTTG
The DNA here is from genome assembly GCF_053345315.1 of Williamsia sp. M5A3_1d. NCBI lineage: Bacteria > Bacillati > Actinomycetota > Actinomycetes > Mycobacteriales > Nocardiaceae > Williamsia > Williamsia sp. M5A3_1d. The sequence goes on from NZ_JBKEZX010000002.1 coordinate 667,256, forward strand.
GTCTGCGAGGAGATGGTGCCCAGGGCGTCCTCGGTCAGATCGACGGCGTCGTTGTAGACCTTCTCGGCCTTCGAGACGTTCTCCTGGAACTCCGGCTGGGTGCGCAGACGCTCGACGGTCTCCTCGCCGCGCTCGGCGAGCGAGTTGTAGATGCCGGTCGCGACCTCGATGTAGGCCTCGGCGACCTTGCGGAGCTCTTCGGGGGTGAAACGTGTACGCAGGTCGTCGATACCGGCAGGCACCTCCTCAGGAAGGGCGTTGATGCGCTCGCGGGTCTCGGTGAGACGCTCGCGGGTCTCCTCGATACGTGCCTGGGCGGTCTCGGTGGCGGCCTCGGTGCGCTCGCGGAGCTGGGTCAGAACCTCGTTCACCTGCTGCAGGGCGAGGTCACCGACGCCGACCGCGGCGTAGATGGGAGTCGAGAAAAGCTTATCGTTCTTGCTCATTGGTGTCTCCTTCATGGATGTTGCGATGGTGAACCGACTGCAACGCCGTTCTCCTTGCGGAACGACTCGTAGATCTCGAGCAACATCTGTTTCTGTCGCTCGCTGATCTGCGAATCGGCCAGCAGCGCGTCGCGTATCGGACTTGCCGCACGTTCTTCGAGAATGCCTGCGCGGACGTAGAGCACTTCCGCCGACACACGCAGACCTTTCGCGATCTGCGCCAACACATCTGCTGACGGTTTGCGCAGTCCTCGTTCGATCTGGCTCAGATACGGGTTGCTGACTCCGGCCCGTTCGGCCAACTGCCGAACCGAGACTTCCGCGGCGACCCGCTGAGACCTGATGAACGCACCGATGTCCTGTGCGGCGTTCACAACGTTCTCGACGGCGCGAGTCGCTGCGTCCTCGGCATCCACGAGAGACGGTGTGTCCTCCGATGGATCAACCGATTCAGACTTCATCGGTACCTCCTTGAGTCTCTGCAAAGGAGTATTCGCACGAGTGCTAGCAAAAGCAAGCACTCTGCTAATTTTCGACCCCGATAGTGGTCGATCCCACACAGAGCGGGGTCTCGCGAGCGCGTTCAGCCGAAGAGCAGCACCGAGATCGAGTAGATCGCGAGGCCGGCGAGCGAGCCGACCACCGTGCCGTTGATACGGATGAACTGCAGATCACGACCGACCTGGAGTTCGATCTTGCGGCTGGTGTCCTCGGCGTCCCAACCGCGCACGGTCTCGGTGATGACCGAGACGATCTCGGTGCCGTAGTTGGCCGCGACGTGACGCGCCACGCGCACCGTCCAGAAGTTCATCTTCGTCTGCAGCGCCTCGTCGTTGCTGACGCGGGTGGCGACCTTGATGACCGCGTCGGCCAGGGTCGCGCGCAGGGTGCTGTCGGGGTCGTCGAGTGCCTGTTCCAGAACGGCTTTCGCGGCCTTCCATGCCGACGACGCCGCCCCGGCGACCTCGTCGCGACCGATGAACTCGGCCTTGATCTCCTCGAGGCGGGCGATGGTGGCCTGGTCGTGCTGCAGATCCTGCGCGAAGTTCTCGAGGAACTGGTTCATCGCCCGGCGCACCTCGTGATCGGGGTCGGAGCGCACCTTGTTGGTGAAGTCGACGAGTTCGCGGTGGATCCGCTCCCCCACAACGGCGTTGAGGAACTTCGGCGCCCAGGCCGGCCCGTCCTTGTCGATGACCCGGTCGATGAGGCCCTGACTGTCGAGTGCCCAGTCGTGCGCGCGGTCGCACAGCATCGCGATGATCGGCGCGAGACGGTTCTCCTCGATCAGCTGCTCGAGCACGCGACCGGCGGGCGGCCCCCACTGCGGCTCGGCCATCCACCGCATCCCCGCGACGATGAACGCCTCGATGTCCTCGTCGCGCAGCATCTCCCCCGCCAGGCCGATGGCACGTGACGCCTCCTCGCTGATGCGATCGGAGTTCTTCGGATCGGCGAACCACCGCGAGACGCGCTGCGGCAGATGCAGTTTCTCCACCTGGTTCTCGATCACCGACGGCGTCATGAAGTTCTGCTCGACGAAACCGCCGAGCTGATCACCGATCTGGTCCTTCTTGCGGCGGATCAGGGCGGTGTGCGGGATGGGCAGGCCCAGCGGTTGGCGGAACAGCGCGGTGACCGCGAACCAGTCGGCGAGCGCGCCCACCATGCCGGCCTCCGACGCCGCCCGAACGTAGGCGACCCAGCCGGCGGCATCGGCGCCGTCGCGGCTCTCGATCCAGCGGGTCAGCAGGTACACACCGGCGGCGAAGACCAGGAGTCCGGTGGCGACCACCTTCATCTTGCGCAGGGCCCGCCTGCGTTCGGCGTCGGCGGCGTCGAAGCCGGACAGACCGGTGGGGGCGGCGCTGGGGGCAGGCGCGGGGTCGGTGCGCTGCGCCGTTGACATCGAATTCACCCGACCAGTCTTACCCGAAGAGGACGTCGGTGCCTGCGCGGCGACGAGCTGCGGTGATCCGATGCCCACCGGCGGGGATACTGTGGGCGCATGCCCGCCCGCCAGACCACCGCCGCCGCGGCCCGTGCCGCCGTCGTGGCCGCCGCGAACGCGACGAAAGGACTCGAGGCCGCGCTGCGGGGCGCGGCCGACGACATCCCCGACGGCAAACCCGACGGGCGCAAGCAGCGGTGGCAGCAGCACAAGGAAGAGCGACGCGCCGAGCTCGTCGACGGCACGCTCACCGCGGTACGGGCACTCGGCGCCGACATCGGCATGGACGAGATCGCCTCGCACATCGGTGTGTCGAAGACCGTCCTCTACCGCTACTTCACCGACAAGAACGATCTGAACACCGCGGCGATGGTCCGGTTCATCGAGGTGACCCTGCTTCCGCGTCTCACCGAGGCGCTGATCGACGACGTCGACGAGTTCACGATGACGCGCGCGGTCATCTCCATCTACGTGCAGACCATCGCCGACGAGACACAGATCTACACCTTCGTGACCAGCTCGAAATTCGCCAGCCCCACGGTGCTGGCCGATTCCGAGAAGCTCATCGCGCAGGTCGTGGCGTTCGCGATGAACGAGCGCCTCGGCCACCGCGGACTCGACACCGCCGGATTCGAGACGTGGGCCTACGCACTGGTCGGCGGTGTGCAGCTCGCCACCCACTGGTGGATGGTCGAGCGCACCCTGAGCCAGGAACAGCTCATCGACCACCTCACGATGCTGGTGTGGACGGCATTCGTCGGCATCGCCGAGGTCGGTGGTTCGGCGGCGGAGTTCAACGCCCGCGACCATCCGCTGCCGGAGTTCGGTGTCGCACCGTCGACGTCGGGGACCTGACTCCCTACAGTGACGCCATGAGCGATCACGACACCGCGGGCCACGCCGACGACGACGCCGGCGGGTACACCGGTCCGGCGACGGTGACGGTGGGCGGGCGTCGTCCGGTGGAGGCGAACGTCCAGCTGATTGGCCACTTCGATCCCATCGCCGGGCGTTATATGTGGCAGGGACGTATCCGCGGGTTGACGGCGGTGTCGGATCCCGCCGACCCCCCGGTCGCAGAGGGCACCGAGGTGCGCATCAGCACCCCGCACGGCGCGGGCGAGGGGACGCTGTCGGCGGAGGACGCCTTCGGCGGGCACGTGGTGCGCGGCGTGAGCGCGCCCCCGTTCGCACAGCTCCCCGACGACGTCGACCGGTGACGTCGGCGGCGCCGCCCTCGGTCGCGCTGGTGACCGGCGCGAGCCGCAGTCTGGGGCGCGGTGTCGCACGAGCCCTGGGCGCGGCCGGGTGGACGGTGTACCTCACCGCGCGGGGCGGTACCGGGCCCGACGACCGGCTCGGTCGGGTGGCCGCCGAGATCGCCGAATCCGGCGGCACCGCGTACCCGATCAGCTGTGATCACACCGACGACGACGCGGTGGCGTCGCTGTTCGATCGCATCGACGGCGACCACGGCCGACTCGACCTGCTCGTCAACAACGTCTGGGCGGCGCCGCGCGGCTTCGGCGGATTCTCCGAGAAGTTCTTCGAACGCCCGATCTCCGACTGGGACAGTCTGATCGGCGTCGGGCTCCGCGCGCACTACGTCGCGTCGGTGCACGCGGCGCGGCGCATGGTCGACCAGGGCTCCGGTCTCATCGCGAGCATCTCGTCGTTCGGGTCGCGTGGGCATCTGCACTCGGTGCTCTACGGGATGAGCAAGACCGGACTCGACAAGATGTCCTCCGACATGGCGCACGAGTTGGTCGGGACGGGCGTCACCGCGGTGAGTCTGTGGCCGGGGCTGGTACGCACCGAACTGCTGATGTCGTTGGGCGTCAACGAGTTCGCCGGGTTCTCCCTCGACCGCGCCGAGGACCCCACGTTCATCGGCCGCGTGATCGACGCACTCGCCCGCGACCCCGACCTGCCGGCGCGCAGTGGCGCCACGCTGGTGACCGCCGAACTCGGTCATGAGTACGGACTGGTCAATGACGACGGTGTCGTACCCGATTCGCACCGCGACGCATTCGGCGGTGGCGGACTGTTCGGCCCGGTAGTTTGACCGGCATGTCCTCCTCCGACGAACCGTCCTCGGACCATCCCGCCATCGCCGATGCCCCCGCGATCCTGCGTGCGCGAGCGCAGGGACAGCTGAGCGAGATCGACCAGCGTTCGACCCCGGGCTTCGACGGCGACAAGGCCGCCGGCAAGAAGGCACTCAAGGCCCGCGGTGAGTTGCTGGCGGGTCTGCAGGAGCGGCTCTACGCGCACGGCCGCAGCGGCGATCCGCGATCGATCCTGCTAGTGCTGCAGGGCATGGACACCGCAGGCAAGGGCGGCATCGTCCGGCACGTGATGGGCATGGTCGACCCGCAGGGGGTGTCGCACTCCTCGTTCGGCAAGCCGACCGACGAGGAGCTGTCCCACGACTTCCTCTGGCGCATCCGCGCGAAAGTGCCTGCGGCAGGACAGATCGGCGTGTTCGACCGCTCCCACTACGAGGACGTACTGGCCGTGCGCGTCCACGATCTCGTCCCCGAATCCGAGTGGTCCACCCGATACGCGATCATCAACGACTTCGAGTCCGAGCTCGTCGCGGCCGGCACCACCATCGTCAAGGTGATGCTGCACATCTCGACCGACGCCCAACGCGAACGGCTGGCCAAGCGCCTCGACCGGCCCGACAAGTACTGGAAGTACAACCCCGGCGACATCGACGAACGCCAGTACTGGTCGGCGTATCAGGAGGCCTATCAGGTGGTGTTCGACGAGACCGACGTCGACGCCGCGCCCTGGCACATCGTGCCCGCCGACCGCAAATGGTATGCACGCCTTGCCGTCACAGAGCTCGTGATCGACGCTCTCGAACGCCTCGACCTCGAATGGCCCGCCCCCGACTTCGACGTCGAGCACGAGAAGAAGCGGCTCGCCGCGTCCTGAACTCCTGCGGCGCCCTGTCCGACGACCATTGGTCCGGCGACGACCGGGCCGAGCAGCAGCCCGGTGGTGATGGCCACGAGATGCCCGAGCGTCGTCACCGAGGGATCGACGACGAGGGTGAGCCCGGCGAGTCCGACCACCGTGGTCGCGAACGCCCGCCGCCACTGCGGTTCGATGAACTGCGCCGCCCCGCCGACGAACGCGAAGATGGCGTAGCTGACCCCGATGTCGCGCATCGACATCTGCGACGACGACGTCGCGCCCACCGCGATCGCGACCCACAACGCGCCCTGACTCACCCCCGTCCCGACGACGTGTCCGGCCAGACCCAGTGCGGCCCAGCGTCGGACACCGAGCCGTCGTTCCATGGGGATCACCACGATCGCGAACATCACCGCGTAGGGCAGCCAGTACGCGCCGTCGAGCCACGCCAGGCTGGTGACGAGCACCCCGATCGGATCGGACACGAGGTGGGAGATGTCGGTCGAGGAGTCGGCCAGCCACGCCGACACCTGCGCCGGGGCGGCGGTGCGCTGCAGCACCGTGGTCACCAGCAACAGGGCGAGCCAGCTCACCGACACCGGCGCCGACCGCACCGCCTCGAACACCCGTCGCATCGTCATGTCGACCACGGTGGTCGCGGCGATTCAACCGACGCTGCATGCACCCTGTGAATCAGCTGGCAGCGGGGTAGCGATAGAAGCCGCGACCGGACTTCTGGCCGAGGCGGCCGGCGTCGATCATGCGCAGCAGGAGGGGCGGCGGCGCGTAGAGCGGCTCGGCGTACTCGGCGAAGAGGGTGTCGGCGATGACCTTCACGGTGTCGAGGCCCACGAGATCGGCCAGCTTGATCGGGCCCATGGGATGCGCACAGCCGAGCATCATCGCCCGATCGACGTCCTCGGCGGTCACGAGGCCGTTCTCCACCATCCGGATCGCCGACAGCAGATACGGGACGAGAAGCGCGTTGACCACGAACCCCGAGCGGTCTTCGGACCGGATGACCTGCTTGCCCAACACATCCGAGGCGAACAGTTCGGCGCGTGCGGCGATCGTGTCGTCGGTGCTCGCGGTCGTGATGAGCTCCACGAGCGGCAGCACCGGCACCGGGTGGAAGAAGTGCAGACCGATCACGCGGCGAGTGTCCGCGGTCGCCGCGCCCAGTCGTGTGATCGGGATCGAGGAGGTGGTGGAGGCGAGCACGGCGTCGGGGCAGGTGACGATCCCATCGAGTGCGGCGAACAGCGCCGTCTTCACGGCCTCGTCCTCCACCACGGCCTCGCACACCATCTGACGGTCGGCGAACCGGTCGAGATCGGTGGTGAACACCATTCGTGCGCAGGCCTGTTCGCGTTCCCGCGCGGTGAGCGCACCGCTGCTCACGCCGCGGTCGAGGGAGTCGAGGACCCGGCTGCGTCCGCTGGCGACCCGGTCGCGGGTGGTGTCGTACACGAGGACGTCGACACCGGCACGGGCGCACACCTCGGCGATCCCGGAACCGATCTGGCCCGAACCGACCACGCCGACACGCGACACGGGTTCACCTGTCACGGTCGGCTCCTCACCTGATGGGGACATGCGGATACAGATCGGGGTGGGCACGACGGATGTCGTACCCACCCCGGTCGGGTAATGCTGTGCGGTCCGGTCCTAGTGGAACTGACCCTCTTCGGTGGAGCCCTTCAGCGCCGCGGTCGACGTGTTGGGGTCGACGGTGGTGGCGATGCGGTCGAAGTAACCGGCACCGACCTCACGCTGGTGCTTGGTGGCGGTGTAGCCACGCGACTCGGCGGCGAACTCGCGCTCCTGCAGCTCGACGTAGGCGCTCATCTGGTTGCGGGCGTAGCCGTGGGCCAGATCGAACATCGAGTAGTTGAGGGCGTGGAAGCCGGCCAGGGTGATGAACTGGAACTTGAAGCCCATGGCGCCCAGCTCGTTCTGGAACTTGGCGATGGTCTCGTCGTCGAGGTGCTGCTTCCAGTTGAACGACGGGCTGCAGTTGTAGGCCAGCAGCTGGTCGGGGAAGTCGGCCTTGACGGCCTCGGCGAACTTCTTCGCGAGCTCCAGGTCGGGCTTGCCGGTCTCCATCCAGATGAGGTCGGAGTACGGGGCGTAGGCCTTGGCACGGGCGATGCAGGGCTCGATGCCCTTCTTCACGCCGTAGAAGCCCTCTGCCGTGCGGCTGCCGTCGAGGAACGGCTGGTCGCGCTCGTCCACATCGGAGGTGATGAGGGTGGCGGCCTCGGCGTCGGTACGCGCGATGACGACGGTCGGGGTGTCGGAGACGTCGGCGGCGAGACGTGCCGAGGTCAGCGTGCGGATGTGCTGCTGGGTGGGGATGAGCACCTTGCCACCGAGGTGGCCGCACTTCTTCTCCGAGGCCAGCTGATCCTCCCAGTGGGTACCGGCGGCACCGGCGGCGATCATGGCCTTCTGCAGCTCGTAGACGTTGAGCGCGCCACCGAAGCCGGCCTCACCGTCGGCGACGATCGGGACGACCCAGTTGTCGACGGCGTTGTCGCCCTCGACCTTGGCGATCTCGTCGGCACGCAGCATCGCGTTGTTGATGCGGCGGACCACCGACGGCACCGAGTTGGCCGGGTACAGCGACTGGTCGGGGTAGGTGTGACCCGACAGGTTCGCGTCACCGGCGACCTGCCAGCCCGAGAGGTAGATGGCCTTGAGGCCGGCACGCACCTGCTGCACGGCCATGTTGCCGGTGAGGGCGCCCAGCGCGTTGATGTACTCGTCGCCGTTGACGCCGTTCACGCCGTCCCAGAGGATCTCGGCGCCACGCTTGGCCAGCGTGTTCTGCTCGACGACCGAGCCCTGGAGCTCGGAGACCTGCTCGGCGGTGTACTCGCGGGTGATGCCCTTCCAACGGGGATTGGTGTCCCAGTCCTGCTGGATCTCCGCGGTGGTCCTCGGCTTTCCGGTGTTGCTCATGCCCACTTCACTTTCATCGACTTCGTCTATTTGTTTGTCCTGTGGCGCATCGCGCCGAGCGGGGGGCTGCCGGATCTGTGGTGAGATCTGGCGTTCTCCTGGCTAGTTCCCGGATGGATTCGCAACCGGTGAGCCACTCGAAGGCGCCGCCTGTACCGAGGGTGCCACATGACAAACGTGCTGGTCCACACCTCGAAGATGCCAATCAGAGCCACAATCGATGACTGTTTTGCAAACTCTGCGAAGATGTCTCTGCGAAGAAGTGGGCGAATCAGGCGCAAAAAGTACGCGCGTACTGCGTTTTTACGTCGCGCTCACGGCGGACCGTTCGACACGAGGCCGGCCGACCGCACCGCGTGCCGACCTCACCGAGCCGGGATGGAGTGACCATGATCACAGTTCTCACGACCGTAATCTGGTCGTCGTGAGCAGGACCGACGGACGCACGTACGTGGGGTCACGCCTGCGCGCGCTGCGATCCGAACGAGGACTGTCCCAGGTCGCCCTGGCGCAGACCCTCGCCATCTCGCCGTCGTATCTCAACCAGATCGAGCACGACGCCCGCCCGCTGACCGACTCGGTGCTGGCGCGGATCAGTGAGGTCTTCGGGATCGAGGCCGAGTTCTTCAACTCCCAGGACAACGTCCGCCTCGTCGCCGAGATGAGGGAGGTGCTCGGCGACCCCGACCTCGACGCCGAGGCCGACACCGCCGACGTCGCGGAGATGGTGCGCTCACATCCCGACCTCGCCCGCGCGATGGTGAACCTGCACCGCCGCTACCGCATCGCGACCGACCAGCTCGCCGCAGCCACCGACGACCGTGTGGACGGCAGCATGCGAGGGTCGATCACCGCGCCTCATGAGGAGGTCCGCGACTACTTCTACCAACGCCACAACTACCTGCACGAACTCGACGTCGCGGCCGAGGAGATGGCCACCCGCATGCGGATGCACTCCGGCGACGTCCGCCGCGAGATCCACAACCGACTCGAGACCGTGCACGGCGTGGAGATCGTGCGACGCGTCGACATGGGCGACACCCTCATGCACCGGCTCGACCCCCGCACCCGACGGCTCGAGATCTCCCGACACCTCTCCGGCGGTCAGCGCACCTTCAAGCTCGCCGCCGAACTGGCCTATCTCGAATACGGCGATCTGCTCGACAAGCTCGCCGACGAGGGCAACTTCACCAACGACGAGGCACGCAGCCTGGCCCGACTCGGGCTGGCCAACTACTTCGCGGCCGCCGCGGTGCTCCCCTACTCCCAGTTCCACGGCGCCGCAGAGGATTTCCGCTACGACATCGAACGACTCTCGGCGTTCTACCAGGTCTCCTACGAGACGATCTGCCACCGACTGTCCACGCTGCAGCGGCCGAATCTGCGCGGCATCCCGTTCTCGTTCGTCCGTGTCGACCGCGCGGGCAACATGTCCAAACGCCAGTCGGCGACGGGCTTCCACTTCTCCTCCAGCGGCGGCACGTGCCCGCTGTGGAACGTCTACGAGACCTTCGCCTCGCCGGGCAAGATCCTGACGCAGATCGCCCAGATGCCCGACGGCCGCACGTATCTGTGGGTCGCCCGCACCGTCGAACGACGCGCCGCCCGCTACGGCCAGCCCGGTAAGACCTTCGCCATCGGGCTGGGATGCGAACTGCGCCATGCGGGTCGGCTCGTGTACTCCGACGGCCTCGAGATCGGGCCGCAGGCCCAGGTGACCCCCATCGGCGCGGGCTGTCGGGTGTGCGAACGCGTCAACTGCGCACAGCGCGCATTCCCGGCGTTGGGGGCGACCCTGCAGATCGACGAGCACCGCAGCACCATCTCGCCCTATCTCATCGACTGACCCTCTAACCTCGGACACGTGACCCAACCTCGCGTGGCCCCGGGCAATCTCCGACAACTCGGTCCGTTCAACTGGGTGTTCTGCCGTGCCGCGGCGCGCACGCAGGGGGTGAGCGACATGCACATCTTCTCGACCCTCGGACGCACCGGCGGTCTGTTCCGCGGGTGGCTGCACTATTCGGGTCGCCTCATGCCGTTCGGGCCGCTGTCACGCAAAGAGACCGAGATGGTCATCATCCGTACCGCGCACCTGCGGCAGTGCGCCTACGAACTCGATCACCACCTGCGAATGGGCAAGCGCGCCGGGATCGACCGCGCGTTGGCCGAGCGGATCATGGAGGGTCCCGACGCGGGCTTCGCCGAGCGTGAGCGCGCGATCCTCACCGCCGTGGACGAGCTGGTGGGCGAACGCGACATCTCCGACCGCAACTGGGATGCCCTGCGGGGGCATCTCACGCCGAAGCAGCAGATCGGACTGGTGATGCTGGTCAACCAGTACGACTCGCTGGCCACCACGATCGGGACCCTGCGCATCGAGCGCGACCGATGACCCCCCGGCCGATCGGTTCGGCCACCGACCGGGTCCGCGCCCTGCTGACGGTGCCCGTGCGCGACGAGTCGGCCGGCTACCTCGACGTGCTCCCCCCGCCCGAGACGGGCGAGTCGCTGAGCCTGCGGATGATGCAGAACCCGATCTTCGCCGAGGTCTACGAACGGGCGTGGCGACCGGTGTTCACGCGCCTGTTCAGCCTGGGGGGCACCTCCACCAAGGCGTTCGACCGGCAGCTCACCGCGCGTCTGAGCCGTCCCGGCGACCGGATGATCCTCGACGTCGCCTGCGGACCCGGCAACTACACACGTCGTTTCGGGACCGACCTCGACCGCGGCGGTCTCGCCGTCGGGCTCGACTTCTCGGCCCCGATGCTCGGCCGCGCCGTACTCGACAACACCGGGCCGCAGGTCGCCTACGTACGCGGTGACGCCCACGCACTGCCGTTCTTCGACAACACCTTCGACACCGTCGCCTGCCTCGCAGCGCTGTACCTGATCACCGACCCGATGACCGTGATCGACGAACTCGCGCGGGTGGTCGCGCCCGGTGGCGAGGTCGTCGTGTTCACGACCGTGCGGACCCGTCTGACCTCGGTCCCCGGGACCGGGCTGCTCAACCGCGCGACCGGGTTCCGCATCTTCGGCCGGGACGAGATCACCGAACGCCTCGCCGCGGCGGGTCTGACCGACATCGACCAGACCATCACCGGCCAGGGTCAGTTCGTGACCGCCCGCAAGCCATCTGACATGTAAACGTGTCAACAATCGGTGTGACGATTCGGCCATGAGACGGCCACTCCTGCGTTAGCGTGACTCCCGTGCCGGGGAGGGCACACCGCGGGAGGGGGCACCACATGTACGGACACACACCGACGGCGACCGCGTTCGCCCGGCCCGACGCGCGTCCGCTGGCCGCGATCGGGTACGCGGTTCGAGAACTGTTGCGGGGCCGCAACGGCGACACCCAGATCGACGCCGACATCAAGCATCTCGGGGTCCGGATCTCCTGTGCCGCGATGACACTCGTCGGGTCGCGTCGTTCGCCCGCACCGGCACACACCCCCGGCCACCTCGAGTCCGCGATCGCCGCCGCAGCCATGGCCGCGGTCGCCGACGCCGAGGAGTTCGAGCCGGCCATCGACGAGGACGACATCGCGCGGACCATCACCTCCGCGGTCGCCATGTGGACACGCGACGGCATCGACCTCGCAGCGATCCTGTCGGTGGTGGGCAGCGCCTTCGACACAGTCGTGCGTGCGCTGACCGAGCCCGAGTCCCCGCGGCCGGACGCGGTCCCCGAGGTCGGTGTCGACCGCGCGCAGACGATCCGCGCCCTGTCGCTGCTGATCGACATCCGCGGTCGCGTGATCTCCATCGTGACCCGGGCGTTCGTCGCCGAGGCCGACCACGAACTCATCACGCCCGCCGACTCGCCGCGGGAGTCGTTCGTCACGGAGGTACTCGCCGGGCGCATGCACGTCCACCAGTCCGGCGAGTTCGGGATCGCGCCCGCCGAGCGGTACCAGGTCCTCGCGCTCGTCGCCGACGCCGGCACCCCGACGTGGCGACGCCTGCGCACCGTGGCCCCCGACGTCCTCGGCGACTGGGCGCTGTGTCTGCTCGGGGCGCGCGGCGGCACGGCGATCGTCCCGCTGCATCGACCCGACGACGTCGTCGGCGCCGACGCGGTCGAGGCGCTGCGCGAGGCGATGGGCGCCGACGTGACGTGCACGTCGGTGATCGGCGGCCCCACCGAGGTCCCCCGAATCGCCGCCGACGCCGACGAACTGCTCGAACTCGCCCGCGCGATCGGCAAGCCGCCGGGTTTCTACGAGCTCACCGACCTCGTCGTCGAATACCAGGTCACCCGGCCGGGACCCGCTCGCGACCGGCTCGCGGCGTTGATCCGCCCGCTGGAGGACAACGCACAGTTGCTCGAGACGCTGCGTATCCACATGTCGTGCGGATTGAACCGCCGGGAGACCGCGCGGCGTCTGTCGATCCACCCGAACACCGTGGACAACCGCATGGTGAAGGTGTCCGAGGCCATCGGGCTCGACCTGAGCCGCCCGCGGTCCATCGCCCAGACCCAGTCGGCGATCCTCGCCTTCGACGCGGCGGGCGCGGCGCACTGAACCCTCGGGTTCAGAACGACCGGTAGTCGCGGACCGCGAGGCGGTGTCCCCGACGCTCCACCCGGGTGCCGTACAGCTCGATGAGCCGCACCACCCGATATCGTTGTCCCCGATACGGTTCGAGCAATTCGAGCATGCCGGCGTCGTCGACCGGTCTCCCGATCAGCGTCTGCCCTACGGTCTTGCACACGTGGTAATCGCCGACGGGCACCACGTCGGGATCGCCCACCGCGCGACACCGCACCTCCGATTCGGTCCACCGGCCCACCCCGCGCAGCAACGTCAGCTTGGTGTGATGGCGTTCCACGTCGAGCGCGGTCGCGCCACGGATGGTGCGCATCCGGACCGGTTCGATACCGCTGCGGTGCCACTCCCAGTTGGGGATGTCGGCCCAGTCACGTTGCGGTGGCGGCACTCTCATGTCGGCCGAGGGTCCGTCGGCCGGGCCGGGAGCGGGTTCGCCGAAGCGCCGCACCAGATATCGCCATGCGCGCCACGCCTCGCGGCCGAGCACCTTCTGCTCCATGATCGCCGGGACCAACGCCTCCCACACGCGGTCGGTGCGGCCCAGCCGTACACCGGCGTGATCGGCCTGCCGCTGGAGTTCGGCGACTCTCGCGTCGCGGGCGATCAGCTCCGAGGGGTCGTCGTCGGCACCGAGCAGTGACGGCAGGTGCTCCAGCAGCCACGCCGCGCCCGGGCCCCACCCGTGCCCGGTCACCACGCCCGAGCGTCGGGTGATGGCCATCGTGCCGGGACCGTCGGGGGTGTGGCTGGCCTTCCAGACCGATCCGTCGGGCGCGAACCGGAACGAGGGGTCGCCGCTGCCGCGCCGGTGCAGCGCGAGCGTGCGCCGGATGTCGAGCGGCCAGGGTGGTGCCCAGTCCCTGGTCAGCTCGCCGTCCATCGGCGTCGGGGTTCTCGCGGTGTGGACTGTCGGCGGGGACTACAGGTTGATCATGTGGCCGACGGCGCCGTGGAACGTCTCCTGCATGGCCTCCGACAGCGTCGGGTGCGTGTGCACGTTGCGCGCGAGCTCGTGCGCGGTGAGATCCCACTTCTGGGCCAGGGTCAGCTCGGGCAGCATCTCGGAGACGTTGTCGCCCACCAGGTGTCCGCCGATGAGCTCGTCGTGAGTGGTGTCGGTGATGAGCTTGACGAAGCCGGCGGGCTCGCCGAGTCCCTGCGCCTTGCCGTTGGCGGTGAACGGGAAGGTGGTGACCTTCACGTCGTAGCCCTCGTCCTTGGCCTGCTCCTCGGTGAGCCCGAAGGAGGCGACCTGCGGCTGACAGAACGTCGCGCGCGGCATCATCCGGTAGTCGCCGAGCGGCATGGTCTCGGCGCCGGAGATGGTCTCGGCGGCCACGACACCCTGCGCCTCGGCCACGTGGGCCAGCATCAGCTTCGCGGTGACGTCGCCGATCGCGTAGATGCCGTCGACGTTGGTGCGCATGTACTCGTCGATCGCGATGGCGCCGCGCTCGGTGAGTTCGACGCCGGTCTTGTCGAGGCCGAATCCCTCGACGCGCGGGGCGAACCCGACCGACATCATCACCTTGTCGACGGTGAGGTCGCTGTCGTTGCCCTTGGCGTCGGTGTAGCTGACGACGACCTTCGAGCCCTGGTCGTCGACGGTCTTGACCTTCGTCGAGGTCAGGATCTTCACGCCGAGCTTCTTGTACTGCTTGGCGAGCTCCTTCGAGGAGTCCTTGTCCTCGTTGGGCAGCACGCGGTCGAGGAACTCGATGATGGTGACGTCGACGCCGTAGTTGGCGAGCACGTAACCGAACTCCATACCGATCGCGCCGGCACCGACGATGGCGATCGACTCGGGGAGGTCACGGGTGAGGATCTGCGTCTCGTAGGTGACCACGTTGTCGGAGAGCTCGACACCGGGCAGCAGCTTCACGTACGAACCGGTGTCGATGATGACGTTGTCGAACGTGACCTCGCGGTCGTCTGTGTTCTGAGCCGGATCCGCTTCGCTGCTCGGCCGGACCGTGATCGCCTTCGGGCCGGTGAACACCCCGTAGCCGTCGATCTCGGTGATCTTGTTCTTCTTCATCAGGAAGTGGACACCCTTGACGATGCCCTCGGAGACCTTGCGGCTGCGGTCGTAGGCCGCGCCGAAGTCGAAGGTCACCTCACCGGAGATCCCGAAGGTCTTCGCCTGCGAGTGGAAGATGTGGGCGAGCTCGGCGTTGCGTAGCAGCGCCTTCGACGGGATGCACCCGACGTTGAGGCACACACCGCCCCAGTACTTCTCTTCGATGACGGCGACGGACTGCCCGAGCTGGGCGCACCGGATCGCGGCGACGTACCCTCCCGGACCTGCGCCGAGGACAACTGTGTCGAAGTGTTCAGCCACGGGCGCCAGCCTACGTTGCCCGTGCGTGCCCACGCAGGCCGACCGACGGAAGTTCGCGTACGGCGCAAGGACCCCGTCGCGGAGCCGACATTCTCCGCGCTTCGGTCGTCGAGGTTGTGAGCCGGAGGCGGCCGGGAACATACTCCGACAATGTCTGCCGTCCACCGTCCGCTGACCGTCGAATCCGCCCTGACCACAGGTCATCTCGATGTCGTCACGCTCGGTGTCTGCCTTGTCGTGCTTGCCGTGTACTGGTGGGCGTGGCGCCGGTCGACGGTGTCGGCGGGTCGGGGCGCGGTGTTCACCGTGATGGGTGTCGGGGTCTGGATGATCTCGACGGCGAGCTTCATCGGGGCGTATGCCGACGTGCTGTTCTGGGTGCGGGCGTTGCAGGTGGTGATCCTGCTGCTGATCGTGCCGTTCGGGCTGGCCGCGGGGATGCCGCTCACCGTCGCGCGTGACGCCCTCGGACCGCGCGGCACGCGACGATTCGATGCGGCGTTGGCGTCGACGGCGGCGCGCGTGCTCACCTACCCCGCGGTCACCTCGGCGGCCGTACTGGTGACGCCGTGGCTGTTCTATCTCACCGGCTGGTACGAGGCGGTGCTGCGCGGCACCGCCCTCGACGTCGTCACCCGCCTGCTTTTCGTGGGGGTCGGCTTCGGCTACTTCTGGTCGCGGCTGCAGGTCGACCCGGTGCCGCGCCGGTTCCCCCAGGCCCTGTCGCTGCTGATCACGCTGGTCGAGACGATCGGCGACGGTCTGCTCGGGGTCGTGATCTGGCAGGGAGGCGACATCGCGCACGGCTACTACGCGGCACTCGACCGCATGTGGGGGCCGTCGCTGCGCACCGATCAGATCATCGGTGCCGGCATCCTGTGGGTCCTCGGCGACGTGGTGGGACTGCCGTTCCTGCTCACGCTGATGAGTCGGTTCCGTACCGAACAGACCCGGCGAGCCGACGAGATCGACGCCGAGATCGACGAGGCCGCGACATCGGCCGCGGCCCGCGGGGACGGTGAACGCGACGACACCGAGACCGCTGCGCCGTCCGCACTGTGGTGGGAGACCGACGCCACGCTGCGCGACCGGTTCCGCTGATCGGGCGCCTGACACAATCGGGCGGGTGACCGACACGGCGAGCAACCCCGACGATCCGTACCTGTGGCTCGAAGACGTCACCGGCGAGCAGTCGCTGGCGTGGGTGCGCGAACACAACCAGCCCACCCTCGACGAGCTCACCGGAGGCGAGCGGTTCGCCGAACTCGAGGCCTCGGCCTTGGAGATCCTCGACACCGACGACCGCATCCCCTACGTGCGCCGGCGCGGAGAGCACCTCTACAACTACTGGCGCGACGCCACCAACACCCGCGGCCTGTGGCGGCGCACCACCCTCGAGTCGTACCGCACCGACCGGCCCGACTGGGACGTGCTGATCGATCTCGATGCCGTCGCAGAGGCCGAGGACGAGAACTGGGTGTGGCAGGGCGCGGCCGTCCTGCGGCCCGACCACGAGCGCGCGCTGGTGTCGTTGTCACGCGGTGGCGCCGATGCCGCCGTCGTCCGCGAGTTCGATCTCGTGTCGCGCACGTGGGTCGATCCCGACGGACCCGATCGCGGGTTCGCCCTGCCCGAGGAGAAGTCCGACGTCGGATGGATCGATCGCGACACCGTCTTCGTGGGCACCGATTTCGGCCCCGACGCAGACGGCGTGTCGTCGCTGACCGACTCGGGTTACCCACGTGTCGCCAAACGCTGGCGCCGTGGCACACCTCTTGCCGAGGCGGAGACGGTGTTCGCCGGGGAGACAACCGATGTCGCCGTGCAGATCAGCCACGATGCGACCCCCGGCTTCGAACGCGACTTCCTCGTGCGTGCGGTCGACTTCTTCCACCAGATCACCTTCGAGGTGCGCGACGGCGAGCTGATCGAGATCGGCGTACCCGACGACGCACACACCGTGATCCGCCACGACTGGCTGTTCGTGCTGACCCGCTCGGACTGGGTGATTGGCGAGACCACCCATCCCGCAGGCACTCTCGTGGTGTTCGACTACCCGCGCTTCCTCGCGGGCGACGAAGGTGCGGGTCAGGTGTTGTTCGCACCCGACGCACACACCAGCCTGCAGGACGTGCGGGCGACAGCGTCGCACCTGGCGTTGGTGACGCTGCACGACGTGCAGACCGAGGTCCACCTGCTGACGCTCGGGGACTGGGTACGCGCCGACCTCGCGGGGTTGCCGCCGCTGGCCACGATCTCGGTGCTCGACACCGACCCCGACGTGGGCGACGAGATCTTCCTGTCGGCGAGCAGCTTCACCACCCCGCCGACCCTGCTCCACGGCAGCACTGTCGACGGTGTGACGCCGCTGAAGCAGAGCCCGGCCCACTTCGACGCCGACGGCATCTCGGCGACACAGTATTTCGCCACCTCCGACGACGGCACCTCGGTGCCGTACTTCGTGGTGAAGCGCGATGACGTCGCGTCGGGACCGACGCTGCTGTACGGCTACGGCGGCTTCGAGAACTCGATGACACCGGGGTATGCGGCCATCTCCGCACGAAGCTGGATCACGCGGGGCGGGATCTATGTGATCGCGAACATCCGTGGCGGAGGCGAATACGGTCCGTCGTGGCACACCCAGGCACTGAAGGCGGGGCGCCACCTGGTGTTCGAGGACTTCTCGTCGGTCGCGAAGGACCTCGTCACCCGCGGGCTCACCTCGCCCGATCGTCTGGCTGCGCAGGGTGGGTCTAACGGCGGTCTGTTGATGGGCGTGATGGTGACGACGTACCCGGAGTTGTTCGGCGCCATCGTGTGTCAGGTGCCGCTGCTCGACATGAAGCGTTACCACCTGCTGTTGGCCGGTGCGTCCTGGGTGGCCGAGTACGGCAACCCCGACGATCCTGCGGAGTGGAAGTTCCTCTCGGAGTACTCGCCGTATCAACGGATCGTCGCCGATGCGCGGTATCCCGACCTGTTGATGACGACCTCCACCCGCGACGACCGTGTACACCCCGGCCACGCCCGCAAGTTCACGGCACGGATGGAGGAGCTGGGGCACCGCGTGCGCTACTACGAGAACATCGAGGGTGGCCACGGCGGCGCCGCCGACAACAAGCAGTCGGCCTTCAAATCGGCCCTGGCGTACGAGTTCCTCTGGCAGACCATCGGTTCCCGCTGACTGCCCGGTGGTGCTGACTGTGTGGAAAGTCGGCCGGTAGGGCTGACTGTGTGGAAACGGCCGTCGAGTGTGCTCACCACACGACGTGAGCCGACAGCGCAGCAACGCACACTCGGCGACCGGCTTCCGCACCGTCAGCGGTAGTAGAACGCGACCAGACAAGCGAAATACACCAGCGTTCAACAACATCCACCAAATTCAATCGCCCACCCCTCGAACATCCGTGCTAGGATAGATGTACAGATCCACTTGGGGAGGGGGCAAACCGATGAACGATATCCAATCGGATTACGCTGCCCTGGAACAGATCGTGGACAGAATCCTCATCGCCGACTCCACCTCGTGCACCGAGGAGGAGGTCGCGGATCTCGCCATCCGCCATGAACGCATCGCCCGCCGACTCGAGGCCGCCGGCAACCGCAGGATCCTCGAGGTCTCCGACCGCGACGCCCACCGCACCGTCGGGTGTGTGAACCTGACCGAGTTCCTGCGGACGACACTGCGCGTGACGCAACCGAAGAAGCGGCTCAAAGAAGTGCAGGCACTCGAACCGATGCACGCCATGACCGGCGAGAAGCTTCCACCGGTCTGCCCGAACACCGCACGAGAGTTGGCGGCCGGTGCGATCGGACCCGACCATGTCCACGCAGTCCTCGATGTGATGGCCAAGATTCCGACCGCTGTCGAGCCAGAGCACCGCGCGTTCGCGGAGCAGACCCTGGCCGAGTTCGCGACCACACTCACACCGAAAGAGATCGGCGCCGCCGGTGTCCGGATCATCGCCCACCTCGATCCCGACGGCCGGTTGACCGACGACCGCGACCGCGACCGCGCACGAAATCGGAAACTGAACCTCGGCTGCCAAGACAGCCAGTTGATGTCGAAGCTCGCCGCCACTCTGGATCCGATCACGCGCGCCCTGTTCGATGTCGTGCTCGCGAAATGGGCGGCTCCGGGGATGAACAATCCCGACGACGACCAGTCCCCTCACGGTGACGGCAGCGAGATCAGCGGTGATGTGTTGCGGGAAGCCGCGGATCGAGATTGCCGGTCGCAGTCACAACGCAACCACGATGCCCTCCAGGCTGTGCTCGATGCCGCCGTGAACGGTGGACTGCTCGGCGGATCTCATCGAGGGTTGCCGCCACAGATCATCGTGTCGATCACCGACGCCCAGCTGCGTGAACACGCCGGCGTCGCGCGCACCGCGACCGGTAGCGATCTACCGATGAGTGACGTCGTGAAGCTGGCCACCGACGCTGAAACCCATCTCGCGGTGTTCAGTGACGTCACCGGCGAACCCCTGTTCTTCGGCCGGGCCCGCCGGTTGGCGTCGCAAGGGCAACGGTTGATGGCGTTCGCGCAGTACCGCGGCTGCAGCAAAGACGACTGCGGCGTCGCCTTTGCGCACGCCGAGATGCATCACGCCGAAACAGATTGGGCCGACGGCGGTCTCACTGACGTCACCGATATGGCTCCCGCATGCGGACCCCACAACCGGGCCGTCGGAACCGAACCCCATCAATGGGTCACCGAGAAGATCACCGACGGTCCCGACAAAGGCCGCTACGGCTGGCGCCGCAACACCGATCCACCAGGCTCTGCGAGAGCCAACCACCTTCACCGGATCGACGAACTCCTCGAACGATTCCGGAACCCGCCTGACATTCCCGCAGTGAGTCGACAGTTCGACATCACCTGGCCTGAGTTCGAGCTCTATCCGGCTGCCTAGCTCGTGGTTGTGTTTCACCACCGCTGACTGTGCGGAAAGCCGTCGTCGAATGTGCGCTGTTCGCTTCTCGGCTCACGTCGCGCTGCCAGCACATTCGACTCGGCTTTCCACACACTCAGCAGTACCGACTCGCGCTTTCCACACAGTCAGCGACGGGCGCGTTCGAAGGTCAGCGAGACGAGGATGCCGGCGGCGACAAGGGCGACGCCGACACCGCCGACGATCAGCGAGGTGTGGTGGAGATCGTCGACGGAGGAGTCGATGATGATGCGCGCGATCTGTCGGGCCGAGCTCTGGGCACCGGCCACCTCGTCATCGGCGCGACTGCGCGCGAACACCCCGAGTACCCAGCTCACCGCGCCGGCGATCACGAGCCCCACGCCGAGCGCGGCGAGGGTGAACCCACGTCGTCGGGCGAGGACGAGCGCAAGCAGGGCGAACACCACCGCGATCCCGGCCGCGACGAACGCGATGCGCGTCACCTGGTCGCCGGCCGTTGCATACCGGCCGGCCTCGAGCCCGCTGCGGCGCGACTCGCTCAGCGGGATCTCCACCGGCTGGGTGAGGCGCACCCCGCGGATACCGAAGTCCCGGATCGCCCGGTTCACCATCGCCGTCAGATCGAGGGTGAGGACGCCGTTGCGCTCGGCATCGGTGGTCGGTTCGGTGAACAGCCAATCGTGCTGCTGGCCCAGCACATCGGCGAAATCGGCGACGAACTGGTCACTGCGTGTGTAGGCCCCGGTCGCGGGTCGGACCAGCGTCGCGCTCACCGTGCCGTCGGTCTGATCGGAGATCTGCGCGGCGATCTCGTCGGCCATCAGATCCTGGATCTGCCTGTCGTGGGCCATCGGCGACACGAACGACGTGAACCCGTCGCGGTCGATCACCCGGTAGTGCACCCACAGCGACGGCAGCGCCCCCACCATTGCGATGATCGCGATCAGGGTCGCCAGTCCCGCACCAAACGTCCGCACCCGCCCCACGCTACCGATCGCACACGAGCCGCCGCCGCTACTCCCCCAGCAGGTCGCGCGCGCGTCCCACGATGTGGGGGTCCGGTGTGCCGACGATCTGGGCGTCCTTGCCCGAGTAGTCGAAGAGGCTGAGCACGTGACGCATGGCGTTGACGCGGGCACGCTTCTTGTCGTTGCTCTTCACCACCGTCCACGGCGCGTGATCGGTGTCGGTGTGGGAGAACATCTCCTCCTTGGCCGCGGTGTACTTGTCCCACTTGTCGAGCGAGGCGAGGTCCATCGGCGACAGCTTCCACTGCCGCACCGGATCGACCTGCCGTATCGCGAAACGGGTGCGCTGCTCGAGCGCGGTCACCGAGAACCAGAACTTCACGAGGTGAATGCCGTCGTCGATCAGCATCTTCTCGAACAGCGGCGCCTGCCGGACGAACCGCGCGTGCTGGGCGTCGGTCGCGAAACCCATCACCCGCTCGACACCGGTGCGGTTGTACCAGGACCGGTCGAACAGCACGATCTCACCGGCGGCCGGCAGATGCGAGACGTACCGCTGGAAGTACCACTGCGTCGACTCTCGTTCCGACGGCTTCTCCAACGCGACAACCCGCGCGCCACGCGGGTTGAGGTGCTCCATGAAGCGCTTGATGGTGCCGCCCTTGCCCGCGGCGTCCCGACCCTCGAACAGGATCACCACCCGGGCGCCGGTCTCCTTGGCCCAGTTCTGCAGCTTGAGGAGCTCGATCTGCAGCAGTCGCTTCTCGAGTTCGTAGTCGGTGCGCGACATCCGCTCGTCATACGGATAGCCCTCCCGCCAGGTGTCGACGACGGAGTGGTCGCTGCGCAGGATCAGGCGGGGGTCGTCGTCGTCGGAGTCGTCGACGGTGAAGCCCGACGTGTCCGCGAGATCGACCACATGGGCCAACTCCTCACGTCCGATGGACGTGCTCAGGTCGACGCCGTTCATCAATTCGGTCACCCGCCGAGATTAGAACGGCAGTCGGACCGCGACGTGACGTGCAGGTGAACGGCGCGCATCACCGCGAGGGGCCGCCTCAGCGCACGTTGGTGAAGTACGTCCGACCCGTTCCGAAGCAGAAGGTGCCGCTGGTGCTGTCGTAGGCTGCCGCCGCACCGCCACTGCAGCGCACACCACCGTCACCGGAGTACGCCGCGCCACCGATGCCGGCCACCGAGATCGACGTGCCGCCGCTGCGAGCCTGTGCAACGGAGAGTCCGCCGGGTCCGACACTGAAGGAGTAGCTCGTGGCGCCGCTGCGCGCACCGGCCAGAGCGGTCGAACCGGGCGCGGTGTTGAGGGCGTTCGCGCGCCCGTTGGTCAGCGAGGAGGCCACCGCGGTACCCGCGCCGGAACGGTCCTCGGCGTGAGCGGTCGCCACGCCCTGGGCGCGCGCACCACAACTTCCGGCGCCCACAACACGATTCACCTGCGCGTTGTTGGCCGCGTCGCAGACCAGCGGTGCCGCCGAGGCGCCCCCGGTCCCGACGAGCGACATCGCGCCCACGGCGCACGCGCCGACGAATCCTGCTGCAACCGTGCGCACTGCCATCCGTGAACCAACCCGAAACATGCTGAACCTCAACTGATCTTCTCGAAACCCGCGAGCCCGGCGGCCACCGACTCGCACGCGCCAACCGTACTCGCCGCCACACCGTTCGACGCCGCAGCGCCGTGCATCGATCAGGTCACGAACGCAGACGCCCGGCCGGCCTCGGGAGCCGCGGCGATCCGCCGGTCAGGAACTACGACGCTTCGCCTCGGCGGTGAGGCCCTTCTTCGCCGTCTCGACGGCCTTCTTCTGGGCCTGCTTCACGATCAGTCCGGGCATCTTGATCTTCAGATCCGCCTCGAGCTCGAAGGCCACATGCGACCCGCCGTCCTTCTCGGTGACGGTGTAGGTGCCCTTCTGCGAGGACAATTGGTCACTCTCGACCAGTTCCCACGTGCAGCTGTTCTCGGTCCAGGTGTAGTCGAGGACCTCGTTGTCGGTGATGCCGGCCATCGTGACCGCGACCTTCACCCGCTTGGGACTGCCGTCGGAGTGCTCCTCGAGGATCTCGGCGCTCTTGTGCGGGCCGGACCACTCGGGAAGCGCCTCCACATCGAGCAGGATCTCCATGATCACCGACGGTGCGACGTCGACATCGAATTCGGTGTTACCGCTGACTGCCATGGCAGCGAAGGTACCCGACCGGACCACGACCGCGTGGCCGATCACCGCCCCCGGGCCCCGACCCCTATTCGGTCTCCTCGAGACGCAGTGGCCAGGCCTCGTCGGGAATGTCGTGAATCGTGCACGGACGATCACTCGCGGTGAACCATCCCCGGAAATGCATGATCTCGCCCAGGGTCACGTTGCGGACGGTGGCGTCGAGGCGGAACCGCTGCGCGTCGTCATCCCACTCCTCGACGTAGCGCATCGACGTCGCGAACAACCCGCGCATCCCCATCCGCAGGCCGCGGCTGAGCATCCGCATCGGCTCGCTCTCCAGGATCAGCGACCCACCGGGGCCGACCCGGGGGTTCAGCGGGATCAACAGAAAAGGCCCGTCGCCGAAGTAGTCGACGAGACCCGACGACCCGTTCACGAGAAGCGAGTGCAGACGTTGCTCGCCGTTGGAGTACGCGAACCGACGGATGACGGCCAGCGATTCCCGCCCCCGCTCGTCGACGTAGCAGTAGTTGTCCATGAAGAACGGGACGTGGCGACTCGTGGTCGTCGGCATCACGTTGCGTCTACGGAAGAAGCGCAGCACCGGGGGCGTGAGCTTCGAGGTGCAGAACACCGACTCGACGATCCCGCTCGTCACCTGCGCGACGCCCGATGTCGAATCGACGCCGTACCGCCACTGGATGTTCGGGTGCAGCTTGGTGAACTCCGAGCCCAGGGCGGCGCGATACACCGGTGTCATCCGCGCACCACCGCTCCCGACCCGGACATGACTGGTGAATCTACTCCCGCGACACCCCAGCCGTCACAGGAACACCATCGCGCCGGTTCGCGCCGGCACCGGCCCTGTTCACGCGGTCTGCAGCCCACTCCCGCCCCGGCCACGACGGGTCGCGGGGTAACTTCGCACGCGAGGTCCACACGTCTTGTCGAATCCGGGGGTACCACCCATGTCGTCGCCCAGCGCCGCGCTGTCCTCCCTGACCCTCGACCCCTTGCCGTCGGAGGGATACGTCTTCACCACGCAGTGGCCGGTGCGCACCAGCGACATGAACGAGAACGAGATCCTCGGCTACGACTCGGCCGCCCGCTACCTGCAGGAGGCCGGTGCCCTGCACCTCGCCGACGGCAACGCGCTCGGTGACCACGAGTTCTGGATCGCGCGTCGCACCGTCATCGACATGATCGAACCCATCAGTTGGCCGAACACCGTGACCGTGTCCCGCTGGTGTTCGGGATTGTCGTCGCGCTGGTGCGACATGCGGGTGCAGATCGTCGGCGACAACGGTGGACGGGTCGAGACCGTCGGCTTCTGGCTGAACATCAACATCGAGACCGAGGGGATCGGCCGGATGAGCGACTACGTGATCTCACGCCTGTCGACGACCACCGACAACACCCGCCTACGCTGGAAACCCATGTTGACCGAACCACTCCCCGCCGAGTCGCCGCGCACCTTCCAGATCCGCCGCAGCGACACCGACCGATTCGGGCACGTCACCAACGCGATCTACTGGCAGGCCGTCGCCGAGGTCGCACCCGAGGTCGCGGAGCTGGTCACCGCACCCCATCGCCTGGTGGTCGAGTTCAACAAGCCGATCATGTACGGGCAGGAGGTCCACCTGACCACCGCACCCATCGACGACGGACTGCTCGTGTGGCTGTCGGTCGACGGCGAATCCCGTTCGCACGCCTCGATCACCGCGTTGGCCGCCTGATGTCGACGACCGAGCCGCTGGTGGCGACCCCCCTGACCGACAAACCGACCGAGGGTTACGTCTTCGACACCGGTTGGCCACTGTCGAGCGCCGACATCGATCAGTACGAAGGGCTCAGCGTCGACGGCATCGCCCGATACCTGCAGGAAGCGGGCGCGCAACACCTCGTCGACGCCGGCGCCTTCGAGACCCACAAGTTCTGGATCGTGCGCCGCACCGTCATCGACGTGATCCGACCGATCACCTGGCCCGACGAGGTACACCTGTCGCGCTGGTGCTCGGGCATCTCGCCCCGCTGGTGCAACATGCGCGTGCGCATCACGAGTGAGAACGGCGGCCTGATCGAGACCGAGGGCTTCTGGATCAACATGAACATGGAGACCCAGTCGCCGGGTCGCCTCGAGGACGAGTTCTTCGACATGCTCGCCACCACCACCGACAACCATCGGCTGCGGTGGAAGGCGTGGCTGAACACCCCGCTCGAGAACGAGTCCGATCGTCGGTTCGTGCTGCGCCACGCCGACACCGACCGTCTCGACCACGTGAACAACTCGGTGTACCTCCAGGCGCTGCGAGAAGTGTTCGCAGACAACACAGAACTGCTGAGCAACCCCTACCGACTGGTGATCGAGTACAACAAGCCGATCACCTTCGGCGAGGACGTGCGCATCACCACCGCGCCCACCGACGGCGGCATCCTCATCTGGCTCTCGGTCGCCGGCGACTCCCGCGCCCACGCGTCGATCACCGCGCTGCCGACCGCCTAGGTCGGTCGTCGACACCCTTGCCAATTAAAACAGTATGGGCGTACTGTTTTAATTGGCAGTACGGGCGTACTGCTGGACGGGAGCGAACATGTGGAACCCGACGCAGTATCTGGCCTTCGCCGACCACCGGGGCCGCCCTTACGGAGAACTGTTGGCGCGCATCGACTCCGAGCGTCCGCGGCGAATCGTCGACCTCGGCTGCGGCCCCGGCAATCTGACCGCGGGACTCCTCGCGCGGTGGCCCGACGCCGTCGTCGAGGCGACCGACAACTCGCCGGAGATGGTGGCCGCCGCGCGGGAGAACGGCGTCGACGCGCGCCGGCAGGACGTGCGCGACTGGCGCCCCGAGCCCGAGACCGACGTCGTCATCTCCAACGCCACCCTGCAGTGGGTCCCCGAGCACCGCGAACTCCTCCTCCGGTGGGTCGGCGAACTCGACTCCGGTGCACACCTCGCCTTCCAGGTCCCGGGCAACTTCGAGGCACCCTCACACCGGGCCATCCGCACCCTGGCGCAGTCGGACAGATGGCGCGAAGCGCTCTCCGACATCGACTTCCGCGGCGGCGAGACCGTCGACGACCCTGCCGGTTACGCCGCGTTGCTCTCCGATGCGGGCTGCGCTGTCGACGCCTGGGAGACGACCTACGTCCAACAGCTCCGGGGCGAGGACCCGGTACTGGAATGGGTCACCGGCACCGCGCTCACCCCGATCCGATCGGCGCTCGACGACAACGGCTGGGAG
Source organism: Williamsia sp. M5A3_1d (assembly GCF_053345315.1). Lineage (NCBI taxonomy): Bacteria > Bacillati > Actinomycetota > Actinomycetes > Mycobacteriales > Nocardiaceae > Williamsia > Williamsia sp. M5A3_1d. Next base: position 693,748 of record NZ_JBKEZX010000002.1, read on the forward strand.
GCGTTCCGGTCCGACCTCGCGCCGCTGCTGTCGGCGGCCTACCCCCGGCGTCGCGACGGCACCACGTTCTTCCCGTTCCGCCGGGTCTTCGTGGTGGCACGCACCGGTGCGGGAGAGGTCAGATGATCGTGATGCCGGCGTCGGCCATCTCCGCGACCGCGTCGGCCGAGGTCGCCGGTGCGACACCGGCGATCAGATCGGTGAGCACTCGCACGGTGAAACCGGCGGCCAGCGCATCCATCGCGGAGGCCCGCACGCAGTAGTCGGTCGCGATCCCGACCACGTCGACATCGGTCACACCGAGTGCCCGCAGGGCGTTGACCAGCGCCGAACCGTCGTCGGTGGAGCCCTCGAACATCGAGTACGCAGGCACGCCCTGTCCCTTGCGCACATGGACGTCGACCGCATCGGCGACCAGATCAGGGTGGTACTCGGCACCGGGGGTGCCCGCCACACAGTGCACCGGCCAGGTGATCTCGAAATCGGGCTCCGAGGTGGTCGCGAAATGGCCGCCGTTGTCGTTGTCGGCATCGTGCCAGTCCCGCGAGGCGACCACGACGTCGTACTCGGCGTCGACGAGGTACTCGGTGACACCGCGGGCGACCGCGGCGCCGCCGGTCACGCCGAGGGCGCCACCCTCGGTGAAATCGTTCTGGACGTCGACGATCAGCAACGCGGTGACCATCACCCGATCCTACGGATGACGATCCCAGAGTCCGGGTCTACGGCCGACGGTGCCCGAGGGCCGCCCTCCGTAGGCCACGGGCGACGGTGCCCGAAGGCCGCCCTCCGCAGGCTACGGGCGGACGCTGACCACCTGCGGGTCGTGGTCGGAGGTCTGACCGGCGAACTCGGCGTTGAGGTGCACCACCTGATAGCGCGCGCGGGCGCGCAGGTCGGCGCTGACCACGATGTGGTCGAGCACCTGCGACACCCCGGAGTAGACGTAGGTGTACTGCGCTGCGCGCGGCAACGTGGTGATGAGGTCGACGAGTCCCGTTCCGCCCCCGGTGAGGGTGCGGACGGCGGGACTGAACTGATAATCGTTGAGGTCGCCGGCCACCACGATCGACGCGCGCCGGTCGACCGCCTGCAGGCTGCGGATCCACGCGTTCTCGACGCGCGCCTGGGCGATGCGCTGGATCTCGGAGCTGCGCGACGGCGGTTGGAAGCGCCCGTCTGCCGACTGATCGCCACCCTTGGAGGCGAAGTGGTTGCCCACCACGAAGACCGTGCGGCCACCAAACACGAACTGCCCGACCAGAGGTTTGCGGCTGTTCGCCCACGCCGGATCGGTCGGGGCGATCCGACCCGGTGACACCGACAGCTCCGCGCCGCCTCGGCCTCGCTGCGCGACGGTGCCGGTGGTCGCTGTCGCCGCACCTCGATCGACGAATGAGACGCGAGAGGAGTTGAACAGGAACACCGTTCGGATGTTTCCGCCGGGCTGCCCGCCGTCGGCGTCGTTGCTCGGGTCTACCTCACGGTGGTCGTACCTCGGACCGCCCGCGGCGGCGATCGCGGCGACGAGGGTCGAGATCGTGGTGTTCGCGGCGGTGGTGCCGTCGTCGGTGGCGCCCGAGTTGTCCTGCACCTCTTCGACGGCGACGATGTCGGGGCTCGCGAGGTTGGTGACGATGCCGCGAGCGAGAGCCGAGTACTTGGTGGCCGGGTCGCGCGGGGCGAGGTTCTCGACGTTGTAGGTCGCCACCGACAACTCCGACGCGTCCGGTCTCGACGCGACCGTCGGGGTGAGCCCGCCGGCGATCACGGCGGGCAGCGTCGGTGCGGCGATCGTGAAACCGCCGAAGCTCGACCAGTCCACCTGGCCGACAACGGGACCCGCGAACCTGTCGCCGACGTTCATCCGGGGCTTGGCCCCGTCGAGGGCGGAGACCTTCACCCGCCCGGTCGGCAGGTCGTAGCTCGTCAGCAGCGCGCCGCCGTGGATCGTCCGTTCGGCGTTCGGCTTCGAGGTGATGTAGACGTCGCCGTAGGTGTTGCTCGGCGCGATGATCGCCGGCGACGGCACCGACACCCGCTCCCCCTCATGCGATTCCCAGAACTCCTGGGCCGATCGCGCGGGTACCGCTCGGCGGATCTGCTCGATGTCACCCGGTATCGGCGGCGCGAAGCGGGACGGCACCGTCGACGGCGAGATGGTCACCGGGGCGGGAAGCGGGTTACCCGACGACACCACCGTCACCGTCGGCGCCGTCAACTCGGTGACGCTGAGATCGGTGACGTTCGCCGCCGCGCGGTACTCGGTCACCGTCCCCGCGACGGTGACGGCGTCGCCCGCCTTCACACCCGGCGCGGCCGAGCCCGTGAACACGAAGATGCCGTCGGAGGCCGACCGGTCACCCGCACGATCGCGACGGTCGGGTGTCGCCGACTGCATCCAGAAACCGCGTGGGGATCCGGTGCGCACCCCCGTCACCACTCCCGGCACCCCGGTGACCGCCCGGCCGACCAGCGGCGAGGTGAACCCCGGCCCCTGTATCTCGCCGATGGTCGTCGGTGTCGGCGTGGTCGGTGTCGGGGGCTCGGCGGAGGCGACCGCCCCGGGCACGAGAGCGGTCACGATCGCCAGGGCGAGTGGCGGGATCAGGCGGGTCAGGCGCATGGTCGAGAACATTAGCCTCGCCAACTACATCGAGATGAACACGCGGAGAACGCAACACCTCACCCGCTCGATGCGACGTCCGACGAGGTCAACCGCGCGTGGGCGGATCCATCCGATCGGCGGCGACCTGCTCGAGCGCGGAGGTGAACGCCTGGGCGGGTTGGGCACCGGAGATCCCGTACCGACCGTCGAGGACGAAGAACGGGACGCCGGCGATGCCGTGGGCTCGAGCCTGGGCGATGTCTGCGTCGACCTCGGCGACGAAATCGTCACCGGCCAACGCGTCGAGCACTGCCGCCCGGTCGAGCCCGACCTCGGCGGCGAGATCGGCGAGCTCGTCGGGGCGGCCCAGATGGCGCCCCTCGGTGAAATACGCCGCGAACAGCCGTTCGGCCAGTTCGCGCTGCCGCCCGACGGTTCTCGCCAGGTGCAATGTGCGGTGGGCGAGCCGGGTGTTGGTGTGGCGCAGGGCGTCGAAGTCGTAGGCCAACCCCTCGACCGCGGCGAGCTGAGTCATCTCGTCGAGCATCTGCTCGACCTGCGCCGGCGACATCCCCTTGTGCCCGACCAGGAAGTCGACCTCGGACCCGTCGAAGTCGGTCGGGGTGTCGGGCGCCAGTTCGTAACTGCGGTACGTCACCGACACGTCGTCCCGACCCGCGAACGCGGCGAGACCGGCCTCGAACCGGCGTTTGCCGATGTAGCACCACGGACAGGCGATGTCCGACCAGATCTCGACCGCGATGGGGTTGCTCATACCGGGGTCAACCACGACGTGCGAGCCGGGATTCCGCCGTGGTCAGCGACGCGGGAGCAAGGGCGTCGAGATCGGCGCCTGCGGCGCAGAGGTGATCGACGACCGGCCGGTGCGCAGGTACTCGACGATCGCGGCATCTACCACCGGGTTGGATCGCCCGAACTGGGCGTGGTCACCGCCGCCGACGGTGATCAGCTGCGCCCGCATCCGGTCACGGTGCACCAGTGCGCCGCGGTAGGGGGTCTGCGGATCGCCGACGCTCTGCAGCATCAGCGGCGCGACGGCGAGGCCCCGGTTGGCGATCGCGACAGGTCGTGCGACCGGCGCGGCACCGGAACACGCCAGACCGGATTCGTAGAGGTACCCGGGCCCGGTGTACGGGTCGCCGATGACGAAGGAGTCGAGCAGTGACGCCGGGGCCAGCCGCGGATGGGCGGGCACCGCGTTCTCGTTGCACAGCAGCAACGTCTGCATCTGCTGGGAGTTCGCGATGACCCTCTGCAGGTTGGGCGGGAGCTTCGCCGCGGGCTTCGGTGCGGCGATGATCCGTTGCGCCACGAGCGGCCAGTCGTTGCGTGACGGCGAGGCGGCGCGGGTGAGTATCAACAGGTTCGAGGCGTTCTGCGACTTCCCGGTCGTGAGGCTCGCGACGAGGTTGTCGAAGTATGCGCGGGTGGCGGGAGTGAGCCGGCCGGCGAGATAGGCGTCGAACGCGTTCTTCAGCGCGAGAGGGGTGTCGCCGACCTGCGCGGGCGGGGGCCCCAGCGACGGCGGCACGCCGGCTTCGGCCACGACCTTGCGGCTCCATTCGCGGTACACCGCCAGCGGCGTGCGACCGAGGTGGTAGGTCGCGTCGTGTGCGGCGATCCAGGCGAACAGCGCGCGGGTACGCGCCTTGTACGGCTCGGTCTGCGCGGTGAGCAGGGTGTTCCAGACGAGACCGGGGTCGACCGCCGAATCGAGGATCAATCGATCGGTGTGCTGCGGGAACAGCGTCGCGTAGGTCGACATGAGGGTCGTGCCGTAGGAGATGCCGAGCAGGTTCACCCTGTCACCGAGACCCAACTGCGCACGGGCCGAATCGATGTCGCGTGCGGTGTTCTCGGTGGTGATGTACGCGGTTCCGCCCGGGGTGCGCGCGTCACACGCCCGACGGACCACGGCGCCCGCGAGAAGGATGCTCGCCGGGTTCGTACCCGAGGTCGGAGCGCACTCGACCGGATTGGCGTCGATGAGCCCTCGCGGCTGGATAGCGACGAGGTCGTAGTCGTCACGCAGCGCCGCCGGGGTCGCGAGCTGGCTGAACATGGGGATGCCGTCGCCCCCGGGTCCGCCCGGATTGCCGATCAGCACGCCGCGCCTGCTCGCCGGATTGCGGGCGGGGAGCTTCGAGACGGTGACGGTGATGGCGCCCGCAGCTGGGCGCGCGTAATCGCGCGGTACGCGGATCGTGGTGCAGACCGTGTCGGCCGATGCCTCGTGGATCGCGGGGCACGCACCCCACACCGGTGGGGCCGCCGAGGCGACCGGGGAACCGATCGCCGTCGTCAGCGTCGCGACGGCCGACCCGACAACGAGGGAGGAGGCGATGCGCACGCGACGCCGAAGATGAGTCACGCGAACAACCTATGCGATGTCCCTTTCGCCCGCATCCGGAAACCGCTACAGCCGGGCCTCGGTACGCGCGAGGGTGCGCCGCACGCAAATCCTCTGACGACATCGACCCACGCTGAGAACAACACTCGCGTCGGGCTGTCCGACTTGCGACTGTCGGGTCATGGTCGTCATCACCCACGCCGGGCCGTCAGCACCGGTCATCAGCGCCGACACCGCGGTCGCAACCGGTCCGCTCCCGCGACCGAGCCACCCCGGCCGATGGCAGCGGCACCGATGGACCGTCATCCGGGTGTTGTCGCCGGTCGTGTTGCTCCTCGTCTGGCAGATCGGCAGCGCCCTGCGCATCATCCCCGAACGCATCCTGCCCGCACCGTCGCTCATCGCCGACGCCGGCGTCGAGCTCGTACGCAACGGCGAACTGGCCGACGCGCTGGTGGTGTCGGGGACGCGGGTGGTCGAGGGGCTCGTACTGGGCGGACTGATCGGCGTCGCGCTCGGCGCGCTCGTCGGTCTGTCGCGCATCGCCGAGGCGACCGTCGACCCGCCGCTGCAGATGCTGCGCGCCCTCCCCCACCTGGGGCTGATCCCGCTGTTCATCCTGTGGTTCGGTATCGGCGAGACGCCGAAGATCCTGCTCGTCGCGCTCGGTGTCGCATTCCCGCTCTACCTCAACACGTTCTCCGCGATCCGCCAGATCGACCGCCGTCACCTGGAGACCGCCACCGTGCTCGGATTCTCCTGGCGACAACGCTTCTCGCGTGTCATCCTGCCCAGCATCGCGCCGCAGCTGCTCGTCGGGTTCCGGCAGTCGCTGGCCATCGCGTGGCTCACGCTGATCGTCGCCGAGCAGATCAACTCCGATGCCGGACTGGGTTTCATCATCAACCAGGCCCGCGACTTCCTCCGCGTCGACACCATCATCTTCGGACTCGTCGTCTACGCCCTGCTCGGCATCATCACCGATGGCATCGTGCGCATCCTCGAATCCCGTGCCCTGCGTTACCAGGCCGACCGGTGACGGCCACCGACACCGCCGTCGCATCGCTGCGCGGCGTCGGCAAGTGGTACGGCGACCATCAGGTGCTGCGCGGCGTCGACCTGACCGTGACACGAGGCGAGATCGTCGCGCTCGTCGGACGATCCGGCTCGGGCAAGTCCACCATCCTGCGTGTGCTCGCCGGCCTGTCCGACGACCACAGCGGTGACACCCATGTCGCCGGCCGACCGGCGGTCGCGTTCCAGGAACCGCGTCTGTTCCCGTGGCGCAGCGTGGTGGAGAACGTCTCCTACGGACTGAATCCCTCCGGCGTGACCGGGCCGCCCGCCCTGCGAGCCGCCGAGGCGACGCTGGTCGAGGTGGGTCTCGACGACAAGTTCGACGCGTGGCCGGTCACCCTGTCGGGAGGACAGGCGCAGCGAGCCGCCCTGGCTCGCGCATTGGTCGGTGAGCCCGAATTGCTGCTCCTCGACGAGCCTTTCGGCGCACTCGACGCCCTCACCCGACTGACGATGCAGTCGTTGCTGCTCGACCTGTGGCAGCGACACCGGTTCGGTGTCCTGCTGGTCACCCACGACGTCGACGAGGCGGTGGCCCTCGCCGACCGGGTCCTCGTCCTCGACGACGGCGCGATCGTCGACGAGGTCGAGGTCGACCTGCCCCGCCCCCGCGACCGCGGGACATCGGGATTCTCCGCGCTGCGGGCGCACCTGCTCGACGCGCTCGGCGTCCGCTGATCCATCCCCGCTCGACCGAAAGGCCCTCATGCTGTTCGTTTCCCGTCCCCGCTCGCGTCGTGTCGCGACGTCGCTGCTGACACTCGTCGTCGGAACCACCGCGCTCGCCGGATGTGTCTCACGTGAGTCCGACACCGGCTCGGCCGCGGCGCCGTCGACGGTGGACGCGAGCCAGTTGTCGTCGGTCACCCTCGACGTCGGCGACCAGAAGGGTGGGACCCAGGCCCTGCTCGAGGCCTCAGGGCAGCTGACCGGCGCCCCGTACCGCGTGTCGTTCTCCACCTTCACCTCAGGTCCGCCGCAGGTGGAGGCGGCGACCGCAGGGCGCATCGATTTCGCCGTCACGGGGAACACCCCGCCGATCTTCGGCGCCGCCGCCGACGCCCGGATCAAGGTCGTCAGCGCGTACTCCAACGACGCGAGCGGAGACCAGATCCTCGTCCCGAAGACCTCGACCGCACGAAGCGTCGCCGATCTGCGGGGCAAGCGGATCGCGTTCGGCAAGGGCAGTTCGGCCCACGGGCACCTGCTGTTGCAGCTGACGAAGGCCGGTCTGACGCCGGCCGACGTCCAGCTCGTCCCGCTGCAGCCCGCCGATGCGCTCACGGCGTTCACCGCGGGACAGGTCGACGCGTGGGCCATCTGGGACCCGTTCACCGCGATCGCGCAGCAGCAGACCGGCGCCCGCACGCTGACCACCGCGCAGGGCGTCGCCAACGGCTACGGGCTGGGGATAGCGTCCGATCAGGCGCTGGCCGACCCGGCGAAGAACACCGCGCTCGCCGATTTCGTGTCCCGACTGGCCAGGGCGTCGGCGTGGGCGAAGGCCAACCCACAGGAGTGGTCGGCCAAGTACTCGGCGGCGGTGAAGATCGATCCCGCGGCCGGCGAGCAGGCCCAGCGACGCAGCCTACGACCGGCTGTCGCACTGGATCAGACCGTGATCGACTCCGAGCAGAAGCTGTACGACGCCTTCGTGGCGGCGAAGCAGATCCCCGCCGGGAAACCGTTCTCCGACTTCGTCGACAACCGCTACAACGCCGGCGTGAAGGAGGCCACCAAGTGAGCGCACGTGTCTTCTGGTTCCTGCCGACCGCCGGCGACGGCCGTTCGATCGTCGGCGCCTCGCACGCCTCGTCGCATCGCGTCCAGCCCGTCGGGTTCCGGCCGCCCACCCTGCGGTACCTCACCGAGGTGGCCCAGGCCGCCGACCGCCTCGATTACGAAGGTGTCCTCACCCCGACCGGAACGTGGTGCGAGGACGCGTGGTTGACCACCGCGGCACTGCTGCAGGCGACCCGTCGGTTGAAGTTCCTCGTCGCCTTCCGGCCCGGACTCACGCCACCGACCCTGGCCGCACAGCAGGCGGCCACCCTCCAGCGGATGTCGGAGGGCCGGTTGCTGCTGAACATCGTGACCGGTGGCGACGACGCCGAGCAACGTCGCTTCGGCGACTGGGTCGACCACGACCGCCGCTACGCACGCACCGACGAATTCCTCGATCTGGTGCACCGCATCTGGACGCAGGAGTCGGTCGACCACTCCGGTGAGTTCTACCGTGTCGCCGACGCGAGGGTGTCGAACGCACCGGACCCGTTGCCGGAGTTCTGGTTCGGCGGATCGTCGGACCCCGCCCTGTCGGTCGCGGCCCGTCGGGTGCAGACCTACCTCACGTGGGGTGAACCACCGGCCGACGCCAAGGCGAAGATCGATCGGGTGAAGGCGCTGGCCGCCGCCGAGGGCCGTCGGCTGCGCTACGGCATCCGGCTGCACACCATCAGCCGCGACACCTCCGCCGAGGCGTGGGCCGTGGCACAGAAGTTGCTCGACGAACTCCCGGCCGACCAGATCGCGAACGCCCATCAGCTGCACTCGTCGTCGCAGTCGGAGGGTCAGCGCCGGATGGCCGCCCTGCACGGCGGACGCACCGATTCGCTCGAGATCTACCCCAACCTGTGGGCCGGCGTCGGTCTCGTCCGCGGCGGGGCGGGCACCGCACTCGTCGGGTCGCACGAGGAGGTCGCGAACCTCATCGGCGAGTACCACGACGCCGGGTTCACCGAGTTCATCCTCTCGGGCTACCCGCATCTCGAGGAGGCCTACCACTTCGCCGAGGGCGTCCGACCGATCCTCGACCGCCGCGGCATCACCGCCCCGGCGGCCCCGCGCGCGGCCTGAACCGACCTACCGCGACCGTCCCTGCCCCACGCGATCGTTGCGACGGTCGCCGGAGGCGGAAACGGTCGCGTGACCGGTGACGAACTGCACATGTGACCGATGTCGTATTCCGTTCACGACGGGATCGGCGTGAAGTGATGTGTATGAACGGGATACGGCACGAGCGGATCATCGACGAGAAGCGACGACTACGTGTCGTGCGGTGCTGGTACGCGCTGCATCTCGTCGTGATCGTCGCGGTGATCCTGGGTCTGCTCATCAGAAACGGTCCGCCCGCGAGTTGGGGATTCGCGGTCGGACTGGGCCTGTGGTTGGGCACCTTCGCGACATCATCCGTCCTGCTCCTGACGGTCGGTCTGCTCGGTGTCTACGAGAAGACGTCCACTGTCGTGACCGTCAAAGGCCTTGCGGCGTCGATCGCGGTTGCAACCGGATTCCTGCTCTACGGACTCGGCATCATGTCGACGCCGATCCTTGCCGTGATCGGAATCGTGCTTCGGCTCGTGGTCCTCACGATCCAGCGTGCCCTCGGAGTCCGCCGCATCGTGACCGAGCCGGTGACGCGACCTGCGGCCTGAGAACTCAGAGACCGTCGTCCCACTGGACGAGCTCGACCTGCACATCGCTGAGTCGGACGGTGGCGTTGCGGCCCGTCGGCACGCGGGTCGGGGGCGTGACGACCCGTTCGATCTGCGGGCGCAGCGCCGACAGGGTCTCGTCGAGATCGTCGACGAGCCAGGTGATCTGCGTGTCGCGCACGGCGGCGAGCGCGTCGTCATCACCGGCCACGATCACGGTGTCGTCGGTGATCATCACCTGCAACCCACGGTCGGGCAGGGCGAACCGTCTGTGCCCGGTCGCGGTGACCCCGAGCAGTTCGCGGGCGGCGAGGTGGGCATCGAGATCGGTGGTGTAGATCCGAGCGAACGACCGCAGGATGGGCATGGGTCCGACGGTACGGCTCACAGCGCCCGGGCTCCCACCCCCGACAACGCCGAAGGCCGGCCACCGCGAACGGTGACCGGCCCTCGAACATGAGTTGCGTTGCGCGACTCGGGTTCTGAGTTATCTCAGAAGCCCATGCCGCCCATCTCGTCGCCGCCCGGCATGGCCGGGGCAGCGTTCTTCTCCGGCTTGTCGGCGACAACGGCCTCGGTGGTGAGGAACAGAGCCGCGATCGAGGCTGCGTTCTGCAGCGCCGAGCGGGTGACCTTCACCGGGTCGTTGATGCCGGCGGCGAGGAGATCCTCGTACACGCCGGTGCCGGCGTTGAGGCCGGTGCCCAGCGGGCTGTTGCGGATCTTGTCGGCGACGACGCCGGGCTCGAGGCCCGCGTTGAACGCGATCTGCTTGGCCGGGGCCTCGAGCGCGACGCGCACGATGTTGGCACCGGTGGCCTCGTCACCCTCGAGCGACAGACCGTCGATGGCCGGCTCCGACTGCAGCAAGGCCACGCCACCACCGGCGACGATGCCCTCTTCGACAGCGGCCTTGGCGTTGCGCACGGCATCTTCGATGCGGTGCTTGCGCTCCTTGAGCTCGACCTCGGTCGCAGCGCCGGCCTTGATGACCGCGACGCCGCCGGCCAGCTTGGCCAGACGCTCCTGCAGCTTCTCGCGGTCGTAGTCGGAGTCGCTGTTCTCGATCTCGCCACGGATCTGCGAGACACGACCGGCGATGGCGTCGGCGTCGCCGGCACCCTCGACGATGGTGGTCTCGTCCTTGGTGACGACGACCTTGCGCGCGGTGCCGAGCAGCTCGATGCCCGCACCCTCGAGCGAGAGGCCGACCTCTTCGCTGATGACCTCGCCACCGGTGAGGATGGCGATGTCGGCCAGCATGGCCTTGCGACGGTCACCGAAGCCGGGGGCCTTCACGGCGACCGACTTGAAGGTGCCACGGATCTTGTTGACCACCAGGGTCGAGAGCGCTTCGCCCTCGATGTCCTCGGCGATGATCAGCAGCGGCTTGCCGGCCTGGATGACCTTCTCCAGCAGCGGCAGCAGGTCCTTGACGGTCGAGACCTTGCCCGAGACCAGCAGGATGTAGGGGTCCTCGAGGACCGCTTCCTGACGATCGGCGTCGGTCACGAAGTAGCCCGAGATGTAGCCCTTGTCGAAGCGCATACCCTCGGTGAGCTCCAGCTCGAGGCCGAACGTGTTCGACTCCTCGACCGTGATGACGCCTTCCTTGCCGACCTTGTCCATGGCCTCGGCGATGAGCTCGCCGATGGACGGGTCGCCCGCGGAGATACCGGCGGTGGCAGCGATCTGCTCCTTGGTGTCGATCTCCTTGGCGGATGCGAGGAGCGACTCGGTGACGGCCGCGACGGCCTTCTCGATGCCGCGCTTCAGACCCAGCGGGTTCGCGCCGGCCGCGACGTTACGCAGACCTTCACGAACGAGTGCCTGGGCGAGAACGGTTGCGGTGGTGGTGCCGTCGCCTGCGACGTCGTCGGTCTTCTTGGCGACCTCCTTGACGAGCTCGGCACCGATCTTCTCGTAGGGATCCTCGAGCTCGATCTCCTTGGCGATGGAGACGCCGTCATTGGTGATGGTGGGGGCGCCCCACTTCTTCTCCAGAACGACGTTGCGACCCTTGGGTCCCAACGTCACCTTGACTGCGTCGGCGAGGGCGTTGAGTCCCCGCTCGAGGCCGCGACGGGCCTCTTCGTCGAACGCGATTTGCTTGGCCATGCGAAGTGATCCTCCGATAGGGGGTGACACTGAAGTTCGTTGGCCGGACTCGGTGCCCGCGACGGACGACCGGGGGTGTCAGTGAAGACCCGATCTCACCGTTCCGACCTGGCACTCCCGGTTCGAGAGTGCCAACCACGTTTTTAGCACTCGCCTGGGTCGAGTGCAAGGTCAGCCGAACTCATCCGCCCACCGCGAATCCAGCGGGAACACGGTCGTTACCGTCGCTACGGTTGCCCCATGACCTCTTCCGCGCGCCCGTTCCGGTTCGGCCTCAACCAGCCCACCATCGCCGACCGTGCGACCTGGCTCGACGACGCTCGGCGCATCGAACAGCTCGGCTACGACATGCTCCTCGTGCCCGACCATCTGGGGCTCCCGAGTCCGTTCCCCGCACTGGTCGCGGCGGCCGGCGTCACCGACCGGGTACGGCTAGGCACCTGCGTCCTGAACGCCGGCTTCTACAACCCGACGATCCTGGCGCGCGACGTGGCCACCACCGACGTCGCCACCGGTGGACGGATCGAGTTGGGACTCGGGACGGGTTACGTCAGGTCCGAGTTCGAGAGTGCCGGCATCCCGTTCGAGTCGGCGGGCACCCGCGTCGCACACCTGCGCACCACCGTCGAGACGGTCTACGACCTCATCGAGGGCGAGTCCTACGCGCCGCGCCCCACCCAGCCGCACATCCCGCTTTTCCTCGCCGGCAACGGCGACAAGATGCTCCGCCTTGCCGCCGAGCACGCCGACATCATCGGCTTCACCGGTGCCAGTCCCGATCGCGACGGGACGATGTCGCTGAACTCGGCCGCCGACATCGACGAACGGGTCCGGTTCGCCCGTGATGCCGCGGGAGCGCGAGCCGACGACATCGAATGGAACCTGTTGGCACAGGCGGTCGCGATCACCGGCGATCGCGAGCGGCGCACCCAGGAACTGCACGCCGAGTATGCACCGAACCTGTCCGCCGAGGAGTTCGCCGCGTTGCCGACGGTGCTGGTCGGTACCCCGTCCGAGATCGCCGAGAAGCTCGTCGGTGTCCGGGAGCGGACCGGGATCAGCAACATCACCGTGCTGGGGCGTGCGCGGGAGGATTTCGCCGAGGTCATCGCCGAACTCCGCTGAGATCCGGCTCTGAGCGCGTCGCCGCGGCTCATACGACGGTGCTGATCCGCTCAGTGCAGAATCTCAGCGGCGTCGGGTTCCTCCCCAGGTGGTCTCGCGTCCACAGATGAGGTCCGGTGACGAGCCTGCGACGATTGTGGCCGCCGCGGGGCACCGACACTGCTCGTCGTGCGAGATCTGCCGCTCCTCATCACACCCCCGGGTGGAGTCGTGTCACGCGCGCAGCTGATCGCGATCGGAGTCGACGACGCCTCCGTCAGACGCCTGATTCGGACCGGTGAGCTGCACCGACTACGACCCGGCTGGTTCGCGAGTCCGTGGGCCGACCCCCAAGTTGTCGAGGCCGTCCGCGCGGGCGGGGTGCTGACGTGTCTGGCTGCGCTGCGACGCCATGGGCTGTGGGTTCCGGAGGACCGACGCAGACTCCATGTCCGGGCGGCACACCGTGGCAGCCGGATCCCTGACGCATGCCGACTCCACGGCCCGATCCCGCCACCGACCTCGGCCGTCGACGATCTCCTGTGCGCGCTGCGTCACGCGGTTCTCTGTCTCGATGCCGAGGGACTGGTCGTGCTCTGCGACTCGGCTCTGAACACTCGCCTGGCCACCGGGGAGGAACTGGCCACGGCACTGTCGGCGGCACCGTCACGAATCCGTTCGCTTCTCGATCGATGCGACCCGGCGGCGCAGTCGGGAACCGAGACGATGGTGCGGCTGCGTCTGCGGTCGCAGAACATCGCGGTGACAGTCCAACCACTCATCGACGGTGTCGGGTTCGTGGATCTCCTGGTGGGTGAACGCCTCGTCATCGAATGCGACAGCCTCGCCCACCACACCGGCCTGGACGGCTATGAGAACGACCGAGCGCGCGACAGGACCCTCATCGCTCTCGGTTACCTTCCGATGCGGCTCAGTTACCGCCAGATCGTGCACGAGTGGCCCACCTGCAACCGGGCGATCCTCGACGTGGTCCGCCGGGGTGACCACCACTGACCGAGAATCTGCACTCAGCGACGCGGCATCCCGTGGAGAGACTTGCCGACGCGCTGAATGCAGGATCCCAGCCGCTTCAGGCCAGGCCCCACTCCTTCGCGAGAAGCTCGTGGGAGCGAAGGCGGTCGTCGAAGCCATGGGTGACGCTCGTGACCACGAGTTCGTCGGCGCCGGTGGCGGCAGCCAGGGTGCGGAGTTGCTCGGCGACCGAGGCCGCGTCGCCCACGAACTGGGTGCGGACACGATCGTCGACGACGGCCTGCTGCGACTCGGTGAGCGGTTCGGTGACCGCGGGGTCGGGATACGGCACGGCGCCGCCACCGGCGCGGATGCTGTGCACCCACGGCCCGAAACTCGAGGCGAGCTCTCGCGCGGTGGCGCCGTCGTCGGCGACGACGACATCGGCCGAGACCACCACGTAGGGCTCGGCGAGCGTCGCCGACGGGACGAAGGCGTCGCGGTAGGCGGCCACGGCGTCGAGCGCTGTCGACGGGGTGATGTGGTAGCTCGCGACGAAGGGCAACCCCCGTGCGCCCGCGACCTGGGCGCTCTGTCCCTTGCTGCTGCCGAACACCCACACCTCGACGTCGGCGTGCTCACCGGGCACCGCCGAGAAGTGCTCGCCGCCGACCTCGAAGGTGCCCTCGAGCAATGCGAGCACGTCGTCGACGGCCTCGGCGAAATCGGGTTGCTCCGCGGGAGGCGGTAGCAGAGCGGTCGACGCCGCGGCCAGCCTCGGCGATCCCAACAGCTTCGCGATGGGGAACGGCGCGGGAACCAGCACCCCGTCCACGACGCGCTCGACCGGGGCCGGCGCGGCCGACGGCGGTGCCGTGGCGCCGGTGGACCGGGCTTCGGTCCGCCGCTGACCCGACCGGCCCAGCCCCAGATCGAGGCGTCCCGGATGCAACGCGTCGATCGTCCCGAACGCCTCCACCACCGACACCGGCGTGTGGAAACCGACCTGCACGGCCGCCGCACCCACGCGGATGCGGTCGGTGGCCGCGGCGACGAGCGCGATCGCGGTCGGTGTCGACGAGCTGGCCACGGCGACGAAGTGATGCTCGGCGAGCCAGAAACGTTTGTAGCCCAGGCTCTCCGCGTGCTGCGCGAGTCGCACCGAGTTCCGCAGCGCATCGGCGGCGGTGTCTCCCTCGGAGATCGGCGACAGGTCCAGCACCGACAACGGGATGGCGGTCATCGCACGTCTTTCTTGTCGCTCTGCGAGATCACCGGGGTGCGCGAGGGCGGCCACACCGAATGCGCATCGGGGTTGAGCGCGGCGGCGGCCGCGAGTAGGTCGATCGCCCGCAACCTCGCCGGCCACGACGGGCGCAGGGCACCGATGGAGACAGACATGCAACCAGTGAGCGCCGGCACGACCGATCGCGCGACCGTTGCGCTCACCGTGATTTGTTCTCCGCGCGAACGGAATCGTCACCAGCACCCTGGGGGTTGATCCCACAACAGCCGCAACCAGGAGGTGAGGACCGCGTGACCGCGAGCCCCGAGCATTCGATCCACATCGCCGTCGCGCTGGGCGGTGCGGGCCGACACCCCGCGGCCTGGCGCCTCGAATCGGCCCGACCCACCGAGCTCACCGGCGCGCAGTACTGGATCGATCAGGTGCGCCTCGCCGAGCGCGGGCTGCTCGATCTGGTGACGCTCGAAGACTCGTTCTCCCTGTCGGACTCCTCGTCCCTCTCGAATACGCCGGCCGCGACCACCGACGGACGCGTGGACCTGGCCGTGGGACATCTCGACTCGACCCTCGTCGCGGCCCGCCTCGCGCTCGCCACCGACCGCATCGGGTTGATCCCGACCGCGGTCACCACCCACACCGAGCCGTTCCACGTCTCGAAGGCCATCGCGAGTCTCGACCACGCGTCGCACGGTCGCGCCGGCGTGCGCCTGCGGATCTCGAACCGCCCCGACGACACCGCCCTGTTCGGGCGCCGTCCCACGGCCGAACCCATCCCCGACCTGCTCGCCGAGGCCGCCGACCACGCCGAGGTGCTGCGCCGCCTCTGGGACAGCTGGGAGGACGACGCCGAGATCCGCGACGTCGCGACCGGTCGTTTCGTCGACCGCGACAAGCTGCACTACATCGATTTCCGGGGAGAGTTCTTCTCGGTGCGCGGGCCGTCGATCACACCGCGACCGCCCCAGGGTCAACCGGTGATCGCCGCACTGAGCCACACCGCCGATGTCCACCGTTTCGTCGGTACGTCGGCCGATCTCGCGTTCGTGACCCCCACCGACGCCGCGGACGCACACCGGATCGTCGCCGAGATCGACCACGCACGGGTCGAGGCCGGACGCGACGACGCCGTGCGCGTGCTCGCCGATCTGACCGTGTTCCTCGGCGACACCCGCGACGACGCCCGGGCGCACCGCGACCGACTCGACGAGTGGCTCGGCACCGAGTTCACCGACGACGCCACAGTGGTCGTCGGTACCCCCGCCGATGTCGCCGACCGGATCGCCGAGCTGGTCGATCCCGACACCGGGGTGGCCGGTGTCCGCCTCCGACCCGGGGCCGTACCCACCGACCTCGAGGCGATCGTGGCCGGCGTCGTCCCGGAACTACAGCGTCGCAACCTGTTCCGCACGGAGTACACCGAGACGACGCTGCGCGGACATCTCCGACTCCCCCGCCCCGCCAACCGCTACGCAGGACTGGTGACCACGTGACCACACGCAAGCAGGTCCATCTCGCCGCCCACTTCCCGGGCGTCAACAACACCACGGTGTGGAGCGATCCGGCGGCGGGCAGCCACATCGACATCGAGTCGTTCGTGCACTTCGCGCGCACCGCCGAACGCGCCAAGTTCGACTTCCTGTTCCTCGCCGAGGGGTTGCGACTGCGCGAGCAGAACGACCAGATCTACGACCTCGACGTCGTGGGCCGCCCCGACACCTTCACCGTGCTCGCGGCGCTCGCCGAGGTCACCACCCACCTCGGCCTCACCGGCACCATCAACTCGACGTTCAACGAGCCGGTCGAGGTCGCGCGGCAGTTCGCGAGCCTCGACCACCTGACCGACGGGCGGGCGGCGTGGAACGTGGTCACCTCGTGGGACGAGTTCACCGGGCAGAACTTCCGCCGCGGTGGCTACCTCGCCAAGGACGACCGCTACACCCGTGCACGCGAATTCCTCGACGCCGCGCAGCGGCTGTGGGATTCGTGGCTCGACTCCGACATCGTCGCCGACAAGGCCACGGGCCGGTTCCTCCGCCGACCCGACGCCGGCGCGTTCTCCTACGCGAGCAGCCAGTTCGACATCACCGGTCGGTTCTCGGTGCCGCGCAGTCCACAGGGGCGCCCGGTCATCTTCCAGGCCGGCGACTCCGAGGAGGGTCGGGACTTCGCGGCCGAGACCGCCGACGCGATCTTCTCGCGCCATTCGACGCTCGAGGCCGGTCAGGAGTTCTACGCCGACGTGAAGGGCAGACTCGCCCGGTTCGGTCGCGAACGCGACGAGCTGCTGATCCTGCCCGCGACGACGTTCGTCATCGGCGACACCGACGCCGACGCCGCCGACCTCGCCCACGAGGTACGGCTGGCGCAGGTCAGCGGTCAGACCGCGATCAAGTTCCTCGAGCAACTGTGGAATCGCGACCTCTCCGACCACGACCCCGACGGCCCGTTGCCCACCGTCGATCCGATCCCCGGCGAGAACACCGTCGCGAAGGGGCGGGCGAGCGTTCGCATCCACCGCGATCCGCGGGATGTCGCAGCGGAATGGCGGCAGCTGGCCGAGGCGAAGAAGCTCACCACGCGGGAGCTGATCGTGGAGGTCACCGGTCGTCAGTCGTTCATCGGATCGGCGGAGACCATCGCCGACACCATGATCGAGTTCGTCGAGGCCGACGCGTGCGACGGATTCATCCTCGTCCCGCACATCACCCCCGGCGGTCTGGACCGCTTCGCCGACGAGGTGGTGCCGATCCTGCAGGAGCGCGGGGTGCACCGCGAGGACTACACCGGCGACACGTTGCGCGACCATCTCGGTCTCGCCGACGTGCGACCTCGCGTGGAGGCCTGACCCCGATTCAGGTGGTCTGCTCGCGCAGGTCGGCCATGATCTCCCTCGTGGGACGATCGACGATGTCGGCGAAGTCGTCGTGCTTGCGCAGGTAGGCGGCGAACAGCGGGCACACAGGCACCACGCGGGTTCCGTTGTCGCGCATGGCCTCGAGCGCGCCGCGCACGAGCAGCGTGCCGAGCCCTCGGCCACCGAAGGCCTCGTCGACCTCGGTGTGGAAGAAGATCCGCTGGGCGCGGCCGTCGTCGTCGGTACGGTCGCGGTACAGCGCGAAGCCGACCACCGACGAGGTGCCGTCACCGGTGTCGACGGAGATCTCGAATCGCTGCATCGCGGGGTTGTCGGCGATCTCGGCCTGGGCTCCGGACTTGTCCAGCGGCATGGTCATTCGCCTTTCGGAGTTCCGACGTGCGGCGCCGGGTTGGCGCGCGGTCGCAGTGTGGTGGTGGGCATCTCGGGTGCCGGTATGCGCGGGTGCGGCCCGACGTATCCCTCGACGGTCCCGAAGCGGGGGTCGCCGGCCTCCCACTGTGCGCGGTAGGAGGCGATCTCGTCGTGGGTGCGCCCGACGAAGTTCCACCACATGATGATCTCCTCGGTGAACGGCTCACCCCCGACCAGCAGGACGCGCCCCGGCTCGTCGGATCTGTTCTCCACGACGACGGCGGGCGATCCGCCACCGACGTAGCCGAGTTCGCCGATCGCGAGCGGCGCGGCCTCGACGGCGATGTCGCCCCGGTCGCTGAGCACGCCGTGTTCGTGGGTGGGGTCGACCACCAGCGTCACCGTCGAGCGCGCGGGGAGCACGATCTCCGCGCCGACGAGCGCGGTCGCGGTCCGCACCGGCGACGACGCCCGTACGTTCTCGTCGCCGATCGTCATCCCGACCTCGCCGAGGAACACCCTCATCTGCGCCTCGGCGATGGTCACCGGTTCGGGCGCGAAGTGGTCGAACCCGTGGTCGTCGTCACGGACGGCGTCGGGCAGGGCCAGCCACAGCTGCGCGCCGTGCAGGATCGTCGTGGCGGGGGTCGAGACCTCCGAGTGGCTGATGCCGTGCCCGGCCGACATGAGGTTGAGCTCGCCGGGCCGCACCATCGCGTGGACGCCCGCGGAGTCGCGATGCTCGATCTCGCCGGTGAACAACCAGCTGACGGTCTGCAGACCGGTGTGCGGATGCGGTGCCACGTCCATGCCGGCCGATGTCGACACGTCCTCGGGCCCATAGTGGTCGATGAAGCACCACGCCCCGATGAGCGACCGTTGTCGTTGCGGCAGGGTCCGACGGACACGCATCGCGCGGGGACCGCCCAGCGGCACGTCTCGGGCGGTGATGACCTCCACCCCGCCGCGCGGATCGGCGACACACTCCTGGGACACCGGGTGCTCCTCGAGATTGCTCATCGCCGTCCATCCGTTCGCGCTCGCACGTCTATGTTGATGCGTGAGCGAACGATACGCCGGTGGTCTCACCTGCGGCGTGCGCCCGCCGAGTCACGCACAGGAGCCACGATGGACCACGCGCACGTCTACATCGACAAGCAGTCGCCCGAGGCGTATCGGGCGCTGGGCGGTGTCGCGGCGGCGGTGTCGGACACCGCGCGGGACGCCGACCTCCCGCGCATCCTGGTGGAGCTGATCAACCTGCGCGTGTCGCAGATCAACGGGTGCGCGTTCTGCCTGGAGTTGCACTCGCGCCGGGCGATCGCCGCGGGCGAGACGGTGCAGCGGATCGCGACGCTGCCCGCCTGGCGCGACACCGAACTGTTCGACGACACCGAGCGGGCCGCACTTCTCCTGGCCGAGACGGTGACGACATTGCCGTCCCACGATCTGCAGGAGATCGACTACGAGCGGGCCCGCGCGACGCTCACCGACGACCAGATCTCCGCGGTCATCTGGGTCGCCATCGCCATCAACGCCTTCAACCGCGTGTCCATCCTCAGCCGACACCCCGTCCGGCAGTGACGGACCCCGCGTCGTAGATCCGGTAGCTCGGCAGCACGAAATCCTTCCCGGCGCGCGAGAGGAGTCGATGCTCGACGCGTGATCGCACCGCCGGTATCGCGAGCAGCCTGTGGGCGGCGCGCAGCACCCGCAGTCCGGCCCCGGTCCGCGGCATGACGGTGCGAGGTCCGCCCGGCGGTGGGGTCTGCACGGTCTCGGCGTACGGACGGATGATCCGTTCGTAGGCGTCGAAGGCCCTTCGATGGTCGATCCCGGAATCAGTGCGGGCGGCGTCGAGTTCACCGGCGAGGACATACGCGCCGACGAGCGCGAGCGTGGTCCCCATGCCGGTCGGGCCCCCCGCCCACGCCGCGTCGCCGACGACGATGACGCGTCCGCGCGAGTAGGTCGGCAGCACCACCTTGTCGGTGCGTTCCATGTAGAACTCCTCCGGCGCCGCGGCGAAGCCGTCGAGGATGCGGTCGGTCTCCCACCCGACACCGTCGAACCGCGCACGCAGGACCTTCATCTGTGCGGCGTTGCCCAGGCGATCGAGGCCGAGGTCCGGCGCGACGAAGCCGAGGTTCGCGCGGACGGTGCCCGTGTTGTCGGGACGGAGACCGACCATCCGGCTGTCGAGTGCGGTCATCCAGCGCCACCAGTCGTCGTCGGCGGCGGTCCGCGCGATCGTGCCGTAGGCGATGTAGAGCCCCCGGCTGATCGTGCCCACCTCGTCACCGAACACGAGGTCGCGTGTGGTGGAGTTGCGGCCCTCGGCCACCACGACGAGGTCGAAGTGCTCCCGCGTGCCGTCGGCGAACTCGACGGAGACGCCGGTGTCGGGGTCGTCGTCGAGCGCCGCGACGTACGTCCCGTACCGGTGCTCCACCGAACCGTCGGTCAGGCCGAGCAGGATCTCGGAGAGCTTCCCGCGCAGGATTTCCAGCTCGGCTGTCGGCCCGTCCTCGCCCTCGAGGGTGGGCAGCTCGGCGTAGGGCTCACCGCGATGGTCGTGATAACGAATCCCCACCTCACCGGTCCCCGCTGCCTTCACCTCGTCACCGATCCCCATCGCGCGGAGCACCGCATGACCGGAGTCGCGGATGTCGATGTTCTGTCCGGCCTCGCGCATGCGCGGTGCCCGTTCGAGCAGGGTCACCGCGAAGCCGGCGCGATGCAGGGCCCACGCCTGCGCCGGCCCGCCGATGCTCCCTCCGGTCACCAACACCCTGGGCCAATCGCCTGTGTGTGGTCGTCGATCGTCCATGTCCATCTCGTCCTCCGTCGCCGTTAAGATACCTAGACAATCTAGCAATCAGATGAACTGATCACCATATTGACTACACAGCGAGCTGGTGGTGGGATGTCTTCCATGCCGACCCCAGATCACCCCCACGGGGACCACTCCTACGGGGACCTCGATCCGGCGACCGTCGCCGTCCGCGATCTCGTCGGCGCCTCGCGCGAACTCGTCGGGCGGATGGCCGACCGCATGGGGATGAACCCGAACGACATGTCGGCGATCGCCGCGCTCGCTCAGCGCGGACCGATGGGGGTGGCCGAGCTGGCGGCACACCTGGGGATCCGGTCGGCCTCGGCCACCGTGCTGGTCGACCGTCTCGAGCGCGCCGGGCACGTCGAACGCGTCCGCGACACCGTCGACCGGCGCCGCGTGTCGGTGATCGAGACCCCCGCGGCGCGGCAGGCCACCCACGCGGCCTGGAGTTCGACGATCGGCCGCATCGACGACGTCTGCCGGGCACTGCCCGACGATGAACGCGAGGTCGTGCTGCGATTCCTGTCGGCGATCACCGAGGCGACCGCGGACAGCGGAAACGACTGAGCTGCGCTGTTATTCGGCCAGGCTGTTATTCGGCAAGAACGCGCGCCGGCGCCATCGCCAGTACATCGGCGACCAGGGAATGCGCGAAGGCCTCGTCGGCGTGCAACCCGAACACCACGTGGTGGTACAGCGGCGCCACGATGTGGTTGAGCACCTGCGCGACGGTGGGGACGGACTCACCGCGGTCGGCGGCGCGGGCCAGCATCTGACCGGCCTGCGCGTCGCGGATCTCCCAGCACGGGCACTCGCCCGGGGTCCCCTCCCGCGCACTCACCATCGCGCGCAGGTAGACGATGCGTTCGGGACGGGTGATGTCGGTGACGATGATGCCCGCCCATGCCTCGAGGTCGCCGCGGATGGAGCCGGTGTCGGGCATGGGCTCGTCGCCGGTGAGCGCCGCGACGGCGACCTCTTCGAGAAGCGCCGCGACCCCACCCCAGCGGCGATAGATGCTGGTCGGGTTCACCCCGGCCCGTTCGGCGACCTGCGGGACGGTCAAGGTGTCGCGATGACCCTCGCTGACCAGCGCGCCGACCGCCGAGTAGACGTCGGCCTGCACGCGCGCGCTGCGACCACCGGGGCGTCGGGCGGAGGTGCGAAGGGAGGTCATGTCTGCCATTATTGCAAATCGACTGGCTTTAATTCGACGACCGGTGCTACCTTCTCAAAAGCAACAATCATTGCTTTAAGCGAGGAGTGACGACATGCAGCGACGGATACCGCGGTCGGTGGCCTTCTGGCTGGTCGGCCTGACCTCGACGGTGGTGCTGCTGGCGTCGGCCGCCCCGTCGCCGCTCTACCCCGTCTATCAGCAGTTGTTCGGATTCTCGGCGTTCACCCTGACCATCGTGTTCGCGGTGTACGTGGTCGCACTGGTGGGGACCCTGCTCACCGTCGGATCGATCTCCGACCACATCGGGCGACGACCCGTCCTCGCCGGTGCCATCGTGCTGCTGATCGTGAGCATGGTGGTGTTCCTGACCGCCGACGGCGTCACGATGCTCATCGTCGCCCGCGTGCTGCAGGGTCTCGCGACGGGCGCGCTGGTCGGCACCGTGAGCGCCGCGCTCGTCGACCTCGCCCCAACCCCGCATCTGGGGTCGATGGTCAGCACGGCCACCCCGCCCCTGGGGCTGGCGACCGGCGTGGTGCTCGCGGGCGTGCTGGTGGAGTACGCGCCGCTCCCGCGGGTGATCGTCTACGTCGTCCTCATCGTGGCGCTGGCCGTCCTGCTGACCACGATCGCGTTCCTGCCCGAGACCTCACCCCTGCTCGGGTTCACCTCGAGAACGCATGCGCTGGGGACGATCTCACCGAGTATCGCCGTGCCACCCGATGTGCGCCCGACCTTCTTCTCGGCGGTCCCGGCGATGCTCGCGACGTGGTCTCTCGGTGGGCTCTACCTGTCCCTGGGCTCGTCGATCACAGCTCAGATCCTCGGTGTCGCCAACCATGCGACCGGTGGCGCCATCCTGTGCGCCTTCTTCGGCAGTGCCGCCCTCGCCTCCACGGTCGCCTCCCGCGCGTCGACCACGATGAAGCTCGTCGTCGGCTACAGCGCGCTCGCGGGCGGGGTCCTGATCTCGATGTCGGCGGTCCTGGCCGAGTCGGCGCCGGTGTACGTCGTCGGCTCGATCCTCGCCGGGATCGGTTTCGGCACAACGCTGCTGGGCATCATGTCGGAGATGGCGAGGGCCAGCGCACCGTCGCAGCGCGCTCAGGTCTTCGCGGCGGTGTTCGCGGTCTGCTACACCGCGTTCAGCGTGCCCGCGGTGATCGCGGGCATCGTCACCGTCCACGCCGGACTGCGCGCCACCGCGGTGGGCTACGCGATCTTCATCGTGTCGCTGATCCTCGCGGCGGCGATCGCCGCCGTGGTGCTGCGCGACCGCGGCGAGCAGGCCTCAGGCCCGGGCGCGCTCGGCGGCCTTCGGGGTGACGACGCCCTTGTCGACGGCCTTGGTCACCCGCTTGCGGGAGAAGCGGCCGACGCCGGTCAGGATGCGCGAGAGGATCGTGCGGCGCCCCTTGCGCCGTTCGAGTCGGGCGCCCGCTGACAGGCTGAGCCGGGCGACGAGCGGCAGCGCGAACGCCACCAGCAGGTAGCGGTAGATGTAGCGACGCGCCAGCAGCGGGATCATGGGTCTCCTCGAGGTGTGTGGGTGTTCCCCTCTGACAGTGCCCGTGCGTGGTCCCGCGAACCCTCGGCTGATCATCACAGAACGGTCACGAAACATCACGAAGCGATAACGGCGGTGGCGATCGTGTCCCGGTGTTCGCGAGGAGCCCACCTGCGTTGACGTCCCGGGCCGAAGTGGGAGTAATAAGGAGTCATGCACCTCGCCCTCACCCCCGAAGAAGCGGACTTTCGCGATGAGATGCGGACGCTCTTCACCACGAAGATCCCCAAAGAGATCCGCGAACGCTCGGCCGCGGGAAACCTGAACTTCCCCGACGACATCGTCACCACCATGCGCATCCTCAACGAGGAGGGCATCGCGGTCCCCAACTGGCCCGTCGCCGACGGCGGCAAGGACTGGACCCCCGTGCAGCGCCACATCTGGCAGGACCAGATGAACCTCGCCGCGGTGCCCGAACCGTTGGCGTTCAACGCGGCGATGGTCGGACCGGTGATCGCGCAGTTCGGTTCGCAGGAGATCAAGGACCGCTTCCTGCCCGCCACGGCGAACCTCGACATCTGGTGGTGCCAGGGCTTCTCCGAGCCCGAGGCCGGTTCCGACCTCGCGTCGCTCAAGACCAAGGCCGTCCGCGACGGCGACCACTACATCGTCAACGGCCAGAAGACCTGGACCACGCTGGCGCAGTACGCCGACTGGATCTTCTGCCTGGTGCGCACCGATCCCGACGCACCGAAGAAGCAGGCCGGCATCAGCTTCCTGCTCATCGACATGAAGTCCGAGGGCATCGAGCGCCGCCCCATCCAGCTCATCGACGGCGGCCACGAGGTCAACGAGGTGTGGTTCACCGACGTGCGCGTCCCGGTGGAGAACCTCGTCGGCGAGGAGAACGCCGGCTGGAGCTACGCGAAGTTCCTGCTGTCGAACGAGCGCGGCGGCATCGCCCGCGTCTCCTACAACAAGATCCGTCTCGCCCGGGCCAAGGAGATCGCGGCGTCGATCTCGACCCCGAACGGTTCCCTGCTCGACGACCCGTTCACCCGTGCGCGCTTCGTCGAACTCGAGAACGCCCTGCTGGCACTGGAACTCACCCAGCTGCGGGTGGTCGCCTCCGACGGTGACGGCAAGCCGAACCCGGTGTCGTCGGTGTTGAAGCTGCGCGGCAGCGAGCTCACCCAGGAGGTCACCGAGCTGATGACCGACCTCGCCGGGACCGACGCCCTCACCGTCTTCGATCCCGCACTCGACGACGCCGAGTGGGCGCACCTGGCGATGCCGACGTATCTCAACACCCGCAAGGTGTCGATCTACGGCGGGTCCTCGGAGGTCCAACGCACCATCATCGCCTCGGGGATCCTCGGTCTGTAGGACCGACACCCCCACCCACACCTGCACCCGGTCACCCAGTACCCACGAAAGGGTCACTCCCCCATGGATTTCGAACTCACCGAGGAGCAGTCGCTCCTCCGCGACACCGCACGTGAGGTGCTCGGCCGCGCCTACGACGTCGAGAAGCTCCGCGAGGTCGCCGAGACCGATCGCGGTTGGAGCGAGAAGGTCTGGAGCTCGCTCGCCGAGATCGGCATCCTCGGACTGCCGTTCTCCGAGGACGACGGCGGCGCAGGTGCCGGTTTCGCCGAGACCGCGGTCGTGGCCGGTGAATTCGGCCGTTCGCTGGCTCCGGAACCGTTCATCACCGGCATGGCGACACCGGGTGTCGCGATCGCCGCGATCACCGACGACACCCTGCGCGGCGAGATCGTCGGTGCGGTCGCCGAGGGTGGCCTGGTCCTCGCCTACGCCCACGACGAGCCCGGCGATCGGTGGCCGGCAGCGGCTCTCGCGACCGCGGCCACCGCCTCGGGTGACGGCTACACCCTGACCGGAACCAAGAGCCCCGTGCTCGCCGGCGACGTGGCCGGGAAGATCGTGGTTACCGCGACGCTCGACGGCGCGCCCGCGCTGTTCCTCGTCGACGCCGACGCCGAGGGCGTGACCCGCACACCGCTGCGCACCCACGACCGTCGTCGTGCCGCCCGGATCACCCTCGACGGCGCTGCCGCCACCGCTCTCCCGGTCGACGACGCTGCCGCGGTGATCACCCGCACCGAGGTCGTCACCCAGACCCTGTTGTGCGCCGAGGCCGTCGGTGCGATGGAGCAGGCGCTGAACCAGACCACCGAATACCTGAAGTCGCGCAAGCAGTTCGGCGTGCCGCTCAAGACGTTCCAGGCGCTCACCCACCGCGCGTCGAACATGTATGTCGAGCTCGAGTTGGCGCGCAGCATCAGCACCTACGCGACGATGCGTCTCGCCGACGACGACGTCGACCCGGCCACCGCCTCGCGCGCGAAGCTGCAGATCTGCCATTCGGCCCGACTCATCGGGCAGGAGACGATCCAGCTGCACGGCGGGATCGGCCTCACCGCCGAATACCCGGTCGGCCACGTGGTGAGCCGCCTGACCGCGATCGCCCGCACCCTCGGTGGATCCGACGACCACCTGCGAGCGCTGGCCGAGTCGGTCGCCGATCACGACATGCTCACCCTGATCTGACGCCGTCGGTCGCTGCGTTCGCAGACTTTCGTCCAGACACGTGTCTATCCTGACCTGATGGTCGGGAACGTGCTGGTCGTCATCGGTGTCGGCGGGATGGGCGAGGCGATAGCCCGTCGACTCGGGTCGGGTCGACCCCTGGTGCTCGCCGACCACGACGACGCCCGCCTGCAGGCGGTGAGTTCGACGTTGCGACGGCAGGGCTTCGACGTGCGTGATCGCACGGTCGACGTCTCCGATCGCGCATCGGTGCGTGACCTCGCCGACTTCGCGCAACGACTCGGTGAGGTGACCGCGGTCGCGCACACGGCGGGACTGTCGCCCGCTCAGGCGTCGGCCGAACGGATCGCCGCGGTCGACCTCGTGGGCGCGGCGATCTCGCTCGACGAGTTCGGCGAGGTCATCGCCCCCGGAGGCGCCGGCGTCTACATCGCCAGCATCGCCGGTCACATCTTCCGCGATGCCGTCGACACCGCGACGGCCGCGACCTTCGCGACCGCACCGGCCGAGGAACTCGCCGCGGTCGCACTGCTGTCGATGCCCGACCTGCCCGCCGACCTCGCGCGGGCGATGACCTACGGATACGCCAAGCGCGCCAACCAGATCCGCGTGCAGGCCCAGGCACCCCGATGGGGCGACCGCGGCGCGCGGGTCAACTCCATCAGCCCCGGGGTGGTGGCCACGCCGATGGGGTGGGACGAGTACGAGGCCGACTTCGCCCACGACGCGTACAAGTCCATGGTCACCGACAACGCAGCCGGCCGATTCGGGACGGCCGAGGACGTCGCCGCCGCGGCCGACTTCCTCCTCGACCCCACGAAGTCGGGCTTCATCACCGGGACCGACCTCCTGGTCGACGGCGGGACACTTGCCGGTATCGGCACCGGGCGGGTGTCGATGGGCCCGGCCGAGAACCCGGCGTGACCGCGGCAGTCGATAGACTCCGCCCAACGCATCGACGCGCCGACCACCAGGAGACGACCCATGGCAGCACCGCTCATCGAGACCTCGACCCACATCGAGGCCACCCCCGAGAAGGTCTGGTCGATCGTGTCCGACCTCGCGCGCATGGGTGAGTGGAGTCCCCAGTGCCGCAAGGTGATCGTGCGTGGCGGGCGAACCCGACTCGGCGCGAAGACCATCAACGTCAACAAGCGCGGGCTGTTGGTGTGGCCGACGACCGCCGTCGTCACCCGGTACGAGCCCGACCGTCAGATCACCTACCGGATCGCCGAGAACCGCACCGAGTGGGGATTCGAGATCACCCCCACCGACAACGGGGTCACGCTGACCGAACGCCGGGTCGCGAAGAACGGCAAGACCACCGCGGCGTCGGCCTTCCTCATCGACAAGCTCATGGGCGGCACCGAACCGTTCGACGACGAACTGACCGAGGGCATGCGCGAGACCCTCACGAAGATCAAAGCCGCCGCCGAACGCAGCTGAACCACGCTCGCGGCGACGGCCCTGACAGTCGGTCAGCTCACCTCACTCGGCGAGCTTCGACACCGCCTGCGCCCACAGGAAGTACTTGTTGGTGCCCAGGTCCTTCACCGTCGTGATGTTGAACGCCTCCTTGAGGAGTTCGGCGTGCCGCGGGCTGACACCCTGCAACGCGTCCACCGGCGCGTCGGCGAGCTCGTCGATCGGCTTGTCCTCGTAGGCCTTGTCGAACTTGTCCTTGAATCCGCTCATCGTGGTGCCCCATCCTCCTCATCGACACGGCATCGCGATCGCGCGCCGCACGGCGTCAGGGTACGAAACACCCGCCTGCCCGCGAAGGGATTTGCGCGGAAGGTTTCTCGCCCCGGCACCCAGCCGCACAGATGCTCAGCGGCCCAGACGGTCGAGCAGCGCGGGCAGGTCGGCGACGGAGTCGATCACGTGGTCGGGCACCGGGCCGAACTCGTCGGCCTGCAGGGTCTCGAGCGCCGACGCCCGGAACTTGCCGGTGCGCACCAGCACCCCGATCATCGCCGAGGCCTGCGCGCCGAGGACGTCGTTGTGCATGTCGTCGCCGACCATGACCACCGACGTGGGTTCGAGCCCCATCATCTCCACCGCCGCGCGGAACCCGATCGGCGACGGCTTGCCGATGGCCCGGATGGTGCTGCCCGTGGCCTTCTCCAGCCCCTCGAGATACACCCCGGTGTCGATGCGGACGCCCTCCTCGGTCGACCACGTCATCGACCGGTGCATCGCGATCACGGGCACGCCGGAGAGCATGAGCTCGAGCACCCGCGACAACGCGCCGTGGGTGAACTCCGGCCCCGCGCCGCCGAGCACGACGACTTCGGGATCCTCGTCGGGTTCGGTCACCACGTCCACGCCGGACATGTCGGCGGCGATCGCGCCCTTGTTGAGCACCCATGTCCGCTTGCCCGGGTGGTGGGCGCGCAGGTAGTCGCCGGTGAGCCGGGCCGCGCTCAGGATCTCTTCGGCGTCGACGGCGAACCCACAGTCGCTCAACGCGTCTGCGATCTCGGCGCGCGATTTCGACGTCGTGTTGGTGAGGAACATCCGCGGGACACCGCGTTCGCGTAGGGCGGCGAGAGCCTCGACCGCGCCCGGCAGCGGACGCCACGAGGTGACCAGTACCCCGTCGATGTCCAGCAGCAGCCCGATCGTCATGTCCTCTCAAACTAGTCGTCACCACGGGGGGCCGCAGCGCGTGGGGATGGCATGCTGAAAACATGGCCGATCACCCCACGAATCATCCCGCCGTCGACGTGACGACGGTCGCCGTGACCGACGAGCTGATGGCCGCGGCGCGTTCCGATCTCGCCGAGTTGGTGTCGTACGCATCGGTGCACGGCTCCCCGTCTCACCGCGATGCCTGCGCGGCGGCCGCCGACTGGGTCACCGAGGCGTTCGCCGAGGTGGGAGTCCCCTGCGAATCGATCGTGACCTCCGACGGCAGCTCTGCGGTCATCGGCCATCGGCCGGGCCCGGCCGGCGCACCGACGGTGTTGCTCTACAGCCATCACGACGTACAGCCCGCCGGCGACGAGGGTCTGTGGCATTCCCCGCCGTTCACGCTCACCGATCGTGACGGGCGGTGGTTCGGCCGCGGTGCCGCCGACTGCAAGGGCAACGTCGTCGCCCACCTCACCGCCCTGCGCGCTCTCGCGGCGACCCCCGGACTCGACGCGCTGGGATGCGGGATCCGCGTCGTCATCGAGGGTTCGGAGGAGGCCGGCGGCGAAGGACTCGACCACCTGGCCCGCGAACGACCCGAACTGTTCGCCGCCGACATGATCCTCATCGCCGACACCGGCAACGTCGCCGTCGGCGCACCCACGCTCACGACCAGCCTGCGCGGCGTCGCGAACCTCAAGGTCACCGTGTCCACGCTGGCCTCCGACGTGCACTCCGGCCAGTTCGGTGGCGCCGCACCCGACGCCCTCGCCGCGCTCATCGCCGGACTGGCGAGCCTGCGCGACGCCGACGGCAACACCACCATCGACGGGCTCACCGCCGATCAGACATGGTCGGGTGTTCCGTACGACCGTGACGTCTTCGCCTCCGACGCAACGATTCTCGACGGTGTCGACGTGATCGGGTCGGGCGCGCCGGCCGACATGGTGTGGGCACGGCCGGCGGTCACCGTCATCGGTCTCGACGCACCGTCGACGGCGAACTGCGCGGCGGCGATCGTGCCCACCGCATCGGCCATGCTCAACCTGCGCGTGCCGCCCGGCATCGATCCCACCACGGCGCGCGACGCCCTCGAGGCCCATCTGCGTCGCGCCATCCCGTGGAACGCACGCGTGACGATCGACCCCGAGGCGGTCGGTGCGCCGTTCGCCGCCTCGACCGACGGCCCCGGCTACCGCGCACTCACCGCCGCGATGGCGGCCGCCTACGGAGCCGAGGTCGCCCATTCCGGTCAGGGCGGCTCGATCCCGCTGTGCACGGTGCTCGCCGAGATCTGCCCGGACGCCGAGATCGCGTTGCTCGGGGTGGAGGAGCCGCGGTGTCGTATCCACGCCCCCGACGAGAGCGTCGAGCCCGACGAGATCCGGCGCACCGCGCTGTCGGAGGCGCTGTTCCTCGCGGCGTACCCGTCGTGACCTCGAGCACCACCGGCGACCACCACCACGGCCACCAGCACTTCGACGACCCCGCGACGCTGCGTTCGGTCGCCGACCACGCGCGCACGGTCGCCGACCTGTTCTCCCCCGCGCCGATCGAGTCGGTGCCCATCGCCGACGCCCTCGGACGCGCGGTGGTCGACGACGTGCGCGCCGCAGTACGCCTTCCCGGCTTCGACAACTCGGCGATGGACGGTTACGCGGTCCGCGCCGCCGAGGTCGCCGAGTCCACGGCCGACGCCCCCACCCGACTCACCGTGGCCCAGGACATCTACGCCGGGCGGACCGACCGGCTGCGGCTCGAGCCGGACACCGCCCACCGCATCATGACCGGCGCACCGATACCCGAGGGCGCCGACGCCGTGGTCGCGGTGGAGGCCACCGACGGCGGCGTCGACGAGGTCGCGATCGCCGTCCCGGTCGCCGAGGGCACCAGCATCCGACGCGCGGGATCCGACATCGCCGCCGGCGACACCGCCCTGACCGCCGGGACCGTGCTGCACGCCTCGCAGGTGGGTCTGCTCGCCGCACTCGGTGTCGCGCAGGTACGGGTGCACGAACCGTTCCACGTGGTGGTGCTGTCGACGGGCTCGGAACTGATGGCGCCCGGGGTCGACCTCGAGCACGGCCAGATCTACGAGAGCAACGGCGCCATGCTGTGCGCCGCCGTGCGCGAGGCCGGCGGGCGGGCGACGCCGGTGCATTTCGTCCCCGACGACGTCGGGGAGTTCCGGGCGCGTCTCGACGCGATGATCAGCGGTGGCGAGCGCGTCGATCTGGTGCTCACCTCCGGCGGTGTCAGCGCCGGGGCGTACGAGGTCGTGAAGGACGCGCTCGACGGACACGGTGTGGAGTTCGTGAAGGTCGCCATGCAGCCAGGCATGCCGCAGGGGTGCGGCGTGTACACCGCTTCCGGCGGTTCGTCGGCGCCGATCGTGACGTTGCCGGGCAACCCGGTGAGCGCGCAGGTGTCGTTCGAGATCTTCGTGCGTCCGCCGATGCGGGCGTCGATGGGGCTGCCCCCGGCCCGCACTCGACGACGGGCACGGCTCGAGGGCGACATCAGATCACCCCGGGGCAAAGAGCAGTTCCGCCGCGGTGTCGTCACCGTCGACGTCGACGGCGCCGCGACGGTGGCGCCCATCGGGCCGCCCTCATCGCACCATCTCCGCTTCCTGGCCTCGGCGAACGCACTCATCGACATCCCTGCCGACGCCGCCGACGTGGCGGCGGGCAGCCTCGTCGAGGTGATCCTGCTCGACGCCTGACGGGCGGGTCACCCGCCCGTGGGGCGCGGGACGGTCCGACTCGCTCGGCTATCCTGGGCGCGTCCGCCACACGGCGGAGTCACACCGACACACCGGACGAGGGAGGGAGCAGCGGACGTGGCGAGACGGCCCCGCACTCCCGCCCGGACACCCACGGTCGAGCACCCCGAACGGACCGAACCGCACCTGTTCGAGACCGACGGCATCGCCGCGCCGCCCGTCGACGGTGTGCTCACCGAGCACACCAGCGGCGCCGCCCACATCGTCGAACTGATCCGCCACACCGTCCCGCCGATGCACCCCGCAGGCATCCCGTTCGTCGCGGGACCGGCCGCGGTCGCGGTGCTGGCCCGCCGACACCGATGGATCCGTCGGCCCGCGACCGCACTCGCCGTGGCTTCGGCGACCTTCTTCCGCCACCCCACCCGCGTCCCACCGACGACCACCGGCGCGGTCGTGGCCCCCGCGGACGGTGAGATCACCCTCGTCGACACCGCGGTCCCCCCGGCCGAACTCGGCCTGGGCGACCACCCGCTTCCGCGCGTCTCGACCTTCCTCAGCGTTCTCGACGTCCACGTCCAGCGCGTACCGATCGCCGGCGAGGTCGTGTCGGTGACCCACACCCCCGGTCGATTCCTGTCGGCCGATCTACCCGCGGCCAGCACCGACAACGAACGCACCTCGATGCGCATCCGGACGGCGTTCGGGGTCGATGTGGGTGTCGTGCAGATCGCCGGGCTGATCGCGCGCCGCATCGTCTGCGAGGCACGCCCCGGCGACACCCTGACCCTCGGCGCCACCTACGGCCTCATCCGTTTCGGGTCGCGGGTCGACGTCTACCTGCCCGACGGTGTGACCCCGCTGGTGCTGCCCGGTCAACGGGCCGTCGGCGCCGAGACCGTCCTCGCGAGCCTCACGTGATCGACGCCCGGCGGACGTCGGTGCGATCGTCGCGCCGCCCCACCGGACGGCGCGCTCTGGGTCGGGGAGCGTCGGGACGGGGTTCGGCGGGAAGGCGGCGCACCCTCCGACAGTCGGTGGCGCACAACCGTTCCCGTGTGCCCGACCTCGGCGGCGGACGTCTGCTCGTCCCGTCGGCCCTCACCGTGCTCGCGATCTGCGCGGGTCTCTCGGCGGCCCGGTTCGCGCTCGACGGTCGAGTCGATCTCGCGGTCGGGATGATCGCGGCGTCGGCGTTGCTCGACGGCGTCGACGGACGGATCGCACGGCTGCTGGGCGCGACCACCAAGATCGGCGCCGAACTCGACTCTCTGGCCGACGCCATCAACTTCGGTGTGGCCCCGGCACTCACCCTGTATCTACTGCTGCTGCGCGGACAGGACACCGGGTGGGTGCTGGCACTGATCTTCGTGTGCGCGGTGGTGCTCCGGTTGGCGCGCTTCAACATCATCGACGACAGCGACGACGTGCCCGAGTACACCAAGAACTACTTCGTCGGCGTGCCCGCGCCGGCGGCGGCGTTGATCGCGTTGCTGCCGGTGGCCGCCGAGCAGCAGTTCGGCACCGGCTGGTGGACCTCGCTCGCCGCGGTCGGGACCTGGATGATGCTGACCGCGGCGCTGGCGGTGAGCCGCATCCCCACCGCGTCGCTGAAGACCTACTCCATCCCGCCGCGCGCGGTCGTGGGGCTGCTCATCCTGGTGGCGATCTGCGCCGCGCTGCTCGTCACGTTCCCGTACCTGCTGATGTTCCTCGTGATCGCGGCGTACCTGGTCCACATCCCGTTCGCGTGGCGCACGCAACGCTGGATCGCGTCGCGTCCGCACACCTGGGATCAGGCCCCCAAGGAACGTCGCGCAGAACGTCGCGCCATGCGGGCCATCGACCGCAGTCGCCCGCAGAAGTCACAGGCCCGGCTGGGTCTGCGCCGCCCCGAACGGCGCTGACCCGATCGGTGTCCGGTGCCGCCGGGCTCAGTTCTTCGAGACCTGGTAGAACACCGAGTTCGGTCCGCCCGCGGCGCCCGCGACGCTGCCTACCTCGACGGTGTAGGTCGTCGACGACCGCGTCGAGGTGAGCACCACCACCTGGTTCCCGCCGTCGGTGGTGCGCTGGACCTCGCGGTACCCGGCGTCGGTCAGCTTCTTCACGCCCGCGTCGAGCGCGGCGGCGATGGTCGACGAGCCCTGCACCGTGAGATTCCAGCCCTCGTCGGCCGATCCACCCGCCGAGAGCAATGCCCCGTCGATCAGGGGTACGTCGGAGCGCGGGAAATCGGCGGGCAACTGCAGGGCGCCGGTGGTGGAGCTCTCGGCCTGCGACGACGAGCCGGACCCGCATCCGGCCAGCACCACCGACGCGAAGACCACCATCAGCATCGCCAACCACCGTGCGACCGTCGCGTCACGCCTCGTCGAATGATCTGGGCCTGTCACCTGCAACCACGTCCTTCGTTCCCCGTGCCGCCGGGTCGGTCGGCCGGCGTCCTCGCCGGGGGAACCCTATCGCGGGCCGCGCGGTGCGGTGTCCCCCGAACGGCGTCGGTGACCGCGGCGCCGGTAAGCTGGGACAACGCGACCGGCGGTGTCACCCCTGCCGTCGCATGACACCCCGCCCATCGAACGACGGAGTGCTGCGTTGATCGCGACCCTGATCGCGTTGGTCCTCACGGCTCTCGCCGCGCCCGCGATCATCTCCTGGCTCGGCCGCCGTGGCTTCTACGTGCTCGCAGCAGCCCCGGCGGCGGCCATGATCGGCGTCGTCGTCGAGTGGCCGCGTGCCGGTGAGGCCCCGCGCACCGAGGCGATCCGGTGGGTCCCGGCGCTGCAGATGGACATCGATCTCCGGATGGACACCCTCTCGGCGATCATGTCGATCCTCGTGCTCGGCGTGGGCGCCCTGGTCCTCTGCTATTGCGCCGAGTACTTCGACAGTGAAGAAACCTCTCCCGGGGACGCCAGCCCCTCGGCGCAGCGGATCCGACGTCGCGTGGCCGGATTCGGCGCGCAGATGGTCGCGTTCACCGGCGCCATGTTCGGGCTGGTGGTCAGCGACAACATGATCGTGCTCTACATCTTCTGGGAGGCGACGACGGTCCTGTCGTTCCTGCTGGTCGGGTTCTACGCCCAGCGCGCGACGTCGCGTCGCGCCGCCACGCAGGCGCTGTTGGTCACCACCGCCGGCGGTCTGGCCATGCTCGCCGGCATCGTGATCCTCGGCGAGCGGGCCGGCAGCTACCTGCTCTCCGACGTCATCTCGAACCCGCCGACCGGCACCGCGGTGACCGTCGCGGTCGTGCTCGTCCTCGTCGGCGCGCTCAGCAAATCGGCGATCGTGCCGTTCCATTTCTGGCTGCCCGGTGCGATGGCGGCGCCCACCCCGGTCAGCGCCTACCTGCACGCCGCGGCGATGGTGAAGGCGGGCATCTTCCTCGTCGCGCGGCTCGCGCCCGGGTTCGGCGACCTCATGGCCTGGCAGATATCGGTGGTCGGTCTGGGCATGCTGACGATGGTCCTGGGCGGATGGCGATCGCTGCGGGAGTTCGACCTGAAACTGATCCTCGCGTTCGGCACGGTGTCGCAGCTCGGCTTCCTGATGGTGCTCGTCGGCACCGGTGACGCGAACGTCGCGTTGGCCGGCGTCGCGATGCTGGTCGCCCACGCGCTGTTCAAGGCGTCGCTGTTCATGGTGGTCGGCGTGATCGACCACTCCACCGGCACCCGCGATGTCCGCAAACTCGCCCGGCTGGGCAGCACGGCGCCGTCGCTGGCGGTGATCGCCGCCGTCGCCTCGGCGAGCATGGCGGGACTGCCGATCACCCTCGGGTTCGTCGGCAAGGAAGCCGCGCTGACCTCCCTGCTCGACGTCGACGGGTTCGACGGATGGCAGGGACCGGTGTCGACCGCGGTGATCGTGTTCGGCTCGATCCTCACGATGGCCTACACCACCCGGTTCCTGTGGGGCGCGTTCGGCCGCAAGGTGCGCAGCGAGCCCAGCGCCGCGGTCGCGCGGATGCACCTCCCGTCGGTCTCGTTCATCGCCCCCGCCGGCATCCTCGCCGCCCTCGGTGTGGCGGCCGGGTTCGCCGCGGGCCCACTGGGGACGCTGTTCGAGCCCTACGCGGAGACCCTTCCGGCGAACGGTCACGAACTCGAGCACCTCGCGCTGTGGCACGGGTTCACCCTGCCGCTGCTGTTGACCGTGATCGTCATCGTCGGCGGTGTCGGCACGTTCGTGGTCCTACGGCGACGTCGCCGCCGTCTCGGCTTCCACACGCCCCCGCTCGGCAACGCCGACCGGATATACGACGCGGTCCTGCGTGGCGCCGACACGGTGTCGCTGGCGCTGACCCGTGTCACCCAGCGCGGGTCGCTGCCGCTCACGCAGGGCGTCATCATGATCACCACCATCGTGGTGCCGACCGTCGCACTGCTGGTGGGCGCACGAAACCGGTTGCAGATCAACGGCTTCGACTCGGTCGCTCAGGTCGTCATCGGCGGGATCATGGTCGCCGCGGCGATCGCCACCACCGTGTTGCGCAACCGGCTGGCGGCGGCACTCGTCGTCGGGGTCACCGGATACGGCTGCGGCATGATCTTCGCCTTCTACGGCGCCCCCGACCTCGCGCTCACCCAGTTCCTCGTCGAGACCCTCACCCTGGTGATCTTCGTACTGGTGCTGCGCAAACTGCCCGCCGAGGCCGAGGCTCGCCACTCCACCGGGTTCAAGCCGCTGCGGGCGCTGATCGGGCTGGCGTTCGGTGCGCTGCTCGTGGTCATCGGGCTCTACGCCGCGGGTGCGCGCACCACCACCCCGGTCGCCGACGACCTGCCGAAGGCCGCCTACGAGTTGGGCAACGGCGCGAACGCGGTGAACGTGCTGCTCGTCGACATCCGCGCCTGGGACACCCTCGGCGAGGTGTCGGTGCTGTTGGTCGCGGCGACCGGTGTCGCGTCGATGGTGTTCCGCCACCGACGATTCGGCGCCGCGCCGCGCGTCGCCGACGCCGCCCGCCTCCACGGAGCCGATCCCAACGCCGTGAACGACATGCCCACCGCCCGCACCACGTGGTTGCGCGGCAGCGAGCTGCGTGACCCGCGACACCGTTCGATGGTGTTGGAGGCGACCACGCGGTTGATCTTCCCGACCATGGTCGTCGCGTCGATCTACTTCTTCTTCGCCGGCCACAACGCGCCCGGCGGCGGTTTCGCCGGTGGCCTCACCATGGGTATGGCGCTGGTGCTGCGCTATCTCGCGGGCGGCCGCTACGAGCTCGGCGAGGCGATACCCGTCGACGCCGGTCGGATCCTCGGTCTCGGGTTGGCGCTGTCGGTGGGTACCGCGTTGGCGTCGGTGTTCGCCGGCGCCCCGGCGTTGTCGTCGGCGACGATCGAGCTCACCCTGCCCGTCCTCGGCGACATCAAACTCGTCACCGCCCTGTTCTTCGATCTCGGCGTGTACCTCATCGTCGTCGGTCTGGTGCTCGACGTGTTGCGCAGTCTCGGCGCCCGTCTCGACATCGAGGAGACCTCGACCACCGCCGGACGCGCGGCGGCCGAGACCGAGGCGACCGGGATGGGGGCACGCCCGTGACCGTCAACCTCGGACTGCTCATCGTCGCCGGGCTCCTCGCCGCGTGCGGCGTGTACCTGCTGCTCGAGCGCAGCCTCGTCCGGATGCTGCTGGGGCTGTTGCTCGTCGGCAACGGACTGAATCTGCTGATCATCACGATCGCCGGCCGCGAGGGGAACCCACCGATCTACGGTCGCTCGTCGGACCGCCGGACCGCCGACGCCGACCCGCTCGCCCAGGGCATGGTGCTCACCGCGATCGTCATCACGATGGGCATCGCCGCCTTCGTGCTGGCGTTGGCCTACCGGTCGTTCGTGATCAACACCGACGACGAGGTCGACGACGATCCCGAGGACCTCAAGGTCAAGAAGCAGTCGCTGTCGGAGGCGCCCGACCGCGACCGGAGCGACGACCCCGTCACCGGTGTCGACACCCGCTCGGGCGACATGTTCGACGACGACGGCACCCCGTTGTCGGCAGAGGAGATCCGTGATCGCAAGCGTCGGCGCATCGAGGCCGACCTGATGCCCGAGGAGGAGGCCGACGACGATTCTAACGACGACCTCATCCCGGACGACCCGGATCTGGCCGACGTCGACCCCGAGGACATCGCCCCGGATGCGGCAGATGACGGCTCGCCGGAATCGCCTGTGCCAGATGACGGCTCGCCAGAATCGCCTGTCACAGATGACGGCTCGCCCGAGGCGGGTGATCGGCGATGACCATCGACACCAGCTGGTTCGCGACGCTGACCATCATCCCGACGCTGCTGCCGCTGGCGGGCGCGGCGCTGACCCTGGTGATGGGTCGCAGTCCCCGCATCCAGCGCGCCGTGGCCGTCACCGCGATCGGCGCGGCGTTCGTCGCGTCGTGTCTGCTGCTCTACCTCACCGACAAGTACGGCACCTACGCGCTGCACGTCGGCGGCTGGGACGGCAAGGGGTACACGAACGGGCCGTTGGGCATCACCCTCGTCGCCGATCAACTCTCGGCGCTGATGCTGGTGGTGTCGACGGTCGTGCTGCTGTGCGTCGTCCTCTACGCCGTCGGGCAGGGTATCCGCGACGGCACCTCCGAACAGCCGGTGTCGATCTTCCTTCCGACCTATCTCGCACTGACCGCGGGTGTCTGCAACGCCTTCCTCGCGGGCGACCTGTTCAACCTGTACGTCTCGTTCGAGGTGCTCCTCGCGGCGAGCTTCGTGCTGCTCACCCTCGGCGCCAGTGCCGATCGTGTGCGCGCGGGGGTGTCGTACGTGTTGGTGTCGATGGTGTCGTCGCTGATCTTCCTGGCCGGGATCGGTTTCGCCTACGCGGCGACCGGCACACTGAACCTCGCGCAGATGGCGGTGCGGCTGCAGGACATCCCCGACGGGACGAAGGGTGCGCTGTACGCGACGCTGCTCGTGGCGTTCGGCATCAAGGCGGCGGTGTTCCCGCTGTCGACGTGGCTGCCCGACTCCTACCCCACGGCCCCGGCCCCGGTGACCGCGGTCTTCGCCGGGTTGCTCACCAAGGTGGGGGTGTACGCGATCATCCGGGCACACACCCTGCTGTTCCCCGGTGGCTCGATGGACACCGTGCTGCTGGTGGCGGGCCTGTTGACGATGCTGGTCGGCATCTTCGGTGCCATCGCCCAGGCCGACATCAAGCGTCTGCTGTCGTTCACCCTGGTCAGTCACATCGGCTACATGATCTTCGGCATCGCCCTGTCGTCACGCTTCGGGTTGTCCGGCGCGATCTTCTACGTCGCGCACCACATCCTCGTGCAGACGACGCTGTTCCTCGTGGTGGGTCTCATCGAACGTCAGGCCGGGTCGGCGTCGCTGCGTCGCCTCGGCGGTCTGGCCGCCAGTCCGCTCCTGGCCGGACTGTTCCTCATCCCGGCGCTGAACCTCGGTGGCATCCCGCCGTTCTCGGGGTTCATCGGCAAGGTGGCGTTGATCGAGGCGGGTACGCAGGACGGCAGTGTCCTGGCGTGGCTGCTGGTCGCCGGGTCGGTCGTCACCAGCCTGCTCACCCTGTACGTGATGGCGCGGGTGTGGACGAAGGCGTTCTGGCGTCCGCGTGCCGACGCCCCCGAGGGCGACCTCGCCGACACCGGCCCCTCGGCGCTGGTCGAGGAGGAGGGCGACATCGCGTTCGGTGACCGCGCCGACGTCGGACGCATGCCGATCGGCATGGTGGTCCCGACGATGCTGATGGTGGTCGCGGGCGTCGCGTTGACCGTCTGGGCCGGGCCCATCTTCGATTTCACGAACAACGCCGCGGCCGAGCTGACCGACTCGAGTCTCTATCTCGACGCCGTGCTGGGAGGTTCCCGATGAGCGACGACACCCGGCGCGAGATGGGACCGATCCCGACGAAGGGTCCGGTCTACGGCCGACTCCACCATGCGTGGCGGGTGTCGTTCTTCACCGTCGTCTGGGGCCTCGCGAAAGTGGTGGTGTGGACGAAGTCGCGCGTGCACCTGCTGTCGTGGCTGGGTGGCGACGGCCGCGAGATCGCCGTCCGACTGTGGACCATCGGCTGGCTCACCTTCGTGTGGGTGTTGCTGTGGGGCACGATCTCGTGGGCGAACATCCTCGGCGGCGTCGCGGTCGCGGTCATCATCCTCGCGTTGCTGCCGCTGCCGCGGGTTCCCGTGGAGGGCCGCATCCATCCGGCGACGATCGTGTTGCTGATGCTGTATCTGATCCGCGACTTCTTCGTGTCGAGCGCCGAGGTCGCCTGGCTGGCGATCCGTCCGCGCCGACCACCGTTGTCGGCGGTGCTGCGGACACGGTTGGCGATCAAGTCCGACATGGTGCTGACGCTGGCCGTCGACTACATCAACCTCGTGCCCGGCACGATGGTCGTCGAGATCGACCACCGTCGCCGTCTGCTCTACGTGCACCTCATCGACGTGAGCAGTGAGAAGAAGGTGCGCGCGTTCTATCGCCAGATGGAGACCGTCGAGCGGTTGTTCATCCGGGCGTTCGAGCGTGACAGTGAATGGCATCCGAGTCCGTACCACGGTCTCGACGACGAGTTCCACGGCATGCCGCCCGTCCGCAGCGACCCCCGCGAGACGACGGGCACCGTGTCCGAGGCGAAGGGAGACCGGCGATGACGATCGTCTGGATCATCGCGGCAGTCCTGCTGCTGGCGTCGGCGGTGATCACCATGATCCGGGTGTTGTTGGGCCCCAACACCCTCGACCGGCTCGTGGCCCTCGACACGGTGATCGCGCTGGCCATGTGCAGCCTCGCCGGTTGGGCCGCCTACAGCCTCGATTCGACGGTGGTGCCCGCCATCGTCGCGTTGTCACTGCTCAGTTTCGTGGGCTCGGTGGCCATCGCACGTTTCCGCGTCCGCGACGACGTGGTGCGGGTGCACCCGGTGACCGGCGAGCCCAGCACCGGACCGGAGGTCCGACGGTGATGTCGGGTCCGGAGGTCCGACGGTGATCACCGATGTGGTGGTGGCGATCCTGGTGTTGAGTGGTTCGGTGCTGGCGTTCACCGCGTCGATCGGTGTGCTCCGCTTCCCGGACACCATGACCCGGATGCACGCGACGACGAAACCGCAGACCTTCGGGCTGTTGCTCATCCTGATCGCGGCGATGATCCGTCTCGCGGGCAGCGTCGACTTCGGGATGCTGGTGCTGTCGGGCCTGTTCGCACTCATCACCGCGCCGGTGGTCGCCCACCGGATCGGGCGCCTCGCCTATCAGGAGCAGCGCGTCCGCGACGACGTGCTGCGCGATTCCGACGCGGAGTCCGGGGCGACGGACTGACCCGTTCGCCCGTACCGATCGGTGTGGACATCGTCGGTGCTCAGACGGCACGCGGCCCCGCGACGCTCGCTGTGCGTGGCAGATCGTGAGGATGTGTAACTTGTGTAGCTGCACACTTCCGGGGCCCCTCAACATGCGTTACTGTTCACCTCACGAAATGAATCGCACGCGACAATGGGGGTGCGTGTGACGGAGCGGGGAGTACCACTGATCATGTCGACACCGAGCACCGATCTGGACACCACGGCCGCATCGGGGGATCGCGCGCCGGGACCGACCATCACCGTCGCGGGCCTTCCCGCATCGCGGTCGCTGTCGGACATCAACAAGTTGGCAACCCAGCTCGTCGGACACTTCGCCGACAACGTGGCCCCGTGCGGAACCCTCCCCGGCGAGCAGCTGCACGGCGATGTCACCGCCGTCACGCAGACCTGTCTGCGGATGGCCATCGAGATCCTCGACGAGCAGCGCCTGCCCGGCGAGGAACAGCTCGCGCAACTGCGGGAGGCCGCCGCGCAGTGGGCCCGTGAGGGCGTTCCACTCGACACGATCATCCACACCTATCACGAGGGCATCAAGATCGGGTTCGACCTGATCGCTGCGAAGGCGGGCGGCGACGACCTCGCCGATCTGGTCTCCGGTTTCCGCCTCGTGATGAAGCTGCTCGACACGTTCACCGTCACCGTCGCGACCGCATACGTGGAGGAGCAGCGCCTCGTCGCCGGCCAGCACCAGTCGGCGACGCAGACGCTGATGTCGGCGCTGCTGTCGGGGCACACCGCGTCGTCGGTGGCGCGCCAGACCGGACTGCCGGTCGCGCAGAGTTACCAGGTGGTGTCGATGACCATCGCGCCCCATCCCGACGAGCTCGATCCGCGCGTGAACA
This sequence comes from Williamsia sp. M5A3_1d, assembly GCF_053345315.1. Taxonomy (NCBI): domain Bacteria; kingdom Bacillati; phylum Actinomycetota; class Actinomycetes; order Mycobacteriales; family Nocardiaceae; genus Williamsia; species Williamsia sp. M5A3_1d. The sequence continues at coordinate 735,564 of NZ_JBKEZX010000002.1, forward strand.
CCAAGATCGCCGCGCGTCGCAAACTCCGTCGCGTCCAGTCGTCGCTGGCGACGATGTTCAACTCGCGTGCGCTGACCCTGCTGAGCAACAACGGCGGCACGGTGCTGATCCCGGCCGACACCGACATGCCGGTGCTGACCGGCGAACTGCTCGAAGATCTCTCGGCGATGGCCGAGGCGCCGATCATCGCGACCCACTCGATCGGTACCACCGACCGCATCCCCGAACTCGCCTCCGAGAGCCACGAGTTGATGGATCTGGTGCGCGCGATCCGGCGCCCGCCGGGCCTCTACGAGATGCAGGATCTGCTCATCGAGTACCAGATCACCCGGCCGGGTCCGGCGCGCGATCATCTCGCCGCAACCCTCGAGCCCCTCGACACCCACCCCGAGCTCCTCGAGACGCTTCGGGTGCATCTCGACACCGGTCTCAACCGCAAGGGCACCGGGCGGCGCATGCACATCCACCCGAACACCGTCGACTACCGCCTGCGTCGCATCACCCAGACCACCGGTATCGATCTCGCTCTCCCCGAGGGCATCTCACGGGCACACATCGCGCTGTTGGCCCGCGACCTCGAGCAGCAGGCCACCCGGCCGACCGTCTGAGGCCTCCTCAGCGACCGAGTTCGGTGACCACGGCGGTCACCACGTCGCGCATCTCGCCCGTCTTCGTGTACACCGCGCGTTGCCGCTGATACGAGCCGCGGCCGTCGATGATCGACGAGACCGAGGCGAGTTCGTTCACGCAATCGAGCCGTCGCGCAACGGGTTCCAGGCGCTCCAGGATGTCGGCGAGGTCGTCGGTGACGAGCCGCTCGTTGCAGTCGGCGTCCTGGATGATGACCGCATCGAGCCCGTAGCGCGCTGCGCGCCACTTGTTCTCCTGCACCAGCCACGGCGCCATCTCCCGCGGCAGGGTGCCCGCGGTGAGACGGTCGTCGATGTCGACGACGAGGCAATGGATGAGTGCCACGAGGGCCTCGAGCTCGGCGACGGTCGACACGCCGTCGCAGACCCGGACCTCGACGGTGCCGAGTCGCGGTGACGGCCGGATGTCCCAGCGCACCTCGTTGATGTCGTCGATGATCCCGGTGGTCTTCTGGTCGGCCACGAACGCCTCGAAATCGGCCCACTGCGCGAACTGGAACGGCAGACCGGCCGTCGGGAGCTGCTGGAACATCATGGCGCGGTTGCTCGCATAGCCGGTGTCGGTGCCCGCCCACATCGGCGACGACGCCGACAGCGCCAACAGGTGCGGGTAGTAGGCCAGCAGTGCGTTGACCACCGGGAGCACCTTGTCGCGGCGGTCGATGCCGACGTGCACGTGGACACCCCAGATCAGCATCTGGCGTCCCCACCACTGGGTGCGTTCGATCAGCTCGGCGTACCGCGGCGACTCGGTGAGCTGCTGCGTCGACCACTCGCTGTAGGGATGTGTACCCGCGCCGTAGAGATCGACGCCGATGTCGTCGGCGATGGTCCGCACCACGCCCAGGGTGTGCCGGAGATCGGCCATCGCCTCGCCCGTGGTGGTGCACACGCCGGTCACCAGTTCCACGGTGTTCCGCAGCAGCTCCTGGTGGATCCGGTTGTCGAGAGACGAATCCGCCAGGTGGACAACCCGATCGAACAGTGCCGCAGCCGAGTTCGAGAGTTCACCGGTGGTCTTGTCGACCAGGGCGAATTCCCACTCGACACCCAGTGTCGGTGCGGGAGAACCCCGGAACTCGATGGGAGTGATCACCCCTGTTCGATGACTCCGCAGGCGACGCGCGTGCCGGCGTCACCGGTCGAGAGCGTCTCCTGGTCGGGGGCGGGCGCGTAGCGCGTGGGGATGTTGGCGAAGTTGTCGGGGCCGGAGTGGATCATGATCGACTTTCCGACGATCTGGCTCAGGCTGAAAGCGCTGGTGGTGGTGACCGTCTCGCCGGTGCCGCCCTCGGTGACGTTGATCGACACCAGGTCGCCGCTCGCGGGGTGACCGGTGCGGCCGTCGGCCTGGAAGTGGCCGCCTGCGGACAGGAACGCGCCGGGCGCGCCGCCGGTGGGGGCGACGGAGTTGTTCTCGCACTTGCCCACCGCGTGGATGTGCAGACCGTGGAAGCCGGGGGTGACCCCGGAGGTCACCTTCACGTCGATCCGGACCGCGGACCCCTCGGTGGAGAAGGTGGCCTCGCCGACGCGCGCGCCGCCCGGGCTGATCAGCGACGCGGTCAGACCCGAGCCCGACGGCTCGGCGGCGCCCGACTCGGTCGGCGACGCGCCGGCCTCCCGCTCACCGATGCCGAGGTTGTTCGGGGCCTGGTCACCGGTGATGACGGCCGGCGTGGTGCCCTGCTGAGAGGTGGGCTCCTCGCCCGGGCTGCACGCGGTGAGAACTGCTCCGGCGGCGACCGTGGAGGCGGCGAGCACGAGTGCGCGGCGCACACCGGCGTGGCGGAGGGTCGGCTGGAACATCATCGCGGAAGGTCTCCCTTGTTGTGATCGGGCGCGGGGCGGGCGCGTCGGGGAAATCATATCCGGCGTGCGGCCCGACGGATCCCGCCGCCCGCTCGGCATCCGCGGACGATCACGGGCCGGGGGTCATCGGGTGATGACGATGACCGCGATCCCGCCTCGACACTGCGTGAAGGCCGAGGGCCGGGCGTCGGCGGTGGCGCCGTTGTCGAGGTCGGCGACGACCTTCTCGGCCTCGTCGCGCTGGGCCGGGGTGTAGAAGACGGTGTTCTCGGTGATGCTCGCCGACTGGATGTTGCCGGGCTCGCTGGTGCGGTAGCCCTTGGCCTTGAGGGTGTCGGTGACCTCGACCGCGAGACCCGACTGCGACCCCGCGTTGTAGACGCAGACCAGGGGGCTCGATGCCGAGGCCGAGGTGGACGAGCTCGAGCCGCTCGCCGGAGCGCCGGTGGCCGCCGTCGAACTCGACGGGACCGACGCCGACGGGGACTCCGAGGCGCTCGACGCGGCGGCACGCAGGTCGGCCTCGGGACTGCTGGTGGTGGTGACCGCGGAATGCCAGCCCAACCCGATGCACACCACCGCGATGGAGAACAGCAGCATCGCCCCGGCGCGCAGCGGCAACCGCGTGTTGTCAGATTCGGGGGCCATCACGGCCGCCACTCTACGGACGTCGGCTGCCTCATCGCGGTGCGGGACTCCACGGATCGAGGCGTCAGGTGATCTCGAAGCCGAGGCGTCGGGCGGCGCGCGCCTTCTGCCTGCTGGCACGCAGACGGCGCAGACGCTTCACCAGCATCGGGTCGACGGCCAGCGATTCGGGCCGGTCGACCAGTGCGTTGAGGACCTGGTAATACCGCGTGGCCGAGAGCCCGAAGAGCTCCTTGATGGCCTCTTCCTTGGCGCCGGCGTACTTCCACCACTGCCGCTCGAAGGCGAGGATGTCGTGTTCGCGGCGCGTGAGGCCGTCGGCACCGACGACATTCGCATCGGTTCCGGGTGTGGGGGTGCCGGGGGTGTCAGACTGTTCGCCGGTGCCGACCGGGCCCGACCCCTTCTGACTACGCGCAGTTGCGCCGTCCATCTCGCTCCCTCGAGGTCTTTCCTGCTTACACACCGCGTGACCCGGAAACGTTGCCCGCATCTGACCTGCGAGCGATGCCCGCATCGACGATCGGAACGGTCGAATTACATCGGTGTGGTTCGTTGAACATCTAACCACGGAGTCATCGGGATTTCGGGTTCGGCGTGCCGAGTAATCTGTGCCGCATGGCAATCCTCCCCATCTGCATCGTCGGTGAGCCGGTGCTGCACCGACCGACCGAGCCGGTGGAACTCGACGCCGACGGTCGGCCGCCCGCCGATGTCGTGGCGCTGCTCGACGACATGTACGAGACGATGGACGCCGCCCACGGTGTGGGGCTGGCGGCCAATCAGGTCGGCGTGGGTCGGCGGTTCTTCGTGTTCGACTGCCCCGCAGGCGAGACACGGTCGACCGGTCGCGAACGCGGCGAGATCATCAACCCCGTGCTCGAGACCTCGGAGATCCCCGAGACGATGCCCGATCCGGACGACAACGACGAGGGCTGCCTGTCGGTGCCGGGTGAGCAGTTCCCCACCGGACGCGCCGACTGGGCGCGGGTCACCGGCGTCGACCGCACGGGCGCCGAGGTCGTCGTGGAGGGCACCGGGTTCTTCGCCCGCATGTTGCAGCACGAGACCGGTCACCTCGACGGGTTCCTCTACGTCGACGTGCTGATGGGGCGCAACGCCCGTGCCGCGAAGAAGGCGATCAAACGCAACGGCTGGGGCGAGCCCGGACTCACGTGGACACCCGGCGAGGGGCCCGACCCGTTCGGTCATGACGACGAGGACCCCGACGGCGACGACACCGAGACCGAATGAGTCCGGTCGCGTGACCGCGAACCCCGGTGACCGCGTGGTCGTGCGTTTCCGGAAGGGCGACGGTGCGCCCGGGGACTGGCGTCGCGATCCGTCGGCGACGGCGAGCGACGTGACCGGTGTCCTCGTGGCCTGCGCCGCCGATCACCCGATGGTGATCGATCGGGAGGGCGAGATCGTCTCGATCCCCGCCGATCTGGTGATGTCGGTGCGGGTGCTGTCGGACCGACCGGTGCGCAACTCCGAGATCCGCGCTCTCGAACGGGCCGCGGCCCGCGGTTGGCCCGGACTCGAGTCGGCGATGATCGACGGCTGGTTCGCGCGCGCCGGAGGGGGTTTCAGTCGGCGCGCCAACTCGGCGGTACCACTGGGACGGGGCGCGACTCTCGACAGCGGTGTCGTCGAGGCGTTGACGCGGTTCTACACCGATCGCGATCTCGCCGCGAGATGCGCTGTGGTGGAACGACTCATCCCGTCCACCCACGTCGAATCGCACCGATTCGAGATCGAGGCGGTCGCGATGGTCCGGTCGGCGCAGCCCGTGGGGGTCGCGCGCGATGTCGAGGTCACGATGACCGACACCCCGTCGGACGACTGGATCCGCGCCTACCTCGGCAGCTCCGACCGGGTCGGTTCGCCGGAGGTCGTCCGGTCGGTGGTGACCGCATCACTCGACGGCGCAGTGGGTTTCGCGACGGTCGTCGACGACGACGGCATCGTGGCGATCGGCCGTGGCGCGGTCACCACCGACGAGGACTTCGACAGTCCTGCGCGCGGGGTCGCGTGGAACGGCATCACCTGTCTGTGGACCGACCCGCGTCTGCGCGGGAGCGGGATCGGCACCGCGGTGATCGACCGACTATTCGGCTGGGGTCGCGACCTCGGCGCCGAACAGGCGTACCTGCAGGTCGAGAAGGGCAACGCCGCGGCAATCCGCCTCTACCGCCGCCTCGGCTTCACCCGCCACCACACCTACGGCTACCTCCCCCTCTGACCCGACCGCCGATCGGGCACTCATCCCCATCGATCGTGCAGTTGTCCCCATCGATCGTGCAGTTGACCCCGTCGATCGGGCACTCATCGCCGTCGATCGGGCAGTTGACCCCATCGATCGTGCAGTTGACCCCGTCGATCGTGCAGATACCGATCCGTGTCAGGCCGCGTGGGCGTGAATCCGCGCGGCGAGGGGACCCGTCTCGTCGATGGCGCCGGCAGAATCCACCGTCCACGCCGACATCTGTTCCTCGCCGATCCATGCCCGCGCCCGCGCCGGGTCGGTGTACATCAGGGTCGCAGCGGCCTGCGCGGTACCGACTCGATCGGCGACCACCGTCACCGACGCCAGGTCGGAGACGGGTCGTGGGTCGAAGGGGCCGCGCGCCAACGCGGCGATGTCGGCTTCCGACACCGTGGCCACCGCGTGCCCCTGCGGCAGTTCGAGGTCGTCGATCCCCTGCACGCTCGCGATGTGCCATCCACCGAGCGGTCGGTGGCCGGCGGTCGCGGTGACACCGCCGACGGACACGAGGACCCCGCAGCCGAGGCGTTCGGCCACGACGTGCGCGGAATGGTCGGCGAGGAACGCGCGGGCGGTCTCGAGGAGTTCGATGCGGACATCGGCGGGGACGGTGACGCAACCGTCCCCCAGTCGGGGTCGGTGCCAGACCGGAACGGGCGAGACGGTTCGCATGACGACGGGCAGCGGCCCGTCGGTGGTGAACGTCAGATGCGGCATGTGGCGGTAGTCGGGGACCGCGCTGCGCCGAACCGCCTGCGTCGCACCGTGAGTGAGGTCGGCATGGAACAGCGCCTCGGTGAGGATCTGCTCGAACAGCACGCTGATCATCACCGGGGTACCCGCGGCCAGGTCGACGGCATGGATCTCGGCCGAGGCACGGCGACGGTTGACGGTGAGGTCGATGTTCTCGGCGTGGCGCGCGACCTCCCGTCGGGCGGATTCGAGTGCTGCGGGCTCGGTCACCGACACGGTGATGTCGGTGTCGAGACCGGTCAGGGAGGTGGTGGCGATCATCGTCGACTCCTGCGTCGGTGGCGGTTGGCTGATGAGGACCATCGTCGGCGCGCACCCTGGGCGCTTCCTGTGAGCCACCCGACAGACGCCTTGGGGTTCGCGGAACTGCACGATCGATGCGGCGGACTGCCCGATCGGCGGCGTTGAGTGCACGATCGACGGCGTCAACTGCCCGATCGACGGCGTTTAGTGCACGATCGATGCGGGTGAGTGCCCGATCGGCGGGGTCAGGTGGTGAGGGTGCGACTGGTGTCCTTCAGGTCGACACCGCTACGGCCCAGTGCACGAGCGCCTTCCACCAACGCGGCCACCACACGTGCGGCGCCGGCATAACTCTGTCCACCGGGCGGGTGGATGTTGGAGATGCAGTTGCGTTCGGAATCGGCCCGCCCCGGCCGCGGCAGGTGGGTGAGGTAAATGCCGACACTGTCGGCGACCGACAACCCCGGCCGCTCCCCGATCACCACGATCAGTGTCCCGACCTTCTGGGCGGCGCCGATGTGATCGCCGAGCGCGACGCGCGCCTGCGTGGCGATCACCGGTGTGGCGATCGAATAGGTCGGTGCCAGAACGTCGTTGATCGCGGTCACGACGCCGGCGGCGTGTTCGGTGAGCGCGATCGGCGAGAGACCGTCGGCGAGGACGATGCCGATGTCGGCGTCGGCCTGTGCCACCGCGAAATCCTCGCCCGGAGTCCGCCCGAAGTCGGGTCGTCGCAGATATTCGCTGCGATCGGCCGCCCGGCTGGCGACCACCTCGGGGGTGCCGAGTCCAATCGCCTCGATCGAGGCCACCAGCCCCTCGACGTCGAGGGGATGGTGCACGGCATCGCGGGCCGCGGCGTGTGCGGCGGCGAACTCCAGCACCCGTGCCGTGGGCAGGGAGTCACCGGCGCGCCCCAGCCCGATACGCGCGGCGGTGTTCTCGCGCAGCATGTCCCAGAGATCGCTCACGAGTGTGCTGCCGTCGCGTCGGTGAGTGCGCGCAGCGGCGAGGCCTCGGGTGCGAGGTCGAGGATGCGACCTCCCGCGTCGAGCATGCCGACCGAGTCGAGCCACGCCTCGAACTCGGGTGCCGGCCGCAACCCGAGGACGCGACGGGCGTACAACGCGTCGTGGAACGACAGGCTCTGGTAGCCGAGCATCACGTCGTCGGCGCCGGGGACGGTGATCACGAACGGCACACCCGCCGCGCCGAGGAGCGTGAGCAGGGTGTCCATGTCGTCCTGGTCGGCCTCGGCATGATTGGTGTAGCAGACGTCGACACCCATCGGGAGGCCGAGGAGTTTGCCGCAGAAGTGGTCTTCGAGGCCGGCGCGGATGATCTGCTTGCCGTCGAAGAGGTACTCGGGCCCGATGAACCCGACGACGGTGTTGACGAGCAACGGATCGAGTTCGCGCGCAACGACATAAGCGCGGGTCTCGAGAGTCTGCTGATCGACCGGCTCCCCACCGGTGCCGATGTGTGCGCCCGCCGAGAGCGCCGAGCCTTGACCGGTCTCGAGGTACATCACGTTGTCGCCGACGGTGCCGCGCCGCAACGACTTCCCGGCCTCGTTGCCCTCGCGCAACACGGCCAGGTCGACCCCGAACCCGTGGTTGGCGCCCTCGGTCCCGGCGACCGACTGGAACACGAGATCGACGGGCGCACCGGCCTCGATCAGCCCGATCGTGGTGGTGACGTGCGACAGCACGCACGACTGCACGGGGATCGCGTACCGCACGCGGATGTCGTCGAGCAGGTGCAGCAGATCGGAGGTGGCCTGCGGGGAATCGGTGGCGGGGTTGATGCCGATCACCGCATCACCGCAGCCGAGCAACAGTCCGTCGAGCGTGGCTGCGGCGATCCCGAGCGGATCGTCGGTCGGGTGATTGGGCTGCAGCCGGGTGGTCAGTGTTCCCGGCAACCCGATCGTGGTGCGGAATGCGGAGGTGACGCGACACGCCTTCGCGACGGCGATGAGGTCCTGGTTGCGCATCAACTTGCTCACCGCGGCGACCATCTCAGGGGTCAACCCGGGCCCGAGCGCGGCGAGTGTCGACGCGGCGTCGGGTCCACTCGCGACCGACAGCAGGTGATCGCGTAATCCACCGACGGTCAACGACGCGACCGGGGCGAACGCGGCCGTGTCGTGGCTGTCGATGATGAGCCGCGTGACCTCGTCGGTCTCGTACGGCATCACGAGGTCTTCGAGGAACGTGGTCAGCGCGACGTCGGCGAGTGCCCACTGCGCGGCGGCACGTTCGAGGTCGGTCTGCGCCGCGCAACCGGCGAGTTCGTCGCCGCTACGCCGCGGTGTCGCCTTGGCGAGCAGCTCGACGAGGGAGGCGAAGGTGAAGGTGGTGCCGCCGAGCGTCTGTCGGTAGGTCGACACGCCTCACGCCACCTCGCCGTCGGCGAGCAGCGCGAACTCCTCGTCCGGCGACCCGGCCACCAGATGCCGGCGGCTGTAGAGACCGAAGTACGCCATGAACGCCGCGAACGCGCCGAGTGTCCACAGAGCGGCGGTGGTGTCGACGAGGAACGTCGCGATGACCGCGGCGACGGCGATGACCAGCGCGAAACCGGTGGTCACGATGCCCCCGGGGGTGCGGTAGGGGCGTGGCATCTCGGGCTCGCGGACCCGCAGCACGATGTGGCTGATCATCATCAACACGTAGCTCAGTGCGGCCCCGAACACGGCCATGTTGAGCAACATCGCGCCCTCGCCGATGAAGGTGAGTCCGAACCCGATGACGCCGGGGATGATCAGGGCCCACACCGGCGCCTTGCGGTTGTTGGTGAGCGACAGCGACGTCGGGAGGTAGCCGGCGCGGGAGAGCGCGAAGGTCTGACGAGAGTAGGCGTAGATGATCGAGAAGAAGCTCGCGATCAGACCGGCCAGGCCGATGTAGTTGACCACCGTCGCCGCGGTGCCGTCGCCGAGCGCCTCGACCAGCGGGTTGCCCGAGCCGGAGATCTCGTCGGCCCCCATCGCCCCGGTGGCCAGCACCAGCACCACCGCGCCGGTGACCACCAGCATCAGCATCGCGACGATGATGCCGCGCGGGACGTTGCGCTCGGGGTTCTCGGCCTCCTCGGCGGCGAGCGGCACGCCCTCGACGGCGAGGAAGAACCAGATCGCGAACGGGATGGCCGACCAGATGCCCAGATAGCCGTTGGGGAGGAAGCTCGACGACCCGGCGGCGTCGGGGTCGGCGGCGATGTTGGTCAGGTTCGAGGCGTCGAACATGCCCGCGGCCGCGACGGCGAAGACGATGAGTCCGACCAAGGCGATCCCGGTGATGACGAACATGGCCTTCAGCGCCTCACCCGCGCCCACCAGGTGGACGCCGATGAAGATCGCGTAGGCGGCGAGATACACCCACCAGCCGTCGGTGATCCCGAACAGGTTCAGCGATTCGACGTAGGCGCCGATGAACGTGGCGATCGCGGCCGGCGCGATCGCGTACTCGATGAGAATGGCCGTGCCGGTGGCGAATCCGCCCCACGGTCCCATCGCGCGCCGGGCGAAGGTGTAGCCACCACCCGCGGCCGGCAGCGCCGACGACATCTCGGCCATGCCCAGCACCATCGCCAGATACATCGCGGCGATGACGATCGCAGCGATCAGGAGACCACCGAAACCGCCCTCGCCCAGTCCGCCGTTCCACCCGGCGTAGTCGCCGGAGATGACGTAGCTGACGCCGAGACCCGCAAGCAGGACCCACCCCGCGGTCCCCTTCTTCAGCTGTCGTTTCTCGAGGTAATCACTTTCGGCACCTGCGCCTTTCGGCGCTGCGGTCACCGGCGGGGCGGACTTGTCGATCGTCATGACCGGACGCTAGACCCGTTGTGAGACCTCCGGGTGATATCGGCTTTTCGGGCATGTTTCGTTCACCGCCTCTGAACTTTTCTCGCCCTCTCGGTCCCCTTTCGCACGCTGATGCATTGTTCGCACGCTTTCGTGACGTTCGCACGCTGCCGGCGGCATGCGATCAGCGCGAGACGGCGCGAACGCCTGGGAGGTGACTCGGTCAGCTTCCCGACACAAGTCCCTGCAGACCGCCGATCGGCGCGATGGGCTCACGGGTGTGTCGGTGTACCCACACCGCCCGACCATGGAGGACCAGGGGATCCATCGGCGCCTGCCCGTCGAACGCCGGCCACAACACCCACTGCGACGCGGCGAGATCACCCTGGACCAGATCGGCCACCCACACTGTGGTGTCTGGCTCGTCTGCATCGACGGTGTGGCAGGAACTCTCCGTGTAGATGTGCGCGCGTCCATCCGGGCCTCGAACCTCGACCGCAGCCATGCCGTCAGCGGAGATGAAGAGGTTCCACACCGCATCGCGGTCGTCCCAGCAGTAGGCCTCCTCCCCCGTCTGCAGGAACGGCACGTCAGCCCGGACAGTCGTGATCGCCGCCGCCCAGTGCTCCGGCGGAACGCCCGGGCCCACAACGGAACCGTCTGGCCAGAAACCCCAGTGCGCCGCATCGTGGAAGAAGCAGTTCAGCGACGGATACATGCCGCGAACCTATGAGGTTCACGACGCGTTCCGCATCCGATTTCCCCGGCGTCGGCGCCGATCACTCCAACACGGACGCACGGAAGTGAGATGCTCGCGCGGTGATCGATACTTTCGCGAAGGAGTACCTGCACGCAGAGCTTCGAGAGGCGCGGGAATCGGTGATCTGGAAGCTCGAGGGCCTTTCCGAGTACGACCTGCGTCGTCCCCTGACACCGACTGCGACAAATCTACTGGGCTTGATCAAGCACCTGACGCGAACCGAAGCGCTGTACTTCGGCGACGTGTTCGGTCGGCCGTTCCCGGAGCCTGTACCGGGGAATTCCGGCGCAGAACCGAATGCGGACAAATGGGTCGCCGCCGACGAATCACGCGATGAGATCCTCGATCGATACGGACGGGTGACGGCCCATGCGGACGAGACCATCGACGCTTTGGCCGTCGACGCACCCGGCGTCGTTGCGCACTGGCCTCGTCCCGAGGTGCGACTGTTCAACGTCCTCGTACATGTCCTCGGCGACACGAACAGACACGCGGGCCACATCGACATCCTGCGTGAGGGGATCGACGGTTCCGTGGGACTCGACAGAGAGACCGCGAAGCTCCTCGACCTCGGACGCGGATACTGGGAATCCCACTACGCACGAGTCCAACGAGCAGCGGACCGTCATCGCCCCGACTGACGAACGTCAGTTGTCGACGTCCGTATCGGGGTGGCGCTCGGCCTGGACACAGTGCCGAGCGGGTTCGTGCTCAGATCCTGGCCCGAGCCGGAACCTCCTTGGCCAGCGCGATCGTGACACCACCGAGCAGAGTGCCGGTGACACGCCGTTGCCAGGTCGCCCAGCTCGGGCTCCGCGTGAGGAAGCCGGCCACGGTCGCCGCACCGACGATGAGCGACGCGTTGACGACCATGCTCACCGTGATCTGCAGCGCGCCGAGGGTGATGCCTTGGGCGAAGTGATGTCCTCGGTTCGGGTCGATGAACTGCGGGATGAGCGTCAGGTACATGATCGCCGCTTTGGGGTTGAGCAGGTTGGTCACCAGGCCCATGGTGAACAGACGCGCAGAGCTGTCGCGCGGTAGATCGGCGACCTCGAACACCCCTCTGCCACCGGGCCGCAACGCTTGCCAGGCCAAGTAGGCCAGATACGCGACGCCCGCCGACTTGAGCCCGATGAACAGCCACGGGACGGCGACGAACACGACGGCGAGGCCGAGGTTCGCCATCATCATGTAGGCGACGAAGCCCACGCCGGTTCCGGCCAACGAGACCAACCCCGCCCGTCGACCCTGCCCGATGCTCCGGGACACCAGATACATCATGTTCGGCCCCGGAGTCAGCACCAGCACCAACGCGGTGAGGATCATCCCGGACGCCGCTGACATCGAGATCGGCAACGGATCGTCAGGCGTGTCCATGACCACAGCCTGAACGAACACACCGACGCCGCTCAAAGCATTTTCCGTGCGATGACGCCGTCGTAGGCTTGCGACGATGACCCTGAAGATGCCGTCGCCGGCCGACGAGCAGCGCACTCGGCGCACTCGCATCCTCGTCGCGATCGCCGCGCTGCTCGCGATCCTGGTGATCGTGTTGGCCATCGGGGTGTCGTGCTCCGGCGACGACGAGCCGGTGCCCGCGGGGACCTCGAGTGTCCCGTCCTCCACCGCCACCACACCGTCGACTCCGGCCACCACGCCCGATCCGACGACCACCGCCGCAGAGACCGCGCAGGCACCCGCGACGACACAGGCGCAGACCACCGAACAGGCACCCGGCCCGGCCGAGGAGAAAAACCCGCCGGGGCAGAAGAAGCGCGACGACCCGGGCCCCGGCGCGGGAGGCCCGGCCGGCGGACCGGGACGGCCGGAGAAGGAACCCCGCTGACGCCTGCGGTCAGAAGGACGAGTGCGGCGCTCCGATGCCAGGATCTATCCGGAAAGGGCCCGATGCGCTGGGCGCGACCGGGAAGTCGAAGATCGCAGTCGGGATGTACACCGTCGCACAGGCATTCGGGATGTCGACGACACCTGAGAGGCGACCCTCGATCGGTGCCGCGCCCAACAGGAGATAGGCCTGCTCCGGGGAGTACCCGAACTTGGTGAGGTAGTCGATCGCGTGCAGACACGCCCGTTGATAGGCGAGGTGCGAGTCGAGGTAGCGCTGCTCACCGTCGAGGGTGACCGATGTGCCGGAGAAGGCGAGGAACTCCGAGTACTGCGGATCGGTGTTGCCGGGCATGAAGATCGCGTTCTCGCTGACCCCGTAGGTGCTCATCCCGTCGCGGAGGATCTCCACCCGCAGATCGATGAATCCACCCATCTCGATCGCGCCGCAGAAGGTGATCTCGCCGTCGCCCTGCGAGAAGTGCAGGTCGCCGACCGAGAGGTTCGCGCCGTCGACGAAGACGGGGTAGAAGATGCGGCTGCCCTTCGTCAGGTTCTTGATGTCCTGGTTGCCGCCGTTCTCGCGCGGCGGGGCGGTCCGCGCGCCCTCGGCCGCGACGGCATCGAACGCGTCTCCGGTGAGCGATCCGAGGATCGCGCTGTCCGGCAGTGGTGGGAGTGCCAGCGGCGGCACGCGGTCGGGATCGGTCGCGATGAGCGCGGCCTCACGCGTGTTCCACGTGCTCAGCAGGTTCTTCGAGGGCGCCGTGCCCATCAGGCCCGGATGGACGATGCCGGTGAACTCGACGTGCGGGACGTGCCGCGACGTCGTCTTCTGGCCGCTGAAATCCCAGATCGCCTTGTAGGCGTCGGGGAACTGCTCGGTGAGGAAACCGCCGCCGTTGAGGGTGGGGAAGATGCCGGTGTACCCCCAGCCCTGCCCCGCCAGCGGCCCCGAATCCTCCTGCGGGATGGGCCCTATGTCGAGGATGTCGACGATGAGCAGATCGCCCGGTTTCGCGCCGTCGACCGCGATCGGCCCCGACAACACGTGGACACCGGCGAGCGGGGCATCACGGATGTCGTCGGCGGAGTCGTCGTTGACGATCGCGCCGTCGAACCATTCCCGGCAGTGCACCCGGAACGACTCACCGGCCTTGACGGTCACCGCGGCAGGGATGTCGGGATGCCACCGGTTGTGACCCACCTTCTCCTGCGCGGTGAACGGCTTGGTGGAATCCAACGGGAAGATCAACTCGGGCATGAGGTTTCCGATCTGGTGGGGGTTCCGGTGCGTTTCAGGGCCTGGGCAGGCGCCGGTGGCGGGCGTCGGTCGACACCTGTCGCCGGTGGCGACGGGAGCCCGTCGCAGGGACCGACGACGTGACCCGCGGGGATTCCGCGGTCGCGGCGGTGGCGTCGCGCAGCCGCATCCCGACCGAACCCCCGTGCCCCACAGCGATCGGATCGAACCGTCGCCGCGCAACCTCGCCGCAGTCGGGACAATCGATCCGGTCGGGCACCGACGCCATGGAATACGCGCGCTCGACGTCTCCGCACCCCTGATCACAACGGAATCCGTACAGCGGCATCGCGGCTCCTTCGCGGTCTGAAGAGAACGTAGGGGGAACGCTAAGGCGACCCGAGACACCTGTCCACCGGAGAGACCTGACGGCGGTGCCCTCTCAGGGACGTCGCCTATCCTTGGACGGCCATGACTGAGCCCTTCACCCCCGGACCCCACGATCCCCAGCCCGACGAGCCCGGATCCGAGCCCACCGCCGGACCCGACCCGTCGTCACGACGGACCACGATCCTGCTGGCCGTGTCGGCGGTGGCCGCGGTACTGATCGTGATCGCGGCGATCCTCATCGCGACCTCCGGCTCGAGCGACTCCCCCACGGCCTCGAGCGCATCGACGTCGTCGACAACGACCGAGACGGTCACCGTCACCCCGAGCACCACCGAGGAGACCACGACGACCGAGGAGACGACGACCACCACCGACGAGACGTCGACCGAGGACCCCCCGTCGACGACGCCGTCGGACACCGCATCCGACGGGCGCGACGCCGCCGTGTACGACTGCGCGGGCAACGCCCAGGTACGGCCCACCGAGATCACCTCGATCTACTGCGGCGACAACGCGGTCTCGTTGACCAACCTGCAGTGGACTCGTTGGGGTGCGCGCGAAGCGGTCGGCAGCGGCACCGAGGTGCGCAAGGTCTGCGAACCCAACTGCGCGCAGGGATCCGAGGTGGGTCAACAGGTGACCGTCGTTCTCGGCGACGTCACCAAGCGCGCCTTCGGCACCGTCACGGTGACCGACGAGAACGGCACCGCGAAGAGCTACCGACTCACCGGCAACGCCCCGAACTGACGCCCGCGGAATCCGGTACGCTATTCCCGGGACACGATGTCGGCCGCTGCACTAGATTTCGTCGCGGCACCTGCCACGTCAGACGTCCGGTTCGGGGTCGGCTGAACCGAGAGTCATGCCCTTGATGCTGCGTACGCGCCTGTTCGGCGTCCTCGTCACCCTTCTCGTGTCGATCGCCCCCGCGGCCGTGGTGGCCGCACCCGTGTCCGCGGCTCCTACCGTCGCCGTGTCCGATCGTGCTGTCGGGCAGACGATCTCGTACAACACCGGCGCGCCGGGTCAGTGCACCTGGGGCGCGATGGAGAAGTTCCGCGCCTACTCCGGCCGTTACGCCGCGCTCGCCGGGAACGCCTCCGACTGGTACCGCAACGCCCGGGCGACAGGATGGTCGACGTCGGTCATCCCCCGACCGTTCGCGATGGTCGTGTTCCCGCCCGGCGTCGCCGGCGCGAGCCGATACGGCCACGTCGGTTGGGTCGACGCACTCCGCCGCGTCGGTGCGTCGACGTGGCTGCACATGTACGACATGAACGGACCGGGCGGACCGTTCGCGACCCGATGGACGTGGATCCGTCACGTGCCCGGCATGGGCTACATCCTGGCGCCGCGGGCCTGAAGGGGCGCGACCTCGACAAGGCTCCTGACATCGGGGACGCGTAGCGTTCGCAATCGTGCGTATCGCGACGTGGAATGTGAACTCCATCCGGGCCCGCAGCGAACGGGTGGTCGACTGGCTCGAGCGCCACGACGTCGACGTCCTGGCGATCCAGGAGACCAAGTGCACCGATGAGCAGTTCCCGGCGATGGGTTTCGCCGCCGCCGGCTACGACCTCGCTACTCTCGGCCACAACCAGTGGAACGGCGTGGCCATCGCCTCCCGTGTCGGCATCGACGACGTCGCACGCGGATTCGACGGCCAACCGGCCTTCGGCAAGGCCGACGCCGAGAAGATCGTCGAAGCACGTGCGATCGGCGCCACCTGCGGCGGCGTCCGCGTATGGAGTCTCTACGTTCCCAACGGCCGCGATCTGGCCGATCCGCACTACGAGTACAAGCTGGCGTGGCTCGATGCGCTCCGCACGGCCGGCGCCGCGTGGCTCGCCGAGCACCCCGATGCCCAGATCGCTCTCACCGGCGACTGGAATATCGCGCCGACCGACGACGATGTCTGGGACACCGCCTATTTCGCCGACAAGACCCACACCTCACCCCGCGAGCGGGCCGCGTTCGACGCCGTCGTCGATGCCGGTTTCGCCGATGTGGTGCGACCGTTCACCCCAGGCCCCGGGGTGTTCACCTACTGGGACTACACCCAACTCCGCTTCGCCCGACGCGAGGGGATGCGCATCGACTTCGCACTGTGCTCACCCGCCCTTACGGCCCGGGTCACCGGAGCGGAGATCGATCGACAGGAACGAAAAGGCAAGGGCGCCAGCGATCATGCCCCGGTGATCGTCGAACTGGACTGAGCTGCGCCAGGGACGGAACTCAGGCCGCTGCGGCCGAGAGGGCAGGCTTGAGCTTGTCCAGCGCGTACGGGATCGACAGCGCCGACGGCAGATTGAGCGCGGTGATGGCCACCGTATCGAGTTGGGCGACCGCATTCCGCTTCACCGAATCGAGCTGCCCGTAACCGGGGAGGTCTTTCAGGGTCGCCGCGAGTTGCGGCGACGAGGCGGCGACCACCAGCAGGTCGGAGTTCAGCTCGGGAATGTTCTCGGTGCTGATGGGAAAGCGCGGCATCTTCTGCTGTGCGGCAACGGCCTGCAGGCGCTGCGGGATCGTCAACCCCAGGTCGGCGAAGAGGGAGGCCGCGCCATCCATGGGATCGCCGAACACCTGGATCTGATCGGCCGAGTACAGGTAGGCGAAGGTGAACGTCTTCCCGGCGAGCCCCGGGTTGGCCTTCTTCACCTCGGCCACCTGACCCTGCACGCCGTCGATGATCTCCGTGGCCTTGTCCTTCTGCCGGAGGATGGTGCCCAGCAGCGTGATCTGGTCCTGCCACGGATCGATCTGCGCGCCGGTGAGACTGGGGATGGTCGGGGCGATGGCCTTGAGCTTGTCGATCTCGGCCGACTCGACCCCGAACCCCGGGAGAAGAATCAGATCGGGATCGGCCGCTGCGATCTGCGACACGCGGTCGCCGGTCAGGTCGATCTGCTTCGCCGAGCCCACCTTGTCCTTCACCCACGGGGACACCGAACCGCCCTGCATCTGCGCGGTGACGCCGTAGGCGGCCGGGGTCACACCGAACGCGGCGACGGCGTCGGTCCACTGGTCACCGATCGCGACGATCCGCTTCGGGACCGAGGTGATGGTGACCGAGCCGGCCGAGGTGTTGATGGTGACCGGCGCGACCGAACCCGAGGCGTCGTCGTTCTCCGACGGCGCACTACACGCCGACGTCCCCAGCGTGAGCGCACCGATCACCGCGACCGTGAGAGCCGCGAGGCGGCGTCGTGACATCATCGTTCTCCTCGAGACGTGTTGTGCTGCAGTCGGGTGACTGCGTGACTGATCAGACCGTGCAGGGCAGAAGGGCGAGACCGGCGACGGCGCACGTGCTCGAATTCGACAGCTTCCACTTGCCGTCGGCCCACACCCACGACAGCGCCTGGGTCTTCGATCCCTGGCCGGCCAGCGTCATCTGCAGCGTCGCGTTGAGCGTCGTGCCGTTCACGGTCACCGGGTCGATGATCCGGTAGGTGAACCCGGCGCCGCTCACGCGCAGCAGGTTCGCGACACCGTCGACCGACCCGAGACCCCGGGCGCCGGACTGCAGTTCGTCGGCGCGGGCAGCGCGGGACGCCCCGGTGTTCATCAGGATCCGCACCTTGGTGTTCAGCTGGCCGGCGGTGAGGGCCTGCGGCGCGGCGACCGGGGCGGCGGGTGCGGCCTGCTGCGGCGCCGCCTGCTGGGGCTGGGCTGCGGGGGGCGCCGCCGGGGCAACAGGTGCGGTTCCCGCGCCCGCACCGCCGTCGCTCTCGGGAACCTGCTCGGCTGCCGGTGCGGCGGCGGCAGGGGCGCCGGGTGCCGCAGAGGCGCTCGCGGTCGCAGCCGGCGGGGCCGCCTGCGCAGCAGCCTGCTGGGTGAGTCCGGATTGGGCGGCACCGAGATTGACGACGGTCGGCGTCTGCGCCGACGCACTCGGCTCGCCGTCGATGTCTCCCGAGATCACGAGGCCGACGACACCGATGGTCACGATGATGGCCGAGACGACCGCGGCGACACCGGCGGATGCGAGCACGGTGGGCAGGTTCACCGAGGAGGTCCGCTTCGACGATGAGGTCGCGGCGGCGGGCTCGTGGTGCTCGGCCCCGTGGTGCTCGGCCCCGTGGCGTTGCAGCCCGTCGGATTCACGCGAGTAGGGATCGCCCTGGGTCATGTCGTGTGGTCTCCTCGTGGCAGCGCGAACGGTGTCGTCCACGGTGTGGTCCGAATATAGGTGAGGCTAACCTCAATCGCCAAACGGCGATGTCAGCTGATCCCATCGGCGAACCTGCGATAGCCGTCGAGGTCGGGCCGCATCCCTGCCGCGACGAGCTCCCACAACACCTCGTCGGCGCCACCGCCGACCCTCGCCAACTTCATGTCCCGCCACCACCGGGCGAGCGGCGTCTCGTCGAGCAGATACCCCGAGCCGCCGAAGATGTGCATGCACTCGCCCATGACCTCCTCGCCGAGTCGGGCGGCGGTCACCTTCAGCGCCGATGCGGTCCGGAGATCGAGTCGGCCCGTCGCCGCAACGCCGGAGAGCGACAGCCTCAGCATCTCTACCCGCGCATGCAGATCGGCCACCCGCAGGCGCAGGGCCTGGTGCTCGAAAAGTGTGCTGCCGAACTGAGTTCGATCCTGCATCCTGGCGACGGTGATACCCAGCACCATCTCGCATGCCGCCGCGACCTGACCGGCGATGGACAGCCGTTCGTGGGCAAGCCCCCAGCTCACCATGGCCAGACCCGTTCCGGGACGGCCAATCAGGTGATCCGCGGGCACCCAGGTGTCGATCTCCACCGGGGCGGTGTCGAGTGGTGCGGCGCCGGCCTTGGTCCACGGCGCATGCACGGTGACGTCCCGGGTGGGCACCAGCACGAGGGCGACGTTACCGTGCGCCGCCGACCCGTCGGCCGAGGTGTCCCGCGCGACCACCAGGATGTGGTCGGCGATGGGCGACAGCGACACGAACTTCTTGTGGCCGCGAATCCGGAACCCGTTGCCCTCCGGCGTGATCGACGTCTCCACGATCTGCAGATCCGAGCCACCCGACGACTCCGACGCCGCGAGACACAGGACCGCCTCACCGGCGATGGCCGCCTCGGCCGCGGCCCGCAGGGTCTCCGACCGCCCACCGAACCGGCGTAGAACCGCGATGGCCGAGTCGTGCAGGCTCACCCCGACTCCGATACCCGCCGATCCCAGGCGGCCCAGCGCGAACGACAGCGCCACCAGCTTCTCGATGTCGGGAGTGGTGGCGGTGCCCCACTTCTCCGCGAAGACGCCTGCGGCGCCCAGTCTCTCGATCAGACGCCGCGGGAAGTGGGCGGTGGTCTCGGCCTCGTCGACCCACCCGCGGAGCTCGTCGTCGAAGACCTCGTCGAGCAGCTGCCGGTAGTCGCCCGGAGCGGCGACGACGCTCACGTCCACGCCCCCGACTCGACCAGATCGCGGGTCGCGAGGCGGCGGAGCTTGCCCGAGGTCGTCCGCGGTATCGAACCGGGTTGGGTGAACACCACGTCGGTCGGGACCACGCCACAGTCGGAGGCGACGGCCGACATCACCGCGGACCGCATCTGCGGCAACGCTTCCGACCCGGCACGGGTCTCGGCGACGACAACGAGTCCCGGGCGGCCCGCCCGCCGTGACACGGCGACGACCCCTCCACGCCGTACGCCGTCGACCCCGGCGGCCGCGCGCTCGATCTCGACGGGGAACAGGTTGCGACCGGCGACGATCACGATCTCCTTCGACCGCCCGCAGATCACGAGCCGACCGTCGACGACGTACCCGAGGTCGCCGGTGGGAAACCATCCCCCGGGTTCGAGTCGGGGGTGACCGAGGTACCCCGACATCATCGAGGTACCCCGGATCTCGACCGCCCCGACGTCGCGTCCGCCGATCTCCGGGACCTCGATGTCGGCAGGGGTGATACGTATCTCCATGCCCGCCAGCGGTTCACCGAGCAGCGGATAGCGTCGCGCGATCGGCGTCCCGTCCTCGCCGCGCACCGTCACCTCGTCGTAGCGAGCACCCTCTCCGGGTGCGGGAACGGTCACCGCGCAGACCGATTCGGCCATCCCATAGGCCGGTGTCGCCGCCGCCGGATCGAATCCGACCGCCGACGCCTGGGCGAGGAACCGGTCGAACGCATCCGGGTCGATGGGTTCGCCGCCGCTGAGCGCGACCCGCAGGTGCGACAGGTCGGCGCCGGCGAGCAGTCGGCCGTAGCGACCGACGATGTCGTAGGCGAAGTTCGGGGCCGCGGTGATCGTGGCCTCGGAATCGGTGAGCCACTGCGGCCACCGGAACGGCGATGCCGCGAACGCCGAGTTCGGCGCCAGCCACAACGGGATGCCGGTGGACATCCCGGCGACCAGGAACGTGAGTCCCATGTCGTGGTAGAGCGGGAGCCAGCTCAGACCGATGTCGTCGGCGGCGTCGAGCCGGAGGCGTTCGACCAGCGCCGCGGTGTTCGTCGCGACCGCGTCGGCGGTCAGCACCGCCGTCTTGGGATCACCGGTCGACCCGGCCGTGCCCTGCAGGATGGCCGGCGCGTCGCCGACGAGGCCGACCGGGCTGTGGGCACGGGTGTCGATGCCGACTCCGACGAGATCGACGTGACCGATGTGCAGAGGACAGTCGACCGCAGTGAGCGCCTCCAACTGGTCGCCGGAGCCCAGCACGATGTCGACCCCGATGTCGACGAATCGTGCTGCGGTGCCGACCGCCCACCGCGCGTCGTCGGCACCGCGCACCGGTCCGGGCAGGATCGAGATCGCCGATCCCGAGAGCCACGCCGCATGTACCGCAGCCACCAGATCGGGACCCGGATCGCCGATCAGTCCGATCGCCGCGCCTGCGGGACGGCCGGCGCGGACGGTGTCGATCCAGGTCGCGATCTCCGTCGCACGCTCGCGGATCGTTCGCCACGGCCGCTGCACCCACTGCTCGGTGGACATGTCGAAGACCGACAGCACCGCGTCGCTGCCGCTGATCGCCGTGTCGATCAGTCGGGCCCAATCCCTGCGGTTCCCTTCATGATCGGTCCGATCATGCTGTGCCACTTCGCGCTCGGTCGGAACCACTGACATCGACGTACACCTCTCCAGTTCCCCGCCGTTTGTATATTAAGCCTAACCTAACCTAAGTTCGTCAGCAGTCGGCAACGAAGGGGAGTCACCATGGCGGTCGATACAACAGCGTCGGTCGATACAGCGGTGTCGGCAGATGTGATGTCGGCGGTCGGACAGGCGCTCGGCATCGATCCGGCCGATCTCGATCCGCGCGAAGACCTCATCGCCCAGGGCCTCGACTCGCTGCGGATGATGCGGCTCGCAGGTCAGTGGCGCAAACGCGGTCACGACATCGACTTCGCACGAATGGCACAAGAACCGACGATCGAGGCCTGGTCGCGTCTGGTCGACGGATCCGACGCAAACGAGTCCGACGCAGAACCCGCCGACACAGACCGGGTCGACACGGACGAACCCCCCTCCGGACAGGCCGCACCCGACCGATCCCCGTTCCCGCTCGCGCCCATGCAACACGCGTACTGGGTGGGTCGTTCCGACAGCCACGAGCTGGGCGGCGTCGCCGCTCATCTGTATGTCGAATTCGACGGCACGGCAATCGATCCGGAACGTTTCCGGGCGTCGGTGGCCGCACTACTCGAACGTCATCCGATGACACGGGTGGCGGTGGCCCCCGACGGCACCCAGCAGATCGGTTCCGCCCACCCGGAGACGGTGCGCGTGCACGATCTGCGGCGCAGGTCCGATCAGGCGGTCGAGGAGTTCCTCACCGCGCAGCGCCGAACGAACACCCACGCGATGCTGCCGATCGACGACGGTCAGGTGATCCGCGCCGATCTCACGCTGCTGCCCCGCGGCCGCACCCGGGTGCATCTCGACGTCGACATGATCGCCGCCGACGCCATGAGCTTCCGCGTCCTCGTCGACGACCTCGCCCGTATCCAACGCGGCGAGCAGTTGACCCCGCTCGGCACCGACTTCCGCACCCTGTCGGCGGCACGCACCTCGCGGCCCGCTCGTGACTCCGACGTCGCCTGGTGGCAGGCGCGCCTCGACGATCTCCCCGGCCCACCGGAGCTGCCGCGCACCGATACGACCGCTCTCGACTCTGGCGCGAACGGCTCGGCCACCACGGTCCGGCTGCACCACGTCATCGACGCCGACGACCGCGAGCGCCTCGAGAATCACGCGCACACCCGGGGCGTCACCCCTGCCACCGCGGTGGCCGCGATGTTCGCCGAGGCCGTCGGAACACACTCGGCCACGCCACGATTCCTTCTCACCGTGCCCCTGTTCGATCGCGACGCCACCCATCCCGACGTCGACCGCGTGGTCGGCGACTTCACGTCCTCCATCGTCGTCGCCGTCGATCTCACCGCCGAGCGCACCCTCGCCGAACGCGCCGCCGACATGCGATCGGCGATGCACGAGGCCGCGGCGCACGGCACGGTGGGCGGCCTCGACGTCCTGCGTGATCTCAGTCGTCGTCGCGGCGAACCGGTGGTGTCGCCGGTGGTGTTCACCAGCGCGCTCGGTCTCGGCGAGCTGTTCTCCCCTGCCGTGACCGAGGTGTTCGGTACGCCGTCGTGGATCGTGTCGCAGGGTCCGCAGGTTCTCCTCGACGCGCAGGTGACCGAGATCGACGGTGGGTTGCTGCTGAACTGGGATGTGCGCGCCTCCGATCTCGATCCGGCTGTGGCGCAGTCGATGTTCGACCACTACGTCCGCCTGTTGGACCTGCTGATCGCCGGCGACTGGGAGCATCCGGCACCGACGAGTGTGCCGGACGCGGTGATCGCCGAGCGGCGGGCCGTCGAGCATCCGCTGCCCGTCACCGACATTTTCGACGGCACACTGCACCGCCGCATCCTCGACCTCGGGTCGCACCGTTCGGGCACCCCGGCGCTCATCGACGGCGAATCGACCTGGGATCACGATGAACTCGCCGACCGTGCACGGCGTGTGGCGGGCGCACTGCGCGCGGCCGGTGTCGGAGCCGGTGACACCGTCGTCGTGACGATGCCCAAGGGCGCACCGCAGATCGTCGCGGCCATCGGCGTTCTCGCGGCCGGTGCCACCTACGTTCCGATCTCTCCATCGCAGCCGGCCGCCCGCCGCGACCGCATCGTTTCCGTCGCCAGCCCGTCGGCGGTGCTCACCGACCGACATGACCGCCTGACCGACATCGGGATCCCCGTCATCGCGTTCGACGACACCGCAGCAGCCGCGCCGCTCGACCCCGCCGACGACCCGAGCGGGCCCGACTCACTCGCGTACATCCTGTTCACCTCCGGATCGACCGGCATCCCGAAGGGGGTCGAGGTCCCCCATCGCGCCGCGGTGGCGACGCTGACCGACCTCGCCGACCGGTACGAGCTGTGCGCATCCGATCGCGCACTCATGGTGTCGTCGCTGGAGTTCGATCTCTCGGTGTTCGACGTGTTCGCACTGCTCGCCGTCGGCGGCTCGGTGGTCATCGGTGACGACGACCCCACCACCCGCGTCGACTCGTGGGCCCGCGCGCTGCACGAGGAATCGGTGACGGTGCTGAACTGCGTCCCCACCGTTCTGGGGATGCTTCTCGACATCACCGACATGCCCGGGTCGCTTCGGGTGGTGCTCACCGGCGGCGACCGGGTCGAGGTGCGCCACCTGCGCCGCATCGCCGAGCAGGTGCCGGGCGTGCGGGCCGCAGGCCTCGGCGGCACCACCGAGACGGCGATCCACTCCACCGTCTGCGAGCTCGCCGACATCGGCGAGCACACCGGATTCGTTCCCTACGGCACCCCTCTGCGCGGTGTGCGCTGCCGGGTCGTCGACGCGATCGGACGCGACCGCCCCGACTTCGTGCCGGGGGAACTGTGGATCGGCGGCGACGGGGTGGCCGCGGGATATCGGGGAGACCCCGACCGCACCGCCGACCGTTTCGTCGAGGTGGACGGCACACGCTGGTACCGCACCGGCGACGTCGCACGGTATCTCCCGGGGGCGTTCCTCGACTTCCTGGGCCGCGACGACCACATGGTGAAGATCCGAGGCCATCGCGTGGAACTCGGCGAGCTGGAGGCCGCGCTCCTCGGGCTCGAGCCGGTGTCGGCCGGGGTCGCCTGGACCGACGGACGCGATCTCCGTGCCGCGGTCGCCGTCGACCCCGCGAACAGCACGGACGCAGCCGAACTCACAGCCGCGCTCGGCGATCTGCTCCCGGCGCACATGATCCCGCGGTCGATCGCGGTCACCGATCGACTCCCGCTGACCGCCAACGGCAAGCTCGACCGCGCCCGTGTCGCCACGCAGTTCAGCGAGACGGACTCATCCGAGTCGATCGGCCCGCGTACACCGGTCGAGAAGGCGCTGGTGACGGTGCTCGAGACCATCCTGGAGACCCGGCCGATCGGTGTCACCGACGAATTCGTCGCCCTGGGTGGTGATTCGGTGCTCGCCACCCGGTTCGTGGCCGAGATCCGCCGGTGGCTCGCCGTTCCCGGTGCCACCGCATCGGTGACCGTCGCCGACATCTTCACCCGCCGCACCATCGCGGGACTCGCCACCCGACTCGACGAGCTGCACGGTGCGGCGATCACCGGGGTCGCCGAGGTGATGCTCGAGGTCCTGGGCCTCTCGGCCCGTGAGGTCGCCTCCGAACTCGACCAGGCCGACACGGGCTCGGCGGCTCCCGGTCTCTCCATCGTCCACCGCCGCATCGATCTCGACACCGACGTCGATCTCGTGCATCGCTGGCTCGCCCACCCCAAGTCGCATTTCTGGGACATGCTCGCCGCCACCCGCGAGGAGGTGGTCGCACTCATCACCCACGCCGACGCCAACGGTTTCGGGATGCGACTCGGCATCGTGAACGGCGAGCCGCAGTTCCTCTTCGAACTGTACGAGCCCCTGTCGAGCGAGCTCGCCGATGCGGGTACCGGTTACGTCCACTCACCGGGCGACATCGGCATGCACCTGCTGGTCGCCCCCACCGAGACCCCGGTCACGGGTTTCACCGAAGCGGTCATGCGCCACATCATGCGGACCGCGTTCACCGAAGCCGGCGCACGTCGTGTCGTCGTCGAACCCGACGTCCGCAACACCGCCGTCCACCGACTCAACGACCTCGTCGGGTTCCGCGTCGCGGGCGACCACCCCGTCGGCGACAAGACGGCGCGTCTGAGCTACTGCACAGCAAACGATTTCGGCGCGACAGAGACGGCCACCCGGTGACCGCCACGGTATCGCCGGTCACCGACGGTCGCGCCGACATGGCCGCGGTGTACGGGCGGCGCATGGCGCGCAAGGTGCTGGCCGAGTTCGCCCACGAACAGATCATCCACCCGATCTCCCTGGGCGCGGGCGCCCCCGAGAACTCCGGCGCGGGCGCCCCCGAGAACTCCGGCGCGGGCTCGATGTACCTGGTCGTGTCCGATGACCAGCGCACCGAGTACGTGTTTCGCGCCGAGGTGTTGTCGCTGGACAACTGGGCGATCGACGAACCGTCGATGCGTCGCCTGGTCGACGGCACCGAGACACCGATCGATCCGGTGGCCGTGCTGCTCGATCTGCGCGAACGCCTCGGGATCACCCCCGACGCGGTGCCCGCCTATCTCGAGGAGTTCGTGAACACGCTCGGCCTCGGCGCCGATCGACCCGACCGTCTGCGCGTCCCCGCCGCCGAGCTGGCCGCCGCAGATTTTCAGACCATCGAGCAGACGATGACCGAGGGACATCCCTGCATCGTCGCCAACGCCGGACGTATCGGGTTCAGCTCCAGCGATGTCGACCGTTATGCCCCGGAACGCGGTGAGCACTGCCGACTGGTGTGGGTGGCCGCCCCGCGCGAGCACTGCGACGTCGCGTCGATGACCGGTCACGACCTCCGGGACCTGCTGGTCGCCGAACTGGGTCCGGTGGCACTGACCCGCTTCGACACGGTGCTGCGGGAGCGGGGCCTCGACCCCGACGACCACCACTACCTGCCCGTGCACCCATGGCAGTGGACCGAGAAGGTGGCGCGTGTCTTCGCCCGCGAACTCGCCGAGGGCACACTGGTGTATCTCGGGGAGGGCCCCGACCTGTATCGACCGCAGCAGTCGATACGAACCCTGTTCAACACCACCGACACCCGGCGGCACTACGTCAAACTCGCCCTGTCGATCACCAACATGGGCTTCACCCGCGGGATGTCGGCCGACTACATGCGCACCACGCCCCTCATCAACGACTGGGTGAGAGACCGGATCGGCGGTGATCCCCACCTGAGGGAACTGGGGTTCGCGATGCTGTTCGAGGTCGTGGCGATCGGCTACCGCAACCCGGTGCTGCAGAGCGTCACCACACCCGGTTCGGAGTACCGGAAGCTGATGTCGGCGTTGTGGCGGCAGAGCCCCGTCGACCTCGTCGCCGACCACGAGCAGCTGATGACCATGGCGGCGCTGCTGCATGTCGACCACCAGGGCGACCCGTTGGTGGGCGCCATCATCGAGCGATCCGGACTTGCGGCCACAGAATGGCTCTCGCACCATCTACGCGCCTATCTGCATCCGATCATCCATCTGCTCTACCACCACCGACTGAAGTTCTCGCCGCACGGGGAGAACCTCATCCTCGTGCTGGACGCAGGGGTGCCGGTGCGGGCGATCCTCAAAGACATCGGCGAGGAGGTCACCATCGGCGACGACGCCCCAGGGTTGCCCGAGTCCTGCCGACGCGCGGTCGTCCACACCGACGACGCCATCGGCAATCTCGGCATCCTCTCCGATGTCTTCGACGACTTCCTCCGACCACTGGCGGCCATCACCCACCAGTCCGGCCTCTGCGACGACAGCTCGTTTTGGAAGACCGTTGCCGACAGCGTCACCGATTACATGACCGCCCACCCCGACCTCGCCGACCGCTTCGCGCGATGGGATCTGTTCGCCCCCGACTTCGGGGCCATCCACATGAACCGACTCCAGCTCGGCAACAGCCGCCGCATGGTCGATCTCGGCGATTCCTACGCCGCACTGCTCGACACCGATCACCGCCTGGTGAATCCGATTGCCCGGTTCGCCCCCTCGACACGGGACCACACGTGACCGCTCCCTGCGACGCCCAGGGGGTCGAGATCCGCCGTGACGCATGGGGCATCCCGCACGTCCGTGCCGATTCGGCACGCGGTGCCCTCTACGGTCAGGGTCGGGCCTGCGGACTCGACCGCGCCTGGCAGATCGAGTTCCTCCGTCTGCGGTCGGAGGGACGCACCGCCGAGGTCTTCGGGGCCGACGCCGTCGGATGGGACGAGTTCGCCCGACGCGCCGGGATCGACCGAGCCGCTCACCGGATCCTCGACCGCTCGTCGGTCCGGACGCGAGAACTGTTCGCCGCGTATGTCGACGGGGTGAACAGCACGCTGGACACCGCCGGGGCACCCGAACTGGGCGAGCTCGACCACCGCCCGGCACCGTGGCGACCGTGGACGCCGATCGCGGTGTTCATCACCCACAACATCCTGTTCGGACGCTTCCTCACGAAGCTGTGGCGTGTACACGCCTGCACCCACCTCGGCCCGGATGCATTGCGCCTGTTCGACTTCGAGGGCCCCGACGCCCCCGATCCCGATGATCGGTTCGACCCACCCCTGCCCGACACCGCGTTCATCGACACCGTGCTCGCCGAGTTCGCCGCAGCCGCAGAGTCCGGGACCGAACCACCCGGACCCACACCGCTCGGCGACGCGATCAGCGGCAGCAACGCGTGGGGTGTGGCCGCCGCCCGTTCGTCGAGCGGATCGCCGCAGATCGCCGGCGACCCGCACCGTTTCCTCGAACTCCCCGGGATCTACCTCCAGACCCATCTCGCCTCACCGGAATTCGACGTCGTCGGGTTCGCCTTCGCCGGGGTCCCGGGGGTACCGCACTTCGGCCACACCGGTTCGGTGGCGTGGGGCATCACCAACGCGATGGGCGACCACCAGGACGTCTACGTCGAGCACCTCGCACGGCGCGACGGCCTGGTGACCGCGCAGGGCCCGCACGGCGACACCGAGGCCGCGACCCGGACCGAAACGATCACGGTGCGCGACGACGTACCGGTGACGGTCGAGATCATCGAGACCGCCAATGGATCGGTGATCGTCGGCGGCCCCGACGCACCTGTCGCGCTGAGCCTGCGCACCCCCATCCTGCACGACGACTCCACCACCGCCGATCCCTTCATCGACCTGCTGTTCGCCACCTCGATCCCGGGTGTGGAACGCGCTCTGCGTGCCTGGGTGGAGCCGGTCAACCGAGTCGTCATCGGTGACACCACCGGTCGACTGGTCACCCACCTCGTCGGGGCGATGCCCGAACGCACACCAGAGAACTACTGGCTCCCGGTGCCCGGCTGGACCGACCGGCACCGGTGGACCGGGATGCGTACGACATCGGTCCACCAGGGGACCGAGGCCGCCGACGTCGCATCGTTCTCCGTGATCGCCAACCAGCGCGTGACAGCGGCTCTCCTGCAACCGGTCACCACCGAATGCGTACGCGCCGACCGCGCCGACCGGATCGCCACCCTCCTGGACGCCAAGGCACGACACAGCGTCGCCGATTCCGAACGGATCCATCGCGACGACGTGCTCGACGCCCGCGACATCGTCGTACGGATGCTCGCCGAGGTCGACGGGCTCGACGAGCGCGCACGGCGCCTTCTCGCGCACCTCGACGGATGGGACCGATCGATGGCCGTCGACAGCACGCCGGCCTACGTGTTCGCCGAGGTACGCGCCCATCTGGTGCGCGGCCTGATCCGCTCCCCTGCCCTGCAGCCGTTGGCCACCCGGCACGTCTTCCCCGCCGTGTTCGACCCGTGGTTCGTGTCGCTCCCCCGTGTCTCGGCCGCGCTGGAATCGGTGATCGCCCACGCCGGCGGTATCGGGGTGGATGTCGACGACATCCTCCGGGAGGCCATCGACGCTGTCGCGACCGCGCTCGACCACCTCGACGAGATCCCGATCTGGGGGGACGTCCACGTTCTCACCCCGATCCACGGTTTCGATCTCGTCGGCGCGACGGCCGCACACCCCGAACTCTCGGCGCAGCTGCGCCCGCACCCACACCCACTCGGCGGCGACGCGGAGACGGTGTTCGCCAACGGCAGCGCCATCGGTTTCAGCCACGCCTGCAGCGTCGGTGCGGCCGCGCGTTTCGTCTGGGATCTCGCCGACCGTTCCGCGAGCCGGTGGGTGGTCCCCCTCGGCGCCTCCGGCGACCCGCGTGATCCCGCCTATCAGAACCAGTCGTCGCGATGGGCGCGAGGCGATCTGCTCCCGGTCGTCGATTCCTGGGACCGGTTGCGTGCCACCACCGCAGAACCCCCGAACACCGGCACCGCCGCCGGGACCACGACCGACAGACGAACGATGGAGGACGCGTGAGCGTACTGGACGAGTCACGGCTCGAGCTGATGCGGCGACGCCTCGCCGGCGCCGACACCGGCGCGGTCGCCGCGGCCGACACACCCCCTGTGGCCGAGCAGGATCCGGTGACCAGACCGGACGGCGAGCTCGGCGTCGCCGAACGCCGGATGTGGCGGATCCACCAGCTCGACCCGGAATCCATCTCGCACAACATCGGTCTCGTGCTCACGTTCACCGACGGTCGCCAGATCGAGGCCGTCGTCGAGGCCCTGGAGGAGACGCTGCGGAGTCCGGTCCTGGCGTCGATCATCGTCGACGACGGCGGAGTCGTGCGCAGAGAACCCACGGATGTCGAGGGCGCGTGGTCGGTACCCGACTCCGTCTGGGAGTGGCCCGCGCCCGCCGACGATGCCGCGTCGACCACCAGCGGGCCGGCGGGCAGCATCGACGCCGCCGCGACCGCGCTCACCCGCAGACCGTTCCGGCTGACCGAGGAGGTGCCGGCCCGCGCGCACGTCACCGTGTCGCCCGACGGCACGTGCGCACTGATCCTCGTCATCCATCACATCGCCGTCGACGGCACCTCGTGGCCGGCACTGCTCGGGCCCCTGATCGGCGGCGCTGACGCCGTCACCCCGCTTTCCGGTGTCGAGGCGGGCGGGGTCGCCGGTGGACAGACGGCAGCGCCACCAGTGGACGACGCCCTGCGCCATGCGCTGTCGACCTGGGCGGCCGATGACATCCGACACCCGCTGACCGGGGCCATGCCCGCGGGGACGGCCGAACAGAGTTGGATCGCGCCGCTCGATGAGGGTGCGGTGACTCGGGATCGCCACGCACTCGATGCCGCGGTGGTCACCGCGCTGGCCGAGGTGGCCCGCGACATCGGTGCCACATCGAACGCGTTGATGATCGGGGTGTGCGCGCTGGCCGCGCATTCACTCACCGGCGCCGACGATCTCGTGATGCTCGTCCCGAGCGAGAACCGGCGACCGACCGAGGACCCCCGTGAGGTCGGGTACTGCGGCAACATCGTCCCGATCCGGTTCACCGTCGACCCGACGGCCTCGGTGCGGGAGACGTTGCGGCGCATGATGTCGGCGATCTACTCGTCGATGGAGTTCGCGGCGGTCGACTACGGCACCCTGCTGACCGCGCTGCGCACGCACGGCGGACGGTTCCCCGTCGCCGACGTGATGGCCTCGGTGCGCAGCGCCCCCGTGCGGGGTGTCGTGGCCTTTGGGGATGGGGCCGAGCCCGGTGTCGCCTACCGGTCGGTGTCGACCGGGATCGGCGGCTACCCGCTGAGCTATGCCTTCGAGATCGCCGACGAAGGAATCCATCTCGAGATCGATCGCCGCACCGACATCCCCGACGCCGAGGTGACGCAGCACGCGTCGGCCGTTGCGATCGGGCTCGTCGGTGAGCTGGCCGACAACCTCGACTCCACACTCGCCGATCTCGTCGACGCGGTGCGTGCGGCGTGCGCCTTCCCCGAGCTCCCGGCGCGCCGCTCACGGTTCACCTCCCCTGGTCGCGGCTGGGCACAGGTAGGCGCCGATCTCATGCGGATGGCCGAATCGGTCTCCGACAGTGCCCATCACGGGGCGCCCCTACCCCACGGACTTCCCGGCGCCGTCCTCGGCGAGGTCGACTCCGCCCTCGGCCCTCGGGTCATCCCGTCGGCCGGTATCGGAGAATCGCAGGCGTTGGCCCGTCTCGGTGACCTCGTCGCGCGGCACGGACTCGATCTCACCCACACACGTACCGCCGCGCACCTGCAGCCCCCACCCCTGACGGTCGCGGTCGTCGCCGACGCCCTCGCAGGGGCGACGAACGCCTCACTCGACACCTACGATTCGGGGCCCGCGACGCTGGCCATCGAACAGTGGATGATCGCGGCGCTCGCCGACCTCGCCGGCCTCGGCGCGGGTGCGGGCGGCGTGTTCGGGCCGGGCGGCTCGTACTCGAACCTGTTGGCCCTGTTGATCGCACGCGACCACGCGGCCTCCGCGCTGGGACTCGACACCCGCACCGACGGAACCGGCGCACTGCCCCGCCCGGTCGTGTTCTGCTCGCGGATCGCGCATTTCTCCCTCCACCGCGCGTGCGCCGCCCTGGGGCTCGGGGAATCGGCGGTGGTCGGCATCGACGTCGACGACGACCACCGCATGGTGCCCGCCGCCCTGGAGGCCGCACTCGCCGCCGCCGGCGATCGGACGCCCGTGGCCATCGTCGCCACCGCGGGTACCACCGATTTCGGTACCGTCGATCCGCTGCGGGAGATCTCAGCCATCGCCCGTTGCCACGGTGTGTGGATGCACGTCGACGCCGCATACGGTTTCGGGGCGTTGTTCTCCGATCGACTCGCCGGTCTGATCGACGGCATCGATCGCGCCGACTCGATCACGTTGGATCTACACAAGATCGGGTGGCAGCCCGCCGCGGCGAGTGTGTTGCTGCTCGCCGATTCCGGGCGGTTCGCCGCCGTCGACCGGTCGGTGTCGTATCTCAACCCCACCGACGACATCGAGGCGGGATACGGCGGTCTGCTGGGGCAGACGCTGCAGACCACCCGCCGGCCCGACGTCCTCAAGGTGGCCGCCACGTTCCTCGCCTACGGCAGGCTCGGGCTCGGGTCGATGCTCGACCGATGCCACGATCTCGCGCGACACGCCGAACAGCGCATCGCGACCGAGCCGCACCTCGAGCTGATCGCCCCGGTGACCCTCACGACGGTCGTGTTCCGTTATCGCTGCGCCGATCTCGACACGGTGAACGCGGAGCTCCGGCGCAGGCTCATCCGTACCGGGGCGGCACTCATCGGCCGCACCCGCGTGGTGACCGCCGACGCCGACCATCCGCAGGTCTGCCTCAAGCTGACGCTGCTCAACCCCGAGGCCCACGAGTCCGACATCGACGCACTGTTCGACGACATCATCCGAGTGGCGCTGGAGGTCGAGTCGGAGAACGCACGCGCACTGTCCACACACACGCCGACCACCGACGCGCTGGAGACATCCCATGAGCACTGAATCCCCCCGTCGCGTCGACGTCCTCGCGATCGGCTGCGGCCCGTTCAACCTGGGTCTCGCCGCGTTGGCGTCGACCGTCGACGATCTCGATCTGCTGGTCGTCGACGCACGGCCGGAGTTCCGTTGGCATCCCGGCCTGATGTTCGACGACGCGACGCTGCAGGTCAGTTTTCTCTCCGACCTCGTCTCACTCGTCGACCCGACGCACCCGATGTCGTTTCTCGCCTACCTCGCCGACGTCGACCGCCTCTACCCGTTCCTGGTGCGCGAGAACTTCTTCCCCACCCGCGTGGAATACGAGGCGTATCTGCTGTGGGTCGTCGAGCGGCTGGGGTCGCTGCGGTGGGACACCTCGGTCTCCGAGGTGCATTTCGACGCCGACGCCGACTCGTTCCGCGTGGTCGTCACCTCCGGCGGCGAACGGTCGGTCATCCATGCGGCCCATGTGGTCTGCGGTGTCGGCACCGAACCGCATCTGCCCGAGTCTCTGACGGCCCACGCGGAGTCGCCGACCGGTTCCGGATCGAAGGCACTGATCCACAGCAGTGAGTACCTCGATCACAGGTCCCGGGCCCACGCCGCCGAGGCGGTGACCGTGGTCGGATCGGGTCAATCCGGCGCCGAGATCGTGGTCGACCTGCTCGAGGCGAATCTCGCCGGCGGTCCCGCCGTACGGTGGTGGACCCGCACCGGGTGGTTCGCGCCGCTCGACTTCACGAAGCTGTCGCTGGAGATGACGACTCCGGCGTACATGGACTACTTCCACTCGCTGCCCGAGCAGACGCGCGACAGCGTTCGCGCCGGACACTGGCAGTTCCACAAGGGCATCTCGGCCGACACCCTCGAACGTCTCCACGATCTGCTCTACCGTCGCCAGCTCGCGGGCAAGGTGCCGCCGGTGCAGCTGCGGGTGGGGGTGTCGGTCACCGATCTGCAGCCGCAGCCCGACGCACGCCTGCGCATCCACGCTCGCCACGACGACACCGGTGCGACCATCGCCCACACCGCCGACCTCGTCGTCGCGGCCACCGGGTACCGGCCGCGCAGCACGTCGTTCCTCGATCCCCTCGACGGTCTGATCATCCGGGATGCGCTCGAACGCCCGGTGATCACGAACGATCACTCCATCGCGATGCGCGACGGACTGGACCGTCGACTGTTCGTGGCAAACGCCGAGGAGCACAGCCACGGGGTCTCGTCGCCGAACCTCGACATCGGTGCGGTCCGCAACGCGCGCATCCTCAACGCGGTCACCGGCCGCGAGGTCTACCGCCTCCCCGGCCACACCGCGTTCACCACCTTCGGTCCCGACGACGACGAGATCACCTGACCCCCACCCCGCAGTTGGGCACGTGACGACCGCGGGTCAGGGGGCGGTGAGGACCTCGTCGAACGCGGCGGCGAAGCGTGCCGCGTACCCGGGGAGCGCCTTCGGGTCGGCCACGATCCCGAACGTGGTGCGGTCGCCGAGGACCAGCGACGTCACCGAGAACGAGTACCCGCCCAGCGGCGACAGCGGCGTCAGTGCGACGATTCGACGCCCCAACACCGAACGCACCCGGGAGAAGCCGGGATTCACCCCGACGTGGATGTCGGGGGCCATCCGCGACATCGACGCCCCGACGATCGCGCGCATCACCGGCCACGGCGGGGACGGGTGTCCGGTCGCGGCCAGTGCGAGTGCCGCGCGGCGGGACTCGATGAGCAACAACTGCTCTCGGCTCCGGGCGATCTGACGGTCGAGGTCGGTGTCATCGCCCGCGAGGTTGAGCAGCGTCACCGACACCGCGTTCCCGGTGTGACGAAAGGTGGGGTCGAGGGTGGCCGGCAGGGTCACCCGGATCGTCTCGGGGCCGCTCGCGGCCGGTGGGTGCGCGCTGAGGGTGCGGCCGACCGCACCGAGTACGAACTCGTGCACCGTCGCCTCTCGGCGTTTCGCGGCACGCCGCAGTTCCCGGGTCGACACCGACAGCGTGGCGATCTCGCGGCGACCGGACCTGGTGAGCGCAGGCCAGCCACGACCGGACCGCCCGGCCTTCCACTGTTCGTCGTGGGCGGCGCGGGCGTCGGCGAGCACCTCGGAATCGACGTCACCGACGCGGAATCGGGGGCTGGTCGCGAACCGGTCGAACTCGGTGAGCTGCTCAGGCGTCCCGTCGGCGAGCAGCGCGGCGAACGCCGCACCGGCCAGGCCGTCGGAGAGGCTGTGGTGCACCCGCAGCACCAGCAGCTGCTCACCGGATTCGGTGATGGTCACCAGCGTGATGTGCCAGAACGGATCCGGGCGCCGCAGATGGGTCGCGCACAGCGAGGCGATCGTCTGGTCACGGGCCGCGGCGTCGGTGACCTCGGCGGCGACGACGTGGCGGTCGATGTCGATCGCGTCGGCAGGCGTGACGATGATCTCGGGGCGACGCCATCGCCCGCCACGGACCCCCACACCGAACACGGCGTAGCGCCCGACGCGTGAGTGCACACGGTCGCGGAGCTCGTCGATGCCCAACGGGGCATCGCCCCCGTCGATCTCGAGGACCATCGACCAGTGCATGGGCCGCGACGGGGTGTCCATGTGCAGGTAGGTGAAATCGGGTGGGCCGTACTCGGTGGGATCGGCGACAGCGTCGGTGACGGCCTCGGCGGTCCCGGGCGTGTCGGTGATGTCGGTCATCGGCCGGCCACGACCAGACGCGCGCGGATGATCTGTTCGAGATCGGCCACCGAGGCGGCCTCGAAGATGTCGCGTTCGGTGAGCGCGACGCCGAGTCGTTCCTCGATGGCCACGACGCCGATCGCGACGGCCACCGAGTCGAGTCCGAGGTCGTCGACGAGACGCGCGGAGGCGGTGACGTGCTCCGGGGACAGGTC
Organism: Williamsia sp. M5A3_1d; assembly: GCF_053345315.1. Lineage (NCBI taxonomy): Bacteria > Bacillati > Actinomycetota > Actinomycetes > Mycobacteriales > Nocardiaceae > Williamsia > Williamsia sp. M5A3_1d. The sequence continues at coordinate 771,263 of NZ_JBKEZX010000002.1, forward strand.
GAGATCGTTTGCGAGGATGTCGCGGAGTTCACTGTGCACCCGGTCGGTGGCGGGGTCGGTCATGGCTGGTTCTCCTTCGTGTGATGTCGCGCGGTGGCAGGGCCCGGGTGGGCGGGACGTGTCATCGGGGTCCGGCCGCGGCACGTCGATAACCGCGCATGGCCCACGGCCCGAACACGATCGCGGATCCGAGCGTCCAGGCCAGGGTGATCAGCAGCGGTGTGGCGACGGGGCCGCCGTCGGTGAGACCGGCGATGGCATCGATCGCCGGGCTCATGGGTTGGTGGGCGACGACGGGCCGGATCCATCCGGGATACTCGGTGAGCGGCGCGAAACCGGTGGTGAAGAAGAGCAGGAACAGGAACGCGCCGCCGAGGAGTTGCACCACCTCGCGTCCCGCGGCGACGGTCGCCAGCGCGATCACCGGGATGGCCACGCCCACACCGAACACGACCGGTACGGCGAGAGCACCGAGCGCTGCGGCGATCCCCTGATCGAAACGGAATCCCATCGTCATGGCCACCGCGAACAACACAACCGTGCCGATCGCGGTGCGGACTGCCTCGGCGAGAAGCCGGCCGATGAGGAATCCCGACCGACGTACCGGCAGGGTCCACAGCCGCGCGAGGACACCGGAGTCGCGGTCGGCGATGACGGTCAGCGCGGCGGCGACGGTCCCGTAGAGCGCACCGACGAGTGCCACGAGTCCGGTGTTGCCGACGATGCTGTCGCCACTGCCCATCGCGGTGACGGTCTTGCCCAACACCAGGTGGAACATCAGCAGCAGGAAGATCGGGAACACCACCGCCTGCACCACGATGCCCGGGTCGCGAGACCACGTGCGGAGCAGGGCGGACGCGTGGACCGCCGACTGGCGCGCCACACCCACCGACGCGCGCACCGGTACACGTGGCGTCGCAACGTGTGCGGCGGTCATCGGGTGAACTGCCGTCGACCGGCGAGCGTGGCAGCGAGTGCTCCCGCGGCGAACAGACCGATCGACCACGCGGTGGTCGCGACGAGGTCGACGTCGCTGCCCGCGGCGAGCGCGCGCAGGGCCTCGGTGAGCACCGACACCGGCTGGTTGCGGACGAACGGTTGCGCCCACCCCGGGAAGCCCTGGGCGGGAACCAATCCGGTCGAGGCCATCACGAGGACGAGCTGGGGGATCATCAGCACGCCGGCGACCGCGGCCGAGCCGGTCACAATCGTTCCCACCGCGTCGGTGATGAGGCTGATCGACACCGCGAACACGACGAGCAGCACCACGAACCACGCGGTGTCGGCGGGGGATCCGCGGAATCGGAACCCGAGAGCTGCGCCGATCACGACACCGGCGGCGATCGACATCACCATGCGCACCGACACCCACGTCATGCGCGCCACGACCGGCGCCAGCCGCGGTATGGGCATCGACATCATCCGCATCCGTGTGCCTGCCCGCGCGTCGGCACCCGCCGACTCGGTCGCGGCGATGGCGGCGAAGAGCCCGGCCTGCACCAGGATCAGCGGGGTGAGGAACTGGGCGTAGTCGCCACCGCCGAGTTCGAACCGGCGATGCAGCGGGGTGTGGAAGCAGAGGAAGAACACGGCCGGGCTCAGCAGCGCGAACGTCGCGTCACCGGACCTCACGGCTGCACGGATCTTGCGGCCCGCCAGCGTCGTCGACGCCGACACCAGACCGACCGACGACCGATCGAGGACAGCGGTCATGCCGGCGCGTCGGTGAGTTGGAGGAACACCTCGTCGAGCGACGGGCGGCGCAGACCTATGTCGATCACCTCGACGCCGCGCCCGTCGGCCCCGACACCGCCGAGCCGTGCGATGACCTCACCGACGGTGCCCACGCCGTCGGGAGCGCGCACGACGAGCCGTGTCTGCCCCGGTTCCGAAGACGGACCCGACGGGTCGGCGGCGGCCTCGATGAGATCGAACCCCGCGAGCAGGGCGGTCGCTCGAGCTGCGTCCTGCTCATCGGCGAGGGTGATCTCGCAGACCGCTCCCCCGGCACGAGACTTGAGCTGTCCGGGACTGCCCGTCGCCACCACGACACCGCGATCGAGCAGCACGATGCGATCGGCGAGACGGTCGGCCTCCTCGAGGTACTGCGTGGTGAGCAGCACGGTGATACCCGCCTCGCGCAACCCTGCGACGGTGTCCCACACCGCGGCACGGCTCCGCGGGTCGAGGCCCGTCGTCGGTTCGTCGAGGAACACGACCTCCGGACGCGTCACGAGGGCACCGGCGATGTCGACGCGACGGCGCATCCCACCGGAGAGCTGCCCCACCCGGCGACCACGGACGGATCCCAGGTCGAACTGCTCGACCAGCTCGTCGATGCGGCTCGCGAGGCGACGGCCGCGCAGTCCGGTGAGTCGACCGAACACCGCGAGGTTCTCCGCGGCGGTGAGTCCCGGATCGACTGCGGCGTATTGACCGGTGAGCGAGATCAGTTCGCGCACTCGCGTAGCGTCGGTGACCACGTCGTGGCCACAGATCCGGGCGCTGCCGCTCGTGGGCCGCTGCAACGTGGAGCACACCGACACCGTCGTCGTCTTGCCGCTGCCGTTCGGGCCCAGCAACCCGAGCACCTCACCGCGCGCGACGGTGAAGGAGACGCCCTTCAGCGCGTCTACGCCGCCGTAGGTCTTGGCGAGGTCGACGATCTCGAGCGCCGGGGTGTCGAATGCCGGGGTGTCGAATCCGTTGTCGGTCACCGGGCGGGCACCACATACGGCGCCACACTGCGCAGCTTCTCGCAGGTCTCGGTGAACTCCCGGTCGGGCGTGGAGGCGGCGACGATACCGGCCCCGGCCCGCAGCCAGGCGCGTCCGGAGTCGGCGAAGATGGTCCGCAGGGCCAGCGTGGCCTCGAGCTCACCGGTCGACGAGGCGGTCATGACCGCGCCGGAGTACAGCCCGCGCGCTGTCGGCTCGAGTCGGTAGATCGCCTCGAGAGCAGGTGCTTTCGGTATCCCGGAGGCGGTGATCGACGGGAACAACACCGCGAGCGCGTCCCATGCGCTGACCCCGGCATCGAGTCGGCCGCTCACCGTGGACGCGAGATGCTGCACGCTGCCGCGGCGACGCACCTCCATGAACTCGTCGACAGTGGTCGAACCGGAGCGCGACACCGACGCGATCTCGTCGACGCACGCGCGCACTGACATCGCGTGTTCGGCGATCTCCTTGCCGTCCGAGAGAAGGTCGTCACGCGCACGCAGATCGGCCTCGGCCGACTCCCCGAGCGCCCGGGTCCCCGCGAGCGGTTCGGTGACCACCACCCCCTCGGCGTCGACGGCGACGACGAGTTCGGGGCTGAACCCGGCCGCGGACAGTCCACCGAGCGAGAGCAGGAACGACCGTGCGGGGGTGTTGGCGGCGCGGCCCCGCGCGTAGGTGGCCGGGATGTCGACGGCGAACGGTATCGACACCTCCCGCGACATGATGACCTTGTGGTAGCGGCCGGCGGCGATCTCGTCGACCGCCGTGGCCACGCGGCCGCGGTAGTCGTCGGTGTCGGTGTCGACATCGACCGCGTGATTCGGTGCGGGATCGGTTGCGGTGCAGGCGATGTCGCGCAGCCGGGCTGCGTGGGCGGAGCCGGCAGTGCCGGTGTCGACACCGTTGGCGTCGACATGCGCCTCGAACTCCGGGACGATCAGATGCGCGAGAACGGCGTCGGCGTGAACGCGGTCGAGCAGGTCGTGGCGGGCGGCGCAAAAATCGAACCCGATCCACCCGTACACACGCCAGTCTGCTCCCTGTGCCAGCGACGACACCGCCGACGCCAGCGCGGCCGAGGGCTCGCCCGTCCACGACGAGACGAAGGTCACTCCGTCGTGGTCCACACGGATCTCGTTGCGGGTGAGCACTATCCGCGATCGAACGCCGGCGGCGAAGGTCCACCGGTGGTCGCGTTCGTAGACGACATGATCGCCGAACTCCCCTGCCGCGGCCCACGCGGCGACCACCCGCGCGGCCTCTGCGGATCCGGCGGTGTCGACGGTGGGGGTGTCGAGCGGTGCGGCGTCGAAGGTCAACGACATGAATCTGCTTCCCTGGAGAGTCATGTGAGCTCGAAGTCCACGAGCGCACCGGGTATGGAAAGGCTACCCTAACGTAACCGTGATTGAATGTCGTCATGGTCCAGCCCACACCCACCTCCTCGACCGATCTCGCGACCGGCTTCGTTCCACACACGTCGGAGGCGTTGGCGCGGTATCGGGCCGCCGGTGTCGTCGACGACGCACCGCTGTGGGACCTGCTGGAGACCGCCGCCCGACGCGACCCCGACGCCCCCGCCGTCAGTGACACCGACCGCAGCCTCACCTACGCCGAACTCACCGACGCGGTGCGACGTCGTGCGGCGGGATTCCGCGACGCCGGGTTGATGCCCGGAGCACGAGTCATCCTGCACCAGAACAACTCCGTCGCCTTCGCCGTCAACTTCCTGGGCCTGCTGCGCGCCGGTGTCGCCCCGGTGATGTCGCTTCCTGCCCACCGCGTCACCGAACTCGCACACCTCGCCGAGACGGCCGGTGCCATCGCCTATGTCGGGGATGCACCGGATGTCGCCTCGGCTCTGACCGGTCGCGTCCCCTCGGTCACGACCGTGTTCGTCGAGGGCGGTAACGATCACCCCGTCCCGCCCGACGCCGACCCCGCGATCCTGCCGACGGACATCGACCCCGAGGCGACGGACGCACAGCTTCCCGCGCTGTTCCTGGTGTCGGGCGGGACCACCGGGCTGCCCAAACTCATCGCACGCACCCACGCGGACTATCGATACAACGCCCGACGGTCGGCCGAGATCGCCGAGCTCACCGCCGACGACGTGTACCTCGTGGCACTGCCGGGGGCCCACAACTTCCCGCTGTGTTGTCCGGGACTGCTCGGCGCCCTCTTGGTCGGCGCGCACACCGTGTTCACCGACAACCCCAGTCCCGACAACACCTTCGAGATCATCGAACGCCACGGCGTCACCGTCACCGCGCTGGTGCCCGCACTCGCCCAGGTGTGGTGCGCGGCCACCGAGTGGGAGCCCGCCGACCTGTCGTCACTCCGTCTGCTGCAGGTGGGCGGGGCCAAACTCGCCCACCCCGACGCCGTCGCGATCGACGCTGCGCTCGGCGACGTGGTGCAGCAGGTGTTCGGGATGGCCGAGGGCCTCATCTGCTACACCCGCCTCACCGATCCTCGTGCGCTGGTGCACGAGTCGCAGGGTGCGCCGATGTCGGATCTCGACGAGGTACGCATCGTCGACGCGGAGGGGAACGACGTCGACGACGGCGGCGAGGGGGAACTCCTCACCCGCGGGCCGTACACGATCCGCGGGTACTACCGCGCGGAGGACCACAACGCCCGGTCGTTCACCGCAGACGGCTTCTATCGCTCCGGGGACCGCGTGCGACGGTTGCCCACCGGGCATCTCGCGGTCACCGGCCGCATCAAGGACACCATCGTGCGCGCGGGAGAGAACGTGGCGGCCGACGACATCGAGGAGCACCTCCTCGCCCACCCCGCCGTCGCCCAGGCGGCCGTGGTCGGACTGCCCGATGACGCTCTGGGGGAAAGCATCTGCGCGGTGCTGGTGATCTCGCCCGCTGTCGCACCATCGGCCGCCCCTGCACTCGGCGAGGTCCGCGGATTCCTCGCCGAGCGCGGCCTGGCGACGTTCAAACTCCCCGATGCCGTCCGCAGGACACCGTCACTGCCGGTGACCGCGGTCGGCAAGATCGACAAGGCCGCACTGCGCCGCACGATTCTCGACACCGCACACCCCGACCGGGATCAGCCCGCGGACTTGCCCTCGGTCCAGTAGGCCATCGAGGTCACCGACCTGCGGCCGAGGGAGAAGTCCTTCTTGAGGATCGACGTCACCGCACGGGTGGCCGCGGCCTCGAGCGCCACCCACCCGTGGTGATCGGGCGAGGGTGTCGCGGACTCACGGACGGCGTCGACCACGGCCGTGCCGTCGCCGCGTGCGATCCAGTGCACGGTGTCGTGCGGGCGGGCGCGCAGCGGCAGGTCACGGTCGCTCGGGTGCTGGTATTCGAACCAGAGCGTGACCGGGACCTCGGGCGCCGCCGACGCGGAGATCGCGTCGAGCAGGGAGTTGATCGCGGCGAGCGACGCGGCGTCGCCGGCGATGAACCAGCCGGCGGGCGCAGGCTCGGGGAAGGTGAACTTCGAGCCCATCACGGTCGCGTTGATGGTCTCGCCCGCCGACGCCTGCTGAGCCCACCGGGCGGCGGTGCCCTCGTGGACGGCGAACTCGATGGCGAAGGTGTCGGCCGCAGGGTCGGGATCGACGAGGGTGTAGCCGCGTTGGTGCAGGCTGCCGTCGGCCTCGAACCACAGCCGAACCCACATGGTGGGGTGGACGGGCGTCTTCTCGAGCAGTCCGCCACCGGTGAAGAACACCCGGACGTATTCGTCGGTGACCGTCTCCGACCCGGTCACGGTGATCGTGAAGTCGGTGCCGCCGAACAGCTTGAGGACCGCGCCCTGCCACCCCTTGGACGGCGACGCCGTCGTGGACTCACCCATGGTTGTTCCCTCTTCCTCGATGTCAGTGAGGCGAGGGTAACCTAACTTCGGTCGGAGGGACCGTCCGGTCAGGCGGCGATGGGCGCGACCCCGGGATGCGTCGCGAGGTAGTGGCGGGTGAACGTGCAGATGGGACGCACTTTCGCACCCGTGTCGACGACATACTGCAGCGCGCCGGTGGTGAGTCGCGACGCCAGGCCGTGGCCGGTGAACTCGTCGTAGAGAACGGTGTGCAACACCGTCATCACGCGCTGACCGTCGACCTGCTCGACCTGATAGCCGAGCACGCCGACGAGGTCGCCCGCGACGTACAGCTCGAACCGCTCGCGGTCGGCGTTGTGCACGACCTCGGAGATCTGGTGCAGGATCGATTGCGCCGACTGCGGCGGCTTCTTCTTACGACGGACCTGCATCTGCGACCTTCTCTCGAATGTGACAGCCATCACAGTACCTGGGCGCCTACCTACGGTGGCGTAGTTTTCCGAAGTTTCCGGCACTCGTAACCACATCGAGTCGGCGGCGTTGGGGCCGATCACAGCGCCGCAACGATCGCGTACGGTTGGGCCAGAACACCGAACACACAACCGAAAACACACGGGGGCTCTCGCGAACCGAGGGCTGAGATGGCGGCAGGCGGCCGCCGACCGACCGAACCTGTCCGGGTAATGCCGGCGTAGGGAGATGAACTCGATGCACGATTCTGCCGCCATCACCACCGGTCCCATCCGGGGTAGCTCCAAGCACCTGCACGACGTCGACGGCATGGCCGTGCCGTTCCGTCGGGTGCACCTGTCCACCGGCGACCACCTCGACCTCTACGACACGTCGGGTCCGTATACCGACACGGGCGCATCCATCGACCTCGACCGGGGACTGCCGAAGACCCGCGACGACTGGGATCGACCCGACCCGATCGACGGCGCTGCCACCCAATTGGCCTGGGCACGTGCCGGTCTCGTAACACCGGAGATGCGGTTCATCGCCGCGCGCGAGGGTGTCGACGTCGAGCTGGTGCGTTCGGAGGTCGCCCGGGGGCGGGCGGTGATCCCCGCCAACCACCGGCATCCCGAGTCCGAGCCCATGATCATCGGCAAGGCGTTCGCGGTGAAGGTCAACGCCAACATCGGCAACTCGGCGGTCACGTCGTCGGTCGCTGAGGAGGTCGAGAAGATGGTGTGGGCCACCCGCTGGGGTGCCGACACCATCATGGATCTGTCCACCGGCGACGACATCCACCTCACCCGCGAGTGGATCATGCGCAATTCGCCGGTCCCCGTCGGCACCGTCCCGATCTATCAGGCACTCGAGAAGTGCAAGGGCGATGCGACCAAGCTGACGTGGGAGATGTACCGCGACACGGTGATCGAGCAGGCCGAGCAGGGCGTCGACTACATGACCGTGCACGCCGGCGTACTGCTGCGATATGTGCCGCTCACCGCCAAGCGCGTCACCGGCATCGTCTCGCGCGGCGGCTCGATCATGGCCGCATGGTGCCTCGCCCACCACACCGAGTCGTTCCTCTACACGCACTTCTCCGAGCTGTGCGAGATCTTCGCGCGCTACGACATCACCTTCTCCCTCGGTGACGGGCTCCGCCCGGGTTCGATCGCCGACGCCAACGATGAGGCGCAGTTCGCCGAACTGCGCACCCTCGGTGAACTCACGGCCATCGCGAAATCCCATGGCGTGCAGGTGATGATCGAGGGCCCGGGCCACGTCCCGATGCACAAGATCGTCGAGAACGTGCGGCTGGAGGAGGAACTCTGCGACGAGGCGCCCTTCTACACACTCGGCCCGCTGGCCACCGACATCGCGCCCGCGTACGACCACATCACCTCGGCCATCGGCGCGGCGATGATCGCCCAGGCCGGCACCGCGATGCTCTGTTACGTCACGCCGAAGGAACATCTCGGGCTGCCCGATCGCGACGACGTGAAGACCGGCGTCATCACCTACAAGATCGCCGCCCACGCCGCCGATCTCGCCAAGGAGCACCCGCGGGCACAGGAGCGCGATGACGCGCTGTCGACGGCGCGGTTCGAGTTCCGGTGGAACGACCAGTTCAACCTGTCCCTCGACCCCGACACCGCCGTCGCCTTCCACGACGAGACGCTGCCCGCAGAGCCGGCCAAGACGGCGCATTTCTGCTCCATGTGCGGACCGAAGTTCTGTTCGATGCGGATCTCGGCCGACGTCCGGCAGTACGCGGCCGACAACAACCTGGAGAGCCAGGCCGACATCGACGCGATGCTCGCGGCGAAGATGGAGGAGAAGTCACGGGAGTTCGTCGCCGCGGGCAAGCAGGTCTATCTCGACATCTCCCCGGCCACCAGCACGTCGCAGGGATGATGGATCGATGAACCTTCTGCCGTCGGCGCCACTGGGCGCGACACCGGTCCGCGCGATGACGATCGCGGGCACCGATTCCGGTGGCGGCGCCGGGGTGGCCGCCGACCTGCGGACCTTCGCCCTCGCCGGGGTACACGGGTGCGTCGCGGTCACCGCGGTCACCGTGCAGAACTCGCTCGGCGTGAGCGCGGTGCAGACCATCCCGGCCGACGTGGTGGCCGGACAGATCCGTGCCGTCGTCACCGACATCGGGGTACAGGCGATGAAGACCGGAATGCTCGCCAACGGCGACATCATCGACGCGATCGTCGACGTGGCCGCCGAGGTGGGACTGGGTCGTGGTCGGGCCATCCCGCTGGTCGTCGACCCGGTGTGCGCGTCGATGCACGGTCACCAACTACTCGCCCCCGAGGCGATGGACACCCTGCGTGAGCGGCTCATCCCGATCGCGACCGTGGTGACCCCGAACCTCGACGAAGTGCGACTGATCACCGGGATCGACGTGGTCGACGGCGACACCCAGCGACAGGCGGCCGTGGTCCTGCACGAGATGGGGGCGCAGTGGGCGATGGTGAAGGGCGGCCACCTGCGCAGCAGCCCGCGGAGCGCCGATGTGCTCTACGACGGCAACGAGTTCCTCGAGTTCGAGCATGTCCGCATCGACACCCCGCACGATCACGGCGCCGGCGACACCCTCGCCTCGGCGATGTGTTCGGCTCTCGCGCACGGGATGTCGGTGCCCGACGCCGCCACCTTCGCCAAGGCCTGGGTCAGCGAGTCGATCCGCTGGTCGTATCCCCTCGGAAGCGGCCACGGACCGGTCAACCCGCTGTGGCGGGTCGCCGGTCCGTAGTCGAGCGGGCGGTTCAGGCGTCGCGACGATTCGTCAGGACGATGCCGACGACGAACAGTCCGATCGCCCAGACCGCGAAGTAGATCAGGGAGCCGTAGTCGTTCCACGGGTAGTCGATGCTGCCGCCACCGTTGACCTCGGACCCGCCGGCGAGGAACCGGCTCGCGTTGTTGAACGGGAGGTACGGGGCGACGACCTTCACCTTCGGGATGCTCGACAGGATCAACTCCAGTGCGAGCGGCCAGATGAGGACGATGACGATGGCGCCCGCACTCTGCCGGACGATCGCGCCGACACCGAGTCCGATCAGCACGCACAGCACCATGTAGACCGGCACGCCCCAGTACTGGCGTACCGCGTCGCTGCCCAGCAGGTCGACCTGACTCGACCGGTCGCCTGCGAGTGCCTTGCCCAGCGGGACGGCGACGAACGCGAGGACCAGGGTCACCACGAACGACACACCGCCGTAGACCACGGCCTTGGCGTACATGACGCTCGACCGCGCCGGGATGGCCTGGAACGTGGTGCGGATGGTGCCGAAACGGTACTCGCTGGTCACCGCGAGAACGGCCATGATCATGAGGACCAGCACACCGAACTGGGTGACGCCGATGAGATAGCCGGGGGCCCCGAGGAGCGGCTCGGATGCGCTGAGCGACGAGTCGGCGAACCCGACCAGGACCGCGATGAGGATGCCGAGGACCACCACGATCCCGACACACCAGTACGGCGACTTCGTGCTCAGGAGCTTGATGCGCTCTGCGTTGATGGCGTTGGTGATCACTGCTGTCCCCCCTGCTTGTTCGGACCGCGGTTGGTGGAACCGCTGTACTGCACGGAGTTGGCCGTCAACGCCATGAACACCTCTTCGAGCGATGCGGTGCTGCCCGAGAGTTCGTGCAGCACGATGGAGTTGGCCGCGGCGATCTCGCCGATCTGGTCGGTCGTGACGTCGGGGACGGTCATCGCCGACGAGCCGTCGGCGGCCGGCGCGGGCGCGAGTCCCTGGGCCACGAGGGCGGTATGCAGCTGCGGGAGCTGCGGGCTGCGGACGGTGACGATGCGCTGGGCCTGACTGGTGAACTCCTTCACCGAGCAGTCGGCCATCAGTCGTCCCTGGCCGATCACCACGAGATGATCTGCGGTGAGGGACATCTCGGTCAACAGGTGGCTCGAGACCAGCACGGTACGACCCTGCTGGGCCAGCGCGCGCATGAACTTGCGGATCCAGACGATGCCCTCGGGGTCGAGGCCGTTGACCGGCTCGTCGAACAGCAGGACGCCGGGATCGCCGAGCAGTGCGCCGGCGAGTCCGAGCCGCTGGGACATGCCGAGGGAGAAGCCGCCGGCCTTCTTGCCCGCTACAGCGGTGAGTCCGACGTCTTCCAGCACCTGGTCGACCCGGCTGATCGGCACGCCGCTGGCCGCGGCCATCCATCGCAGGTGCGACCGAGCCGAACGGTTGGGGTGCACCCACTTCGCGTCGAGCAATGCTCCGACCTGACGCAGCGGGTCGGTGAGCTCGCGGTACGGGCGGCCGTTGATGGTCGCGGTACCCGAGGTCGGGTTGTCGAGTCCGAGCATCATCCGCATGGTGGTCGACTTGCCCGCGCCGTTGGGGCCCAGGAAGCCGGTGACCATGCCGGGTTTCACCTCGAACGTGAGGTCGTCGACCGCACGGGTGGCCCCGTAGGTCTTGGTCAGTCCTTGAACGTTGATCACGCAGGGGACTATGCCAGTCGGACGACCGCGGCGGATCGGTCGATGGATTGACAAAACGACGGCGCCCCCGTGTCCGAAGGTCGGACATCCACTCCGCCCGAAGGGCATCGCGGGTCGCGTAATGTCGCTTTTGCGTTCGGTGCGTTCAGGTGGTCGGAAGTGGAGGCGACAGGGTGTCAACCGCGGTTCCCCCACAGGTCATCCGTGACCCCGAGCCGTGGACCGTCCCCGAACTCGAGTCGATGGCCGTGCGCCTCATCGGATACGTCCCCGCGACCGAGTTCGGCGTCGTCATCAGCGGCACCGACGGCTCGTTCGTCGCCGGCACCCCGATCGCGGCGGAGATCCTGGGACTCACGGTCGAGCAGTTGTTGGGGCGGACCGTCGTCGATCAGCGCTGGTCGGCCATCACCGCAGACGGCGACCCGGTCGCCGGTGACGAACTACCCGCCAACACCACCCTGCGCACCGGGCGACCACAGATCGGTGTCCTCCTCGGCGTGCAACGCGGCAGCGACGCGGCGGGGGAACACACCTGGCTGCGCGTCGACACCCATCTGCTCCCGCATGACGAGCCGCGACCGGCCGGAGCGGTCCTGTCGTGTTTTCGCATGGTCGACGGTCCGCGAGCCGCCGAGCTGCGGCTGGCCCAGTCCGAACGCACCTTCCGGATGATCACCGAGAGGTCCCACGAGGTCGTCGGGATCCACGGACTCGACGGCACGTGGCTGTGGGCGTCACCCGCAGCCGGACGTGTGTTCGGGCGCGCACCGCGAGAACTGCTCGGCAGCAACGTCTTCGACCTGATCCACGCCGACGATCTGGAGGCGGCCAACACGGCGTTGGCGGCGCTGCTCGGGAGCTCCCCGCCCGTGACGGTGACCCTCAGGATGCTGCGGGCCGACGGACGGGTCCTGTGGACCGAGGTCATCGGACAGCTGATCCGGGACCGACGCGGGCGACCGCACCAACTGCAGTCGTCGTTTCGCGAGGTCACCGCACGCATCGAGGCCGAGCAGGCCCGCGACGCCGCCGAGAGGGCCCGCGACGCGGCGATCGAGGTGTTCCACACCGTGATGGCGTCGTCACCGATCGGGATGGCACTGCGGGAGGTCGACGGTCGCGTGCGACGGACCAACGCCGCACTGCAGGACATGCTCGGCGTGACCGATGCGGACATGGTCGGCACCACCCTTGTCGACCTCGTCCACGTCGACGACCGCGATGACGTGGCATCGGCGATCGCGTCCGGCACGCACGACCATGGCGATACCGCCTACGAGGCACGGTTGCGCCGGGCCGACGGCTCGACGGTGTGGGTCGACTCGCGGTCGGTGGTGCTGCGGAACCACGACGGCACCCCGGCGGCGGTGCTCGAACAGTTGCACGACGTGACCGCGCGGAAGGCCGCCGAGGCCGAGCTGATCCGGCGTGCCAGCTCGGACGCACTCACCGACCTGCTCAACCGCGCACGGTTCGACGAACTGCTGGCCGAGGCGCTCATCGACGCGCGCGACGGCGGTCTCGCGGTGACCGTGCTGTTCTGCGACATCGACCGGTTCAAGGCGGTCAACGACACCCGCGGACACGTCGTCGGTGACCAGCTCCTCCGCGCGATCGGCGCGGCGCTGAGCGACATCGCCGGGCCCGGCGACATCGTGGCCCGGTACGGCGGCGATGAGTTCGCGATCCTCACGCGCGCCTCCAGCGAGGACGTCACCGGGATGGCCGAGCGGATTCGCGCGGTGGACACCGGCTCGGTGGCGCCGGTGTCGATCAGCGTCGGGGTGGCGTCCTCCCGCGACGCAGCTCCTGCGCAGCTCCTCCACGACGCCGACCGCGCGATGTACCGGTTCAAGCAGGCCCGCCGCGACGGATGAGGGCCTCAGGGACCCTCTCGACGGGGCGAGGAGGCCTGCGCCCAGAAACGACGGGGGATGCGTCCAGCACGGCGGGCGAGGAAGCCGCCGTGCACCGCCGCGGCCATGGCCTGCGCCATCATCGGCGGGTCGTCGGCGCGGTTGACCGCCGACGCCAACAGCACGCCGTCGCAGCCGAGCTCCATGGCGAGCGCGGCGTCGCTAGCCGTGCCGACCCCGGCGTCGAGGATGACCGGTGTTGTGGCCGACGCGACGATCATCTCGATGTTGTGCGGGTTGGCGATCCCCAGCCCCGTGCCGATCGGTGACCCCAGCGGCATCACCGCCGCGACGCCGATGTCGCGGAGTCGGGCGGCGACGATCGGGTCGTCATTGGTGTAGGCGAGGACGGTGAACCCGTCGTCGACGAGGGTTTCGGCGGCATCGAGCAGCTCGACGGGGTCGGGCAGCAGCGTGCGGTCGTCGCCGTGGATCTCGAGCTTCACCAGGTCGGTCTCGAGGGCCTCGCGTGCGAGTTGCGCGGTGAGCACCGCCTCGGCCGCGGTGCGGCATCCAGCGGTGTTGGGCAGCACCGCGATGCCGAGCCGCTGCAGCAGATCGATGACGCCCGGGCCGCCGCCTGCGTCGGCGCGACGCATCGCCACGGTGGTCAGCTCGGTGCCCGAGGCGACCAGGGAGCGTTCCAGCACATCGAGATTCGCGGCACCGCCGGTCCCCATGATGAGCCGCGACCGGTATTCGCGATCACCGATGAGCAGCGTGTCAGCCACCTTGCACCGCCGTGAGGATCTCGACGCGGGCGCCGTCGGGCAGCGGACGGTCCCATGCGGAGCGCGGATGCACCGTGTCGTCGAGCGCGACGGCCACCCCCCGGTCGGGCAGTCCGAGGGCGGCGAGGAGTTCGGTCGCGGTGATGCCTGCGGGCAGGTCGCGGTCGGCGCCGTTCACCCGGATCGACACGCGTTCGTTCTCGGTCATGCAAACCTCCGGGGGTCGAGTCGCGCCGTCCACGATGACGCCGGCGGTGCGCCGTCGAGCAGGTCGACCACGATCTCGGCCGTCAGCGGCGCGGTGAGGATGCCGTTGCGCCCGTGCCCTACCGCGACCACGGTGCGGTCGTCGTGCCGACCCACCATCGGCAACCCATCCCGGGTGGTGGGGCGCAGCCCGGAGCCGATCTCGACGACGCGGTACTCGGCGAGGCCCGGCATGAGCTCGGTGGCGTCGATCAGCAGATCACTCACCCCACCCACCCGCGGTGCGGTGTCGTCGCGGTCGCCGATCTCGTATTGGGTGGCCCCGACCACGACGCCGTCGCGACGCGGGACGACATAGACCGACCGGCCACGCCATCGGGCGCGCACCACGGCGTCCGGCGGTGGCGGCGCGGTCGGCGGGCGCGTCAACCGCAGGATCTCGCCCTTCTCGGCAATGACGGGTGCGTCCTCGATGACGTCGGGTGCCCACGATCCGGTGGCCACGACCACCTGGTCGGCGTCGAGATCGTCGATGCGACAGACCTTCTCGTCGGTCACGGTCACCCCTGCCGCCTGCGCACCACCGAGCACCGCCGTGAGGAGAGCACGATTGTCGACGGCACCCTCTCCGGTCACCAGGTACCCGCGCCGAACGCTCGAACCCAACATCGCTGCGGCCGAACGCATCCGACCCCGATCGACGGCCTCGGGGTGTACGTCGAAGGCGGCGAGGTGATCGACCACGGTACGCAGGTGGCCGGCGTCGGAGCTGTCGGCCGCGACCAGCAGGGTGTCGGCGGCGACCATGATCCCGGCCGTGTCGACGCCGCACGCGTGGAGGTCGGCCAGCAGTGCCGGCCATCGATCGCGCGCGGCGAGGGCGAATTCGAGCAGCGCATCCTCGCCGGGCCGACCCTCCCCGGCGCAGCCGAGCATCCCGCCCGCGACCGAGGTGCCTGCTCCTGCGGCGGCGGGGGCGTGCAGCGTTGTCCGCCAACCGTTCCGGGCCGCGCGCCAGGCGATCATCGAGCCGATGACACCGCCGCCGACGACGGCCAGACGTGCGCTCACGTGATCCACTCCCTTCCTTCGCCGGCATTACCCGGATCAGGTGCGACGGTCGGCGGCGGTGAGCCGCGATCTCAGCCCGATTCATCCCTCGGGCCCCCGTGTGTGTGCCCTCGACCCTACGCTGCGGATGCCGGGCCACTCGGTGGTGACCTCTAGGCTCGGGCGGGTGGACACCCGCGCCAGATTGGCCGACGCCCGGCTCTACCTCTGCACCGATGCCCGTCGTGAACGTGGCGACCTCGTGGGTTTCGTCGACGCCGCGCTCGCCGGCGGTGTCGACATCGTGCAGCTGCGCGACAAGGGCTCACCCGGGGAGAGAAAGTTCGGGACGCTCGAGGCGGCACAGGAGATCGACCTCCTCGGCGAACTGGCGACCGTGACCGAGCGGCACGGCGCGCTGCTGGCGGTCAACGACCGCGCCGACATCGCCGCCACCGCCCGGGCAGACGTGCTCCACCTCGGCCAAGACGACCTGTCGCCCGCCGCCGCGCGCGCCATCGTCGGGCAGGACACGATCATCGGCCGCTCCACCCACGACGCCGCGCAGGCCGCTGCCGCCGACACAGATCCCGACATCGACTACTTCTGCACCGGCCCCTGCTGGCCGACCCCGACCAAACCGGGCCGACCCGCCGCGGGCCTCGGACTCGTCGAGACGACCGCCGGGCGCGCGAACCGGCTGCCGTGGTTCGCGATCGGCGGCATCGACGAGACGCGCGTCGGCGAGGTCCGCGCGGCCGGGGCCCGTCGGATCGTGGTGGTCCGAGCCATCACCGCCGCCCCCGACCCCCGCGCCGCCGCGCAGCGTCTGCGGTCGCTGGTCACCGGCGACCGCTGACCGCGGGCGCGTTCGTACACAGCTCGCACCGATACTGCTCAGCACGTGGATGATCCACGCCGTCTACCTCATCGGTGATGGTTGCGTACGCATCGATCGCGGCAGATCTGTCTTGCCTCGACAGCGACGACTGATCTACCGTCTACGCATCATGACGCGCACTCTTCTCGTAGCTCGCCGCAGCGGGGTCTGATCCGACCGACCCCCCGCTGCGGGTCGGCGCGTGTGCGCATCTTCTCGGTCCTCCTTCTCGCGAGAGACCACCGTCATGTTCGCAACCACATCCATCACCTTCGAGCCGGCATCGAGTCGGTTACCCACCCTTCTGCCGCGTGCCCTGCGCGCATCGGCCGAGACTCTCGGCTGGCGTGATTTCTGTGCCGCTCACGCCGTCGCGGGCCCGCTTCGCCTCGGGACGTGGTCGGCCGTCGCCGCCCACGACGACCTCATCGACTTCCGCGCGACGATGGCCGTCGGTGACCGCATCTGCGCGATCGACGCCACCGCCGTCGGACCGCTCGGGGCGGCGACCGCGATGGTGCATTCGCTGGGTATCGCGATCGAGATCACCGGCCTGCGTCAGCAGACGGTCGACGGCGACACCGTCACCTTCGTCGAAGGCGACATCGAGGGCCGCCGCGCCTGGGGCATGGGCATCGCGCCCGACCCCGCGCTCGCAAGGGTCGCCGCCCTCATCGCCGCGGCCAACCGCCTGCTCTGACTGCCCGGTGGCGGTCAGCCCAGCCCGGGGAGGCCGGTGGTGATGTGGGTGCGCAGCGCGGGCCAGGCCTTGGCGAACGAGGGATGCAGTGGCAGTTCGTCGACCACGTGTTCGGCCACCCACCGCAGTTCCGACGACTCGACGTTGGCGACGGTCTCCAGCGGAGCGCTGACGTCGGCGATCACCGTGTGATAGGTCCAGCCGCTGGCGGCCTCGTGGGTGAGGACCTCGTCGCGGACGGTCAGATCGTCATGGGAGATGCCGGCCTCCTCGCCCGCCTCACGCACGGCGGTGTCGCGGGCCGACTCGTGCGAGTCGCGGGCGCCGCCCGGCAGTCCCCAGGTGCCGCCCTGGTGCGACCACAGCGCGCGGTGCTGCAGGAGGATGCCGACCGATCCGTCGTCGAGCGGTGCCCGCAGCAGGAGACCCGCCGCACCGTGCAGCCCCCAGTGCCGGGCGCCGTCGGACTCGAAGACCCAGCCGTCACCGTCGCCTCGCACGCCGAACCCCGTCTCTCTCGACTGCGGCGACCTGCAGGTCGCCGGAATGTCTCAACCGTACCGAGATGAGGTGACGGCGTCGGAGTTGCGGACATGGGCAGGCGCTGCGCGATTAGAGTCGGGCAGGTACATCTGCACCGTCCGCACGGAAGGGACCCACCAGTGACCGGCGACGCGGCGTCCCTGCGCTCCCGGCTGATCCGTGGGCCGTCGGAGTCCGTCGACTCCCGCCCCGATGGTTCGGGACCCGGCACGACCCGTCCCGGCAGACTGCTCCGGCCCCGACGAGGCCGTCGCACCGAACGCCGCGGTTCCCTGACCTCCCGCGGTGCGCGCGCCGAACGACGCGAACTGATGGCCCTGGCCCGCGACCAGGCCCGGTCACCGCTGGCCACCATCCGACAACTCCTGGGCACCAGCCCGGGAAAGCTCTTCCTCATCGCCGTGGTCCTGGTGATCGGCGCGATCGCGACCGGCTGGTATGCCTCGACCTCGCTCGACAACCGCACCGCGGCGCTGGCGCAGACCATCTCCGACACCGAGCCGATCGCCGAGTCGTCGCAGGTGCTCTACAGCGACCTCTCCATCGCCGACGCATCGGCCAACGCTGCCTTCATCTCCGGCGGACTCGAACCGGCGGCGCTGCGCAGCCGCTACTCGGCGGCGATCGCGACGGCGTCGCAGGCCCTGATCCAGGCCGCGAGCGGCACGGCCGAGGAGAACACCTCCGTCCGCGACGACCTCAACTCCCTCGCCGAGCAACTCCCCGTCTACACCGGGCTCGTCGAATCGGCACGCACCAACAACCGGTTGGGGAACCCGGTGGGATCGGCCTACCTCGGCGAGGCCTCGAACCTCATGCAGACCACGATCCTGCCTGCGGCGCAGCGGCTCTACACCGCGCGCTCGAAGTCGATCAGCGATCCGCAGAACCGTTTCACCGACCCGCCGTGGGGGGTCTATGCCGCGCTGGCGGTGCTGCTCGTCGCGCTGATCTCCGCCCACCAGTACCTGGCGCGGCGCACCCGACGCCGCCTCAACCTGGGGCTGCTGCTCGCGATCGGGTTCACCGTCGTCGCGGCGCTGTGGGTGCTCGTCGGCAGCCTGCTGTCGGTGTCGGCGACCAACAGCGCCGAGACGCGAGGGGCGGAACCACTGCGCGACCTCACCACCGCACGGATCCTCACCCAGCAGGCCCGTTCCGCGGAGACCCTGTCGTTGGTGCGTCGCGGCGACGAGGCGACGTTGCAGAACCAGTTCGTGAGCGCCAACGGACGCATCAGCGCCACCCTCAACTCCTATCTCGCCGACACCGACGACGATGACGACACCGACGCCCGCGAATCCGTGCAGCGGGCGCTGGCCGCGCTCTCGACATGGCAGACCGCGCACGCCGAGACCATCGAACGGTCCAACGCCGGCGATTTCGACGGCGCCACCGCGATGGCCGTCGGCGACACCGCGAACGGCGCCGCACAGGCCTACCTGACCCTCGACCGCGCACTGATCGACGGCATCACGCGTACCCGCACCGCCTTCCGCGACGACATCAACACCGCGCGCGTCGTCATCGGCTACGTGGGCAGCGGCGCCCTGGTGCTCGGCCTGCTCGCCGCAGCGACCTCGGCGCTCGGCATGACCCCGCGCATCCGGGAGTACCGATGACGGCCGGTCCCGCGGCGGCCGGCCGGCGGTTGCTCGCCGCGCTCGTCCTCGTCGTCGTCGCGCTCACCGCATCGGCGTGTCTGCGAGTGCCCGCCCCCGACGACCCTCCCCCCTCGGCGACGGCGACGACCCCGACACCCCCGGGGCTGACGACCGACGCGCCCCGCGAGGCGGTACCCGATCAGGCCTCCTGCGAGACCGGCAGTCTGCGCCCCGGACCGCTGCCGCCGGTCGGACGGATGCCGACCGGTTCGGCGATGGAGGGCATCTTCGCGCGCGGCCGACTCATCGTCGGTCTCGACGCGGGCTCGAACCTCTTCAGCTTCCGGGACCCGATCAGCGGTGACCTCGAGGGTTTCGACGTCGACATCGCCAAACAGATCGCGGCCGCGATCTTCGGTGATCCCAACCGCATCGAGTACCGGATCCTCTCGTCGAACGACCGGATCTCGGCGTTGCAGAACCGCGAGGTCGATCTCGTGGTGAAGACCCTCAGCATCACCTGCGACCGACTGCGGGAGATCGCCTTCTCGACGGTGTACTACGAGGCGTCGCAACGCATCCTGGCGCTGCGCGGATCCCCGATCAACGGTATCGACGACCTCGCGAACAAGCGGGTCTGCGCCGCGCGCGGCACCACCTCCATCGCCCGACTGCAGCAGCGGGTGCCCAGCGTGCGGGTGGCCTCGGTGTCGACGTGGGCCGACTGCCTCGTGGTGCTGCAACAGGGCGGAGTCGACGCGGTGTCGACCGACGACGCCATCCTGGCCGGCCTCGCCACACAGGATCCCTACGTCCACGTCGTCGGGGCGAGTCTCGGCGAGGAGCCCTACGGGATCGGGATCAACAAGGACCAGCCCGATCTCGTGCGGTTCGTCAACGGCGTGCTCGACCAGATCCGCGCCGACGGCACCTGGTACGAGATCTACACTCGATGGCTCTCCATCCTCGGGCCGCTGTACTACCCGCCTCAACCGCTCTACCGCGACTGATGCCGACCGGAGCCCACGACCTCAGGGAGGTGAACCACGATGGCCGACACCGACGCGCGCGAGGATGCCACGACCGCTGACACAGGCACCGACGACACCGAGGTCGCCACCCAGGCCGCTCAGCCAGAGGTCGCCACCCAGGCCGCGGAACTCGAGGTGGGTACGCAGGCGACGCAGGCCGCGGTTCCCGAGGTCGGCACCCAGGCCACCCAGGCCGCCACCCCGAACGCCATCGGCGGGTGGGGCGGCCCGGGCACCGACGCCACCACCGACGACGCCGGTACCCGCGTCCCACCGGCGTTGCAGGCCCTGACCAGTCGGGTCACGCGTAAACGCCGCCGCCTCGGCGCCGGGCTCGTCGAGGTCACCTGGGTGCGTGACATCGCGCCCGAGGACGCGGTGATGTCCGATCCGGTGATCCCCGAGGGAAAACGCGACTGCTGGCAGTGCGGCCGCCCGCTCGGGCGCGAGTCGGGACCGGGCGCCGGGCCACTCAACGGTGACTGCCCGCACTGCGGCTCCCACTACTCCTTCACCCCCGGACTGGCGCCGGGCACGATGGTCGCCGACCAGTACGAGATCACCGGCGCCATCGCCCACGGCGGCCTCGGGTGGATCTATCTCGCGTTCGACCGCAACGTGTCCGACCGCGCGGTCGTTCTCAAGGGCCTGTTGAACTCCAACGACGCCGAGGCCCAGGCCGTCGCCTTCGCCGAACGACAGTTCCTGGCGTCGGTGTCGCACCCGAACATCGTCAAGATCTTCAACTTCGTCGAACACCTCGACACCTCGGGGCGCACGTTCGGCTACATCGTGATGGAGTACGTCGGCGGTGCGACGCTCAAGAGCCTCACCACCGTCGACGGCGACTCCTCGCACCGCAAACACCTGCCCATCTCCCACGCCATCGCCTACCTGCTGGAGGTGATGGGCGCGTTGGGGTATCTGCACTCGATGGGCCTGGTGTTCAACGACGTCAAACCCGAGAACATCATGATCGGTGGCGACGAGGTCAAGATGATCGACCTCGGGGCGGTGTCGCCGATCAACGGGTACGGACACCTCTACGGCACACCGGGCTTCCAGGCCCCGGAGATCGTGAAGACCGGCCCGCAGATCGTCACCGACATCTACAGCATCGGTCGTACGCTCGCCGTGCTCACCCTGCCGATGCCGATGGAGAACGGCCGCTACGTCGACGGGCTGCCGTCGCCGGACGACGCGCAGGTCCTTGCCGACAACGAGTCGTTCCACCGTCTGCTGCAGCGGTCCACCGATCCCGATCCGGCACAACGTTTCGCGTCGACCGACGAGATGGCGACGCAGATGCTGTCGGTGCTCCGCGAGATCGTGGCGCGGTCGACCGGTGTGCCGCGACCGGCGCTGTCGACGGTGTTCACCCCGCAGCGCACCACCTTCGGTACCGATCTGCTGCTCGGCCCGGTCGACGGGTTCTTCGATCCCATCAACTCCGAGACCTTCCTCGATCCCGACGACATCGCCGCGGCGCTTCCCGTGCCCTTGGTCGACCAGACCGACCCCGCTGCAGGACTTCTCACCTCGGCGGCGCTGTCGGAACCCAATCAGACCCTCGACACGATCCGCAGCGCCAAGTCCGACGGATTGTCGTCGCTCATCGGCACCGATCCCGGCGACGACCACCCGTCCCTGGAGGTCGATCTCGCCGAGGCGCGCGCCTACATCGAACTCGGCGACGTCGACACCGCGTTGGGTCTGCTCGACATCACCTCGCGACACCACCAACACTCGTGGCGCATCGAGTGGTATCTCGGGTTGTGCGCGTTGATCAACGGCGAACCCGAGGTCGCCCACGAACGGTTCTCGACCGTCCTGGCCGCGATGCCCGGCGAGATCGCGCCGAAGCTGGCCGTCGCCGCCACGGCCGAACTCATCGGCCGGTGGTTGCGCAGCGAGTCGGACTCCGGATCGCGACGCGGCGGCACGCCCGCCGTCGACCCCGAACGTGCTGCGGCGATCGAACACTGGGACGAGGTGGCGTTGCGCGAGTACACCACGCTGTGGCAGACCGACCGCGGCATCGTCACCGCGGCGTTCGGCGTGGCGCGGATGCTGTTCACCGCCGGGGAGATCGAAGAGTCGGTGAAGGCACTCGACGACGTTCCCGCCACCAGCCGCCACTTCAACACCGCCTCGTGCACCACGGTGCTGGCCCTGGTCCACGGTCGTGACCCCGAGCAGGTCACCGGAGATCAACTGCGGGAGGCCGCCCGGCGATTGTCCGCGATGCCCGACACCGAGCCGCGCAAGCCACGCCTGTCGATCATGGTGTTGGGCACCGCGCTGGGCTGGGTGAACGCCCACCCCGACAAGGCATCACCGAACATCTCGCTGCTGGGTTTCCCGTTCACCGAGCACGGCCTGCGTGCCGGACTCGAACGCTCCCTGCGGCGCCTAGCCCGATCCACCGTCGACCGCAAACAGCGTTTCAACCTCGTCGATCTCGCGAACCTGATCCGCCCGCACACGCTGTTCTGACTACCAGCTCAGCCACGGCTCCTCGGGCACGACCGAGACACCCACGTCGTCGGCGGCGACGGTGACGCGTCCGAACAACGCCGACACGGCCTCGTCCGGCGACATACGCAGTCGTCCGTGGTGGCGTTCCGCGCGACGGAGGGCTCGCGTCGTGGCGACCCGGATGCCCGCGGCCGGGTCACCGCAATCCACATCGGCAACGCCCGCCGCACCGGGACCGAGTCGGTCGGTCAACGCATCGAGGGTGGTGTCGCCGAACACGACACGGCCGGTGATGTCGGCGACGAATCGGCACCGGTCGAGGACGTAGCGCTCGGGTTCGCCTCGGCGTACACGCGAATCCTGCAGCGCGAGAACGCTGTGCAAGTCCTCGCTGTCGTCGCCCACGAACCACATCGCGACATCGCCGCTGCGCACGATCGACGCGACCGTCCGATACAGAGACGCGGGGGTGTGACCCGCCGTCGACACCCGCACCACCACGTCGGGCACCTCGTACCGCAGACCGGCCGTCCGTGCGGCCGGCTCGGTGATCAGGGGGGCCAGGCTCAGCGCCTCACCGTTCTTCGCGTCGGTACGCCGCGCGGTGTCGCGGTCGGCCCAGTCGGGGCCGTCGTGCCACGCCACCGCCCGCGGTTCGTGGGCCAGTACGGCGCCGGCCATCATCATCCGGTTGGCCAGTTCCCAGTCCTCGCCGCCGTAGCGGGTGAACGACTCGTCGAATCCGCCGACCTCGGCGAACAGGGCTCGGCTGCAGGTCATCACGGCACTGATCACGTAGCGGTATCCGGTCCAGCCGGGGCGCAGCAGGTTCTCGGTCCATCCGTAGGCGTCGACGAGCCACTGCGGTTCGGTGAGCTCGGTCGGCGGGTCGGTGGAGAAGTCGGCGTGGCGGCGTCGCCCGACCACGAGGGCGTCGGGCGTCACCGACGGCAGACGAACGGCGTGGGCGAGGTAGTCGGGTTCGGGCACGGTGTCGGCGTCGAGGAAGCACAGCACCTCACCACTCGACGCGTGCGCACCGAGATTGCGTGCGGCGGCGGCTCGGAACCCGTTGTCGGACTGACGGACCACGGACACGTCGACGCTGTGGCCGCCGACGTCGGGGGCCCGGTTCGACCCGTCGTCGGCGACGATGACCTCGATCCGGTCGGTGCCGAGGGTCTGGACATCGAGGGCGGCCAGCACGCGGTGCAGCTGGTCGGGTTGTTCGTAGTAGGGGATGACGACGCTGACGGAGCGGGCGGGCACCGGCTCGTCGGCGACGAGATCCCACCGGTTGTCGCCGACGACCACGGTTCCGTCGGCACAGCGGAACACCGGCTTCGTCATCGGCGAACCCGCTCGAAGACGGCGCGGTGGGCGGCGGCGACCTCGGCCGGCGTCGGGTGTACCGGGGTGTCGGCGGAGATGTGGGTGGAGGCCGGATCGGCAAGCGCGGCAGCGATCGTCGCCGAGAGATCGACGTCGTCGTAGACGATCAGCGTTCCCGGGGAACGGGTTGCGATCTCCTCGGTGTAGCGGGTGCGCGGCACCAGCGGCGCGCGTCCCAGCGACCGCCACGTGTTCACCGACGCCGACGCAGACATGTGTCGATGATGCGCCACCGGGACGGTGACCGTCGACATGCGCCGGTACAACTCGGCGTCGTCGAGGAAACCCGTCACCTCCAGGGGTCGGCCCACCGTCCTCGCGTGTGCCCGCAGTTCGTCGACGAGATCGCCGTGGCCGGGGGACGGCGCGCCGAGCGCGACGAAGGCGACGCTCGGGTCGAGATCGTCCATGGCGCGCAGGGTCTCGATGTGTCCCTTCCCGGGATAGAGGAACCCGAGCACACCCACCGATTCGGTGTCGGACGGTCGCGTGGTGCCGGTCGGCTCGGCATCGAGCGCCTCGACCATCAGGGGGATCACCTCGGTGGGTGTCGCGATCCCGAGATGCTCGGAACAGAGCGCACTCTCGTGTCGGCTGGAGAGCACGATCGCGTCGAGGACGGCCGCCACCCGCCGGTAGCACTCGACGCGTCGTGCGAACCCGGTGCCGTCCGAGGGTTGCGGGAGATCGTGCAGGGTGCCGGTCACCCGTGCGCCACGCTCGTGCAGTGCGGCCACCAGATCGGTCGCGACGTCGGCGGCCGCGATCGCCGTCGAGCCGAACAGGCGGTCGGTGAACTGCAGGTGCACGACGTCGGGATCCGCTGAGACGCAGACGTTCTGCGCGGTCTGCGATTCGGCTCGCGGCGCGGTCACCAGCGTGTTGCGGGTCGGATCGGTGGCGGCGAGTGCGGCATGTACGGCCGCGCCGTAGCGGACCACGCCGTGTTCGGGCGGGCCGATGAGCAGATGCACCACCCCCGCTGTCATCACGGGGTCATCCCGAGGATCTCGAGCAGCTCCGCGTAGCGAGCGCGCGCCGCCTGCGCATAGACGGGGTGGTCGGCGTAGAAGGCGGCCTGTTCGGTGCGCACGAGTTCCTGTGCGACGGCGTGTCCGTCCACCGTCCACTCCGCACGCGGCGCTGCGTCGAGGCCCAGCGCGTCGATCACCCGTTGCTCGAGGGGTGAGCGGATACCGCCGAGGAGAGTGCGGCCCGGATCACCCGGGTTGCCGGGGTGGCCGGCCGCCGACAGCAGTCGGATGGCAATCGTCTCGAGGACGGGGTTTCCGGGGTGGTTGATCGTGTGTGCCGCCGCCGACCCGGACGATAGAAGCATGTCGGAGACGCCGACATCGCAGTCCCGCAGCTCACGGGCGGCCAGTTGCTCGATGCTCCACCGCGCGGCGGCACGAATCTGATCCGGGGTGAGCGCGACGTCGTCGTGACCGAACAGCGTGCGCAGATCGTGGTACGGCACGACCGGCGGCGACAACGACGGCGCCGCGGGATCACGCACGATCACCTGGAACGGGTACAGGCCGCCGTAACGGATCACGGGCCACCGGAGGCGGACCGCATCCGCAGGCAACCAGCGGGTGAGGTCGTCGGTACCGATGGGCAGATCGCGGTACCCCGAGCGCACCGGCTGGGACAGCACCACCTGCGTACGCGCCAGCAGAGCCTGGACGTGAGGAATGTCATCGCGCGTGAGTTCGTGCACAGGCGGGACGCGGCAGGTCACGTACCCACGATTAGCGACCGTGTCGAGCAGAACCCGCAGCGCCTCGGCCTGACAGTTGCCCCACACCACCCACAGGGGGCGTGGGTCCGCGACCCCCAGGGGCTGTGACAGGCCGTAGAAATCGCCGTAGTGGATCGTGCGCGGATCGGGCTGTGTCGTCACCGGGGTGGGGCCTGACGGGGGGAGGGGCTATGGTCGAAGAGCACTATTCTTCTCCCTCTCGAGCAGTCGGGCCGGGTGTTTCCCTCCCCCCTTTGTAACGTCTTCCGTGCTCGGAGAAAATGTGACCCTGTTCCCGTCGGTCTCGTCGTCCCCACCTGACCCCATCCGTGTCGCCTCGGTGCCCACGGCGCATCCCTATGTGGCACATCTGAATTCACCGTCTGGCCCCGGTGTGGGCACGTCTGTGCACCGGCTCCCCGACCCGCGCCCGGCCGACGCTGGGCCCGGTGACACGCGATGGTGGCCGCCGCGTCTCCTCGAACCACGATGGCTCGCCGAGCATGTCGATTCGTTCGACCTGCTGCACCTGCACTTCGGTTTCGACACGGCCACGCCCGAATCCCTTCGTGCGGTCCTCGACACCGCGCACGCGGCGGGTAAACCCGTGGTGTTCACGGTGCACGACCTGCACAATCCCCACTTCCGCGACGACACCGCGCACCGCGCGAATCTCGACGTCCTGATCCCCGGTGTCGACGAACTCATCACGCTCACCCGCGGTGCGGCCACCGAGATCGAGCGGCGCTGGGGACGACGCCCGACGGTCATCCCGCACCCGCACGTCGTGCCGCTCGATCGCATCGGCGCACACCGCGAACCCCATGACACCTTCGTGATCGGGCTGCACGCCAAGAGCTTTCGCGCCAACCTCGATCCCGGCGCGGTCGTCGACACCCTCGTGCGTGTGGTGACGAGCATGAACGACGACGGTGCCGATGTCACCCTGCGCATCGACATCGACGCTGGGGATCATCCCCGCGCCGACGCACTGCTCGCCGTCGCCGATCGCCCCGGTGTCGATCTACGCGTCCATCCACGTTTCAGCGACGACGATTTGTGGCACTACCTCTCGGTGATCGACGTGTCGGTGCTCCCGTACCGCTTCGGCACCCATTCGGGGTGGCTTGAGGCGTGTTTCGACGTCGGTACCGCGGTGATCATCGGCGACTGTGGTCGCCACGGTGATCAACGCCCGGTGACCCTCTTCGGCTTCGGTACCGACCGTTTCGACGCCCACGGCCTCGAACGGGCTGTGCGGTCGACATATCTGCTCCGCGAGCATCCGCCGACGGCGACCCGCTCGGGACGTGAGGCCGAACGCGACGCGATAGCCGCGGCGCACGACGCCGTCTACCGACGAGCACTGCAACAGATCCGCCACGACGTCACGGCGCGTGCGTCATGACCGGTGTCCTCACCCCGCTGCGCTCATCGGATCTCCCGGCCGGCGGACGTCCCACCGACAGGCCGCTGCGGATCGCGTTGCTCGGTTCGTCGAGCTACCCGATCTGCGAGCCCTTCGCGGGCGGCCTCGAGGCCCACATCCACCAGTGGGCCACGGCGCTCACCGCACTCGGCCACGAGGTGACCCTGTTCGCCGCCGACGGGTCGGCCACCGACATCGCCTCCGGCGTCCTGCGGGTGCGCACGCTGGATCTCTCCGAGATCTCGAAGTCGGATCCGACGACGCCGGAGCGCATGGTGAACGAGCACCACGCCTACCTGTCACTGATGCTCGAGCTCGCCGAGACCGGCAGCGAGACATACGATCTCGTGCACAATCACAGCCTGCACTACCTGCCCATCGCGATGTCGCGGATGCTCGACATCCCCATGCTGACGACGCTGCACACCCCGCCGTTCGCCTGGTTGGAGTCAGCGATCGCCGTCTCCCGCGGCATCACCACGTCGTTCGCGGCGGTCAGTCGGTACACCGCACGACAGTGGGAACCCGTGGCCGGTGAGGTCGATGTCGTGTTCAACGGCATCGCGACCGACCGGTGGCCCGTGGGACCCGGCGGTGACCACGCCGTGTGGTCGGGACGCCTGGTTCCCGAGAAGGGACCGCACCTCGCGATCGACGCCGCACGGGCCGCGGGCATGCCCATCCGCATCGCCGGCCCCGTGTGGGATGAGCGCTACTTCGCCCAGGAGATCACCCCGCGCCTGGGCCCCGGTGTCGAGTACGTCGGCCACCTGCACCGGCGTGACCTGGCCGATCTCGTCGGCCGGTCGGCCGTCGCACTGGTGACTCCGGTGTGGGACGAACCGTACGGCCTGGTCGTCGCCGAGGCGCTGTCGTGCGGCACCCCGGTCGCCGCGTTCGACCGGGGTGGGATCCCCGAGATCGTCGACATCTCGTCGGGACGGCTCGCCCGCCCCGACGACGTCGCGTCCCTCGCGGCGGCCCTCACCCAGGCCGCAGGGTTGTCGCGGGCCGACGCGCGGCTGCGGGCGGTGGACGTGTGCTCGGAGACACGGATGACCGACGAGTACCTGCGTATCTACGACCGAATGCTGACACGACGCCATGCTGAGCCGACGACCCGCGCGGTCGGCTGATCCAGGTGATCGGCTACTACGCACACCACCACGGCGTCGGGCACATGACCCGGTCGGCGTCGATCGCCGGTGCTCTCGACGAGCCGGTCACCGTGCTGTCGTCGCGGCGCCCTCCGCCCGATCACCCGGCCGTCGACTGGCTCGACCTGCCCCTCGACGTCCCCGCGGACCCACTCGGCGAGGTCGGGGACCCGACCGCGCGCGGCACGCTGCACTGGGCGCCGACCGGTGTCGCGGGACTCACCGACCGCATGGCGGCCGTGGCGGCCTGGATCGACCGGGTGCGACCGTCGGCGGTGGTGGTCGACGTGTCGGTCGAGATCGCGGTGTTCGTGCGCCTGATGGGCATCCCGGTGGTGATGATGGCCATGCCCGGCGACCGCACCGACGGCCCACACGATCTCGCCCACCGGATGGCCGATCGGATCGTCGCCCCCTGGTCACGGGACGTCTACGACCCCGCCCATCTCCATCCGTTCACCGACAAGACCCACCACGTGGGGTCGATCAGTCGCTTCGCCGACCGCATCCGCGTCCCCGCCGGGCCCCCTGCTGAGCCGACCGTCCTCGTCCTCGGTGGCGCCGGCGGCTCGGCGGTCGACGCCCACGCCGTCGACGCCGCGGCACGGGCGTGTCCCGACCACCGGTGGCGGTTCGCCGGCCCGGGATCGTGGGTCGACGACGTGTGGCCGCTGCTCACCGGCGCCTCGGTCGTGGTCACCCACGCCGGTCAGAACGCCGTCGCCGACGTCGCGTGCGCCGGGACACCGGCGATCGTCATCCCCTCCGAACGTCCCTTCGGCGAGCAGAACGCGACCGCAGACGCGTTGGACCACGCCGCGATCGCGGTGACCACCGACGACTGGCCCGCACCGGAGGCGTGGCCGCGTCTGCTCGCCGAGGCCTCTGCCATCGACCCCACCGGATGGAAGCGACTGCAGACCGATGGCGCGGCCGAGCGCGCCGCGGCGGTGGTGTCCGGACTGGTCGCCGAGGTGGCCCGGTGACGGCCGTCGCCGTGGTGACGGTGGTCTCCGGCCGGCACCGCCACCTGCGGGCGCAGCGCGCCGGGCTCGCCGCGTCGACGTGTCCGCCCCTCGTCCATGTGGTGGTCGCCATGGGTGACCCGACGGTCGCCGACGTCCTCGACGAGAGCCCGCTGCCGACCACTCTGGTCACGGTCGGCACCGACGATCACCGCCTGCCGCTGGCCACCGCGCGCAATCGCGGCGCCGCGGCGGCGGTCGACGCCGGCGCCGAGCTCGTCGTGTTCCTCGATGTCGACTGCATCCCGACGCCGGAGATGTTGACGCGATACGTCGCCGCCTCGGCCACGCACCCCGACACCCTCCTGTGCGGACCGGTCACCTACCTGCCCCCTCACGATTCCGCCTGGACCACACCCGAACTGGCGGCGGCCACCGATCCGCACCCGGCCCGCCCAAACCCACCCGACGGTGCGGTGGTCGCCGGTGCCGACCCCGACCTGTTCTGGTCCCTGTCGTTCGCGGTGACCCCGGCGACGTGGCGACGTGTCGGCGGCTTCTGCGAGGACTATCGCGGATACGGCGGCGAGGACACCGATTTCGCGGCTGTGGCCGCAGCGGCCGGTGTCGGGATCTCCTGGGTCGGCGGTGCGCACGCCCACCACCAACACCACCCGGTCTCGCGACCCCCGGTGGAGCATCTCGACGACATCGTCGTCAACGCCGCGGTCTTCCACCGACGCTGGGGGCGCTGGCCGATGACCGGCTGGCTCGACGACTTCGAACGCGCCGGCCTCATCAGCCGCAGCGACGAGCAGATCGTCGTCCGGAGCTGACGCTCAGATGCCTGCGACCACCGCGGCGGCCTTGCGGGCGATCGCCAACTCCTCGTTCGTGGGGACCACGAGCACCGCCACCTGCGAGTCGGCGGTGGAGATGCGTCGCGCCTGTCGCGACCGCACCACGTTGGCCTCGTCGTCGACGGCGATGCCGTACCGCTCGAGTCCGGCCAATGCGTCGCGCCGCACCGTCGGCGCGTTCTCCCCGACCCCGGCGGTGAACACGATGGCGTCGACCCGACCGAGGTCGACCATGTACGCGCCGATGTAGCGACGCAGTCGGTGGATGTAGACGTCGTAGGCCAGCTGCGCGGCCTCGTCACCGTCGCCGACCAGCGAGGTGATGGTGCGGAAGTCGTTCTCGCCGCACAGCCCCTTCAGCCCGGAGCCGGAGTTCAGCATGTGGTCGATGTCGTCGATGTCCATGTCCGACACCCGCCGCAGGTACATCACGATGGCGGGATCGATGTCGCCGCTGCGGGTTCCCATCACCAGACCCTCGAGCGGGGTGAGGCCCATCGAGGTGTCGATCGGCCGTCCACCCCGCACCGCCGAGGCCGAGGCCCCGTTGCCGAGGTGCAGGATGATCTGTTGGAGGTCGGCGGGATCAGCGCCCAGGAAGTCTGCGGCCGCGCCACTGACGTACTCGTGCGACGTGCCGTGGAACCCGTACCGACGGATGTGGTGCTCGGAGGCGACCTCCCGGTCGATCGCGTACGTGGCGGCCGCCGCGGGGAGGTCGTGGAAGAAGGCGGTGTCGAACACGCAGACCCCGGGCACGTCGGGCAGCAGGGCGCGGATCGCGGTGATACCCATGAGGTTCACCGGGTTGTGCAGGGGCGCCAGTCCCGACAGGGCATCGATGGTCTCGATCACCTCGTCGCCCACCAGGACAGGCTCGGAGAACTCCTGACCGCCGTGGACCACCCGGTGTCCGACCGCCTGCAACCCGCTCGACGCCAGATCGGTACCGGCCGCGGAGAACAACTCCAGCGCCTTCTCCAACGCCTCGTGGTGATCGGCGATGGCGCCGTCGAATCGCCGGGTCTCACCGTCCTGTTCGTGTTCGGCCCCCGCGGTGTCGGATCCGATCCGCTCCACCAGGCCCGAGGCGATGACCTCGCCCGAATCGGGATGCACGAGCTGGTATTTCAGTGACGACGAGCCGGAGTTGAGGACCAGGACGGCGCCTGCGGCGTCGCCCATCAGCTCTGCGCTTTCGAGCTCAGTGCCTGCGCCTGGATCGCGGTGATCGCGACGGTGTTGACGATGTCGGACACCAGCGCCCCGCGGGACAGGTCGTTGATCGGTTTGCGCAAGCCCTGCAGCACCGGGCCGATGGCGACGGCGTTCGCACTGCGCTGCACCGCCTTGTAGGTGTTGTTGCCGGTGTTGAGGTCCGGGAACACCAGCACCGTGGCCTGGCCGGCCACCTTCGAATCCGGCATCTTGCTCTGCGCCACCGAGGGTTCCACGGCCGCGTCGTACTGGATGGGCCCTTCCACCAGGAGGTCGGGCGCGCGGTCACGCACCAGTTCGGTTGCGGTGCGGACCTTGTCGACGTCAGCTCCCGACCCCGATTCGCCGGTCGAGTACGACAGCAGCGCGACACGGGTCTCGATGCCGAACTGCTCGGCGGTGGCGGCCGAGGAGATGGCGATGTCGGCGAGCTGCTCGGACGTCGGATCGGGCACGATGGCGCAGTCGCCGTAGGCGAGCACGCGGTCGGCGAGGCACATGAAGAACACGCTCGACACCGTCGACACGCCCTCGAGGGTCTTGATGATCTCGAATGCGGGTCGGATGGTGTGTGCGGTGGTGTGTTTCGCGCCCGACACCATGCCGTCGACGATGCCCTCGTGCACCATCATCGTGCCGAAGTACGAGACGTCGCGGACGACCTGCAACGCCCGGGCGGTGTCCATGCCCTTGTGTTTACGGAGCTCGGCGTACGAGTCGGCGAACCGGTCGAGCAGATCCGACGTGGTCGGGTCGATCACCTCGGCGGCGTCGAGATCGACCCCGAGTTCCTGTGCGCGTGACCGCACGTCGTCGACGTCTCCGAGCAGCGTGAGGTCGGCGACACCGCGCCGCAGCAGTCGGCCGGCCGCGCGCAGCACCCGGTCGTCGTCGCCCTCGGGGAGCACGATGCGTTTGCGGTCGGACTTCGCGCGGGAGATGAGCTGATACTCGAACATCTGGGGCGTCACCACCGTCGGCGCCGACAGCCGCAGCTTCTCCAGCAGCGACTCCGAGTCGACATGCTCCTCCATCAGGGTGAGCGCCGCATCGATCTTGCGCACCGACTCGACCCCGACCCGGCCACGGGCCAAGGCCGCGGTGCGCGCGGTCTCATAGGTGCCCTGCTGACAGGTGATGATCGGCAGCGCCGGCTTGAGTCCCTCCACCAGCGACGAGATCATCGGATGGGGGTGGATGCCGCCGTTCATGATGATGCCCGACAGTTTCGGGAAACCCTGTGCCGCATTGGCGGTCACGAGTGCGAGCAGCACGTCGGAGCGGTCGGCGGGGGTGATCACCGCGACACCGTCGGTGAGGCGTTCGAGGATGTGTTCGGCCGTCATGCCGCCCACCATCACGCTCATCGCCTCGCGGTCGAGGAGCTCGGGGTCACCGCTGTAGAGCTCGCCGTCGAGGGCGGCCATCAGTTCGTTCATCGTCGGCGCGACCAGAACCGGGTCCTCGGGCAGTGCCCACGCGGGGAGACCGGTGGTCTCCAAGGTCGTCTTCACCTCGGTGAGTTGATCGGGCGCACAGCGGTTCGCGATCAGGGCCGCGGCCTGTGCGTGGGCGCCGCGCACCTCGGCCAGGCAGAGTTCGGCGAGGGCAAGGACCTCGTCGGGCGTGCGGTCGGCGGCCTTGAGCGCCAACACCATCGGCGTGCCGAGGTTCGCGGCGATCCGCGCATTGAAACTCAGTTCCGAGGGGCTCGCGACGTCGGTGAAATCCGACCCGATGACGAGCACCGAATCGCACTGCTCCTCCACGGCGTGGAATCGGTCGACGATCTCGGCGAGCGTGGCCTCGGGATCGGAGTGCACCTGCTCATAGGTGACACCGATGCAGTCCTCGTAGGAGAGATCAGCCGAGTCGTGCTCCATCAGCAGGTCGAGGATGTAGTCGCGCTCGCCGGCCGCGGCCCGCGAGATGGGGCGGAACACCCCGACGCGACCGCCGGTGGCGGCCAGCAGGTGCAGCGTCCCGAGCGCGATCGTCGACTTGCCGGTGTCGCCCTCGGGCGACGCGATGTAGATGCTGCTCGAGGTCGGACTCCCTGCGGCCATGCCGCTCAGCCTATCGGCCGACGGGTTTCCCCAGCAGATCGAGGATGACCGGCGCGATCGAGGGCAACAGCGTCTGCCACAACCGGGGTGCGAGCAGGACGCTGCCGGCGTCCTTCGTGCGGCATCCGCGCGCGACGGGCACACCGTCGAAGCGGTCGGCGAGGAACCTGAGGAACAACGGGAGTCCGAAGATGTCGAGCGTGATGTGCTCGCTGAAGTGGTCGCGGAGGTACTCGATCCGGGCTTGCGGATCGTTGCAGTACTTGCGCACGAGAGCGTTGACCGGTCCCACGGGCACGAGGTAGTCGGGATTGGACTGGGTCATGAACATCGGGAAGTCCGGTGTCGCGTGGCCCATCGAGATCTCGGCGAGCACGTCACGTACCCGTGGATCGTCGAACGGTCGCGGAATCGAGAACAGCGACTCGATGTCCACGAACGGCAGCACCACCGCAGACGGCACCTGACAGAGGTTCTGCTTCGCCGCGACGTAGGCGCGACCAGCCGGTGTCAGGTAGCGCCGGAACAGGTCCTGCAGGACGGGATACTCGCGTTGGGCGCCGATGGCGCCGGCGAAGATGAGCCCCGAGCCGAGATTGCGGGTGTTGAGCCGCAGCGCCGCGCCGATGTCGGCGGGGATGCCGCCCTCGGCGGCTCCCACGATCCGCAGGTCGGGTGCATAGCTGCGGTGCAATTCCGCGGCGTGGCCGGTGGCGATGGCGCCACCGGAATAGCCCATCATCCCGACCGGCGTCGACCGCGACAGCCGCATCGGGGAGAAGTTCTCCGCCGCCCGGATGCCGTCGAGGGTGATCCGTCCCTCGAGAGGACCGGCACCGAACGCCTGGCGGGGTCCCTGGGTGTCGGTGATGACCACCGACCAACCCATCTCCAGTGCTGCCAGGGGCACCACGAACAGGGAGTTGGTCTCTATTGCACCGGCCAGTGGCCCCACCGACGCCAGTTGGGTGACGTAGGACGGTCGACAGTACTGACCGAGCGAGTCCTCGGCCGACTGGAACGACAGGAGCGGGCGATTGCGTGCGGTCGCACCACGCGGGCGCATCACCGTGGTCACCGCGGGGATCGCGGCACCACGCGAGTCCGACGAACGGAACGACAACTGCCAGGCATCCATGTTCAGGGGCAGCGCGGCGAAGAACGCGAGGTTCACGCGTCGGGCCGCGATGACCTCCCCCGGTCTCTTCGACTCCACGACCGCCTGCGGCGGCTGATAGAACCCCGGATCGAGCTCCGGCGGCAGCGGCGGGACGGGGAACGGCGGCGCGGGTGCGATCGTCGGCGGCGCAGGCGCTCCCGGTGCCGCCACCGCGGGCGTGACCGTCGCCATCAGCGCGCCGACACATATCGCCACCACGGCAATCCACGCGCCACACCGGCGTCCTGCTCGAATCATCGGAACATCAACTCCCCTGCACAGTGCCCCCGACGGGCTGTTGTGATCTGCGCTACACCACATCGCATTCGCCGCCGGACGGTCCATGGTCGTTTGCACAATCAATGATGCTCATCCGCTGTGCAACCGAACTGACTCTCCACCGAGCAGAGACACCGTGACCGATCGAGCGTCAACGATCCGGAAGCTCCACCACCGGGCCTCATCCGTCATCACGAGCTTCTCCTCGGCCTTGCCCGGATACGACGACGCACCCCGCGCCCTCGTCGAAGCCGACGTGGTCCACGGAATCCGGGTGAACATCGACCTGTTCTTCCACTACCTGTCGACCGGCATCATGCCGACCGACGCGCAGCTGCAGCCCGTCGTCGACCTCGCCCTCACACGTCACGCCGACGGCGTCGCCGTCGACGACATCCTGGGCGTGTATCAGACCGGGTCGGTGACCATCTGGGAACGGACGGCGGGCGAACTGGGTCCCGCCGATCACGCCCTCCTCATCGAGGCGACCACCGCGCTCGTCCGATACCTGACCGGTGTCACCGGGCGTATCGCGGCGGCCGTCCGGTCCGACTCGGCCCCCGAACACCATTGGGGCACAGCGGATGCACGGCGCGCGGTCGCGACGGCACTGCTCGACGGCGCCGCTCCCGGACCGTGGGCGTCGGCACGGGCCGGTCACATCGCCGAATCATTCTGCGTCTGTGTGCTGGTACCGACCAGCGGTGCCGATCCGGTCACGTTGCGGTCGGTGGTCACCACGATCACCGACATCCCCGGCGCGTTCGTGGTGGCCGACCACGACGGGTGGACCGCACTGGTCCCCACCACCTTCGGCGACCAGACGGGCGCTGCGACCGCACAGTCACTCGACGAGGCCCTCCCGCACGACGCGTCGTCGACGTTCTGGGCCGGCGTGTCGGCGCCGGCGACGCGGTCAGACATCCCTCGGGCCAGAACCGAGGCGGCACTGGTGTGTTCAGCAGCACAGACCGAGGGGCGCCACGATGAGATGTGCACCGGCGCGGGGGTGCTCTTCGGATTCACGATCGCGACGGCAGATAGGGCCCACCCCCACCTGCGGCGGGTGCTCGCTGCACTTCGCACCGATCCGATCCTGTACGAGACGCTGCGCACCCATCTCGCCGGGTCGTCGAACACCGTGACCACCGCCGCTCGGATGCATGTGCACCGCAACACGATCGGCTACCGACTCGCTCGTGTCGCCGCTGCGACCGGGCACGATCCACGCACCACCGAGGGTGGTTGGGTCCTGGGTGCCGCGATGCGTCTCGACGAACTCAGTCGAGCGGCGCCAACGCACGATGGGCGAGGCGACGGGCGGTGACCGCCGGCATCCCGAACGACCGCAGCAGGGTCTCGACCGATGCGTCGACGTCGGCGTCGGTGACCGAGGTCGGTTCGGCCAGCCAGGCGTGGACCAGCGCGAGCAGATGGCCACCGGTGATCGCCGTCGCCAGGGCGACGTCGTCGATGTGCAGCCGTCCCGCGGCGACCGCGGCGGCCAGGTCCCGGCGGGCCCGGGGGCCCAGGCCCGTCGGCGAGTCCATCAGGACGAACCCGTAGGAATCGATGATCTCGGCGGTCTGTCGGTGCGAGATCGCCAACCGTCCCGCGTGCCGGAACGACGTGGCGAAGGCCTCGGCGGGATCGTCCGTGCGGTCGGCGATGGTGTCGAGGTCGTCGCCGAGCACCTCGAGGATCTGCTCGACGGCCGCGTCGAACAGCGACTTCTTGTCGTCGAAGTGGTTGTAGAAGGTGCCGAAGCCGACGTCGGCGGTGGCGGTGATGTCGGCGATGCTCGCAGTGGCCGCGCGTCCGTCGGCGATGAGGGTGCGGGCGGCGTCGATGAGGGCCTGGCGGGTCTTCGCGCGGCGGCGATCGGTGCGGT
This sequence comes from Williamsia sp. M5A3_1d, assembly GCF_053345315.1. Lineage (NCBI taxonomy): Bacteria > Bacillati > Actinomycetota > Actinomycetes > Mycobacteriales > Nocardiaceae > Williamsia > Williamsia sp. M5A3_1d. Next base: position 808,041 of record NZ_JBKEZX010000002.1, read on the forward strand.
TCGGGGCGGGGGGCGGCGCGGGGTCAGGTGTCTTCGCTGTCGCCACGACGGCGCCCTCCCCTCGGTTCACGACAGGCGCGATGCCAATCGGGGCAATTGTGCCAGCGCGTTGAGTCGATCGATGCGGTAGCGCTGCTGCGGGTCGAAGACCTCCCCGAGTGCGGGTGCCGGGTCGGCGCCGGTCTGACTGCGGTAGGTCAGTGCGCTGAACGGCCAGTCGGACCCGAAGACGATGTGGTCGATGCCGGTCACCTCCAACACGCTGCGCATCGCGGCAGGCGACGTCGACAGCGAGGTGTCGTAGAAGAAGTCGCGGATCGTCTCATCGGTGCCGAACACCGACACGTCGGGTGCGGCGGGAAACGCCTGACGCGGCGTCGACAGGCGCTGCGAGAGGAACGGCACGCAGCCACCGGCGTGAGCGAGGGAGAACCGGATGTCCGGATACCGATCGATGGTCCCGGTGGCCATCAGCAGGGCCGCGGCACGGGTGGTGTCGAAGGGGTATTCCTCGTAGAACGCGGGGAACGGCAGCTCCGGCCGGTTGCTCGGCGCGAGTTCGGCCGGATGCACGAAGACGAACGCAGACCGGGCGTTCAACGCGGCCATCACCGGCTCGAAGCGGGTGTCGCCGAGGTAGATCCCGTTGTAGTTGCTCAGCAACGCGACGCCGTCGAGCTTGCGGACGTCGAGGGCGTGGGTGATCTCGGCCAGCGATGCGGCGACGTCGGGCAGGGGAAGGAAGGCGAACCCGCCGAAACGGGTCGGGTACCGCGCGATCAGATCGGCCAGGTAGTCGTTGCAGTATCGGTTCATCGCGCGGGCCTGGGCGGGCGGGAGGAAGTTCACCCCCGGATCGGATATCGACAACACCTGCGTGCCGATGCCGTGGGCGTCCATGAACGCCAGTGCCTCGTTCGGTGACCACGAGGGCACCGGGACGAAGGACCGCAGGGTGTAGCCACTCGCCTGCAACGCCGACCGGTAGCGGGGTGGGAGGAAGTGCGCGTGGAGGTCGACGCGGTACCGACCCGACCCCGTGGGCCCGGGATCGGCGGCCGCCGTGGACGTCCCATGCCCGAGCCCGGCGACCACCCCACCGGCGGCCAGTGCGGTGATCGCCTGGCGGCGTGTGACATCCATGAACAGCCCCTACGTCCCGATCGATTCTGATGATTCGATCAGTTCGCATTCAAGCACGGGCCGTCCATGAACACAACAGACGTTGAGACACCGACACCGGCGGTCACGAGGGTGACCACCGGTGTCGTCGCATCGGGCCGACGTGCTCAGGTGAGCTTGTAGACCGTCTGCCCACCGACCGTGGTGGCGGTGTAATGCTCGGCGACCCAGGTGGAGATCTCCGAGGCGCTCGAACTCGACCCGCCCGGACCACCGCCCTGACCGCTCGCTATGTAGTAGCCGATCTTGCCGTCCTGCACGTAGGAGATGAACTCCGCCAGCGTCGGGGTGGGATCGCCACTCCATCCGCCGATCGCCATCACCGATGTGCCACTGGCGATCTCGATTCCCGACGCCGACTGCGAACCATTGGTCGCCGCAGCCCACTTCGTGGTCGTGGCCTCGAGCAGCGTGGTCAGCTCGGCGCTCGTCGACCCTCCCATGCCGCCACCCGCGCCGCCGGTGCGCTGTGTGGGCGTCTGGGTCTGGCCCTGCGACTGCGTCGCCGTGCCTCCGGGCGCGCCCGAGGGCCGCTGGCCGCCGGCACCGCCGGCGTCACTTCCGCCCGGTGCGCCGCCACCGCCCGGGCCGCCCATGCCACCCGAGGAGTCGGCGGTCTGCACCGCGGTCGGGATCGAGCCGGTGTGTTCGGTTGCCGCCGTGGCGACACCGAAAGCGGCTGAGGCGCTGAACCCGGCGAGAACGCCGACGAGCACCGCGGTGGCGACCGCCTTGCGGAACCCGAGTCGGCCACCGACACCGACGACCAGGACGGAGATCACGGCAACCGTACCGATCGACCAGCGCGTCCAGACCGGTCCGAAGTCAGCCCGGTTCAGCAGGACGACCGACCATCCGGCAGCGAGGATGATCATGGCGGACAATGCGATCCGGCCGTCCCAACGGTCACGCCGACTCCAGGCGAACACGCCGCCGAGACCGACGAGCGCTGCGATCGCGGGTGCGAGCGCCACGGTGTAATACGGGTGGATCGTGCCGCTCATGAAGCTGAAGATCGCGCCGGTGACGATGAGCCATCCGCCCCACATGACGAGCCCGGCCATCTCGGTGCGCGACAGGCGCGTGGTCTCACGGCCGCGGATCAACTGTCGCACAACGAGATACGCACCGAAGACGAGGACGAAGAGGGCGACCGGCAACAGCCAGGAGATCTCGTACCCCATCTCCGAGCCGAACAGTCGGTTCAGTCCGGTGGCACCACCGAAACTCGAACCGGCAGCACCGTTCCCGCCCATGCCACCGCCCCCGCCGCCACCACTCGCGCCGAAGATGCGGCCGAGGCCGTTGTAACCGAGTACGAGGTCCATCACGGTGTTGTCGGTGGAACCGCCGATGTAGGGGCGCGATCCGGCCGGCCACAGTGCGACCACGAGAACCCACCAGCCGGCGCCGGCGACCAACGACATCGTCGCGACGACGAGCTGCCCGATCCGCGTGAGCCACCCGGTGTTCGCGAGCAGCAGGTACGCCAGACCGAATGCGGGCAGTACGAGCAGGCCCTGCAGCATCTTGGTGAGGAACGCGAATCCCAGCGCGACGCCGACCAGCGCCAACCACCTCCCCGACCCCGCGGCAATCGCACGGATCAGGCAGTACGCGGCCGCCACCATCAGCAGCACCAGCAGGGCGTCGGGGTTGTTGAACCGGAACATCAGTGCGGCGGCCGGCGTGAACGCCAGCACCGTCCCGGCGACGAGGCCGGCGACCTGGCCGTGGCGTGGGTTCGACACCGTGCGTCTCACCGTCGCGTACAGCAGGAACACCGCGAGGACACCCATCAGCGCCTGCGGCACGAGGACGGCCCAGCTGTTCATCCCGAAGATGCGCACCGACAGTCCGGTGACCCACAGCGACGCCGGGGGCTTGTCGACGGTGATGAAGTTCTGAGCGTCGAGAGAGCCGAAGAACCACGCCTTCCAGCTGGTGCCGCCGGCCTGCGCGGCCGCGGCATAGAAGCTGTTCGCGTAGCCGTTCATCGACAGGTTCCACAGGTAGAGCACCGCGGTCACCACCAGCAGCAGCCGCAGCGGCGCCCGGGTCAGCAGGCGGGAACGGGAGCTCTGCGGGGTGTCGTGGACGATCCGATGGCGACCACCATCGGGGTCCGGATCGGCGGGCGGACGTGCCCGGTCGACAAGGGTGGTCATGATGCCTCCGTAAGGGTCTCCGACCGGCAGACGCCGATCGGTACGTTCCTCACGATGTCCGTTCTGTCTCCTCCGGGGCTGGACGGATGCTGGGAGGTCGCTGGGAGCGCATCGCGCGTCGCGCGCTGGTAGGAACGGGTGATGATCGGTGACCGGTGGGGTGTGGACGCGTCGGAGACCTCGCGGCTCTTTCCGTGCGACGACATCGTGTCGACGCCGGTGCTGCGGGCGTGGCGGGGTGTCACCGTGCACGCGCCGGCCGAACGCGTGTGGCCGTGGATCGGGCAACTGCGTCTCGCGCCCTACTCCTACGACTGGGTCGACAACCTCGGTCGCCGCTCCCCCACCGAGTTGTCGGGTCTACCGGAACCGGTTGTGGGAGAACATTTCATGTCGTGTGGCGGACGACCGCTGGGCGAGATCCTCGACGTGGCTCCGGGCGAGTCGCTGACCGGTGAAATCGCCGGTGCGGTGATGTCGTACGTGCTGGTACCGGCCGGCGAGCGCACCCGACTGCTTCTCAAGATCGTGATGGCGCGGGGGCGACTCATCGCGCCGCTGGTGTCGGTCGGCGACCTGGTGATGGCGCGCCGGCAACTGCTGAATCTGAAGTCTCTCAGCGAGAACGACTGAGAAACCGCACTGAGCGGGTCGGCATCGCCGTGGGGAGGACGCCGGACCGCTGGGTGCAGGATCTCAGCAGCGGGCTCAGCTCTCGGCGATGGCGGCCTGGCCGCCGACGCCGCTGACCGTCGCGCGCAGTCCCGCGGCCGTCCGGGCGTACATCGAGGACTTGATCTCGCCGATGGTGCGCCCGCGGGTGTGCTTGTTCGCGTGGGCGTACGCGAGCGCGGTGGGCAGGACGTCGTCGAGAGTGGCTGCGGCGTCGACGATCCCGAGGTCGTGGGCCTGCTGTCCGCCGTACCGCTTGCCCGTCACGAGCATCTCGTGGTTGACCCGCGCGGGCACCTTGTCGCCGACGAGCATCACGCTGCCCGGGGCGTAGCTCGCGCCGATGGTGACACCGGGCATGCAGATGTAGCCACGGTCGGATCGCATCACGACATGGTCGTGGGCGAGGGCGAACAGCGCGCCACCACCGAAGGCGTGACCGGCGACGGCGGCGACCGTCGGCATCGGGAACACGAGGATGCGCGCGAGCAGTTCCTGCACGCTCTGGATGTACGGGTCGACCTCGTCGACGTGGGTGAGCACCCAGCCGGTGTCGAGGCCGGTCGAGTAGAACTTGCCCTCGTTGGTGGTCACCAGCGCAGTGGGGCCCTCACTCGCCTCCACCTCGTCGAGGAGCGCGTTGATCGCCTCCACCTGGGGCGGTCCGAAGACGTTCTCGTCGTCACCTCCGCCCTCGTCGCCGAGGTGGAGCACGAAAACGCTGTCGTCACGGGTCAGATGGGCCACAGCCCCACCCTAACCACCCAGCACGGCTCGGCAGACGAGGTCGGCCACCTGATCGTCGGTCATCGAACTGCCGGGGACGAGCATGTGCGAGTAGACGACCCGCGCGGCGAACTCCGACGCCGCGCGACCGTCGGGGTACAGGGCGCCGGCGAGAGCGGGCTGGGCGTCGAGGTCGGGAAGGCAGCGCTGCACGATCACGTCGACGATCGTGGTGTCGGTCGCGCGGTCGGGGCCGCTCGCCACCAGTGTCGACACCAGCTCGCCGGGCTCGTTGCGGAGCAGGTACTGCAGCGCCTCGTGCTCGCGGATATAGGCCAGCGTCTTCGTGACGAGGGTGTGGACCTTGTCGTGCGGGCTGTCGACGGCGAGCATCCAGCCGTCCATGCGGTCGTGCAGCGTCGACACCTCGCGGTCGACGATGGCCGCGAGCAACTCGTCGCGCCCGCCGAACATGCGGTACGCCGTCGCGCGTCCGACGCCGGCGTGCCGGGCCACCGAGGTCAGGCTCAGGGCCTGGGCGCCGAAACGCGACACCACCGACACCGCCACGTCGACCATGCGCTCGCGATCCATGACTGAAGACGTTAAGCGGTACTTGCGCGGCGTCGCGAGATGGCGACACCGGTCAGGCACATCGCGCCGCCCACCAGTCCCAGCAGCGTCGGTACCTCGCCGAGGGTGACCCACGACAGGAGAATCGCGATGGCCGGGACGGTGAGGGTGGTCGCGGCCATCTTCCCGGCGTCGGTGCGGGTCAGCGCATACGCCCAGGTGGTGAACGCGATCGCCGTGGGGCCGATGCCGAGGAACACCACGCCGGCGATCTGTCCCGCCGAGGCATCGGCGATCTCTCCGACAGCCTGCGGTGCGAACGGGACCGTGACCAGCAGACCGGCGAGGCACCCGACCCAGGTGGCGGTGATCGCGTCGACCGAGCGCAGTGCGACCTTCTGCATGAGGACGCCCGCGGCGTAGAGGACGGCCGTCACGAGTCCCAGGGCGACGCCGAGCCCGTCGTTCGATCCGCTGCCGCCACTGCCACCGAAGGCGATGAGCAGGACCCCGGCGAAGGCGATCACCATTCCGACCACGAGCGGTCGCGGGAACCCTTCGGCCATGAACAGGCCCGCGAACACCGCGACGATGATCGGCGCGAAGTTCACCAGGAGCGCCGCGGTACCGGCGTCGAGGTGTTGCTCGGCCCAGTTCAGGAGCACGGTGTAGCCGCCGAACCAGGCGACGCCGTAGCCGATCACCAACACCAGCGCCCGGCCCCGGGGAAGCGGCCGTCGATAACGCAGCGCGATCAGTGCCAGGCCGGTGAATCCGACGGCGAGTCGCCCGAATGCCAGTGCGCCGGGCGAGAAATGGTCGCCGACCGAGCGGATCACCACGAACGACGACGCCCACAGCAGCACCGTGACGACGGCCGCGAGGACGGCGGGGTTCGGGCGAGCGGTCACCCGGGAGAACCTATCGGGTGCGCTCACCTGCCACGTTGGCGGCGGTCAGATCGAGGGACTCGTAGGCGTGGTCGTCGTCGCGGGTGACGAGGTACGCGGTGAGCACCACCATCGACCAGGTCGACAGCACGAAGGCCTGGATCACGATGAGCAGGGGAAGAAACGACATGGGTCACGGCTCCTGTGGAGATCGGGGCCGACCGCTCTCGGAGAGGCCGGGCCCAGGGAGTCGACTCTGACTCAGTTGGTCACGAGATCCCCACGGTAGGGACCGCAGGCGTTCTCGTCGACCTCGCGAGGCCACCCTGTGACGAGCTCGACACCCGCGGTGAGCAGGTGCTCAGCCGAGCTTGCGCAGCCGCGGCTCGAGATCGTTCTGGAAGTTGGTCAGGAACCGCTGCTGGTCGTGACCGGGTGCGTGGAACACCAGGTGGTTGAGTCCGGCGTCGGTGTACTGCTTCACCTGCTCGACGGCCTCGTCGGGGTCGGAGGCGACGATCCACCGCTTCGCGACCTGCTCGATGGGGAGTTCGTCGGCGAGACGCTCCATCTCCGTCGAACTGTTCACGCTGTGCTTCTGCTCCTGGGTGAGCGACAGCGGCGCCCAGAACCGGGTGTTCTCCAGCGCCAGCTCCGGGTCCGGGTCGTAGGAGATCTTGATCTCGATCATCTTGTCGATGTCGGCGACGTCGCGCTCGGCCTTGCCCGCACCCTCAGCCACCGCGGGCAGAAGTTTCTCGGTGTAGAGCTCCATGCCCTTGCCGGAGGTGCAGATGAAACCGTCGCCGGCGCGTCCGGCGTAGCGGGCGACCACCGGGCCGCCGGCCGCGACGTAGACCGGGACGGGCGTGGAAGGGATGTCGTACATGTAGGCGCCCTGGGTGGAGTAGTACTCGCCGTCGAAGTCGACCTGCTCGCCGGTCCACAGCTCGCGCATGAGCGCGATGGCCTCGCGGAGACGGGCGAAACGCTCCTTGAACTCGGGCCATTCGCCGGTGAACCCGGTGGCGTACTCGTTGAGCGCCTCGCCGGTGCCCACGCCGAGCATGATGCGGTCGGGGTACATGCACGCCATCGAGGCGAAGGCCTGTGCGATGACCGCCGGGTTGTAGCGGAACGTCGGGGTCATCACCGAGGTACCGATCTGGACGCGCTTCGTCCGCTCGCCCACCGCGGCCATCCACGCCAGCGAGAACGGGGCGTGGCCACCGTTGTGCCGCCAGGGCTGGAAGTGGTCGCTGACGGCGACCGAATCCATGCCGTGCTCCTCGGCCGAGACCGCGATCTCCACGAGTTCCCGGGGATCGAACTGTTCGGCCGATGCCTTGTAACCGAGTCTCAGCTGCTGCGCCATTGCACTTCTCCTCCACCGGGGTACCGCCGTCGGCACTCGACTCCTGCCCCCAACCTAGCGTCACGGCGTCGGTCGGACATGCGTGCGGTCTCGATGCGATCAAACATTCTTCCGGCCAACGCCTTCCGTGATACGAATCGAACGTTGTCCTCCGTTCGGAGGACACCACGTTCACGGGAGGTTCGTACATGCGCACTCGGGTGCTCGCAGCGGTCGGAGCGGCCGCAGTGGTGGTCGCGGGGCTGGTCACCACGCCGGCGTGGGCCGCCCCCGGCCCGCTACCGAATCCGTCACCGACCGCCACCTACTACGTGTCGCTGGGCGATTCGCTGGCCGCCGGGTACCAACCGAACACGAAGACCGACGAACCCGTCTCGTACACCGACCGCATCTACGACGCGCTCAAGGCGTCGGACCCGAACCTCGTGCACGTGCGGCTGGGATGCAGCGGGGAGACGACCGCGACGATGATCGACGGCGGTCGCTGCACCTACGCCGGGGCGTCGTCGCAACTCGACCAGGCGACCCGGTTTCTCACCGCGAACCGTGCGCGCGTGAGGTTCGTGACCCTCGACATCGGCGCCAACGATCTCTACCGCTGTCTCAACGGATCGGTCACCACCGGCTCCTCGGCGCTGGGGATCCCCGACGTGGGCTGCATCGGCGGTGCCCTGCAGACGGTGGGCACCAACCTGTCGACCATCGACGGTCGCCTGCGGGCCGCGGGCGGACCCGGGCCGCGCTACGTGGGCATGAACTACTACACGCCGCCGCTGCGACAATGGATCGACAGCGCGCAGGGCAAGGTGTTCGCGCAGGCCACCGCGGCGGCGGACAACATCTTCTCGAACACGATCCGCTTGGCCAACGCCGCCAACGGGTTCGCCACCGCCGACGTGCTGAACGCCTTCTCCAACAACGACGCCGTCTCGCAGGTCGCCGTCGACGGCTTCGGGCCACTGCCGAAGAACGTCGCCCGGATCTGCCAGTGGACGTGGGGATGCACCCAGTACAAGGACATCCACGCCAACCCCACCGGCCACCGCGTCATCGCCGACACGTTCCTGCCGCTGCTGCGGTAGCGGTCAGCGAGAAGGCGAGAGCGGGAGGTCGAGGCGGAACGTCGCGCCGACACCTGCGGGGGATGCGACCAGGACGAGGTCGCCGCCGTGCGAACGGGCCAGACCTCGCGCGACGGCGAGCCCCAGTCCGGAACCCCCGGACCGGCGATCGCGTGCGGCATCGAGTCGGACCATCCGCTCGAAGATCCGCTCGCGGTCGGCCGCGGCGACACCGGGCCCGGTGTCGCTGATCTCGAGATGCGCCCATCCCGGCGTCGCGTACACCGATGCGGTGACCGCGCCGCCGGGCGGTGTCGACTGACAAGCGTTGTCGACGAGGTTCGCCACCACCTGACTGATACGGCCGGCATCGGCGACCAACGGTGTCTCCTCGCCCTGCGCGGTGACCGCGATCTCGGGGTGGATCACCGACACGCGGGCGACCTGATCGGCGACCAGCGTCAGCAGTTCGGTGGGTGACGGGCTCAGCGTCAACCCGGCGTCGATGCGCGCCATGTCGACCATGTCGTCGACCAGCCGGCCGGCGCGACGTGTCTCCTGCACCAGCAGCAGACACAACTGTTCGCGATCCTCGACGGGGGTGTCGCGGTCGGCCTGCAGGAGTGTCTCGGCGATGGCCGCCACGCCGGTGATGGGGGTGCGCAGTTCGTGCGCGGCGTCGGCGACGAACCGCCGCACCGATTGCTGCGCGGCGCGTTCGCGGGCCTCGGCGCCCTCGAGCGAGTCGAGCATGTCGTCGAATGCCGCTGCCGTACGGCCGAGTTCGGTGTCGCGGCGTCGAGGGGACAGCCGTCGCCCACGGTGGCCGCGACTGATCGAGCGCGCCAGACCGGTCATCGTGTCCAGCGGGGCGAGTGCGTAGCGGACCGCGAACCACAGCAGCGCCGCGGTGAGCAGGAGCGCCACGATGCCTGCGATCGCCATACCCCACAGCAGTCGGGTCTGCAGCCGGTCGAGGAGGCGGTTGTCGACGGCGAGGGTGAGTTCGGCACCCTGGGTCCACGCGCGGCCGCCACGCAGGCGCACCACCCGACGTTCTTCACTCTCGTTCGGCGACAGCGGCCTTCCCACCACCGTGCCGTCGGCGAGGATCAACTGGGCGCGGACCGAGCGGCCGTCGATGCGGGTGAGGAACACCTCGGGCCCGGTCGCCGTACGCGCGAGCTGACGTGCGTAGGCGATGCGGTCGGTCAACAGGTTGTTCACGTCGCGGTGCGAGACGGCGGTGAACAGCGTTGCGGTGGTCACGATCACGGCGATGAGGACGATCGAGAGGACACCGAGGCAGATGGCGGTCACGCGAAACCGCAACGACCTCGTCTGCAGCCGTGGGGATCCGGTGACGTCGGGCCCGGCCGCGTCGTGGTGGATCACGGCGACCTCTGGGGACGGGCGCTGTCGAGGGTGTAGCCGCGGCCACGCTCGGTATGGAGCAGGCGCGGTCCGTGTTCCTCTAGCTTGCGGCGCAGCGCGCTCATGTGCACCTCCACGAGGTTGGGGTCGTAGTGTTCGTACCCCCATACCGCGGTGAGGATCTGGGTCTTGGTGAGCACCCGTCCGCGCCGCCGCGCCAGCACCACCAGCATGCGGAACTCGGTCGCGGTCAATGCGATCGGGGTCCCACCGCGCACCACCACGGCGGCGTCGGGGTCGATCACGAGGTCGTCGACGTGGACGATCGAGGCACCCCGTCCGCGGCGGCGCAGGACCGCGTTGACCCGGGCGACCAACTCCGCCATCTCGAACGGCTTGATCACGTAGTCGTCGGCACCCTCGGTGAGGCCGCGCAGCCGGTCACCGACGGCGTCGCGGGCGGTCACCATCACGATGCCGGCGTCGGTGCGCCGCCGGACGATCTCGAGCAACGCGAACCCGTCGGACCCCGGGAGCATCACATCCAGCAACACCACGTCGGGCCGGAACTCGCCCAGGTCGAGTTCGATACGCGCACCGTCGCCGCGGGCCAGCACCGAGTGCCCGGCATCGGTCAGCGCGGCCGTGATGGCCACGCGGATCGACGTCGAGTCCTCGACGAGCAGAACCGACGAACCCATCAGCCCATGATGCCCTCGTCGCTGCCCAGGTCAGCTCGGTTGGGTGGTCGCGCCCGGGGCGACCGACGCGCTCGGCGGGGTGGACGAGGCCGCAGGGACGGTCCTCTTGGCGACACGGATGGCGTCGATGGTGCCCGAGACGTCCTTGCCGACGACGGCGACACGATCGCCCACGCGGAAGTCGGCCTCCTGCGCCGGGGCCTTCTTCGTACCGAATGTCGTCTTCTCGCCGATGGCCACGGTGAGCGTGCGGCCGTTGCGCACCGACAGCGTCCACGACGTCCCGTTGATCGCGGTGATGGTCCCCGCCACCGCTGCGCGCACGTGCCGCTTGGCCGGTGCGGCCTCGTTCTGCCGCCCCTCGCCGTTCGCCGCCTGTCGCGAATAGGCCGCATCGGCGCGTGGGGTGTCGTCGTCACCGGTGGCCGCCCACCCGATGCTGCCGCCGATGATCCCGCCGATCAGCAGGCCTGCGACGCCGGCGACGATGGCGGTCCGCCGAGTCCCGGAGAACCAGGACGTGCGTTGCGGAGGCTGCTGCGCCGGCGGCACGGGCGGGAACGCGGGCGGCGCGGGTGCGTCGAACTTCTCGGTCGGCGGCTGCTGTTCCGGCTGATCCGGGTTGTGGGGCTGCGTCATGACACCCACGCTACGAACGTTCGGTACCCCGGAGCTGAAGACGTTCTGAAGGTCGGCGGGCGAAGCCGTCTCGCGCGGTCACGGCCGGGCGCATTCCTCTGAGCGCGAACGAGAAGGCCTTCCGTTGACCTGAACATTGGTTGATGTCTTACGCTCGGAAGATGTCCATGGAATCCGTCGCGTACAACTCGCTGTACCGCACGATGTCGCGGTCGGAGAAGAAGTCGCGGCTTCCCAAAGAGGAGCGACGCCGCACGATGCGGCGGATCGGCCGGTTCGCCCGCCCCCATCGCACCCGCATCGCCGTCTTCCTCGTGTTCAGCATCGTGACCGCGGTCCTGACCGTCGCCACCCCCCTGCTCGCCGGGCGGGTCGTCAACCAGATCACCGGGAACGGTTCGACCTCGGTCATCGTGTGGTTGTCGGTGCTCATCGCGGTGATCGCGCTCGTCGAGGCCGGTGTCGGACTGCTCGTCCGGTGGTTGTCGGCCACGATCGGCGAAGGGCTGATCCTCGATCTGCGGCGCACGGTGTTCGACCACGTGCAGACGATGCCGATCGCGTTCTTCATGCGCACTCGCACCGGCGCGCTGGTCAGCCGCCTCAACAATGACGTGATCGGTGCGCAACGCGCGTTCAGCGACACTCTGTCGGGCGTGGTCTCGAACCTGGTGACGCTGATCCTCACCATGACGGTCATGCTGTTCATCTCCTGGCAGATCACGCTGCTCGCGTTGGTGTTGTTGCCGCTCTTCGTGATCCCCGCCCGTCGCATGGGCGCGAGGATGGCGTCGCTGTCGCGGGAGGCCGCGGAGTACAACGCGATGATGTCGACGCAGATGACCGAACGTTTCTCCGCTCCCGGTGCGACGCTGGTGAAGCTCTTCGGTCGACCCGACGAGGAGTCGCGCGAATTCGCTGTGCGCGCTGCGAATGTGCGCGGTATCGGCGTGCGCCGCGCGGTACTGCAGGCCGTGTTCGTCACCATGCTGACGCTGGTGTCGGCGCTGGCGCTGGCGCTGGTGTACGGAGTCGGCGGGTACCTCGCCGTCCACGGCCACCTCAACGCCGGATCGGTGGTCTCGCTGGCGCTGCTGCTCACGCGGATGTACGCGCCTCTGACCGCTCTCGCGAACGCCCGCGTGGAGATCATGAGCGCGCTGGTGAGTTTCGAGCGAGTCTTCGAGGTCACCGACCTCGTGCCGCTGATCGCCGACAAACCCGACGCGCGCGAGCTACCGCGCGGACCGGTGTCGATGCGTTTCGACGGGGTGCGGTTCGCGTACCCCTCGGCCGACAAGGTGTCGCTGGCGTCACTGGAAGAGGTTGCGCAGCTGGACAACCGCGGTGGCGTGGAGGTCATCCACGACGTGTCGTTCGAGGTGCCGGCCGGGTCGATGGTCGCCCTCGTCGGTAGTTCGGGTGCCGGGAAATCGACGATCGCCCAGCTGGCGACCCGGCTCTACGACGTCGACGAGGGTTCGATCACGGTCAACGACATCGACGTCCGTGACGTCACGTCGGCGTCGCTGCACCGGTCGGTCGGGCTGGTGACGCAGGACGGCCACCTGTTCCACGACTCGGTGCGATCCAACCTGATGCTCGCCGCTCCCGAGGCGACCGAGGACGACATCTGGGCCGCGCTGCGGCGCGCGCGGCTCGAGGACCTGGTGCGGTCGTTGCCCGATCAGCTCGACACCGTCGTCGGAGAACGCGGCTACCGGCTCTCCGGTGGCGAACGTCAGCGGCTCACCATCGCGCGGTTGCTGCTGGCCGAACCGGCCGTGGTGATCCTCGACGAGGCCACCGCGCACCTCGATTCGACGTCGGAAGCCGCAGTGCAGGAGGCGCTCTCGGAGGCGCTGGTCGATCGGACGTCGATCGTGATCGCCCACCGTTTGTCGACGGTGCGCGCCGCGCAGCAGATCCTCGTGCTGGAGGACGGTCGCGTCATCGAACGCGGCACCCATCTCACGCTGTTGGCCTCAGGTGGTCGCTACTCCGAGCTCTACCGCACCCAATTCGCCGATCAGCAACCCGCCGACGTCACGGTCTGAGTTCACGCTCCGCCTCTCCAGTCGCGCTCCGCTTGCAAGCGGAGCGCGGCTACGAAAGCGGAGCGCGGCTACGAAAGCGGAGCGCGAACGCCGCCGAGGAACGACATCACCCAGCACGGTGCGCGGTTGGGCTGCCGCAACCGTGAGCGTGGTGGCCGGTTCCTTCATCTCCGTAACTCTATGGCGCCCTCGCATGCCCCGCCGTGTGCTGAGATGTCGCGCTGAGCGGGTCGGCATCGCGGTATCGGGCCCGCCTGGTCGCTGAGTGCGCAATCTCAGCAGGCGACGCTCAGACCGGCTTGGGGAGCAGGAGTTCGACGTTGTGGTCGACGGAGGTGCCGAGGCGCTTGGCCTCGTAACCGGTGTCGTTGTAGGAGAATTCGCGATACATCGACCCCAGACCGGCCACCGAGTGATCGGCGTAGTCGACCGAATACGGCGCCGCCGACTCGATGAGGGTGCAGAACAGCGAGAGGGTGCCGTCTGCGTTGTCGCACACCTCGATCACGCGTGCGTTCTGGGGGAAGTCGATGTGCGAGGCGGTGTTGATCTCCCAGAAGCTCTGCGCCGGTGTCGGTCCACGGTGCGGGGTGATCTTGTTCTCGTGGGTGTGACCGTTGACCCAGGCGATCACGTTCGGGAACCGGTGGAAGAAGTCGATCAGCTGCGGCCCCGTGGCGCGACGCTCGAGAGGCCGCTCCGGATCGGGCAGCGGCAGTTCCATGGTGTCGCTCGTGTGGTGACTGAACGCGACGAACAGGGTGGTGCGGTCGCGAGTGAACAGTCGCTGCATCCAGTCGAGTTGGCCCTGCCCTATCGAGCCGTCGGTGAACCCAGCGTGATTGGTGGTGTCCATCGAGACGCCGACCACGCCGGGAGCGATCTCGAACGAGTAGTAGGTGATGCCGGATTCAGCTGCGTCACGGGCGAATCCGTGTCCGACCGGTCCCGGTCCGGTGTAGCGGTCCTTGAAGTGTTCGGCGATGTACTGACGCGGCGTGAACGGACGCCGACGCGGGTCCGGGGTGATGGTGCGGATGGGGCCACTGGACGCCTGCGCGGCCAACATCCGTCCGGCGTCGGCCGGCCGGTTGGTGTACGCCCCGGCGATCGCGTCGACCTGGTTCTGGTGCAGCGGCAGATCGGGTTTGATGTTCCCGGTGTAGAGGTTGTCGAGAATGCCGATGCCACTGGGGATCACGCCGGACACGCTGTCGTCGTGATTGCCGAACACGCTGAACCAGCGGGTGTCGAGGCCGGGGCTGGTGACGGGCTTGATGCTCGACGAGAGGAGCCCGGGGATCTGCGGGAACCCCTTCTGCTTGTAGATGTCGTTCACCGCCGACTCGGGCTGCCAGTACAGCGTCGACCCCCACACCTGGACGCCTTCGTAGCGGTCGAGGTCACCGGTGGACTGCTGCAGCGTCCCCCCGCTGAACAACGTGAGGAACCAGCCCAGTTCGACGAACTCGTGGTTGTCGGTGTTGTCGCCGGTCGACACGACGCAGTCGAACTTCCGGCCGCTGAACGGCGCCGACGCCAGATCGTTGATCCGCTTCACCAGGTTGATGGTCGCCGCGGCGCCGAGCTTCTCGTGCGGTCGGAACGCCGACCCGTTCTGCAGGTGGATGAACTCGGCGCGTACCGGGCTCTCGGCGTCGACGATGTGGACGTCGGTGGTCTGCACGATCGACGCGAGCCCCGTGCGTCGAGCGTCGCGCCCCGCCTTGGGAGCGGCGAGTTCTCCGCGCACGACCAGCGGCCACGCCGGTCCCGCGACCAGCCTGCGGTACGACTTCGGTCCGGTCGCGGCCGGTGTGGCGACGGTGTCGAGCGTGGTGCCCGCGATCGACACCGCACGGGATCCCGCGGCGGGATCGGCGTAGGCGACCGGGGGGTTCTTGCTGCTCACCGCCCCGACAGCGGCAACCGCGCCGAGCGCACCTGCACCTTTGAACAGGGTGCGGCGGCTGATGTCGTGGCGGTCGAAGCCGGTCATGGTGGTCTCCTCGACCCGGGCAGACGAGCGGTCTGCGTCGACGGCACACCGACAGGGGTGCCGGCTCGAATCTTGCCTCACGCGCGCGCGGGTGCCCAGTGAAACGCCCGCCGAATTCTCGCGCCGTTGTCGTGAAACGGACAAAGATCGCGCCGACGGCTCGTCGGGGTCCTCAGCGCTTACTGTGTGGACACACTTCGGGCTCGGGAGAGGCGGCGGCATCGATGGACTGGTCACTGCGTGCGTGCAGCCGACACGGGCACGCCACGTATGAGCCCACCGACCACCCCGGGCTGCGGTCGCGGCTGACCACCACGACCGCGGTCGGGGATGCCTGGCGATGCCTGCGCTGCGGTGACTTCGCCGTCGGCGAGCCGAGCGGGCGCGGCCCTGCCGACGAGGCACCCGATATCGCCGGCGGGAAAGCCGCGCGTGACCGGGTGGTGCTGCGGTTCCTCGCGATCGAGCGGCTGCTGCGCGCGATCGTTCTGCTGATCGCGGCGGGCGCGGTCATCCGGTTCCGCGACAGCCGCGATCAGGCACGCAACGCCTTCGACACCGAACTGCCGCTGCTCCGTCCACTCGCCAACCAACTCGGCTGGAACATCGACGATTCGAAGGTGGTGCGGCTCGTCGAGAAGAGCTTCTCCCTGAGCTCCACCACGCTCGTGTGGATCGGGGTCGCCATCGCGATCTACGGGATCTCACAGCTCATCGAGGCGGCCGGACTGTGGCTGATGAAGCGGTGGGGAGAGTACTTCGCCGTGGTCGCGACCAGCGTGTTCCTGCCCGTCGAGATCTACGAGCTCACCGAGAAGGTCACGGTCCTGCGCATCGCTCTGCTCGCGGTCAACGTGGCCGCGGTGGTGTGGTTGGTGTGGAGCAAACGCCTGTTCGGCGCGAACGGCGGGGCGAAGGCGTACGAAGAGGAACACCACGCGAACAGCCTGCTGTCGGTGGAGCGCGCTGCCGCCTGAGTTCCACCCGCGGGTCAGGCGGCGTCGATGACCATGTCCGGAGGCCAGGTGCGTTCGGAGTGGCACGCTCGACAACACTGTGTGGCACGGTCGGCGCACGGAGCGCACTGCCTCGAACGCGTCATGGTTGCGGTCTGACATCAACTGCGAGTCCTGGCGTTTGATGTCAGTGAACAGCGCTGAGGGAGCTACGTCTCGATGCGCGCCTGGGCCACGAGTTCCACGGCCTTGGCCAGGGGTAGCCCTTTGTCGGCGCGACGGAGGGTGCGGATCTGCGCCATCTCGCCGTGCACCGGCTCGATCAGTGTCCGGACCTCTTCGACGGTCCAGTCGCGGGGCGCCGGGGTGGGCTTGAGCTGGACGAACAGCACGCCGAGGTTCGCGGCGATCACGATGATGCCGATCGCGACCCAGCCCCAGCGTTCGTCGGCGAACCATCCGACCATGAGGTAGCCGACGCAGCCGATCAGCAGGATTGATCCGAGCACGGTCAGGCTCTTGGAGAACGTACGCATGCCCTGTTCCATGCGCGACAGCCTAACGAACCGACATGTCCGACTCGGTCAGCGGAAGGCGTCGTACCCGGTCAGTGCCTTGCCCACGGTGAGCTGGTGCATCTCGCTGGTGCCCTCGTAGGTGAGCACCGACTCGAGGTTGTTGATGTGTCGGATCACCGGGTACTCGAGGGTGATGCCGTTGGCGCCGAGGATGGTTCGGCATTCGCGCGCGATCTTGATCGACTCGCGGACGTTGTTCAGTTTGCCGACGCTGATCTGCTCGGGCCGGATCTCGCCGCGGTCCTTGCGACGCCCGAGGTGGACGGCGAGGAGCTGTCCCTTGCCGAGTTCGAGCGCCATGTCGGCGAGCTTGGCCTGGGTGAGCTGATAACTCGACAGCGGCTTGTCGAACACGTCGCGGTCGGCGGCGTACGAGAGCGCGGTCTCGAGGCAGTCGCGGGCGGCACCGAGCGCGCCGAACACGATCCCGAACCGCGCCTCGTTGAGACAGCTCAGCGGCCCCTTGAGTCCCTGCACGCCGGGCAGCATCGCCGACGCCGGCAGTCTGACGTCCTCGAGCACCAGCTCGGAGGTGACCGACGCGCGCAGCGACATCTTCTTCGTGATCTCCGGGGCACTGAACCCGGGGGTGTCGGTGGGGATGACGAAGCCACGGATGCCGCGGGCACCCTCGTCGAGATCGGTGCGCGCCCACACGACGGCGACGTCGGCGACCGAACCGTTGGTGATCCACATCTTCGACCCGTTGAGCACCCAGTCGTCACCGTCGCGCTTGGCGTTGGTGCGCATGCCGCCTGGGTTCGAGCCGTAGTCGGCCTCGGTCAGTCCGAAGCAGCCGATGGCCTCGCCCGCGGCCATCTTCGGCAGCCACTCGTCCTTCTGGTCGTCGCTGCCGAACGCGTGCATCGCGAACATGGCCAGCGACCCCTGGACGGAGACGAAGCTGCGCAACCCCGAATCGACGGCCTCGAGTTCCTGGCACGCCAGTCCGTAGGTGGTCGCCGACAGGCCGGCGCAGCCGTACCCGGTGAGATGCATCCCGAACAGCCCGAGCTCGCCGAGCTGGCCCGCGAGCTCGCGCACCGGCAGCTTCGCGTCCTCGAACCAGCCGGCCACGTGCGGGCGCAACTTCTCCTCGCCGAAGCGGCGCACGGTGTCGCGGATCTCGCGTTCGTCGGCGTCGAGCAGATCGTCGAGCGAGATGAGTTCGGTGACGGATTGAGCAGTCATGGTTTCCAGGCTAGCCCCGCGCCCGACGGCGCAGCGGCAACAATGGGGTGATGGGCAGGCAGCGCGGCGACTCGGTGGACTGGCGGGAGAGCAAGACCTGCGAGGTGTGCGGGCGACCGTTCGACAACCGCAAGCGTTGGGCCGCGCGCGGACAGTGGGACGACGTCCGATACTGCTCGGCGAAGTGCCGGGCCCAGGCCCGCCGCGATCGGCGAGCCCCAGACCCGAATTGACAGACCCGAGCTGACAGACCCGAGCGGACGGACCAGAGCTGATAGACCCCGAGCGGACGGACTGGGCCTAACCGGCCTGGCCGTGCATCTTCTCGGCCGTGGAGTCGCCCTGCTTGGCGCTCGCCAACGCCTCGCGGACGAAGTCTCCGGCCAACGCGATCGCCTCGAGCGCCTCGCGGTGCTTGCCCGAGATGGCGGGGAATGCGTGCACCTGCCACGAGAAGCTGTGGGCGACGGCCGTCGCGCCCGCGGCGTCGAGCGACTCGACGAGTTCGATGATGTCGGGTTCGAGCATCTCGTCTTGCGCGCACGTGATGAGCAGCGGCGGGATCGACCGGGGTGACAGTGCACCGATGCGGCGGACACCGTCGAGCGCGATCGGCCCCTCGTCGAACATGGGGGTCAGCTCGGCCATCTTCGACATCGGCAGGTAGGCGTCGCTGCGGCTGCTGCGGTCGGGGTTGTTCGCGAGGTCGAGGTCGAGCAGCGGTGAGAACCCGACGTACGCCGTGGGCATCGCGAGTCCGTCGCGGTGGGCGTATTCACCGATCTTGGCGGCCAGGAACCCGCCCGCGGAGTCACCCGCGACGACCACATGGCGATAGCCGCGCTCGAGGAGCAGCTCGCGGTAGGCGTAGTAGGCGTCGTGCACCGACGTCCCCACACCCGCCTCGGGCAGCTGGCGGTAGGCGAGCGAGAAGACCGGTAGGCCGGTCACCCGGGCCATCCGTCCGGCGACCACGCGATGCGTCGCGAGACCACAGGTGATGAAGGCGCCACCGTGCAGGTAGAGCAGGGCGGTGTCGCTGTCGCGGCGGCTGGGCCCGGCGGGGACCGACATCTCCACCGGCCGACCGGCCAGTTCCAGCTCTTCGCTCACGACACCGCGTGGCTTCGGACCGCGCGATGCCGCGCGATCGATCAGGTAGAGCAGACGCATCCCCGACGGCGTCAGCGGCCACAGACTCAGGATCGGCTTGAGGATCAGGCGTGAACCGACCCAGATCGGTCTCGATCCGCGACTGGGGCGGTTGTGGACGATCACCGGCATGAGGGCCTCCTCCGGTGGGCGGTGTCGACGACCGCGGATCCGAACACTGTTTGTCGGAACGCGACCTGTCGAACGGGACGCAAACGCTCGATGAACGAACGGTGACGCCGGATTGGCTGGCGTTTATCTCTGTATCCGAACGTAACACCTACCGCGTCTGACCGTCCTCGGACCGCGGCCATCCCACCGCCGACATCGCCGCCGTCATGGTCGACCTCACCGCATCCTCACCGCCCGGGGCTGACACACTGTCATCGCCCGAACAGGGCCGCGAGCTCAGCTGGAAAGGACGTCGGTGACCCATCCGATCCCGCCGCAGTACCTGTTGTCGGCGCAGGCCGGCGACGCACGAACGCTGATCGACATCCTCACCGAGACCGCCCGCCGGCACCCCGACGCTCCCGCAATCGACGACGGCGAGGTGTCGCTGGGGTACGCCGAACTGCTCGAGGCGGTCGACGACGGTGCCCGGTGGATGGCCCAGCAGAACATCGGGCGCGGCGACCGGGTCGGCATCCGGATGCCGTCGGGATTCCGCGAGCTCTATCTGGCGATCCTGTCGACGATGGCGGCCGGAGCGGCGTACGTACCGGTCGACGTCGACGACCCCGACGAACGCGCGCATCTCGTGTTCGGTGAAGCCCAGGTCGCCGCGGTCATCGACAAATCGGGACTGCACCGCACGGCGTCGGTGCGCAACCGCGACACCGTCGAGACCCCCGCGTCGGCGGCGTCGATGGCTCCCACACCCGACGACGACGCGTGGATCATCTTCACCTCGGGCTCCACCGGCACCCCGAAGGGTGTCGCGGTCACCCACCGCAACGCCGCGGCGTTCGTCGACGCCGAGGCCGACATGTTCCTCGTCGACGAACCGATCGGTCCGGGCGATCGCGTGCTCGCGGGACTCTCGGTCGCGTTCGACGCCTCGTGCGAGGAGATGTGGCTCGCGTGGCGCCACGGCGGCTGCCTCGTCCCCGCGCCGCGGGCCCTGGTGCGCAGCGGCATGGACCTCGGGCCCTGGCTGGTCGCGCGCGACATCACCGTGGTCTCCACCGTCCCGACGTTGGCCGCGCTGTGGCCCGCCGAGGCCCTCGAGGCGGTGCGACTGCTCATCTTCGGCGGCGAGGCGTGCCCGCCGGAACTCGGTGAGCGCCTTGCGGTCCCAGGCCGCGAGGTGTGGAACACCTACGGCCCCACCGAGGCCACCGTCGTCGCATGTGCCGCACCGCTGACCGGTCAGGGGCCGGTGCGCATCGGACTGCCCCTGCGGGGATGGGATCTCGCGGTCGTCGACTCCTCGGGCAACCCGGTCGCCGAGGGCGAGACCGGCGAACTCGTGATCGGCGGGGTCGGACTCGCGCGGTACCTCGATCCGGCCAAGGACGCCGAGAAGTACTCGGCCATGCCCACACTCGGGTGGGACCGCGCCTACCGCAGCGGCGATCTGGTGCGCCTCGAGGCGGAGGGACTGGTGTTCGCCGGCCGCGCCGACGACCAGGTGAAGGTCGGCGGACGACGCATCGAACTCGGCGAGATCGACAACGCACTGCAGAACCTGCCGGGTGTGGGCGGAGCCGCCGCCGCGGTCCGCAAGACCGCCGCAGGCAACTCGGTGCTCGTCGGCTACCTCGCCTCGACCGATCCCGCGTTCGATCTGCACCGCGCGCACGACATCCTCGCCGAACAACTCCCCGCGGCGATGGTCCCCCGGCTCGCACTCGTCGACGAGTTGCCCACCCGGACCTCGGGCAAGGTCGATCGCGACGCACTGCCCTGGCCGCTGCCCGGTGCGACCGGTGACGCCGACCGCGCCGACCTCGGGCCGACGGCTGCCTGGGTCGCCGACTTGTGGACGGCGGTGCTCGGCGTGGCGATCGCCGACGAGAAGGCCGATTTCTTCAGCGAAGGCGGCAGTTCTCTCGCCGCCGCGCAGCTGGTGACCGCGCTGCGCGAGCGCTACCCCGAGGTGACCGTCGCCGACCTCTACGACCACCCGCGGCTCGGATCGCTCGCCTCGATGCTCGACGACCTCAACCCCGGCATCGTCGCCGAACCCCGCGAGGTGCGCCCGACACCGCGCATCACCGGCATCGCACAGATGCTGCTGTCGATCCCGCTGACCACCCTCACCGGTCTGCAGTGGGCGACGTGGCTCGGGGTGGCCAACAACGTCGCCGCCGCGTTCACCGATGTGCCGTGGTTGATCTCGGTGAACTGGTGGGTGCTGATCGCCGCGTTCGTCGTGTTCATCACCCCGTTGGGTCGCATGGTGATCGCCGCCGCGGGGTGTCGACTGCTGCTCGCCGGGGTGGCGCCGGGGACCTACCCGCGCGGCGGGTCGGTGCACCTGCGGCTGTGGATCGCCGAGCGCCTCACCGAGGCCAGCGGCGCATCGAACCTGGCCGGCGCACCGTGGATGATCTACTTCGCCCGCGCGCTGGGCGCCGACATCGCCTCCGGTGTCGATCTGCACTCGCTGCCCCCGGTGACCGGCATGATCTCGCTCGGCGAGGGCTCCTCGGTGGAACCCGAGGTCGATCTCGCCGGCTGGTGGATCGACGGCGACGTGGTCCACATCGGCGACATCGAGATCGCCGAACGCGCCACCGTCGGCAGCCGTTCGACCCTGCTGCCCGGGACGCGCATCGGCCGCGACGCCGTCGTCGCCCCCGGATCGGCCGTGCTGGGCAAGGTGAAGGCCCGTCAGCACTGGGCCGGTTCACCCGCGGTGAAGACGGGCAAGGCCACCACCCCGTGGCCGGCGGAACGACCGCCGCGCGCGAGCTGGTGGGTGCCGGTGTACGGCGTCAGCTCGATCCTGCTGGCGGGTATCCCGCTGCTCGCCCTGGCCGCGGGTCTCGCGGTGATCGGCACGTGGGCCGCGCGCGCCGACCGTCTGCGCGACGTGGCGCTGCGGTCGTTGGCGTTGCTGCCCGCTGCGACCGTGGTGAGCCTGCTGGTGTTCGCGGCGATCACCGCGGTCGGGGTGCGGTTGCTGTCGATCGGGATGACGGTCGGTTACCACCCGGTGCGGTCGCGGGTCGGCTGGCAGGTGTGGGCTACCGAGCGACTGATGGATTCGGCGCGCACCTACCTCTTCCCGCTGTATGCGAGCCTGCTGACGCCGGCGTGGTTCCGGCTGCTGGGCGCCGACATCGGCACAGGCACCGAGATCAGCACCGCCCTGGTGATCCCGAAGTTCACCTCGGTCGGCGACGGCGCGTTCCTCGCCGACGACACCATGGTCGCGAGCTACGAACTCGGCGGCGGCTGGATGCACATCGACGAGGCGAAGATCGGCAAGCGCGCCTTCCTCGGCAACTCGGGTATGACCGGTCCGGGCCGCAAGGTCCCGAAGAACAGCCTGGTCGCCGTGCTCTCGGCGACGCCCGACAAGGCGAAGTCGGGGTCGAGCTGGCTGGGCAGCCCGCCGGTGCGTCTGCGGCGCGCGGTCGCCCAGACCGACACCAGCCGCACCTTCGACCCGCCGCGGAAGCTCAAGATCGCGCGCGCGGTCGTCGAGACGATGCGGTTGATCCCGGTGATGATCTCCTTCGGTCTCGGGCTGTTCGTGCTCATCGGCCTGCAGTACATCGCCTCGCAGTCGAACTTCTGGCTCGCCGGCTTGGTCAGCGGATTGATGTTGCTGGTCGCCGGGGCCGCGGCGTGCTGTATCGCGGCCGCGGCGAAGTGGCTGGTGGTAGGCCGCATCGCCGTCGGCGAACACCCGTTGTGGAGTTCGTTCGTGTGGCGCAACGAGCTGTCGGACGCCTTCGTCGAAACCGTTGCGGCGCCGTGGTTCGCCAACGCCGCCACCGGCACCCCGATCCTCAACGTGTGGCTGCGACTGCTGGGCGCGAAGATCGGTCGCGGCGTGTGGTGCGAGACCTACTGGCTCCCCGAGGCCGACCTGGTGACCCTGGGTGACGGCGCCACCATCGCGCGCGGCTGC
The DNA here is from genome assembly GCF_053345315.1 of Williamsia sp. M5A3_1d. Taxonomy (NCBI): domain Bacteria; kingdom Bacillati; phylum Actinomycetota; class Actinomycetes; order Mycobacteriales; family Nocardiaceae; genus Williamsia; species Williamsia sp. M5A3_1d. Next base: position 831,422 of record NZ_JBKEZX010000002.1, read on the forward strand.
GTGGTGCAGACACACCTGTTCCACGACCGTGTGATGGCGATGGACCGCGTCACCCTCGGCAACGGCGCCACGCTCGGACCGCACTGTGTCGCACTCCCCGCCGCCGGTCTCGGTGACGCGGCGACCGTCGGGCCTGCGTCACTGGTGATGCGCGGCGACGTGGTCCCCGACTTCACCCGCTGGCAGGGCAACCCCATCGCGCCCTGGTCGGAGACCAGCAGGAGTTGATCTGGTCGGAGACCAGCAGGAGTTGATCTGGTCGGAGACCAGCAGGAGTTGATCTGGTCGGAGACCAGCAGGGTTTTGTCCCCTAGTTCGTCCACGGATCAGGTGATCGCGGCCTGGTGGATATTCGTTCCCACGCCTGGGCCAGGAGTTCGTCGGGGTGGTGGAGGTGGTTGATTCTCGGTTGTCGGTCCGGGTCGATGGCTGCCGGCGGAATCCATCCGCATCTCCCCCGATAGGGGCCGTGCTGCACGATCACCGTCTGCCACCGCTCGGGGCCGTCCCCGACCATCGCATGATGTTCCGGGCACGCCTGTACGAGCTGGTCGATGTCGGTCAGACCACCCTTCGCCCAGTCCGTTCCGTGATGCGACTGCGTCCACGACGGCGGAACCGAGCAACCCGGGTGTGTGCAGCCGCGGTCGCGCAGACTCTCGGCGATCCGCTGCGCCGCCGACGCCAACCGATGCGTCCGGCCGAGGTACAACGGGACCTCTTGCGGGTCGAGAACCGCGATCAATGCCGACTTCTTCTTCGCCAACTCCACTGCATCGGCAACCGGGATGTCACCACCCGACATCGTCGTCGCGACCCCGACCAACTTCTCCAACTCGGTGAGAGTCATCGTCGCCACCACCTGGGCGGGTGACCCCCTGTGAGAGCCGAGAGTCCCCGATTCGATGAACCACCCGAGCATCGCCGAGAACGCGTCATGACGACGCTGCGGGGCCGACCGGGTGTCACGTTCCGCGGCCGCGTCGGCCTGATCCCGGTCGGTGCCGGGGTCGCTGTACGAGCCGGCCGGCGACTCGGGGTCATCGGGATTGTTCATGCCGGGGGTGGCCCAGGTGTCGAGCAGGACATCGAGCATCGCGCGCGTCTTCGGGTCGAGTTCCGCGGACAGTTTCGACATCAACTGCGCGTCCTGCCTCCCCAGCGACAACCCCCGACGCTTGTTTCGATCCCGGTCGTCGGTCAACGTTCCGTCCGGATCGACCCGGGCGAGCAGACGGTCACCCACTCGCGACAGGTCCAGCGGAGTCAACTGCTTCGCCGACTCCACCAACGTCGCCTCGGCGAGTTCACGCGTCTGTTCGTCGACCGCAGCCGGGATCTTGTCCAGCACCGACAACACCGTGTCGGCGTGGTGATCGGAGATCGCACCGTCACCCATCGCATCCGCGATCTCTGGATGGGTGGGCTCACACACCGCGCCGGTCAACCCTGTCAACGGTGTGATCGCCGCCGCCACCCGCAGCCGACGAGCCGCCTCACCCCGGGAGATGTGCAACTCCTGCGACAGCATGTCGCCGGCGAGCATGTAACCCCACCCCACATGCGAACCCCGCGAGGCGATCTCGCTCACCACGGAATGCGACGCCACGCCGAGACGCCGCTGCACGCGCTCGAGCCGATGCATCACCGACCGCAGATCAGCGTCACTCAGGAGTGACAACGCAGTGTCATCGAGCCCGTCGAGAACGGTCTCGAAGGCGCCCACGGCATCGAGCGGGTCCAACGCCGCAGCGCGCGCAACAGTGTCGACCGACATCGCGCGCCCCCTCCCCGCCATCCCCCCCGGACGACCTCCACCATCATAGAACATATGTACGACAACCGCCGCTAGGAGCTGCTGGGGTCGTGGTACTGCGCGATGACGTTCGCCAGGCGTCGGCGACGACGTGCGAGCCCGTCAGGTGGTGGCGCGGCCCCGACGGCTCATGAGATAGCCGTCGACACCGGTCTTGCCGGTGTTGACCAGGCCGACCGCGATGAGCGCCGCGATGAGGGCGAGCGGGAACTCGTATCCGCCGTCGGAGTTCCAGAAACCGTTGTCGACGTGGGCGACGAAGATCGCGCCGATCATGTCGATGATGAGCAGGATCGACACCAGCGGCACGAGGACCCCGAGGATCAGGAGGATGCCGCCGACGAACTCGACCCAGGTCGCATAGTGCGCACTGAACTCCGGGAACGGCGCATCCATAGCCGCGAATCCCTTTTGGGTGGCGTCGATTCCGTTGGTGTGCAGCTTCTGCCAGCCGTGCATGATGAAGATGATCCCCAGGATCACCCTCGCGATCAGCGATGTGAGACTTCTCGATGCGCCCATGACCGTTCCTCCTGATGTCCGATTCGCCTGCTCTGAGGGCGAACGCTACCGGAGCGAGCCCCACCGGTCGGCGGGTAACCTCATTTCACGATCGTGGGCGCCGTGCCACGACACACATGTGCGAGTGGAGGTTTGGTGCCGGTCAGCAGTTCATCGGGTACGGGTTCATCGAGTGGCGGCCCTCTCCTGGGTGACCCGACCGACGGCATCGACCCGTACCTGCCCAAGAACGGCAACCTCGGTTATCGGGTCAGCCGGTACGACCTCGAGCTCGAGTACAAGGTGGCCAGCAACCGCCTGACCGGCGTCGCGACCATCACCGCGACCGCCATCAACCATCTCGGACGCTTCACGCTCGACCTCGCCACGTCGCTGTCGGTGGCGCGGGTGTCGGTGAACGGCAAGCGGGCCTCGCGCTACAGCCAACGGTCCAACAAGCTGTCGATCACCCCCGCGACTCCCCCGCCGCCGGGCGCCTCGATGACCGTGGTCATCAAGTACGCGGGTTCGCCGAAGCCCATCCGCGGGCCGTGGGGCGAGGTCGGGTTCGAGGAACTGACCGAGGGTGCGTTGTGCGCCAACCAGCCCAACGGCGCGGCGTCGTGGTTCCCGTGCGACGACCACCCCTCGTCGAAGGCGTCGTACCGGATCGCGATCACCACCGAGTCGCCGTATCACGCGATCGCGAACGGGACCCTGCAGCGCAAACGCACCAAGGCCGCGATGACGACGTGGGTGTACGAGCAGGTGGAGCCGATGGCGACCTACCTCGCGACCATCTCCATCGGGCCCTATGTGCGGACGACGCTCGCGACGAAGCCGGTGAAGATCCACGCGGTGCTGCCCGAGCGGCTTCGCGCGGGCTTCGATGCCGATTTCGCGCGCCAGGAACAGATGATGACGGCGTTCTGCGACATGTTCGGCCCGTATCCGTTCCCCGAGTACACCGTGGTCGTCACCGACGACAACCTCGAGATCCCGATCGAGGCGCAGGGGATGTCGACGTTCGGCGCGAACCACTGCGACGGCAACGGCGGGTCGGAGCGACTGGTCGCCCACGAGCTCGCCCACCAGTGGTTCGGCAACTCGCTGACCCTGGCGCGGTGGCAGGACATCTGGCTGCACGAGGGTTTCGCCTGCTACAGCGAGTGGCTGTGGGCCGAGTACGCCGGCGACGACACCGCCGACAACCTGGCCCGCCGACACCACCGGCAGTTGGCGACCTCGCGCAAGGACATCGTGATCGGCGATCCGGGGCCCGAGAAGATGTTCGACGACCGCGTCTACAAGCGCGGCGCACTCACGCTGCACGCACTGCGCACCACGATCGGCGACAAGGCCTTCTTCGAACTGCTCAAGGAATGGACCCGCGAACACCGCTACAGCTCGGTGAGCACCGACGACTTCACGGCACTCGCCGCGCGTCACAGCGCCGCGTCGCTCACGCCGCTGTGGCAGAAGTGGTTGCGCCAGAAGGCGCTACCGGCGTTTCCCGAGTCGCGCTAGATCAGGGGATCTGACCGTCGGGAACGGTGTGCACGGCGGCTTCCTCGGCCGATGCCCCGGCTCCGTCGATGCCGGCGTCGGAGGCGACCTCCTGATGCGTGATGTGGGGGTTGACGCCTTCGTCGGGCGAGATCAACCGGCCGGAACGCTCGTCGCCGACCTCACCGGTGATCGTTGCGTCGTCACCGAACTCGTCGACCTCGTCGATGTCCTCGGACAGGTCCTCGTCGTTCGCGGGCACGCGCGGGGCGACGTCGTCGTGGAACGCGACCTCGGTCGTCGGGTCGGGCACCTCCTCCGCGAGATGCTGGTCGAGTGACTCGCCCTCGCGCTGCTCCTCGGCGGTGATGCCGTATCGCGTTGCGGGGCTCGGCTTCTCCGGCGGCGAGTACCCCTCGTCGAGGGGATCGTCGAGTCCTCGGACGTCGAGGCCGTCCTCGGCGCCGGGCTGATCCTCGGAGTCGTAGCTGTATTCGTTGCCTTCGCCCTCGGCGATGCTCTCGATGTCGTCACTCATCACCCCACACTAGCGACGTCGCCTCACAAGGGGTTGTCGCCGGGACCCGTGGCCGTCATAGTCCACACATGGCCACGCGATCTGCACTCATCGATCTCATCCGTGTACACGATCAGGGCGTGCTCGCGACGATCCGTCGCGACGGCCGACCGCAGCTGTCGACGGTCAACTACGCGTTCGATCCGGGGACGTCGGTCCTACGGGTGTCGATCACCGACGGCCGCGCGAAGACTGCGAACCTGCGGCGCGATCCGCGGGCCGCGCTGCACGTGAGCAGCCCCGACGGCTGGTCGTACGCCGTGGCCGACGGCCCGGTCGAACTCAGCGCGGTCGCGGCGGCACCCGAGGACGACGCGGTCGAGGAACTGATCGCGCTGTACCGCTCCATCGGCGGCGAGCATCCCGACTGGGACGACTACCGGCGCGCCATGGTCGCCGACGGCCGGCTCGTGCTGCGGTTACACGCCGAGAACGTCTACGGCCAGGCGGGGTGACACTCTGAACCCGACACCGAACGTCGTGAACCCGGGGTCAGGCGTCGCGGGCGGCGAGACCGCGCAGGTAGCTCTCGACATCGTCGAGGCGTGGCAGCGCGCCGTCGGCGCGGGCCTGCGCCAGCGTCGGAGCGGCGGTGTCCTTGTCCGAGAGCGAGTACTCCAGCGGAGCACCGTCGCGGCCCACAGCGGGCCAGTCGATCCCGACGTCGGCGTCGAGCGGATGGATGCCATGCTCACCGCCCGGGTTGTAGCCGGTCGAGCAGAAATACGAGACCGTCGAGTCGTCCTCGAGCGAGCAGAACGCGTGCCCGAGCCCCTCCGACAGATAGATCGCGCGACGGTCGACGTCGTCGAGCACGACACTGTCCCACTGCCCGAAGGTCGGCGACCCCTCGCGGATGTCGACCACGACATCGAGGATCGCGCCGCGCGGACACGTCACGTACTTCCCTTGTCCGGGTGGGGTGTCGGCGTAGTGGATGCCGCGCAGCACCCCGGCCGCCGACACCGAGATGTTGACCTGCGCGAGGGTGAAATCGTGCCCGATCAGCTCGGCGAGAACCGGCGCCTTGAACGCCTCGAGGAACACCCCGCGCGGGTCACCGTGCTGGACCGGTGTCAGTTCCCACGACCCGGCGATCGTCAGTGGTCGCACACGCATGTCAGCTCCCCTGTTCCAGGATCGTCAGCAGGTAGGCGCCGTACCCCGACTTCATCAGGGTCTCGGCGCGGCGGCGCAGTCCGTCTTCGTCGATGAAGCCGCGGCGCCACGCGATCTCCTCGGGCACGGCGATCTTCAGACCCTGCCGTTGTTCGACCGTTCGTACGAAATTCCCGGCGTCCTGCAGCGAGTCGAAGGTACCGGTGTCGAGCCAGGCGGTACCGCGGGGCAGCACGTGCACCGACAGCTTCTCGCGCTGCAGATACGTCGCGTTGACGTCGGTGATCTCGAGCTCGCCCCGCGCACTGGGCTGAAGCGACCGCGCGATCTCGATCACGTCGTTGTCGTAGAAGTACAGCCCCGGCACCGCGTAGTTCGACCGCGGCTTCTCCGGCTTCTCCTGCAGTGCAATCGCTTTGCCGTCGGAATCGAAATCGACCACGCCGTAGGCGCTGGGCTCGGCCACCCAGTAGGCGAAGATCGACCCGCCGTCGACGTCGGTGTAGGCCATCAGCTTGTCGCCGAGGCCGGGCCCGTAGAAGATGTTGTCGCCGAGAACCAGTGCGACGGAATCGTTCCCGATGTGCTCGGCCCCGAGCACGAATGCCTGCGCCAGGCCGTCGGGGGACGGCTGCACGGCGTAGGTGATCGAGATACCGAACTGCGAACCGTCACCGAGCAGATGCGAAAACGACGCCGCATCACCGGGAGTGGTGATCACCAGGATGTCGCGGATGCCGGCGAGCATCAACGTCGACAACGGGTAGTAGATCATCGGTTTGTCGTAGACCGGCACCAGCTGTTTGCTGACGCCGAGGGTGATCGGATGGAGTCGTGAACCGGTGCCACCGGCCAGGATGATTCCCCGCATGGCGCCACACTATTGCACCGCGCGCACACGCGTGAGTCACGCGACCGCGCTACGGGGCCGGTAGTCTTCGCCCTCGAGGGAAGGAACCACCTGATGCGTGTTCTGGTCACCGGCGGGGCGGGTTTCATCGGCGCGAACTTCGTGTTGCGCACCGTGGAACAACGTCCCGACGTCGAGATCACCGTGCTCGACAAGCTCACCTACGCCGCGAACCCGGCGACCCTGTCGTCGGTCGCCGACCGCATCACACTGGTGCAGGGTGACGTCGCCGACGCCGCCGTGGTCGACCCGCTCGTCGCCGCGACCGACCTGGTGGTGCACTTCGCCGCCGAGTCGCACAACGACAACTCGCTGGCCGATCCGTCGGCCTTCGTGCACACCAACCTCATCGGTACGTACACGCTTCTCGAGTCGGTCCGCCGTCATGGCACCCGCTATCACCACATCAGCACCGACGAGGTCTACGGCGATCTCGAACTCGACGACCCCGCCCGGTTCACCGAGTCGACGCCCTACAACCCCTCGAGCCCGTACAGCTCCACGAAGGCCGGCAGCGATCTGCTGGTCCGCGCGTGGGTGCGGTCGTTCGGGATCCACGCGACGCTGTCGAACTGCTCGAACAACTACGGGCCCTATCAGCACATCGAGAAGTTCATCCCGCGGCAGATCACCAACGTGCTGAGCGGCTTGCGACCCAAGCTGTACGGCGCGGGGACGAACGTGCGCGACTGGATCCACGTCGACGACCACAACGACGCCGTGTGGACCATCGTCGAGCGCGGCACGGTCGGCGAGACCTACCTGATCGGCGCCGACGGAGAGACCGACAACAAGACGGTCGTCGAGTCGATCCTGGCGATCCTGGGTGAACCCGCCGACGCCTACGACCACGTGACCGACCGACCCGGACACGACATGCGCTACGCCATCGACTCCACGCGGTTGCGTACCGAACTCGGCTGGACACCCCGATATGTCGACTTCACCGCCGGCCTCACCGCGACCATCGAGTGGTACCGCGACAACGCCGACTGGTGGCGTCCGTACAAAGACGGCGTCGAGAGCGGGTACGCGAAGACCGAGAAGGTGGTCGGTTAGATCGATCCGGTCGCCCGGGCCGGTGCGCCGAGCATGGCCACGACGGCGTCGATCACGTCGGTCATCGACGCGATGCCCTTCGCGTGGCCGAACAGTTTGGGCTGCGCCGAGCGCAGGAACGCCGCGCTGACCATCAGATAGGCCGCGGTGTCGGTGTCGACGTCGTCGGCGATGAAGCCGGCGTCCTTCAGCGCGCCGAAGTACTCGCCCACCGCGGCGACACCGCGATGGGGCCCGAAGTCGTTGGCCGCCACCACCGCGCCCACCTCGTCGCGCAGGCCGGCGTCGCCATGGGCGGCGACCAGCAACTCGAGACCGTCGTCGAGGAACGTGTGCACCGCCGCGACGTACTGCTCGAGCACCGCACGGACATCTTCGAGATCACCGACCGCGGTGGGATCCATGTCGTTCTTGAACGCGAACAGCGGGCGCAACGCCTCGTTGAAGACGGCGGTGAGCAGACCATGTCGGTCGCGGAAGTGATAGAAGATCGAACCCTCGGAAACACCTGCGCGCGAGGCGACCTCGCGTGTGGTCAGGCGTGCGACCCCGCGCTCGCGCAGCACCTCGAGCGCTGAGGCCAACACCTCGTCGCGCCCGATCGCCGGTGGTCTGCCGCGTCGCGCCATGCGGGCCACACTACCCAACGGAAGTCAATTGTTGAGTGTCCACTCAGAATGTGTCACCATTTTCTGAGTCCGCACTCAACCTGGAGGATCCATGGCCCGCAAGTGGCTCACCCTGACCGCCGTCTGCACCGGCGTGTTCATGCTCCTGCTCGACGTCACCATCGTGAACGTCGCACTTCCCGACATCCAGAAAGACCTCGACTCCAACCTGTCCGACCTGCAGTGGGTCGTCGACGCCTACGCGCTGTCGCTCGCCGCGCTCCTGCTGACCTCGGGCACCATCGCCGACATCGTCGGCCGACGCCTGGTGTTCGCCACCGGCATCGTGGTGTTCACCGTCGGATCGCTCGCCTGCGGTCTCGCGCCGAACATCCTCACGCTCATCATCGCCCGCCTCGCCCAGGGCGTCGGCGGCGCGATCATGTTCGCCACCGCCCTGGCCCTGCTGGCCCAGGCGTTCGCCCCACGTGAACGCGGTGTCGCCTTCGGCGTCTTCGGCGCGGTCACCGGCGTCTCGGTCGCGGTCGGGCCGGTCCTCGGCGGCGTCCTCACCACCGGACTGTCGTGGCACTGGATCTTCTTCGTCAACATCCCCGTCGGCATCGTCGCGCTGGTCATCACGATGGTCGGGGTCGACGAGTCGAAGGCCCCCGGCACCCACAAGATCGACTGGCTGGGCTGCGTGACCTTCAGCGCCGCACTGGCTTTCCTGGTGTTCGGACTCATCCGAAGCCATGCCGACGGGTGGAGCTCGCTGCAGGTCTCCGGTTCCCTCATCGCCGCCGCCGTGCTGTTGATCGCGTTCGCCGTCGTCGAGCGCACCGTCGCCGAGCCGATGGTCTACGCCGCGCTGTTCCGGGTCCCCACCTTCACCGGCGGGCTCATCGCCGCGTGGGCCATCTCGGCCTCGATGTTCTCGCTGCTGACCTACATCGTCATCTACCTGCAGGGCACCATGGGGTACTCCGCGTTGCAGGCGGGTCTGTACTTCCTGCCGTTCTCCGGACTCGTCTTCGTCTCGGCCGCCATCGCCGGTCGACTCTCCGACAAGGTGCCCGCACGCTGGCTCATCACGCCCGGCTTCATCCTGGTCGGCGTCGGCCTGCTGCTGATGCGCGGCACCGACCCCACCGGTGGTTGGACGCAGTTCATCCCGGGCTTCATCGTCGCCGGCATCGGCACGGGCCTGATCAATGTGCCGCTGGCGTCCACCGCCGTCGGCGTCGTCGAACAGTCGCGCGCCGGCATGGCCTCGGGCATGAACTCCACGTTCCGCCAGATCGGCATCGCCACCGGCGTCGCCCTGCTGGGCAGCCTGCTGGCCTCGCGACTGAGCGACAACGTGCAGTCGGCGCTGGCCGGTACGCCGCTCGCCGACAAGGGCCGCGAGATCGGTGACGCCGTCGCCAACGGAGCCGCGGCACAGGTCATCGATTCCGTCCCAGCGCCGTTGCGCGAGCTGGTCGCCGAGCGTGCGGGGCGCGGATACGCCGACGCGCTCGACCTCATCCTGCTGATCGCGGCATGTATCGCCGGGATCGCGGCGCTGAGCGCAGCGTTCCTCATCCGATCGAAGGACTTCCACGCCGCGCGCGTCGAGGCAGGTCGCGACGTTCAGGAGGACCTGGCGCCCGCCGACCGGTGAGGCCGGTTCACCCGGTTTGCGCGATGTCGTGACATGACAACGGTGGTTGTTCAATACTGACACCATGACAACAGCGGTTGATGTGGTTCGCGCGGCGGCGGGCTCCGAGGGCGGTGGCGCGGCGCTCGACCAGGTGTTCGGGATGAGTGTGGCCGCCGCCGTGGTCTCGGTGGCACTCCTGTGGACCGGGTGGCGTCACCGCACCCACAAGATCACCTGGCTGACCTCGCTCGGCGAGTGGGCCGGCCGGCGCCTGAACCGTCCGCCGTGGGCCGCGCTACCGGTGTTCCTGTTCGTGTCGACCATCATCTGCGCGCTGTTCGGCTTCCTCTGGGACGTCAGCCTGCACGTCGGCAAGGGGCGCGACGCGGGACCGCTGGCGAACCCGGCGCACTACTTCATCCTGGTGGGCCTGTTCCTGCTGTTCATCGCAGGCATGCTCTCGATCTTCCTGCCCTACGACAAGCCCGGTCGCGCCGCGGTCCGCATCACCCGCACCTGGCATGCGCCGGTCGGCGGAATCCTGCTGGCGGGCTCCGGTCTGTACGCGCTGATCGGGTTCCCCCTCGACGACATCTGGCACCGCATCTTCGGCCAGGACGTCACCCTGTGGGGCCCGACGCACCTCATGCTGATCGGCGGCGCCGGGATGTCGCTGATCGGCGTCCTGCTCCTCGAGCGCGAGGGGCGGGCGGCGATGGGTGACGACGCCCCGACCGACGGGCGCGGCATGTGGCTGGTGCGGTGCCTCGCGTTCGGCGGTCTGCTGATCGGCCTGTCGGTGTTCCAGATCGAATACGACTTCGGCATCGAGCAGTTCCGACTCGTGTTGCAGCCCATGATGATCGCCGGAGCGGCTGCGTTCGCGTTGATCGCCGCCCGCATCACGCTCGGTCGCGGTGCCGCCATCATCGCCGCGGTGTTCGCCGCCGTCATCCGGGGCGTCGTCGCCCTCGTCGTCGGTCCCGGTCTCGGCGCGCCGATCAACGTCTTCGCGCTGTACCTCGGCCCGGCCGTGGTGATCGAACTCCTCGCGCTGACTCCGCTCATCCGTCGACCGGTGTGGTTCGGCGTCGTCGGCGGGCTCGGGATCGCCACCGCGGGACTGTATCTCGAGTCGCTGTGGATCGATGCGGTGTACCACTACCCGTGGCCGGTCGGCATGTGGGCCGAGGCCCTCGCGATGGCGATCCCCGTGGCCGTCGGGATGGGCCTGTGCGGGGCACTGCTCGGCATCATCCTCACCGGCGAACGGCTGCCGCGGCCGAAGTGGGCCACCGTCGCCGTCGCGATCACCGTGCTGGTGATCGGCGGTGCGGTCGCGAACGGACTGCGGACGACGGTGCCCGAGAACGCCAGCGCGACCATCACCCTGAGTCCGGCGGCGAGTGTCGACGGTGAGACCCGCGCGACCGCCGTCGTCGCGATCACGCCAAAGGATCTCGTCAGCGACGACCCCGAGTGGGTGACGCTTCTCGCCTGGCAGGGCGGTCTCGACAAATCCCGTGGCCTCATCATCGACCCCCTGGAGAAGATCGGCCCCGGGCTGTACCGCTCGACGAAGTCGGTGCCGACCTCGGGTTCGTGGAAGACATTGCTGCGCGTGCAGGACGGCACCACCATGACCGCGGTGCCGATCTACCTTCCTGCCGACCCGGGCATCGGCGCTCAGCAGGTGCCGGCCGAGCCGCGGATGACCCGCGACTTCGTCCGCGAGATCACGATCCTGCAGCGCGAGCGCACGTTCGACTACCCGAGCTGGCTGTACGGTGCGGCGTCGCTGGTCGTCGGCGTCTGCTCGCTGCTGCTGATCACGGCCATGGCGTGGGGCGCGGCCCGGATCAACCGGAACGACGCCACGCCTGTGCGCACGGCCACCGAGCGACCGAAGGTGGGGCCGCGTCCGTGACGACCACGACGACGCTGGCGTCGCATTCGCTCCTGTTGGCGCTGCCCGCGTTCGTCCCGGCCGTCCTGCTGGTCGGCGTGATCGTGTTCGTCGCCGTGCGCGACCGGCGGCGTGGTGACGACGAGGACGACGATCCCGATGCTGCCGCCGGTACCGATTCCGCGGACACCGATCCGGCCGAACGGCGATGAGCCAGAGCACGATCCTGGCGCACGGTCTCGGCGCGGAGTACCTCCCGCTGCCCTACACCTACGCGCTGATCGGTGGCGCGTGGGCACTCACGGCATCGTTCGCGATCGTCGCCTTCGCCTGGAGGACGCCGCGGTTGGAGCCGCGAGCTCCCGGCGTCGCTCTGCCGACGGCGGTCACACGGCTGGTCGACTCGCGCGGGGTGCGCTGGGTCGCCGCCGGCGCCGCACTCCTGTTCACCGTGTGGGTGCTGCTCGCGGCGGTCGCGGGCAGCGACGATCCCGAGGTCAACCCGCTACCCGGGGTGTTCTACGTACTGCTGTGGGTCGGGCTGGTGGTCCTGTCGGTGCTGTTCGGTCCGGTGTGGCGGGTCATCTCACCGATCCGGACCGTGGCGCGCCTGCTCGCGCGGCTGCCGACCGGTTCCCCGGTTCGGCGCGCGTACCCGGAATCGTGGGGACACCGACCGGCAGCGGTCGGACTGGCCGCGTTCGTGTGGTTGGAACTTGCCTCACCAGACCCCGATTCGCTGACCGGCATCCGGATCTGGCTGCTGGTCTACGTCGTCGCCATGGCGGTCGGCGTTGCGCTCACAGGCTCGCGATGGTTCGCCCGAGCCGATCCCTTCGAGACCTACGGCCTCGTGGCGTCGCGTTTCGCACCGTTCCGTCGTGACGGGTCGGGTCGCGTCGTGCTGGGCAATCCCCTGGCGCACCTGCAGACGCTGCCCGAGCGGCCCGGGATGCTGGCGGTGATGTCGGTGCTGCTGGGGTCGACGGCGTTCGACAGCTTCTCGTCGTTCCCGTTGTGGCAGAGGACCATCGACGATGTGGGCGAGGGCAGCGCCGCTGCGTCGGCGGTGTCGACGGCAACGCTCGCCGGTTTCATCGCCGTGGTGGCGGCGACGTTCTGGGCGGCGACGCGAGCCACCGGCGGGGTCACGCCACAGCAGCGGCGTCGACTGCCGCTGCAGATGACGCACACCCTGATCCCGATCGTGATCGGCTACATCCTCGCCCACTACCTCAACTACATCGTCGAACGCAGCCAGCTGGTGTTCGCCTCGCTCGCCGATCCTCTCGATCGTGGATGGAACGTGTTGTGGCTGAGCGACATCCATCCCGAGTACGTGTTGTCGTCGCATCCGACGGTGTCGTCGACGCTCAAACTGGTGTTCGTCGTCGGTGGCCACATCGCCGCGGTGATCGCCGCACACGACGCCTCGCTACGACTGCTCCCGAGACGCCACCGACTCACCGGGCAGCTCGCCCTGATGCTGACGATGGTCGGCTACACCTTCCTCGGGCTGTACCTGCTGTTCGGCGGCTGAGGAGTACCGGTGCGCCTAGCGGTGGACCCGATCGCCGTGTTGGGCGTGCCGCGCATCCCGCAGCCCCGGGCGCCAGTTGGCGCCGTACGCGCCGACCCACCGTAGGAGGGCGTCGCGGCGATTCCGGATGCCCGACAGGTAGTAGAGGTGCACGCCGAGCCAGGCGCCCCATGCCGGGAGCCCCGTCAGGCCGAGCTTCACCGGGGTCTGCAGCACCGCACTCCCGCGTCCGATGATCGACATGCTGCCCTTGTCGAAGTAGCGGAATCGGGTACCGGGTCCGATCCTGCGGGTGATCGTGTCGGCGGCGTGGCGTCCCTCCTGCATGGCGACGGGGCTCTGCCCGGGGTAGTTCTCCAGGATCGTCATGTCGCCGACGGCGAAGACATCGGCGTGCGCACCGACCGTGAGATCGGGGTTGACGCGAAGACGCCCGGCGCGGTCGGTGTCGCAGTCGGTGGCCTGGGCGAGGATCTGCGCGAAAGGCGACGCCGAGACCCCCGCGGCCCAGATCACCGTGTCGGCCGCGATCCTCCGTGTCTCCGACCCGTGATCGATGTCGATGGTGACGACGCCGTCGTCGATGTCTGTGACGAGCGACCCGAGCACCACGTCGACCCCGCCCTTCTCGAGCCGCCGCTGCGCATACCGGCTCAACCGACCACCGAATGCCGGCAGGACCTCCTTCACACCCTCGACGAGGGTGATGGTGACGTCGCCGCGCTGATGACGTCGAGCGAGACCGGCGATCTCACCGGCGAGCTCGACGCCTGTCGCACCGGCGCCGACCACCACGTAGTTCTGCGCGGCCGCGTCGTCGGGCTTCGAGAAGTTGGCGATCATCTGCTCACGCAACCGGACGGCGTCGTCGCGGGTCTTGAGCGAGAAGGTCCGGTGCGCGAACTCGTCGCGTCCGAAATACGACTGCGAGGCACCCGTCGCCGCGATCAGCCACTTGTAGCCGACAGTCACCTGACCGGCGGCCGAGTCGTAGGTCACGGTGTGGGCGTCGGCGTCGACCGCGGTGACCGATCCGGTCACCACGTCCACCGAGTCGGGAACCGCATCGGCGGCGTCGCGCGCGACGGTCTCGGGATCGAGGACACCGGCCGCCACCTGGTAGAGCAGCGGTTGGAAGAGATACTGGGCGTTGCCCGACACCATCAGCACCGAGTTGTCCGAGCCGGCCAGGCGGCGCGCCGCCGCGACACCACCGAAGCCCGATCCCACGATCACCACGTCGTAGGTCTGTTCTGTCGCGGTACCCATGTCGCACTCCTCGTCTCGATCGCGAACGTCGGTCACTCATGACCAACACCCATGGTGCTGGGTTTTGATCCCGAGATCACGCGCGACTTCGATATGAGACTGATCTCGATCGCTCATCAATGCCGGGTAGTCTTCACGGCGTCGCCTCCGGGCGGCGCCATGGGAGATCGGCGATGCGGTGAGACGAGGTGTGTGGTGGAGCTACGTCAGTTGGCCTACTTCGTCGCCGTGTGCGACGAGCTGAGTTTCAGCAGAGCCGCCGAACGCACCTTCATCTCGCAGTCGGCGATCAGCCACCAGATCGCCCGCCTCGAACGCGACCTCGGTGCCACCCTGCTCGAGCGGTCGACGCGAACGGTGAGTGTGACCGACGCGGGCGAACGCCTCCTCCCCATCGCGCGCCAGATCATCGAACTCGAGAATCGTGCGTACACCGCGGTGCGCGACCCGGGGTCACGCATCCGGCTGGCGGCCAACATGTCGTTCGCGCGACGGTCGCTGGCGGCGATCGCCGCGGTCCGCGAACGCCACGCGGGCGTCGAGATCGAGTTCGTGATCAAGAGTTTCCAGCGCCGGGTGGACGCCGTCGTGTCCGGTGACGTCGACATCGCACTCATCCGCGGCACCCTCGTCGACAGTCGCCTGCACGTGACGCAGCTGTGGGTGGAGGAGCTGACGGTGGCCGTGTCCGAGAAGCATCCTCTCGCCGGCGCCGACGATGTCGCCCTGGCCGATCTCGCCCACCACCCGCTGATCATGCCGCCGCAGAAGCAGCAGGTGTTGCTGCACACCGTGATCCGCGACGCGTTCGCCGATGTCGGGCTCACCCCGCGGTACGGTCCGCCGGTGCCCGCCGACCACACCGCGACGCTGGAACTGATCAACCAACCCGATGCGTGGACGGTGCTCTACGACGAGCCACCCGGGTCGGCGATCGC
Source organism: Williamsia sp. M5A3_1d (assembly GCF_053345315.1). NCBI lineage: Bacteria > Bacillati > Actinomycetota > Actinomycetes > Mycobacteriales > Nocardiaceae > Williamsia > Williamsia sp. M5A3_1d. The sequence continues at coordinate 846,819 of NZ_JBKEZX010000002.1, forward strand.
CCGGCTGCGCGAACGCGAAGGTCGATTGCGGATCCCGGTGAGCGCGGTGATGCGCGCCGACGTCCGGTCGGAGATCATGACCGACCTGATGGAATCACTCGGGCACGGCGACGGGGCGGTGAGCTGATGGACTGGCCGCGCACCATCCCGACGCTGACCGACGGCGTGATCACCCTGCGCCCACTGGGGGTCGACGATGTCGACTCGGTGCTCGCCACCTGCCTCGATCCCGATTCGGCGGCCTTCACCTCCATACCTAGCCCGTTCACCCGCGCGGACGCCGTGGAATTCGTCGACTCCTCGGCGCAGAGGGCGTGGCCGGGATTCGAGATGGCCATCACCGACGCCGACGGCGCCCTGATCGGCACCTGCGGCCTGCGCATCCGCGACGAGGAGTCCGCCGTCACCGAGATCGGCTACATGGTGTCGCCCTGGGCACGGGGGCGCGGGATCGCCACCCGTGCAACGCTGTTGCTCATCGACTACTCGTGGTCCATCGGGGCCCGACGCATCGCCCTCGACGCCCACGCCGACAACCCGGCGTCGCGGCGCGTGGCCGCTCGGTGCGGGTTCGTGGAGGAGGGTGTTCTCCGTTCGGCGCGGCTCGGCAAGGACGGCCGCCGCCACGACCTCGTCCTCCACGGCCTCCTCCCCACCGATCCCCGCCCCTGACCCACCCCGCCGGTCGGGCACGTAACCACCGCAGTTGGGCCGACGTTCCCGCCAGTTGGGCCGACGTTCGCGTCGGTTGGGCCGACGTCCGCGCCGGTTGGGCCGACGTTCGCGTCAGTTGGGCCGTGGTTCGCGTCAGTCGGGCAGCACAGGCGGCGGTAGACGGTAGGTGGCCGGCGTCAGCGACATACCGATCGGGTTGCGCACCGCGGGAACGTCGGTCCCCGCGACAGCGACGGCGGGTTCGATGCCGATCGAGCGCGCGAAGGCGAACGCCTCGGCGATGTCGTTGATGGGACCGGCCGGCACACCGGCTCGGGTGAGCACCCGAAACCAGTGGTCGGCGCCCTCTTCGCGGAGCGCGCGCGTCAGCTCGACGACGAGGTCGTCGCGGTGGGCCACGCGGGCGGTGTTGGTGGCGAACCGTTCGTCCTCGGCGAGGGCGGGCGTGTCCAGGGCGTCGACGAGCCGACGGAACTGGGTGTCGTTCCCGACGGCCAGCGCCAGCGGTCGGTCGGCGGTCGAGAACACCTCGTACGGAACGATGCTCGGATGGCGGTTGCCCATCGAGCGCGGTACGACATCGGCGCCGAGGTACGCGGTGGTCATGTTCGCCATCGACGACAGCGCCACCGAGAAGAGGTCGAGATCCACCCGCTGACCCTCCCCGGTGCGGTCACGATGACGCAGCGCGGCGAGGATCCCGGCGACCGCGTGCACCCCGGTCAACACGTCGACCACCGCGACACCGACTTTGCTCGGCGAACTCTCGTCCGGGCCGGTGATGCTCATCAGTCCGCTCATGGCCTGGATCAGCAGGTCGTATCCGGGGATGTCGGCGCCACCATCGCGGCCGAAACCCGTGATGGCGCAGTAGATGAGGTCGGGTGTGTCGGAGACGAGGGTGTCGTAACCGAGGCCCAGCCGTTCCATGGTCCCGGCCCGGAAGTTCTCGATCACCACATCCGAGCGGCGCACCAGATCGCGAGCCTCCCTGCGCCCCTCATCGGTCTGCAGATCCACCACGAGCGAGGCCTTGTTGCGGTTCACCGACGCGAAGTAGGTGGCCATCGGGTCGCCGTCGGCGTTCGCGGTGTCGGACGGGAGGAACGGCGGCCCCCAGGAGCGGGTGTCGTCGCCGGTCCCGGGTCGCTCGACCTTCACCACCTCGGCGCCGAGGTCGGCCATCATCATCGTCGCGTAGGGCCCGGCCAGCACCCGACTGAAGTCGGCCACGACGATGCCGTCGAGTGCGCCGGTCACGATCGCGCGGTCACGTCAGGAGAACTGTCCACCCGGCAGACGTTATCGGCACACTCGGCGGCAACGTTCGGCACACTCGCCGGCCGGTTTCGGCACGGTCGACGGACCCGGTGACCCATCCCACTCGGCGATCGCTTGCCCGACTAACAGTTGTAGTTTCACAATGGTCCGGTGGAAACCGAGACCTACAGCGCGCGGCGCAAATGGATCATCCTGGCCACCTGCTGCCTCAGCCTGCTGATCGTGTCGATGGACGCGACGATCGTGAACGTCGCGATCCCGGCGATCCGTCGTGATCTCGACGCGTCCGTGTCGGGCCTGCAGTGGGTGATCGACATCTACACGCTGGTCCTGGCCAGCCTGCTGCTGCTCTCCGGAGCCATGGCCGACCGCATCGGACGGCGTCGCATCTTCCAGATCGGCCTCACCGTCTTCGCACTCGGATCGCTGCTGTGCAGCCTGTCGACCAGCGTGGAGATGCTCATCGCGGCTCGGTTCGTGCAGGCCATCGGCGGATCGATGCTCAACCCGGTGGCGATGTCGATCATCACCCAGGTCTTCAGCGGGCGTGCCGAACGTGCTCGCGCCGTGGGTATCTGGGGTGCGGTCGTGGGGATCTCGATGGCTCTCGGTCCGATGGTCGGCGGCGTGCTCATCGACGTCCTCGACTGGAAGGCCGTGTTCTGGATCAATCTCCCGATCTGCGCCGCCGCCGTCGTGCTGGCCGCGATCTTCGTGCCGGAGTCGAAGTCGACGACCGTCCGCAGGCTCGACCCGATCGGCCAGGCACTGGGCATCGTGTTCATGGCGGCGCTGGTGTCGGGACTCATCGAGGGTCCGAACCTGGGCTGGGGCGATCCGCGTTCGCTCGCGATCTTCGCCGTGGCGATCATCGGCCTGGTCGGCTTCATCCGACACGAACGCCGACACGCGTCACCGTTCATCGACCTGCGCTTCTTCCGCAGCGTCCCGTTCGCGACGGCCACGGTCATCGGCATCCTGGCCTTCTCCGCGTACGGCGGCTTCCTGTTCCTGATGTCGAACTACCTGCAGAACGTCCGCGGGTACTCCGCGATCCACACCGGCGTCATCTACCTGCCCATCGCCGTGGGCACGCTCATCTTCTCGCCGATCTCGGGACGGCTGGTGGGCAAGTACGGCACGCGCCCGTCGCTCATCGTCTCGGGCCTGCTGCTGGCGCTGGCGTCGATCCTGCTCACCACGTTCACGCCCACCACCCCGGTATGGCAGCTCGTCGTCACCTTCGGCCTGTTCGGCGTGGGGTTCGGTCTGGTCAACGCACCGATCACGACATCGGCGGTCAGCGGCATGCCTCGCGATCGCGCCGGCGCGGCCTCGGCCGTGGCGTCGACGAGCCGTCAACTCGGCGTGAGCCTCGGTGTCGCGATCAGCGGGTCCATCGCCGGCGCCGCGGTCACGGCGTCGGACGGCGCGTTCACCGACGCGGTGCAGCCGCTGTGGTGGGTGACCACCGGACTGGCGTTGGCGATCACGGCGCTGGGCATCGCGAGCACCACCGCGTGGGCGAAGAACACCGTCGAGAAGACCGCGTTCCTGTTCGAACCGACCGAGCCGAAGGCACCGGCCCATGTCTGATCAGCGCACCCGCGCGTGGCAGGTGATGGCGCACTTCGTGATCGACAACCGCGGCCCGTGGCGCAAGGCGATGATGGCCCGAACCGGATTGCCGTTCAACCACTTCCGACTGCTGCGTCGTATCGCCGACGGTCCGATCACCATCGGCGACCTCGCGGCCTCGGCGTCCATCGACGCCCCCGCGGCGACCGTCGGTGTCAACGAGCTCGAGAACCGGGGCCTCGCCGCCCGCACCGTGGACCCGTCCAACCGCCGCCGCAAACTGGTGTCGCTCACCGACGAGGGTCACGCGATGCTCGCCGACGCCCGCTCGACCGACGACCCCGCGCCCGCCGCGTTCGGTGCCCTCGACGACGACGAGATCGCCACCCTCGTCGCTCTGCTCACGAAACTCGAACGCGGACCGGCGGCCTGACTCAGTCCGATGCGGCCGCCACCCGCTGCGCCTCACGCACCGCCGCGGTGTTCGACGTGCCCTGTCGCGAGCCCGCCAGTTTCGCCGCGATGTGATCGCGCACCGTGATCGGTTCATAGGCGAGACCGTCGTCGGCCCCGAGGTGGGAGGCGAGGGTTCCGATCACCGCGTCGGGGTTGCCGTCGTGGAAGAACGCCGCGGATCGTCGCCGACGAATGGTGCCGTCGACGATCGGCGGCTTCACCCGGTGCAGCGTGGAGAGCCACCGGTCGTTGGTGAGTCGCGCGGTGAGATCGCCGAGGTTCACCAGCAGTCCGCCTTCCACCGGTGAGACGTCGTGCCATCGCCGATCGGCACCGAGCACCTGGAGGCCCGCCACCCGGTCGGCCCACAACACCGTCACGATCCCGAAGTCGGTGTGCTCGCCCATGCCGGTGAGCTCACCCGACACCGTCACCGTGCCCGGCGGCAACGCGTAGTTGTTCATGCGCAACACATCGATCGAATGATCGGTGATCGACGCGAAGAACTCCGGCGGGAGGTCCAGGGCCGCCGCGAAGATCGAGGTCAGTGCGCGCGCCACCCGACCGGCCTCGGCGAAGTAGGTCTCCACGTTCTCGCGGAATCCCACGACCGCGGGCCACAGATTGATCCCGTAGTCGGCTTCGTCGAGATCGAGGTCGGCGAAGGAACGCGCCTCCACCCCGACGTTGAACGCCTCGAAGAAATCGTTCATGCGCGCGGCCGATTCCACCCCGAGACTCAGGCTCAGCGACTCGCTCTTCGGCGGGCTGTACCCGCGGTTGGCATCGGCCACCCGGTAGCGCGATCGCTCCTCGAGCGAGAGGCCGAAGAACGCGTCCATGGCGTCCGCGAGACCGTTGATCACCCCGACCGGTATGCCGTGGCCGACGATCTGCATGAAACCCACCCGCGAACACGCCTCGTCCACCGCTGCGACGACGTCGTCGTGCGGCGCGGACAGGTCGACGACGGGCACCTCGAAGTCACTCGGGGCCTCGAGGTCGTTCAGGGTCATGGCCGCAAGTCTGATCCGCGCTGCAGGTGAACGCATCTCGAACCGGAGGCGACGCCGCGTCGACGATTTCCTCGGCAACGATCACGCGTGCGCAGGCAACTCCTGCATGTGCTGTCGCATCTCGGCGTAGGCGGCGCCGAGACTGTCCACGTCACGCGGCGACAGGACGTCGAAGACATTGGCGCGCACCGCCTCAACATGCCCGGCACTCGCCGACTCGAGCTTTCCCGCACCGGCATCCGTCAGCACCGCCCACGCGCCACGGCGGTCGTCCGGACACGGGGTCCGTTCAACCCATCCCGCATCGACCAATCGACTGATCGCCCTGGTCACACCGCTACGCGTGGCGGTGACGGCGGTGGCCAGCTGCGACATCCGCAGGCGCCGTCCCGGCGCCTCCGACAGCCGCACCAGCAGCTCGTAGTCGGTGAACGAGACGCCCGCGTCGTGGACGAGTTGCTGGTCGAGCCGGTGGAGGAGCATACGCGTGGAGTCGAGGTAGGCACGCCACATCCGCTGCTCGTCGTCGCTGAGCCATCTCGTCTCCGTCATGAGACGAGGATACGACAAATGGTTGACAACGCAATCATCTTCGGTAGTGTCCAGGGTGATTGATCGCGCAACCATCTCGGCGGTCAGACGTCTATTCGAAAGGTGTCCCCATGACCAAGCTCGCTGTCATCTACTACTCCGCCACCGGCCACGGCACCGCGATGGCCGACCGCATCGCCGAGGCGGCCGAGAAGGCAGGCGCCGAGGTCCGCGTGCGCCACATCGCGGAGACCACCGATCCCTCGGTGTTCGCCGAGAACCCGGCCTGGAGCGCCAACTACGAGGCCACGAAGGACCAGCCCGCGGCGACCGGTGACGATATCGTGTGGGCCGACGGCGTGATCCTCGGGTCGCCCACCCGCTTCGGCAACACCGCGGCGCCGTTCCAGGCGTTCATCGACACGCTCGGCGGCCTGTGGGGCCAGGGCAAGCTCGCCGACAAGGCGTACGCAGCCTTCACCTCCAGCCAGACCGCGCACGGCGGTCAGGAGGCCACGCTGCTCGCGCTCTACACCTCGGTCATGCACTGGGGCGGCGTCATCGCCGCACCCGGCTACACCGACGGTGTGAAATTCGCCGACGGCAACCCCTACGGCGTCGGCCACATCACCGGTGCGAACAACACCGATGAACTGTCGCCGGCCACCCTCGACGCGCTCGATCACCTCGCCACCCGAGTGGTCTCCATCGCGGGCAAACTGTCCGCATGAGCACCGCAGTCGCGCCGAACCTTGACGTCCGCCGCTCCGATGACCGGGACTCCACCCGCATCGGGTGGCTGGACTCGAAGCATTCGTTCTCGTTCGGGGGCAATTACGATCCCGACAACACCCATCACGGCGTGCTGCTGGTCAACAACGACGACATCGTCACGCCCGGGCAGGGTTTCGACACCCACCCGCACCGCGACATGGAGATCGTCACCTGGGTGTTGCAGGGATCGTTGGTCCACCAGGACTCGATGGGGCACTCGGGCGTCATCTACCCCGGGCTCGCCCAACGCATGAGCGCCGGCACCGGGATCATGCATTCGGAGAAGAACGACTCGTGGCGCCTCGGAGACGTCGCGGGCGCGTACAAGTCCGAGCACGCCGAGCCGGTGCACTTCGTACAGATGTGGGTGGTCCCCGACGAGGGCGGCATCACCCCCACCTACGAGCAACTCGAGATCGACCACGAGCTGCTCTCGGGTGGGTTGGTCCCAGTCGCATCGGGGATGCCCGAATACGCCGACCACTCGGCGATCCGCATCAAGAACAAGTACGCGGCGATGCACGTGGCGCGGCTGCAGCCGGGCCGGCGAGCGGTCACCCTGCCCGACGCACCGTTCCTGCACGTCTTCGTCGCCCGCGGTGAGGCCTCACTCGAAGGCGTCGGTGTGCTCGCCGAGGGCGACGCGGTGCGCGTCAGCGGCGGCGGGGGTCAGACCCTGAGCTCCGCGGTCGGCGCCGAGGTCATCGTGTGGGAGATGCACGCCACCATCGGCTGATCCCGCTACAGCGGCAGACGATCCCGCATCGGCTCGATCACGAGGTCTGCTCGTCGGAACGACTCGAGTCCGAACGCGGCGGTCAACATCTCCACCGGCATCTCGAGGAACGGTCCGAAGTCACCGATCTGGGTGGCGTGCGCGACCATCGCGGCCCTCTTGGTCTCGATGAGGTCGCTCACGTCCACCTCGACGGTGATCTCGGCGGCCGGTACGCCGAACGTCTCGATGTCGAGCGGGGACTCCTCCTCGGACCACCGGGGATTGATCTTCATCAGTTCACGCATCCGGTCGCGGTTGGCGACGTTCTCGAAAGCGTGTGGCGTGCCCGCGATCTCGGCGGCACGCCGACCGACGTGGTGGACCGCGATGTGATCGGGGTGTCCGTAGCCGCCGTTGCTGTCGTAGAAGGTGACCACGTCGGCCTTCTCCTCCACGAGGATGTCGGCGAGGCGTTGCGCGGCGGTCTCGACGTCGACGTTGGTGAACGCGTCGGGGTTGGCGTTGTCGTCGGTGCCGGCCATGCCCGAGTCGGGATAGTCGAACATCACGAGTCGATGGACGCCCAGGATCTCGGCCGAACGGGCCAGCTCCACGCGGCGGCGCTCGAGCAGCGACTCCCCCTCGGCCAGGAGGTCCGGGGGGAACTCCCCGCGCGCACCGTCGGTCGCGGTCACCAGCACCACCCGGTGACCGTCGTCGGCGGCGCGGCGCATCGTGCCGCCGGTGCTGAACACCTCGTCGTCGGGATGGGCGTGGAAACACACGAGAACGCTCACTGGTTTTCTGCCACCTGAACAATCGGGCCCGACTGGGCTGGGTCTTTCTGGGCGAGATCTCGAATCCTAGTTCGGCGGTGCAGCGCCAGCACCACCAGACCGCCCACCGCCGAGATCACCGCCGTCACCACCGATGCGACGTTCCAGCCACCGACGAGGTCGGCGGCGGCCGAGCCAGGACCGGGGTGGGTGGCGATCACCGACACGATCGTCACACCGATCGCCGATCCGACATAGCGGGCGGTGTTGTTGGCCCCGCTGCCCATCCCGCCCCGACCGGCCGGGACGCTGGCAACCGCCTCCTTGCCGAGGTTGGCGTTGACCACGCCGGTCGCGACACCCGCGAACAGCAGCCCCGGCAGGAACCGTGCCCATCCCGACTCCTCGCCGACACCGGTCAGACCCGCGAGACCGACTGCGACGCCCAGCAATCCGACGCCGAGCTGAACACGACCCGAGATGCGCGCCGGGATACGGCGGGCCAGCAGCGCGGTGACGACGGAGGTCCCCGACCACGCGAACAACAGCAGCGCGGCCCCGAGCGCCGAGATCCCCAGCGCCGCGCCGAGGAAGCCCGACATGTACGACATCAGCGCGATCGCGCCGGCGCCGATGGCCACGGCGGCCAGGGTGGCGGCACCGAACGCCGGCGATCGCAGCAGCGACAGGTCGAGCATCGAGGTGGCACTGCGGTGTTCGACGACCACGAAGAACGCGAGCAACGCCGCCGATGCGACGAACAACCCGATCACCACCGGTTGCCCCCACCCCTGTCGACCTTCGACGAGGCCTGCGAGCAGCGTCGCGATCCCGCCGGCGAACACCAGTGCACCCGGGAGGTCGAGGCCCCGCGGCGAGTCCGAGCGCGATTCGGGCACAACACGTTCGGCCACCACCGCGAGGATCAGTGCGGCGGCGGCGAGGACCCAGTAGGCGTCGTGCCAGCTGTGCGCCCTCTCGAGCAGCGCCGAGAGCAACGGGCCGATCGCGATACCCGCGCCCACGCTCGCACCCCAGACACCGCTCGCGGCCGCCCGCGCCGGGCCCGGCGCGAAGGTGTGGGCGATGATGCCCAGGCTCGACGCGATCACCGCCGCGCCACCGACACCGACGGCGACGCGGGTCAGCACGAACACCACGACATCCGGGACCAGCACGCCCACAACCGATCCGACGGCCATCACCACCAGTCCGAGGGTGAGGGTGCGTCGACGTCCGAAGTCGTCGGCGATGGTCCCCGCCGAGAGCAGGGCGGCACCCAGACCGATGCTCATCGAGCTGAGGATCCAGGTCTTGCCGCTCACGTCGGCGTCGAGCGCCGCGGCGGTCACGTTCAGCGTCGACAGCGGTGCGGTGAACGCGACCAGGACGAGCAGGGTGCCCAGGGCCGACACGGCGAGGGACCGGCGCGCGGATCGCGTGTCGGCGGGGGTGGGTGCGGTCATCGGTGATCCTCGGTCCGAGTGCCAGGCAAACTATATGCGAGTAAACCTAGCAGTCGGCGTGACGACGCCGCCCCTTCGTCAGCGGGCGGACGGTTCGAGGTCGATGCGCACCGACACCGCACCGGAGCCGCTGCGTGCGGTGACGGCGTGACCGGCGCGTTCGACACCGGCGATGTCGACGGTGACGCGATCACCCGTGCCGGTGAAGTTGCGCCACCAGTTCTTCTTGTCCGGCATCATCACGCGCACCGTCAGCGTCTCGCCGGATCGCGAGAAGCTCACCGGGAGGCTGATGGTCTTGCCCGATTTGCGGCCCGTGTAGGTGATGATCGCCGTCGACTTGCCGATCACCCTGTCCAGCACGGGAACTCGCATCAGGCGGGTGAAGAACGAGTTCCACACCGCCGCCGACTTCTGGAATGCGTTCACGATCGCCTCATCTCCTCGCGGACTCGGGCTCGCGATGAGCACGAGCCTACAAAGCGGGATGCCGATCGCGCCATGGCAGCGCCTGTTCGAGCTGACTGGCCAGGGAGAACAGCAGTCCCTCGCCGCCGGGTGGCGTCACGAACTGGATGCCGATCGGCAGGCCGTCGGGTGCCTGGTGCAGCGGGATGCTGGCCGCCGGACGACCCGTCAGGTTCGCGAGCTGGGTGTAGGGCACCCACGACAGATTGCGGAGGATCGCCGCGCTCACCATGCCGGTCGTGTCGAGGAATCGGCCGAGCCGGGCCGAGAGCACCGACCGCGCCGCGAGGCGCTCGATCGACGACGTCGCGTAGTCGCCGAGCCGCGGTGCGGTCCGCGCGATGGTGGGCGTCATCAGCAGGTCGTACCGCTGATGGAACTCGCTCAGCGCGCGGACGTGGGTGTGCCATCGACCGAGCGTGGTCTCGAGCTCCACGCCTCCGGTGGTGCGGCCGATCGCGGCCATCACCAGGGTGTCGAGTTCGAAGTCGGAGGTGCTCGCGCCGCCGGCGCGAAGTTCGTCGACGGCGGAGGCGACATGCACGAACCACGGCAGCAGGAAATCGTCGGCGAGCTGGTGCTCGTCGATGTCCGGGCGCGCCTCCTCCACGATGTGGCCGAGGTCGGTCAGCAGATCGCAGGTCGACGACAGCGCGTCGAGCACCGCCGGATCAGGTGTGTCGTTGAGTGCGGAGAGCCGTTGCACGCCGATGCGCAACTGCTTCGGTGCGCGCGACACCGCGTCGAGATAGGTGGTGGTCGGCTCGGCGAACACATACGGCGGCGCCGCCGGATCGGTTCCGCGCATCACGTCGAGCATGGCGGCGCTGTCGCGGACCGTGCGGGTGACCACGCCGGTGACGGCCGCACCGTAGTGGTACTCGCTGTGACCGGGACCGGTGGGCACCACGCCGCGTCCGGGCTTTAGCCCGAACAGCCCGCAGCACGCGGCCGGGATGCGGATGGAGCCGCCGCCGTCGCTGGCGCCGGCGGCCGGGACGATCCCCGCGGCGACCGCCGCCGCCGAGCCGCCCGACGAACCACCCGGTGTGTGGGCGAGATGCCACGGGTTGTGGGTCGCGCCGAAGGCCTCGGGCTCGGTGGTCCCCTTGGCGCCGAACTCCGGGGTGTTGGTGCGCCCGAAGATCACCAGACCGGCGTCGAGCCAGCGCTGCACCACGGTGTCGGTCTCGGTGGCGACGGATGTCGCGCAGGCTCGGGACCCGTTGGTGCTCACCACACCCCGTTGCGATTGGAACAGGTCTTTCACCAGGAACGGGACCCCGGCCAAGGGTCCGGCGAGGGGGCCGGCCGCGCGCTCACGGGCCTCGGCGTCCTGGCGGACGGTGATGGAGTTCAGAGAGGGTTCCACGGCGTCGGCACGTGCGATGGCCGCGTCGAGCAGTTCGCCCGCGCTGACCTCGCCGCGCGACACGAGGTCGGCCAGACCCACCGCGTCGTGACCGGCGTATTCGTCGTGTCTCATGGAGCCGCCTGCGAGAATCGAACTCGCGACCTTTTCATTACGAGTGAAGCGCTCTACCGACTGAGCTAAGGCGGCGTGCCGCCCGGGGGCAACGTCCTCACTCTATCGACCGCGCCCATCCGGCGACAAACCGCGGTAGCCGCCCCGGTTCTGTGTGCTCCTCGCTACACCGACCTGGGGTTTCGCTCGCGAGAACCACACGGGACGGGTGTCAGCGACGCAGCGCGGTGGCGACGTCGGCGACCATGGCGTCGACGGCGAACTTCGGTTTCACGTTCACGTCGAGCGCTTCGCGGCACGCCAGCACCGCCTCGACGCAGCGCAGCAGCTTCTCGGGCGAGGCGAAGCGGGCCATCCTCAGGGTCTGTTCGGAGTGGTCGGGATGCATCGCGGCGACCGGCGCGGCGTACGAGGCGACGACGGCGTCGCGGAACAACGCGGCGAGATCGACGAGCGCGCGGTCGAGCACATCCCGCTGCAGACGTGTGCGGCGCGACTTCTGTTGCCGCTCCATGTCTTTGAGGAAACCGGCGGTACCGCGCAACGCACCTCCGGCGCCCTTGCCGGTGCCGCCGGCACCCAGGGCGGTGCGCATCTCCTCGGTCTCGGCCTCGTCGAGCACCGCGCTGATCGCCTTGGCCGAGTTCTCGGCCGTCTTCACCAGATCCTCGGCGGCGCCGTACACGGTCGACTCGTTGGTCGCCGCCCGCGCGAGGCCGAGGGCCTGATTGCGTTCCGAGCGTGCCGATTCGTCGGTGGCCAGGCGCCGGGCGCGACCCACGTGACCGCCGCTGACCGATGCGGCCCACCGGGCCCGCTCGGGGTCGATGCCGTCGCCGACGAGGACCTCGGCGATCGCGTCGACCCCGGGCATGGTCAGCGGGACGTGGCGGCAGCGCGAGCGCAGGGTGACCGAGATGTCCTCGGGATCGACCGACGGCGCGCACAGCAGGATGACCGTGCGTGACGGTGGCTCCTCGACCACCTTCAGCAGTGCGTTCGCGGCCTGTTCGGTGAGACGGTCGGCGTCCTCGATCAGGACGATCTGCCAGCGACCCACCCCGGGGCGTCGCGACGCGATCTGCACGGTCTCGCGGATCAGCTTCACCGAGATGGTGAGACCCTCCGGGATGATCCGGCGCACGTCACCGTGGGTGCCCGCCATCACCGTGGCGCAGGCGTGGCAGCGACCGCACCCGACCTCACCGCCGGGCTCGCCGGTCGCGGTCTCGCACTGCAGGGCCGCTGCGAAACACTGCGCGGCCACCGACCTGCCGCTACCGGGCGGGCCGGTGAACAGCCAGGCGTGGGTCATCGAGTTGCGCGGTGCGGGCACCTCGTCGCCGAACATCGACTCGGCGCCCGCATCGGAGTGGTCGAGGGCGGCCGAGGCACCCACCGCCGACCGCGCGGCGGCCGACAACTCGTCGACCACGGCCTGCTGGCCCACGAGGCGATCGAACACCGACGTCACGCTGCGTATCGTAATCTCGCCCCCCGACACCCCCTGTCGGCACTGTCACCAACGGCATATGTGCGCATGATCCGACCGCTACCGTGAACACGTGATCGAGAGACAGTCGCGTCTGCAACGGGGTGTGCACCTGTTGCGGTGGCTGGCGCACACGCCGTGGCCGGTGCTCGCCCTCGACCTCGTGCGCGCGAACATCATCGGCGCCCTGTTCACCTTCGCGTTCCTCCGGTTCGGCATGCCGTACCAGTACACGGTGCGCATCCAGGAGATCAGCATCTCCAACCAGGCCGTCTTCGTGGCCTATCTGGTGGCCGCGACGTTCGTCGGCGGCTACCTCAGCATCCTGTTGACGCTGCCGGTGCTGATCTGGCATCGCCGCCGCACACGCCTCGACAACGAGATGGCCCGCAACCGCGCGTTGCGGCTGCCGGTCCTGCTGACCGCGGTGAATCTCGGGTTGTGGACCGTCGGCGGCATCCTCTTCGCGCTGCTGAACCTGCCCGCGTCGGGCGCGACGGCACTGGTCGTGTGGATCGCGTCGGCGATCGGCGGGTTCGTCTCGTGCGTGCTCGGCTACATGCAGTCGGAGAAGGTGTTGCGCCCCATCACCGTCTCGGCGATGGCCAACGACCCGACGAGTGCCGTCGCACCCAGCGTCACCGTCCGCATCACGCTGTTCTGGAGTGTCAGCGTGGTGGTGCCGCTGCTGGCGATCGTCGGCCTCATCGTGGGGCAGCAGTCCGGGCTGGTGCGCACCGACGCCGAGGGGCTGCAACGTCCACTGCTGTGGCTGGCCGTCGCGTCGGTCGTGTTCGGGCTCATCGGGTTGGTGCGTCTCGTCGGCGCCATCGCCGACCCGATCAAGCAACTGCGCAACGCCCAGCGTCTGGTCAGTGAGGGCAACTACGACACCTCGGTGCGGATCTACGACGGCAGCGACCTCGGTCTGCTGCAGGCCGGGTTCAACGAGATGGTGGGCGACCTACGTGAGCGCGCGAATCTTCGAAACCTGTTCGGCCGCTATGTCGGCGAGGACGTCGCCCGACGTGCGATCGAATCCGGCACCGAGCTCGGCGGCGAGGAGCGCTATGTCGGTGTGCTGTTCGTCGACATCGTCGGATCGACGCGGCTGGCCGTCACCCGCCCGCCCCGGGAGGTCGTCGATCTGCTCAACGACTTCTTCCAGGTCGTGGTCGAGACCGTCGGTCGCCACGGCGGTTTCATCAACAAGTTCCAGGGTGACGCCGCGCTCGCCATCTTCGGTGCGCCGCTGGATCTCCAGGATTTCGCCGGACAGGCCCTCGCCGCCGCCCGCGAGCTGCGGATCGAACTCGAACGCACACTCGGTGAGACGGACGTGGGGATCGGTGTGTCCGCGGGCAAGGCGATCGCCGGCCACATCGGTTCCGAGAGTCGCCTCGAGTACACCGTGATCGGCGACCCGGTGAACGAGGCCGCGCGGTTGACCGAGCTGGCCAAGGACGAACCCACCCGGGTGCTCGGGTCGGCGCGCGCGGTATATCTGGCGTCGGACGCCGAGGCCGAGTGCTGGGAGATCGGCGAGGGCGTGGAACTGCGCGGGCGCGGTATCGAGACGAAGTTGGCGCGTCCCAAGTTCGCGCTGGTGATCGAGGATGACATCGACGTGGACGCCGAGACCGACGGTGTCGTCGAGGCCGCAGTCGGGGCCTCGCACACGACGCCGTCGGGGACATCGCACCGGTCCGCGACAGCGTCGGGGGACACCGCCGGTGAGGCCGCCGACTCCGACGACGACGAGGAATCCCGCAGCAGCGTCTGAGTTCTCGGCGTTCAGCCGGTGCCGAGCACCCGTCCACGCCCCTGACGTTTGGCCTCGTAGAGCCGGGCGTCGGCGCGCGAGAAGCAGTCGGTCACCGATTCGCCCGGCCGCTGGCGGGCGTGGCCGGCGCAGAAGGTCTGCCCGTCGGGGACCACGCGCGCGATTCGGTCCAGCACGGCGTCGACGTCGGCGGCCGACGATCCGGGCAACGCGAGCGCGAACTCCTCACCGCCCCACCGGGCGAGCACCCCGGAACTGCCCACCGATGCCACCATCGCCCGCGCGAACTGGGCCAGCAGGCGATCACCGGCGTCGTGGCCGAGGGTGTCGTTGTAGGCCTTGAACCGGTCGAGGTCGATGATGGCGAGCACGAGGTCGTCCTCGAGGTGCGCCCCGACGCGTTCGAACTCGGCGAGCCGCGCCATCCATCCCCGACGGTTGAGCAGGCCGGTCAGCTGATCGGTGCTCGCCGCGGTCAGGAGGCTCTCCTCGGTGCGCCGCCTGTCGGTGGTGTCGTGGATGACGGCCATCGTCCACCGCCGGCCGTCGGGGCCGACGACAGGGCTGGCCGAGACCCAGCCCCACCGCACCTCGCCGTCGGGGTGCAGGTAGCGCTTCTCGACACGCAGGATCTCGCCACGCTCGGCCGCGGCGGCCATCAGCTTGTCCATCGCGCGATGCTGGGCGAGGTCGTCGGCGTGGGTGAAGTCGCGCGACGACCGTCCGGCGATCTCCGACCACGGCCGTCCGACCATCGCGCAGTAGGCCTCGTTGGCCACCACCAGCAGGCCATCCTCGTCGGCGAGTGCCATCGGGACGGTGCTGGCCTCGAACATCGCCCGGTACCACCGGTCGTCGAGGTCGGTGGCGTCAGTCGCCGGAGCCGGATCCGGTCTCATCGGTGGTCGCCGTCTTCTTCGCAGCCGTCTTCTTCGCAGCGGTGGTCTTCGCAGCGGTCTTCTTGGCGGCCGCAGTCTTTTTCGCGGGCGCCTTCTTGGCAGCTGCCTTCTTGGCCGGGGCCTTCTTGGCGGCGGTCTTCTTCGCGGGCGCCTTCTTGGCCGGTGCCTTCTTAACCTTCTTCTTCACCGGGCCGCGCGCACGACGGTCGGCGAGCAGTTCCATCGCCCGCTCGTCGGTGATGGAGGCGACGTCGTCGTCCTTGCGGAGACTCGCGTTGGTCTCGCCATCGGTGACATACGGTCCGAAACGGCCGTCCTTGATCACCATCGGCTGCTCGCTGACCGAGTCCTTGCCCAGTTCGCGCAGCGGCGGGGCCGCGGCGGCACGACCGCGTCGCTTGGGCTCGGAGTAGATCTTGAGCGCTTCCTCGAGGGTGATGCCGAAGATCTGGTCCTCGGCGCTCAACGATCGGGAGTCGGTACCCTTCTTCAGATACGGGCCGTACCGGCCGTTCTGGGCGGTGATCTCCTCGTTGCTCTCCGGGTCGACGCCCACGACACGCGGCAGCGACAGCAACTTCAGCGCGTCGTCGAGGGTGACCGTCGCGATCTCCATCGACTTGAACAGCGAACCGGTGCGCGGCTTCGGTCCGGCCTTCTTCGCCGCGACCTTCTTCGTCGCCTTCTTGGCCGCGGTCTTCGTGGTCGCCCCGGCCTTCGTGGCCACGGCGGTGCCGCCGCTGCCCGATCCGCCGGAGGCACTCGCACCGTCACCGTCGAGCGGCGTGGGACCGGGCGGGACCGTCAGTGCCGGAACAGAACTGCCGCCATCGCCCTCGTCGGAATCGGACTCCTCGTCCGGGTCGGGGAGGATCTCGGTGACGTAGGGACCGAAACGTCCCTCCTTGGCGACGATCTCGTGCCCGGTGACCGGGTCGACGCCGAGGGTACGACCCTCCTGCGGCGTGCTGAACAGCTTCTCGGCGACCTCGATGGTCAGCTCGTCCGGCGTCATGTCGTCGGGCAGGTTGGCCCGCTGCAGATCCGGTTCGGCGTCGGGTCCGGCGACGTTGCGTTCGAGGTACGGCCCGAACCGGCCCACGCGGACCACCACCGGGCGACCCTGCTCGTCGTCGAACAGCTTGATGGAGTTGATCTCCCGGGCGTCGATCTCCTCGAGATTCACACCGACGAGCTTCTTGAGCCCGCCGTGGGCGGCGACGTCGGAACTCGCCGCCGACTCGGTGGCGTCATCGGAGGCCTCGGCGCCGAAATAGAACCGCGACAACCAGTGCGTGCGGTTCTCCCGACCCGAGGCGATCTGGTCGAGGTCGTCCTCGAGGGATGCGGTGAAGTCGTAGTCGACGAGGCTGCCGAAGTAGGCCTCGAGCAGACCGACGACCGCGAACGCCACCCACGACGGGACGAGCGCGCTGCCCTTCTTGTGGACGTAGCCGCGGTCCTGGATGGTGCCGATGATCGACGCGTACGTCGACGGGCGACCGATACCGAGTTCCTCCAGCGTCTTCACCAGCGACGCCTCGGTGAATCGTGCGGGCGGGTTCGTCGAGTGGCCGGCGGCGGAGAGCTCGGCGGCGGTGAGGTGCTGGCCCTGCGTGAGCAGCGGGAGCCGCACCTCCTCGTTGTCGGCCTGTCCACCGGCCTGGTCGTCGACGGTCTCGACGTAGGCCGACAGGAAGCCGGGGAAGGTGATGGTGCGACCCGACGCGGCGAACGTCGCGCGCTCGCCGGAGGAGGCGTTGCCCGAGATCCGCAGGCTCATGGTGGTGCCGCGGGCGTCGGCCATCTGCGAGGCGACGGTGCGCTGCCAGATCAGCTCGTAGAGCCGGAACTCGTCGGACTGCAGAGCCGAGGCGACCTGACCGGGGGTACGGAACGTCTCACCGGCCGGGCGGATGGCCTCGTGCGCCTCCTGCGCGTTCTTCACCTTGCGGGTGTACTGCCGCGGGGTCGGGTGCACGTAGTCGGCACCGTAGAGCTCACGGGCCTGTCCGCGCGCGGCGTTGATCGCCGACTCCGACAGCGTCGTGGAGTCGGTACGCATGTAGGTGATGTAGCCGTTCTCGTACAGCCGCTGCGCGATGCGCATGGTGCGGTCGGAGGTGAACCGCAGCTTGCGGCCCGCCTCCTGCTGCAGCGTCGAGGTCATGAACGGCGCGTACGGGCGACGGGTGTAGGGCTTCTCCTCCACCGAGGTGACCGACAGGTCGGCACCCTGCAGACCGGCGGCCAGTGCGTTGGCGCGGGCCTCGTCGAGGACCACCACGCCGTCGGACTTCTTCATGCGGCCCGAGGCGTCGAAATCCCGACCCGAGGCGACACGGCTGTCGTCGACGGAGACGAGCTTGGCCTTGAACGTCCGCGGGGAGACCTCGGCTCCGGCGTCGAGGGTCGCGTCGATGTCCCAGTACGAGGCGGAGATGAACGCCATCCGCTCGCGTTCACGCTCCACGATGATGCGGGTCGCCACCGACTGCACGCGGCCCGCCGAGAGCTTCGGCATGACCTTCTTCCACAGGACCGGCGACACCTCGTAGCCGTACAGGCGGTCGAGGATGCGGCGTGTCTCCTGGGCGTCGACGAGGTCGACGTCGAGATCGCGCGGGGCGTCGGCGGCGGCCTGGATGGCCGACTGGGTGATCTCGTGGAACACCATGCGCTTGACGGGGACGCTGGGACGCAGTGTCTCCAGCAGGTGCCACGCGATGGCCTCGCCCTCGCGGTCACCGTCGGTGGCGAGGTAGAGCTCGTCGACACCCTTGAGCAGCTGCTTGAGTTCGGTGACCGTGGACTTCTTGTCCGGCGACACCACGTAGAGCGGCTCGAAGTCCTGCTCGACGTTCACCCCGAGGCGGGCCCAGGGCTGTCCCTTGTATTTGGCGGGTACGTCGGCGGCGCCGCGCGGGAGGTCACGGATGTGTCCGCGCGACGACTCGACGACATAGTTCGAGCCGAGGTATCCGGCGATCTTGCGGGCTTTGGTGGGCGACTCGACGATCACGAGGCGGCGCACATTGCCACCGGAGCGGGTGGACGCGGTGTCGCTATCAGCCACTGTCTGTGCCTGCACCTTTCTACCGGCCTGTGGGTAAGGCCTTCTATATGTGTTCTGACGGCATCGGAGACGGTCCGCGCAGCCGACACATCTGGCTTGTTCTACCCCATATAACAGCCTATGCACACAACGCCGCTGAGAGCGCAAAGGTTTCCACGGCGCCGCACAGCCTGCGTCAGTGCGGCGCAGCGTGGGTGAAACCGCAGCTCACCGGGGTGATCGATCTGACAGATCGGTATGTCACACCGTGGGCCAGAATCCGACCGCCTCGAGGTGCCCCGGTGGTGCCCCGATGTTCTCCTGCAGACGCGACAGCCGACGCCGTCCGGCGACGCGCAGGGCCGGCGAATGGCCCCGCGTCCCGACCAGCGTGGGCGCGATCCCCGCACGCATCAGCGCGGTCGCCAGGGGCGAGTGCGTCTCGGGTGCGTGGGGGTCGAGGCCGAGCAGATATCGGTCCTCCTCACGACGCCCCGCGGCGATCGCCCACAGGCGCAGCGCGCGCGGACTGGGCACCCAGTCGGCGGGCATCGTCTTGACCGCGCCCTTCACCCACGATCGCGTGAGGGCGTCGAGTGACTTCGAGGTCTCCGTGCGCGCCATCGGCGAACCCTCGTCCGAGACCGCAGGATGTGCGCGCACACCGCACAGTTCGATCTCCTCGACGAGGGCGTCGGCCCGCCACTGCGCGTCGACCACGATGGAGACGCGACTACCGGCCGGGGAGAACGACGACTGCCCATGCGCGGCAAACAATCCCGACAGATCCTCCAGTGAGGGCTCGTCGGTTTCGGCCGAGAAGAAGGACAGTTGGCCCACGGTCGGGAACTCTACTCGAACGGATGGTCGACCGGAGCACACATCACCGGGCCGCCCGCCACGACGGCGACGAACCCACGACCCCACAGACGCACAACGCCCCCGACGCGCCGCTGTGTGCGGACGCCGGGGGCGGAGTCGAGAGTGTGCGAGCTCAGACCGCGCGGACGCCGGTGGCCTGCGGACCCTTGGTTCCCTGACCGACCTCGAACTCGACGCGCTGGTTCTCCTCGAGGGTGCGGAAACCGGATCCCTGGATCTCGGAGTAGTGGACAAACACGTCGTCCGGTCCATCATCAGGCGCGATGAAGCCGAAGCCTTTTTCCGCGTTGAACCACTTCACAGTTCCCTGTGCCATTTCTTGCATTCCTTTACTGACTCACCGGATACGTCACGGTGTGTCACCGCGACGGGCCCGTTCCGACCGCCATACCGACTGGCGACGTTTGCGGACCAGCCGCGCACTAACCTTGGGTATTACGCCCGCAACACGTTCTCGGGAGGCAGACCATCCGTGACGATGTCGACCCTGTGGAAGCCCCCGAAAGCTGCGACCGACGACAGTCAATCATGAACATGTCGCCCCCGTCAGTCGCAGAACTCAAACTGACCGAAACATGGTCAGATTTCAGGCCGGCGACATCTGTCGGTAACGCCGCCACAACCGGTCGGGGACACCGATGACCAGCTCACACAACGCCGAATCGTTCGGTGAGCAACTCCTGCACCGCTCCCTGGCCGGTGTCGACCCCGATTTGTCACCTGTCACATACAAAACCGTGATCCGTTCGCAGACAGCACAGTTCGCCGACTGGCCGGACTGGGTCACCGATCCGGTGCGCGCCGCCTACGCCGACATCGGCGTCCGCGCGCCGTGGACCCATCAGGCGACGGCCGCGCAGCACGCCCACGACGGCACCCACGTCGTCGTCTCGACGGGGACCGCCTCGGGCAAGTCGATGGCCTACCAACTACCCATCCTGTCCGACATGACCTCGGGTACCGCGCCACACGCCACGGCTCTCTACATCGCTCCCACAAAGGCATTGGGCGCCGACCAGATCCGTGCGCTCACCGCGCTGACCGCAGGTCGTCGCGAGTTCGCACACATCGCGCCGTGCGCCTACGACGGCGACACCGAACCCGACGTGCGCCAGTGGGCGCGGGAACACTCCCGGTGGATCTTCACCAACCCCGACATGCTGCACATCGGATTCCTCGGTTCACCGGGCCGGTGGCGGCACTTCTTCCGCAACCTGCGCTACCTCGTGATCGACGAATGCCACCACTACCGAGGGGTTTTCGGTTCGCACACCGCGCTCGTGGTGCAGCGCACCCTGCGGCTCGCCCGCGCGGCCGGGGCGAACCCGACGGTGATCGCGGCCAGTGCCACCGCCGGTGAACCCGCCCGCGCGCTGAGCCGTCTCATCGGCAGCGACTGCACCGCGGTGACCGACGACGGGTCCCCGCACGGCGAGCGCACGGTCGCGCTGTGGGAGCCCACGTTCACGCCCGGCGTGACCGGGGAACACGGTGCACCGGTCCGACGTTCGGCGGGCGCCGAGGCCGCACGCATCATGGCCGACCTCGTGATCGAGGGCGCTCGCACACTGTGTTTCGTCCGCAGCCGACGCGGCGCGGAGATCACGGCGCTCTCGGCGCGGCAGATTCTCGCCGCCGCGGACCCCGAGTTGGTCGGCCGGGTGGCCGCCTACCGCGCGGGCTATCTCGCCGACGACCGTCGCGAGCTCGAGGCGGCCCTGAGCGACGGCACCCTGCTCGGTGTCGCCACCACCAACGCCCTCGAACTCGGCGTCGACATCGCCGGACTCGACGCGGTCGTGGTGGCTGGTTATCCCGGTACGGTCGCGTCGTTCTGGCAGCAGGCCGGCCGGGCCGGGCGTCGCGGTGAGGGGTCGCTGGTGGTGATGGTGGCGCGCGACGACCCGCTCGACACCTACCTCGTGCACCACCCCGAGGCGCTGCTCGAGCGGCCGGTGGAGGTGAGCGTCACCGACCCCACCAACCCGTATGTCCTCGGCCCGCATCTGTTGTGCGCGGCGACCGAACTCCCGCTGTCAGACGCCGACGTGGCGGCGTTCGATGCGGCCGACGTGGTCGCCGACCTCACTGCGCGAGGCCTGCTGCGCCGGCGTCCCGCGGGCTGGTATCCCGCGGCCGGGCTGTTCCCGCATGGCGACATCGACATCCGCGGCGGGATCGGCGGGCAGGTGATGATCGTCGACGGCACCTCCTCGCAGCTGCTCGGCACCGTCGACACCGGGCGCGCCATGTCGACGGTGCACCCCGGGGCGGTGCACCTGCACCAGGGACGGTCGTTCGTGGTCGACGAACTCGATCTCGACGACGGCCTCGCGATCACCCACCCCGAGGACCCCGAGTGGTCGACGTCGGCGCGGGAGACCACGGCGATGGACATCACGGCCACCACCCGCTCGTGGCGGTCGGGGCCGCTCACCGTCGCCCTCGTCGACGTCGACGTCACCCACCAGGTCGTCGGCTACATGCGCACGCTGCACACCGGCGAGGTGCTCGACGTGATCGAACTGGACATGCCGCCGCAGACGCTGAGCACGCGATCGGTGATGTACACCCTCGAGCCCGAGGCACTCGAAGGCGTCGGTGTGCCCGTCGACCGATTCCCCGGTGCCCTGCACGCGGCCGAACACGCGGCGATCGGGTTGTTGCCACTGATCGCGACCTGCGACCGATGGGACATCGGCGGACTGTCGACCAACATCCACGCCGACACCGGCCTGCCCACGGTCTTCGTCTACGACGGCTACCCGGGCGGGGCGGGTTTCGCCGAGCGCGGCTTCACCGCCTTCGGCACCTGGATCCGCGCCACCCGCGACGCCGTCACCGACTGCCGATGCGAGAGCGGATGCCCCTCCTGCGTGCAATCACCCAAGTGCGGCAACGGAAACGAACCGCTCGACAAGGCCGGTGCGATCGCGGTGCTCAACCTCCTGCTCACCCACATCTCGGGTTCCGACGACCGGTCGGTCGCAGTCGCGACGCCCCGGGTCGCGGATAGGGCCTCCGCCGACGACGAGAAGATCGGATGAGTCACCACGACACCGGTGCAACGGATCTCGACGCGGTCGTCGACACGCTCACCGACCGCGCGCGTTCGCTCGCCGCCGCAGGTGAGCGCCGGATCCTGGGCGTCACCGGCGCTCCCGGGGTCGGCAAGTCGACGCTGTGCGACATGCTCGTCGCCCGCCTGGGCCGAGACGCCGCGCTCGTGGGCATGGACGCATTCCATCTCGCCGACTCCGAGCTCGATCGGTTGAACCGCCGCGACCGCAAGGGCGCCCCCGACACCTTCGACGTCGACGGATATGTGGCCCTGCTGCGTCGGTTACGCACGCAGACCGTCGATGTCATCTACGCCCCACGCTTCGACCGTGGGATCTCCGAACCGATCGGGTCGGCCGTCCCCATCGAGCGCACCGCGTCGTTGGTCATCACCGAGGGCAACTACCTGCTGCTCGACGGCGGCGGCTGGGAAGAGGTGCGCGACGTGCTCGACGAGGTGTGGTTCCTCGACGCCACCACCGATGTCCGCGCGGCCCGCCTCATCCGTCGACACGTGCACCACGGACGCTCACACGACGAGGCGCAGCAGTGGACCGAGCACGTCGACATCCGCAACGCCGCGATCATCGCCGGGACACGTCATCGCGCCGACCTCACCATCACGGTCCCCGACGTCCGCGGGTCGTCCTCCTGGTGACGATTCGACGACGAGCAGACCGCGATCACATGTCGTGCCCGCGAAACCGGATCACCGGACACCGGCGATTTGCGATACTTCGATCCTCTGCTGCGACACCCCGGAGGTGATCTGATGCCGACTCTGCACCGGGCAACCGTGACCGATCTCCCCGGCCACGTCGGCGTCGGGTCCCACGTCCCCGCACCGACGCCGACATCGATCGGGATCGCGCACTTCGGCGTCGGCGGTTTCCACCGAGCGCACCAGGCGATGTTCGTCGACCGACTGCTCGCCGCAGGACACACCGACTGGGCCATCTGCGGGATCGGCGTCCTGCCGGGCGACCGTCGGATGGCCGACGTCCTCACCGCGCAGGACCACCTCTACACACTCACGACCACCGCTACCGACGGCCGTCGTGACACGCGTGTCATCGGCGCCGTGGCCGACATGATCTTCGCGCCCGACCGACCGCAGGCGGCCCTCGACGTCCTGACCGCGCCGGGTACGCGCATCGTGTCGTTGACGATCACCGAAGGCGGGTACGGCGTCGACGACGCCACCGGCGAGTTCGATCCGCGCGCCGCGCTGACACTGCGCGACCTCGACGTCTCCGACGTGGACCGGACCGACATGCCGTCCAGCGTGTTCGGGTTCATCGTGGCCGCGTTGCGGATCCGCCGGGACGCGGGTGTCGCGCCGTTCACGGTCATGTCGTGCGACAACATCGAACACAACGGCCGGGTCGCCCGCGCCGCGGTCACCGGTTTCGCGGCCCGCCACGACGCCGAACTCGCCCGCTGGATCGATGAGAACGTCGCCTTCCCTAGCTCCATGGTCGACCGCATCACCCCCGTCACCACCGACGCCGTCGTCGCGCAGGTCGGCCGCGAACTCGGTGTCGACGACGCGTGGCCGGTGGCCTCGGAGTCGTTCGCCCAGTGGGTGCTCGAGGACTCGTTCTCCGCCGGACGCCCCCCATTCGATGACGTCGGTGTGGTCCTCGTCGACGACGTCGAACCCCACGAGCAGATGAAGCTGCGACTGCTCAACGCCTCGCACCAGATGCTCAGCCATCTCGGTGTGCTCGCCGGGTACACCTACGTGCACGAGGCCCTCGCCGACGACGACATCCGCGGCTTCGTCGGCTCCTACATGCGACACGAGGCGCTGCCGACGCTCCGCCCGGTTCCCGGCGTCGATCTCGACGACTACATCGACGAGCTGCTCGAACGGTTCTCGAATCTCGCGATCCGCGACACCCTCGCCCGTCAGATGGTGAACACCTCCGATCGAGTACCCAAGTTCGTGCTGCCGGTGATCGCCGATCGTCTGCGGGGCGGCGCGTCGATCGACCACGCCGCCCTCATGCTCGCGGCCTGGTGCGCCGTGCTCGACGCCGACACGATCCCGATGATCGACGGCGACACAGACCATCTGCGTCGACTCGCCTGGGCCGACCACGACCGGCCGGGTGCGTTCCTCGAGAACCCCGAGGTGTTCGGCCGGCTCGCGTCGAGCGTGTGTCTGCGGGTGGCCTACCAACTGGCGAAATGCCATCTGCAGGACCACGGCCCGATCGGCGCGATGCGGGCGGTGGCCGCCCACGCGAGCGGCGTGCGCTGATCATCCCGACGGCCCGGCACGCGCGCTGGCGACCGCGGTCCGTGCGCCGAGCGGTCCGAGATCGACATCCACCGCGGCGGTGACCACCACGTCGTCGCCGTCGGTGCGACACCGCGTGATCCGCACCTCCGTCTCGCCGGCGACCGAACGCGCTGCGCCACAGGGGTCGTCGAGCGCGAGGATCCATCGCTGCGCCGCGGCGAGTGCGGCGAGATCGACGGCCGACTGGGCCCGGTGTCGGGCGACGACCGCTGCACCGAACCAACTCACCCCGACGATGAGCGCCACCATCGCCGCGATCACACACGCCCCCAACACCGTGGCCATGCCCTGCTCGTCGCGCAGCGGCCGGCGACATCCGGTCACGGCGCGTCCTGCTCGGTCGGCTCACGCACGGCGACCGCCTCGGCGCCGAGATCGACGCCGGGCAGGACCGGCGAGGACGCGTGCACGGTGACCACCACGCGATCGCCGCGACCCCCGATCGAGATGTCGGCCCCCGCCGGTGCGACCGACCGGCCCGCCGAGAGTGCACCGGAGGCGTCTCCCTGCGCCGCTATGCGTGCGGTCTCACGAGCCGCGTCCAGACATCGCAGATGTGTTCCGATCGCCAGGACCGTACCGATGCCGAGCACGAGGACCGCGACGATCGAGGCGATGGCGAACGCGGCCTCCACCGAGACCATCCCGCCGTCATCGGCCAAGCGCCGCGCCGTCGGGCGGCCCACGTCACACCGGTGGGTCGGTGAGCGGGGGGAAGTGAGAACCATGTCACTCCGACGCGGCGGCCCGCCGATCGGTTCCCCGTCATCGCAGGTGAGCGATTCGACATGATTCGGGCTGCATCACAGTTGTCGAAGAATTGGCGTTCTTGTACCACCACTGACAACGCGCTCGCGGGGTTCCCCGTGTTTACTCAGGGTCATGACGCAAGGCACATGTTCGGTCGCCGTGATCATCCCTGTGTACAACGAGCAGGACTACATCCTCGACACGCTGCGCGCGATCGATGCCCAGGAGTTCGATTCGACCGTCCATCGCGAGTTGCTCGGCGGTTTCCGTGTGATCGTGGTCGACAACAACAGCACCGACAAGACCGCGGAGCTGGTCAACGGCTACATCGAGGCTGGCACCCGCTTTCCCGTCGAGATCATCACCGAGACCGAGAAGGGCAGCGGCTGCGCAGCCGATTCTGGTGCGAAGCGCGCGATCGAGCTGGGCGCGAAGTTCATCGCCCGCACCGACGCCGATTCGCTCCCGGCGACCGACTGGCTCGCCCACCTGTTGATCCCCCTGTTCGAGGGCAAGCACCTCGTGGGCGGACGCGTGAAGGCCCGCAGCGACGAGGGCACCTCCTCGTTCGCGTTCAACGCGATCGGCCATCTGTGGCGTGTGGGCCACGCCGCCGAGTGGCTGCGGACCCGACGCGGTCCCGACGATCAGCGGCGCAGCTTCGCCGTCGTGGGCAACAACATGGCCATCGACGCCGAGATCTACACCGAGTGCGGTGGCTTCCCCCGCACCAACATGAGCGACCTCGACGACGACTACGTGCTGCAGCAGCGCGTTCGGCACGTCGCCGGCGGCGACGCCATCGCACTGCAGAAGGATGCCCTCGTCTACACCTCTCTGCGTCGCCTGGAGGCCTTCGGGGTGAAGGACTTCGTCGCCTGGTACCACGACCGCGACGGCGCCGGGAAGACGATGGAAGCCGACGTCCGCTGAGCGTCGATCAGACGATGGTCACCGACGTCACGATCGTGTTCACTGGTCTCCGTGTCGGGTAACGGGTCGCCCCGCGTCGCTGTCGTCGTCGCCGCGTTCAACGAGGAGAAGTTCATCCTCGACACGCTCAGAGGTCTCGATGCGCAGCGATTCGACACCCTCTTCCAGCGCGAGGTGCTCGGCGGTTTCCGCGTCATCGTCGTCGACAACAACAGCACCGACCGCACTGCGGATCTCGTCGAGGAATTCATCGCCGCGGGGACGCGTGTCCCGTTCGAGCTGATCACCGAGACCGAGAAGGGCACCGGCTGCGCGGTCGACACCGGGACGCGCCACGCGATCGCCGGTGGCGCCGCGTTCATCGCCCGCACCGACGCCGACACCATCCCCGCACCCGATTGGCTGAGCAACCTGCTGCGCCCACTGGTCGCCGGTAAGCGGCTGGTGGGTGGACGGTTGCGCGCCCGCACCGACGAGGGCTCGACGGCCAAGGTGTTCAACGCCGTGGGGGCACTGTGGCGCATCGGCCACGCCGTCGACTGGGTGCAGACGCGCAACCTGCCCGACGAGGAGCGTCGCAGCTTCGCGGTGTGCGGACCGTCGATGGCCTTCGACGCCGACATCTACGAGCGCAGTGGCGGATTCCCGCGCACGAAGATCGACGACGAGGACGAGGACCACGTGCTGCAGGTCCGCGTGCGCAAGGTCGCCGGCGGCGACGCGATCGCCCTGGCCAAGGATGCCGTCGTCTTCATGTCGCTCCGCCGACTGCAGGGGCTCGGCGCCAAGGACTACATCGCCTGGTATGGCACCGACGACCGCGACACCACCGGGAAGCAGATCGACATCCGCTGACCCGTCAAGGTCTGTCGGGGGCGGTGTGCCCACTCAACAGCGCTCGTCGTCATCGTCATCGTCTGCGGGCGCCTCATTTGTCGCAATCCACAATTTATGATGTGTTCATCTGCAAATAGCGTCGAATCACGCAACATCGTGTTTACATTTCGAGATGCACACTGGCGTGCGTCCGGCAGCAGGTACCGCGTGACCGGCGAACAGAGATCCGTTGTGGCGGTCATCGTTCCAGCCCACAACGAAGAGAAATACATAGCGCACACGCTGCGAGCCCTGGATCGTCAGCGGTTCCACGCGACCGTGGACGGGCGCGTTGTCGACACCTTCCGGGTGATCGTGGTCGACAACGCGAGCACCGACGGCACGCGCGACGTCGTCGCGGCGCACATCGCGTCGAATCCCCGCGTCCCCGTCGAGCTCATCTCCGAGGTGGAGAAGGGCACGGGCTGCGCGGTCGACACCGCGGCGCGGCACGCGATCGCTACCGGCGCACTGTATGTCGCGCGTACCGACGCCGACTGCCTCCCGCGCGAAGACTGGTTGAGTCGCATCGTCGAGCCTTTGACGACCGGTCGGCGTCTGGTCGCAGGGCGCCTGCGGGCACGCACCGACGAAGGATCGACCGGATACGTCTTCAACGCCATCGGCACCCTCTGGCGCCTCGGCCACGTGATGCAGTGGTGGGCGACCCGCCACGACGCCGACGAGGACCGGCGCAGCTTCGCGGTGTGCGGCGGCAACATGGCGATCGACGCCGACATGTACCTCACCAGCGGAGGTTTCCCCCGCGTACGGATCGACGAGGCCAACGAAGACGACATGCTGCAGCGTCGCGTCCGGGCCATCACCGGCGCGCGCGGCCTCGCGCTCGCCCCGAAGGCCGTCGTCTACATCTCCCTGCGACGCCTGAAGGCGGTGGGCGTCAAGGAGTTCGCCGCCTGGTACGGCACCGAGGAACGCGACAGCACCGGCAAGCAGGTCGACATCCGCTGAGGCCCGCTCACGCCCGCCTGACGCGGACGTGAGCGGCGCTCCTCGAACGGCTACCCCACCGCGGTGTCGAGCGCCTTGGTGATGATGCCGGTCAGGCTCGACACGATGTTGTCGCCGGTGACCACGGTGTAGAGGATGGCCCCGAACGCCGCGGCGGCGATCGTGCCGATCGCGTATTCGGCGGTGGACATGCCGTCCTCGTCGGTGGCCGCGATCATGATCCGCGTCTGCATGTCGTGAATCCATCTGGTGTACATCGTTTCTCCCCTGGTGATGCGCGACGGCAGTCTGTCGTCGCGTCGTGGATCGGTCGGAGCCGGCGCGTTCACAGCACCCCTCCGCCGAGAACTCGGCCCGCCAGTCCGATCACCACCGGCACGATGCCGAGGCAGACGAACGCGGGCAGGAAACACAGGCCCAGCGGGCCCGAGATGGCGACACCGGCACGTTCGGCGGCCGCGGCCGCGTTGTCCTGGGCCGACGCTCTCTCGGCCTCGGCCAGCTCGCCGAGCCCGCGAACCGGCGACGACCCGGCGCGAGCCGATCGACGGGCCATGGCGCACAACGACGTCGCCGCCGGGCCGGCGTTCTCGGGGGTCTCCCACGCCTGAGTCGGATCGGCACCGAGCGCGAGCATCTCCGAGGCACGGGTGAGCGTCGCCCCGAGACCGGGCGGGGCCGCTCGGGCGACCACCGCGGCGGCCGAGGCGACCGGCATCCCGGCGCGCAGACACACCGCGAACAGGTCGTATCCGGCGGCGGTCGCGAACGGGTCGTCGCGAGGTCGGGTCACGCCGAGCCACCGCGGGGTGCGGTCGGGAGGGGGTGGCGGCGCGATTCGGAACACCGTCCACCCCGGCGATGGGATCACGAGAAGTCCTGCGGCAGCCGCCAACCCGGCCAGTATCCAGGGAACGGTCACGGCGTCATCACCTTGGCGGTGATCTTCTCGGTCCACCACAGGCCGCCGGCCACGAGGCCCACACCGACCACCAACAGGATGCCGCCGAGGCCGCCACCGGTGAGCACGGCCAGAGGTGAGGCCCCCATCGCCTGCCCGAGTCCGATCCCGAGGACCGGGAGGAAGGCGAGAACTGTTGCGGTCGCGCGGGCACCTGCGAGAGCGGCACGGGTGCGTTCGGTGAAGCGACGTCGGGCGACGAGATCGTCACGCACCGCCGCGAGCAGGTCGGCCATCGACAGGCCCTGCTGTTCGGCGGTGCGCCAGGCGACGGCCACCCGGTCCCACGACGACTGGTGCACGGCTCCGGCGTTCTCGACCCCGGCGGCGACATCGCCGCCCAGTTCGGCACGACCGGCCATCCGCGTGAGAACCGACACAACCGAACCCGGCGAATCACGCAGTGTGGCATCGCATTCCGCGGCGACGTCGTCGGCGGCCTGACGACATGCCCGCGCCGGGTGAGCACCGACGGACAGTTCGGCGATCATGACCGCGACGGCGTCGAGCAGCAGGTCGAGGGCGGCGGAGTCGGCGCGTTCGCGGCGGCGTAGACCGGCGCGGTGCAGCAGCGCGGCACCGACGATCACGACGGCCACCGCCGCCGAGGGTCCGTACGCCGTGACCGCGGCGAGTGCCGCTCCACCGGTGGTGAGCACGCCGAGTGGAATGTTCGTGCGCCGGCGTGTCTGCTCGGGCACGAGTCCTCGGACCCGGGTGGTGGGTCGTGCGTGCGGCCACAGCATCAGCAGTGCGGCCATCGCCGCGACGACGGCGCTCATCGCGCGGTCCTGTTGTCGCGCTGCGCCATCAGCGTGTGGAGTCGGTCGACCGCGGAACCGAATCCGGTGTCCCGTCGCCAGACCGGCTCGATGTGTACCCAGCCATCGGAGCCGCGGTCGACCATCCCGATCTCCACGACACCGCGTTGACCGTCGGCGTCACGCGCCACCACGACCACCACGTGGACCGCGGCCGCGAGCTGGCTGTGCAGCGCCGTGCGATCCATGCCGCCGAGCGCGGCGAGCGCCTCCATCCGCGCGGGGACCTCCGCCCCCGAGTTCGCGTGCAGCGTTCCGGCGCACCCTTCGTGGCCGGTGTTGAGCGCGGTCAGCAGGTCGACGACCTCGGGGCCACGGACCTCACCGACCACGATGCGATCGGGTCGCATACGCAGGGCCTGGCGTACGAGATCGCGGACGGCGACCGCACCGGCACCCTCGACGTTGGCCGTCCGCGCGACCAGACGCACCACGTGCGGGTGGGCTGGGGCGAGTTCCACGGCGTCCTCGACGACGAGGATCCGTTCGGCCGGATCGACGCGTCCGAGCATCGCGCTCAACAGCGTGGTCTTGCCGGCGCCGGTTCCGCCCACCACCAGGAACGCCAGGCGGGCGGTGACGATCGACTCCACGAGACCGGCGATCTCCGCCGGCACGGCACCGCGCTCGACGAGCGCCCCGAGGTGTTGGGTGGCCGGGCGCAGCACCCGCAGCGACAGGCAGGTGCCATCGACGCTGATCGGCGGGATGACCGCGTGCAGGCGCACGCTGTAACCGCGGCGGCCGACGTTGCTGAGCTGGCCGTCCACCCACGGCGCCGCGTCGTCGAGGCGTTTGCCCGCGCCGAGCGCGAGGCGGACCGCGAGGCGCCGGACGGCGGCGTCGTCGTCGAACCGGACGTCGCTGGGGACGAGACCTCGCCCGCGATCGACCCACACCTGGTCGGGCCCGACGACGAGGATGTCGGCGACATCGGGATCGGACAGCAGGTGCTCGAGACGTCCGGCGCCGACCAGTTCGGTCTGCAGGAAGCGCAGCGCCTCGAGCAGATCGGTGTCACCGAGTACCCCGCCCGATTCGGCGCGGACGGCATCGGCCATCACCTGGGGGGTGGGGTCGGCCGATTCCGCGGCGAGTCTCTCGCGCACACGGATCAGCAGGTCCGACCGCGATTCGACACTGCTCACGCCGCGAGTCCGGCCACGTCGAGAACGCGATCGAGGACGGCGTCGGCCGCCGCGGCCAGCGGTGAGCGGCGGCCGAGTGGGAGCCGACCGGATTCGATGGCGCCGACGACATGTCGCTGCGGGCGCAGCGCGGCGAGCAGTTCGATGTCGACGATGGCCGCGATCTGTGAGGCGGTGAGTCCTCCGGGCGCGGGCCCGCGCACCACCAGCCCGAGGCGGTCGGTCACCGGCCGCAGTCGGGTGACGGTGTCACGGGCGGCGGCGCAGCCGCGCACCGTCGCGGTGGTCACGACGACCACGAGGTCGACGCACTCGACGACGGCGCGGCACACCGGGTCGGTGGCGCGGGGCAGATCCACCACCACGACGTCACCGCTGTCGCGACCGGCCTCGATGACCGCCACGGCGGCGTCGACCCCGATGCGGTGGTCGACGCCACGGCGCGGGCAGAGCAGCGCGAGTCCCGGGGCGGCGTGGGGCACCGCCGCGTGGAGGCTGTCGGCGAACACCGCACCACCGTCGAGGGTGAGGTCGGGCCACCGCAGCCCGGCCGAGTCCTCGAGCCCGAAGATCAGGTCGATACCGCCGCCGAGTTCATCGAGGTCGAGCAGCAACGCCGACCCGGACAGGTCGTCGGCGGCCCGGGCGGCGACCGCGGCGGCCAACACCGAGGCGCCGGCCCCTCCATGCCCGCCCAGGATCGCGACGGCCGCACCTGCGAGTCGCCGTGGCGCGCGATAACGGCTGAGCGCTCCGACGACGGCGTGTTCGTCGGCGGGCAGGACCAGTCCGTCCTCGGCCCCGAGGGTGAGCGCGGCGCGCCAGAGTCCGGGATCGACCTCTGCAGGACCCACGACGAGGACGCATCTCCTTCGCGGCCACCCGAGCGCGATCAGTTCGCGGGCTGCTGCGGCGTCGACCACCACCGCTGTCGCCTCTGACCAGGCACGGCGCGCGGTGGTGGCGGTCGCATCGACCACCTGGTAGCCGGCGGCCGCGGCGCAGCGTGCGACGTCGTCACGGAGATCGGCGCCGACGAGCGCCAGCAGCTGGTCGGGGCCGGATCGTCGGTCGGGGGCGGAGGGGTGATCGGTCATGGCGACGATGATGGTCGTGCACACCCATGCACCGGCGCGTCTCGCGGCCACTGCAGGCACCACCTGTGCACAAAGGCCTATGTGGGGACAGAGCGGCCGATTGTGGGTACAGGTGTGCACTGAAAGATCACGATGGTGAATGCTGATGATGACGTCGAATGCGACGTGAGAAAAAGGCCGTGAATAGAGGACGACCCCGGCCAGGGGGGGAGGAGGCCAGGGTCGTCGCGTTTCAGCCCCGGGGGGTCGGGCTGAAAGCCCCGGATGAACCGGGTAAGGACGACTATACACACTCCCGCGGGGTGTAATGCAAGTTACCGACGGTTGTTACTTCTGGGTAGTTTTCGGCGTCTGACCAGACGAAACCCCGAGGTACGGTCCGCGGGCGCCGCCCCAGGGGGCCACCGCCGACGTAGGCTCGGACGGTGACCGCGACCCCGCTCGGCCGAGACGGTGTCCCGAGGTCGGCAGGTGCTGCCGAGACGCCCGTCGCCGCATTCTTCGATCTCGACAAAACAATCATCGCGAAATCGAGCACCCTCGCATTTTCTCGCCCATTCTTCGATGAAGGTCTGATCAATCGTCGGGCGGTTCTGAAATCGAGTTATGCGCAGTTCTTGTTCCTGTTGACCGCGGCCGATCGCGACCAGGTGGAGCGGCTGCGCAGGCACGTCACGCAGATGTGCGCGGGATGGGACGTCGAGCAGGTGCGCGCGATCGTGGCCGAGACGCTGCACGACATCGTCGATCCCCTGGTGTTCGCCGAGGCCACCGATCTGATCGCCGGCCACCGGGCCCGCGGTCACGATGTGGTGATCGTGTCGGCGTCGGGCAGCGAGATCGTGGAGCCCATCGGGCAGATGCTCGGTGTCGACACCACCGTGGCCAGTCGCATGGAGATCGTCGACGGGCACTATTCCGGCGAGGTGGAGTTCTACTGCTACGGCGACGGCAAGGTGAGCGCCATGGAGGAACTCGCCGCGCAACGTGGATACGACCTCGCCGCATGCTTCGCCTATTCCGACTCCATCACCGACCTCCCCATGCTCGCGGCGGTGGGCCATCCGACCGCGGTGAACCCTGATCGCCAGTTGCGCAGGGCCGCAGCGACTCATGGTTGGCCCGTGCTCACGTTCTCCCGTCCGGTGTCGCTGCGCGACCGCCTACCGGGCGCACCGTCACGCGGCACGATCACCGGTGCCGCGGCCGTCGGGGTCGGCGCCGTCGTGGCCGGCGGCCTCACGTACGCGGCACTGCGCGGGAACCGAAACCGATAGCGCCGCTGCCGATTCGGACCTGCGACATCCCTCGACGAGGATCCGGGTGAAATCACTGGCCCCGAGCCCTTGATGTGATGGCCGTCACGGTGTAGAACTGAGGGCACGGGATCGACGAGCGGCAAAGTCCACTTCGGAAGAGAAGAAATGGACCCCCGGACGTCGTGACCCAGCACGGATATCGAGCACCCACGCGGAGCACGCCGCGACAGGCAGAAGTGTTGCGGGCCTGCGACATCGCGTTCAGTGAGAACCACGACGACCCTTGGGTGGGCGTCGTGGGACATCGCATCGCGGTCCATCGCCGAGGCCACCCACGCAACCCACCGCGCACGCTTGGTAACCCGGATCCGTGCTGACGGGCGGCCAGGATGATCCACATCGGATCACCCCGGCCGCCCGTATTACGTTGTGTATCAGGCTCGATCCCAACAGGTCTCGCGGAGGAGACCTAGCGCCGCGCCTCGGCGATCGACCTGGCCTCCACCGCGCCGGCCGACAGTGCCTCGCAGTGCAACAGCACCCACTCCCGCACGCCGTCACCGGTTCCGGCACCGAAGGCGATTGCCGCCGAACGGTACTGGTCGATCCTGCGCAGCCAGGTGACCTCGGGGCAGCCGAGGCTGTGGGGGTCGAGACCGGTCGAGGCGGCCACCAGACGCGCCGCGGCCCGCGCCACCAGCCCGTTCGCGACCGGGAACGGAGCAAGGGTCAACAGGTCGCCGTGTACCACCGCCGCGAGGACGGGGGCGGCGACAGACGTGGCGCCGGTGACGAGTTGGGCCAGCATCTCGAGTCGCTCGGACACCTCGGCGTCGACCCGGGGACGCCCCAGGGTGTCCGGGTCGGTCACGACATCGGTGGCGGCCAACAGATGCAGCCGAGCGAGTGCCTGTAGCGGCGCCCGCGTCCACACCGACACGAGTGCGTCGAGGGAGTCGCCGGTGAGAGCCAGGGCCACTCGGAGCGCGCCGGCCAGCACCGGGTCGTCGACGTCATCGGAACGATTGAACGACGCGCTCACCCCCTCGATCGCGGCCGAGGAGTGCGCGGCCCGCCACGACGCCTCGGTGGACGTGTCGAGCCATCCCCGCAGATTGACCGGGTGACGGTGCACGGCACTGAGTGCCTCGCGGGCGGAATCGGCGGCCTCCGCGACACCCGGGAGATCGAGCAGGGGCGCGAGCGGATCGGTCACCACCCGAACTCTAATCCGCCGGCCCGTCGCCGAGTTCGCGGGCGGCCGGTCGGCACCCTCGACGGGCCTGTGACGCCCACCACGAAAGGCGGTCGGACCAATGCGGCAAAACGTCGATTTCGGTGCCCAAATGTTTCGTTCGTGTTGATTGTGAATTCCCGGGTAATGCCGCCGGGGGTGTGTGTGGTTCGCTAACGTTCGGCCACGATTCGTCCACATTCAACGAACTCGTCGCAAGGCCGTCACCCGTTCACAAGCAAGAGGGAAACGATGAAGTCCAGAAGACTCATATCCGCGGTCGTCGGCATCGCCGTCGCCAGCATGGTCGCCACCGCGTGCACCAGTTCCGATGACGACACGGGTGACTCCGGTGGCGCATCTGCGAGCGCAGCGGGAAACCAGAACCAGATCAGCTACGCCTACGAGCAGGAGTACTCGGCGTACAACAACGACAACGCGAACGCCAACGCCGTGGCCAACGCCGTCGTGCAGAACCAGACGTTCGGCTACTTCTCCTACGTCGACCCCAAGGGCAACGTCCAACGCAACACCGACTACGGCACCTTCGAGAAGGTCTCCGACAACCCGCTGACGGTCAAGTACACGCTCAACGACAAGGCCGTCTGGTCCGACGGGACGCCGGTCACCGCCGACGACTGGTACCTCTTCTGGCTGTCACACAACGGCAAGTACAGCGACTTCCAGGTCGCGTCGACCACCGGCATCTCCGACATCAACAAGCCGACCGACGATCCCAACGGCAAGACGTTCACCGTCACCTACGCCAAGCCGTTCGGTGACTGGCAGGTCGCGCTCGGCACGCAGAACCAGCCGCTGCTGCCCGCGCACGTGATCGAGAAGCAGACCGGCGTCAACGTCGCCGAGGCCGTCAAGAACGACGACACCGCCGCGATCGCGAAGATCGCCGACTTCTGGAACAACAAGTGGACCGGTTTCGCACCCGGGCAGCTGCCCGCGGCCGACATCATCCCGTCGTCGGGCCCGTACAAGCTCGGGACCTGGCAGGCCGGCCAGTCGATCACCATCGTCCCCAACGACAAGTGGTGGGGTGCCAAGCCCAAGAACGGCGGCATCACCATCAAGTT
This sequence comes from Williamsia sp. M5A3_1d, assembly GCF_053345315.1. Taxonomy (NCBI): domain Bacteria; kingdom Bacillati; phylum Actinomycetota; class Actinomycetes; order Mycobacteriales; family Nocardiaceae; genus Williamsia; species Williamsia sp. M5A3_1d. The sequence goes on from NZ_JBKEZX010000002.1 coordinate 882,662, forward strand.
CATCCCGCAGGAGCAGCAGGTCCAGGCTCTGCAGAACGGTGACGCCGACGTCATCGAGCCGCAGCCCAACGTCGACCTCGTCTCGTCGCTCAAGGGGCTCGGTGACGCGGCGAAGATCAACACCGGCGCCGGGTTCTCCTACGACCACCTCGACTTCAACTTCAAGAGCAAGTTCTCCAACCCGCTGCTGCGCTCGGCGATCGCCAAGTGCCTGCCGCGTCAGGAGATCGTCGACAAGCTGATCAAGCCCGTGGAGCCGAGCGCGAACCTGATGCAGACCCGCATCATCTACCCGGTCCAGGACGGCTACTCCACCGTCGCCGACGCCGACGGTGGCAAGGCGTACGACTCGGTCGACATCGCCGGCGCCAAGGCCGACATCGCCAAGTCCGGCGTCACCGACCTCACGGTCAACGCGATCTACCTGGGCAACCCGAACCAGCGGCGTCAGCAGACCCAGCAGCTCATCGCCGACTCGTGCGGCCAGGCCGGGTTCAAGTACAACGTGAAGGCGCTGACCCCGAAGGAGTGGGGCGTGGCCACCACCAGCGGCGCCTACGACGTGGCCCAGTTCGCCTGGAGTGGTAGCGGTCTGGTGTCGGAGAACCCGCCGCTGTTCACCTCGACGAGCGATCAGAACTACGGCAAGTACAACAACCCCGAGGTCGACAAGCTGCTGGCCACGCTGGCCGAGACGAGCGACAAGTCGCAGCAGCTCGATCTGACCAAGCAGATCGAGACGATCCTGTGGAAGGACCTGGCGACCATCCCCGTGTTCGCCTGGCCGCTGTTGAACGCCTACAGCCCGCGGGTGTCCGGCGTGGTGCTCAACACCACCCAGACGCAGGCGACGTTCGACGCGGCGAGCTGGGTCAAGTCCTGACCTGAACTCTCGCCCCGGGTGGCGCGCGGCCGACATGGCCCGCGCCACCCGGTTCGTTGGCGTCCGCCGTCCGCGGGCCGGTCATCGGCCCCCATTCCTCGAGAGTCCACACCATGTCGACAGCAACGTCGGATCCCGCAGCCACGAACTCCGGGATCGAACCCACCGCGGCGCGCTGGTCGCCGAAGCGATTCCTGCGCAGTCCCGCGTTCTACTTCGTCCTCCGCCGACTCATCACCAGCTTCTTCGTGCTGCTCGGCGCGACGTTCCTGATGTACATGCTCACGGTGTGGTCGGGCGATCCGCGCCAGAACTTCGAGAGCTTCCCCGCCGCCGTCCGCGACAACAAGATCGCGGCGGTCACCAAGGCGCTGGATCTGGATCAGAACGTGATCCTGCGCTATCTCAACTGGTTACGCGGTGCGGGCGGCTGTTTCGTACCCGGTGTGTCCTGTGATCTGGGCAAGACCATCGACGGCACGCAGGTGACCGCGGTGCTCGGCAACGCGATCAGCACCACACTGCGACTGGTGATCCTGGCGCTGTTCCTGGCCGTGGTGCTCGGCGTCATCGTCGGCATCCTCTCCGCGCTGCGTCAGTACAGCGGCTTCGACTACACGATCACCTTCGCCTCCTTCCTCTTCTATTCGCTGCCCATCTTCTGGGTCGCGGTGTTGCTCAAGGAGTTCGGTGCGATCAAGTTCAACAACTGGCTGGCCAGCCCCTCCATCCCCATCTGGGTGAGCGTGGTGGCCGGCGTACTCGTCGGGTTGGTGCTCACCGGGGTGATCGGCGGCAACCGACGCAAACGCTCCATCACCTTCGGCGGTTCGCTCGTGGTCGTCGTCGCGGTCCTGCAGTACTTCTCGGCCGTCGACTGGTTCGCGCGCCCCGCGCTCGGTGTCGGACTGATCCTGGTGCTGTCGCTGCTCATCGCACTGGCCGCCACATCGCTGACCGCGGGCCTCGCCGCCCGACCCGTGCTGTCGTCGGCGCTCATCACCGCCGTCCTCGGGACGATCCTCGCACTGGTGCTGCAGCCGGTGCTGCGCAATCCCGCGATCAGTTTCCTGTTCGTCCTGCTGATCATCACCGTGGTCGTCTCGGCGGCCGTCGGGTGGTTCGTCGGCGGCGAGGAGTACCGCAGCCCCGCGGTGCGCGCGGCGGTGTTCACCGGTATCGGAACGGGCCTCATGGTCCTTCTCGACCGGGTGCTCAGCAACTTCGCCCGCTTCTCCGACAAGAAGTTCGGTCGCCCCATCCCGACCGTGGGCGACTCCACGCCCAACTTCAGCGGCAACACCTGGCAACACTTCCTCGACCTCACCACGTCGCTGCTGTTGCCGACCACGGCGCTGATCCTCATCAGCTTCGCGAGCTACACCCGCTACACGCGCGCGTCGATGCTGGAGGTGATGAACCAGGACTACATCCGCACCGCCCGCGCCAAGGGCCTCACCGAGCGAACCGTGGTGATGCGCCACGCCTTCCGCAACGCGCTCATCCCGCTGACCACCGTCGTCGCCTACGATTTCGCGGCCGTCCTCGGTGGCGCGGTCATCACCGAGAACGTCTTCGGCTGGAAAGGGATGGGCACGCTGTTCATCTCCGGGCTCAAGGACGTGAACCCCAACGTGGTCATGGCGTTCTTCCTCGTCACCGGAACCGCGGCCGTGGTCTTCAACCTGCTCGCCGACTTGCTGTACACCGCACTCGATCCGAGGATCAGGCTCCAATGACGACACCGATCACCCCGTTCGATCCCTCGGTGCCCGCCCACACCGGGCCGCCGACCCCCGAGGCCGAGGAACCGACCACCGCCGCGCAGTCGCAGAGCTCGCTGGTCTACCGCCGGTTCATCCGGCACCGCGGTGCGATGGTGGGCGTCGCGATCCTCGTGCTCACGATCGTGCTGGTCTACAGCTCGATCGGGTGGGCCGGCATCCCCGGCTGGTGGAAGTGGGACTACACCAGTCCGTCACCGACGGTGAACGGCGGACACCCCACCTACCGGTTCCCGTTCCATCTCGGGTCACATCCGTTCGGGCAGAACTCGATCGGCATCGACTACTTCGCGCTCACGATGCGCGGTGCGCAGCAGTCCATCGTCGTCGCGTTCGTCGCCGGACTCACCTCCACCATCGTCGGCACCGTGGTCGGTGCCGTCGCAGGCTACTTCCGCGGCTGGACCGAGGCGATCCTGATGCGCTCGACCGACGTCGTCATCACGATCCCCGTGATCGCGATCGCCGCGACCCTGGGCGCCAAGTTCGGTCAGTCCGGCGTCGTCATCATCGGCCTGGTGATCGGCCTCGTCGGGTGGACATCGCTCGCGCGTGTGGTGCGGGGCGAGTTCCTGCTGCTGCGCGAGCGCGAGTTCGTCGACGCCGCGCGTGTCGGTGGCGCGTCACCGATGCGCATCATCTTTCGACACATCCTGCCGAACACCGTCGGCGTCATCGTGGTCTCGGCGACCCTGATGACCGCCACCGCCATCCTCCTGGAGACGTCGCTGTCGTATCTCGGTGTGGGCGTGCGTAGTCCGGACACCTCGCTGGGACTTCTCATCACCGAGAACCAGGCCGCGTTCACCACCCGGCCGTGGCTGTTCTGGTGGCCCGGCCTGTTCATCGTGATCATCGCGTTGACGGTCAACTTCATCGGCGACGGCCTGCGCGACGCCTACGATCCGCGGCAGCGCGACATCCCCAAGGTGCGCTGGTACGAACGCCTGCTCGGTCGGACCGCGAAACCGCGACTCGACGACGAGTCGGATCTCACGCCACCAGCACAGAGATCACCGTCGTGACGATTCCCGCGACCACCAGGAGGATCGACGCGAGATTCCAGTGCGCTCGGACACCGGTGATCGGGAGTTCGTCGAGAACCCCCGAGGCCCGGGCTGATTCCCATCTCCTGCGGAGCACGGCGGCGGCATCGCCGGAACCCGACCCCGGCAGGTCACCCGGCGCCACCGTGCCGTCGGCGCGGATCGCCGACCGCGGGACCGCTCCCGCCTCCGGTCGTCGACGCCCCTCCCGGGCACCGAGGACGTGGTCGCGTCCGCCCGGCGCCGGGGCCGACCACGCGACGACGGTCTCGTGCGCCGTCTCCACGGTCAGCGCGAACTTCGTCGCGACATCGACGATCGACTGCAGGTCGACGGCGAAGGTGCGTAGCGGGTTGACCACCGTGACCGCCGAATCACTCACGCGGACGTGTGGATTGACCAACAGCAACCACGCCGCCGACGCCACCAGGACCATCGGACCCGCCACCGACAGACCGGGCAGCACACCGAGGGTGAACCCGTACACCGTCGAGGCCGCCGCGATGACCCACAACACGCACGCCGTCACCAGCGCACCGCGCGGCCGGATGGTCACCGTCTCCATCCGCCCATGCTCTCACCGGGCACGCCACCAGCACATCAGCGAGGATCTCCCATGTTCGATCTGACCACCCTGCTCCGCGGCAAGCCCGCCGAATCCGAGGACATCCTCGCCGGTGGCGCGGGCGCGGACGGCCCGATCCTCGAGGTCAGCGGCCTCACCGTCGACTTCTGGACCCAGAAGGACTGGTTCCGTGCCGTCGACACCATCGACTTCACCCTGGCCCGCCGCGAGGTGCTCGCGATCGTCGGCGAATCCGGCTCGGGGAAATCGACCACGGCGATGGCCATGCTCGGCCTGCTTCCCGCGAACGCGCGCGTGGGCGGGAGCATCGCCCTGCGCGGCCACGAACTCGTCGGGGCGAAGCCGTCGACGGTCCGGGGCGTACGCGGCAACGACATCGCCGTCATCTTCCAGGAGCCGATGACCGCACTGAACCCGGTGTACACCATCGGTTTCCAGATCGCCGAGGTCATCCGCAGCCACCGGCAGATGACGCCGAAGGCCGCGCGCGTCCGCGCGATCGAACTGCTCGACATGGTCGACATCCCCGAACCGGGCCGCCGGGTCGACTCCTTCCCGCACCAGCTCTCCGGCGGCCAGCGGCAGCGCGCGATGATCGCGATGGCGCTGGCCAACGAGCCGGGACTGCTGATCGCCGACGAACCCACCACCGCGCTCGACGTGACCGTGCAGGCCGAGATCCTCGAGCTGATGCGCGACCTGCGCGACCGCATCGACGCGGGCATCCTGCTGATCACCCACGACATGGGCGTCGTGGCCGACATCGCCGACCGGATGCTGGTGATGAAGGACGGGGTGGTCGTCGAATCGGGGACCGCGCTCGACATCTACCAGTCCGCGTCGGACCCCTACACCGTCTCGCTCCTCGAAGCGGTCCCCCACCTCGGCACGCACACCGACACCGATGTCGCTGCAGCAGAATCGGATTCGCCATCCGGGGACACGACACGAACCGCGGACTCCCCCACCGCGGATACCGCGGGGCGCGCAGACCGGGTACTCGACATGCGCGCCACGGTCATCGAGTACCCCGGCCGCGGCAGCGCACCGGCGTTCCGCGCCGTCGACGACGTGACCCTGCACATCGACCGATCCGAGGTGGTCGGCCTCGTCGGGGAGTCCGGCTCGGGCAAATCCACCATCGGTCGCGCCGTCGTCGGGTTGCTCGCACCGACCGACGGCGAGATGGACGTCGTCGGGAAGTCGATGATCGATCCCGACCGTCGTCGCCTGCAGGCCATCCGCGACGACGTCGCCATCGTCTTCCAGGACCCGGGTTCATCGCTCAACCCCCGGTTCCCCGTGGGCGACTCCATCGGCGAGCCCCTGCGGCTCAAGCGGTCGATGCGCGGCAGGGAACTCGACCGCCGGGTGGAGGAGCTGCTCGACCAGGTGCGGTTGTCGACCACGATGCGCAACCGCTATCCCCACGAACTGTCCGGTGGGCAGCGTCAGCGCATCGGCATCGCCCGGGCCTTGGCACTCGAGCCCACCCTGTTGGTGGCCGACGAGCCGACCTCCGCGCTCGACGTCTCGGTGCAGGCGACGGTCCTCGAGCTCTTCGCCCAGCTGCAGCGTGAGCACGGGTTCGCGTGCCTGTTCATCAGTCACGACCTCGCCGTCGTCGAGCAGGTGTCCGACCGCATCGCGGTCATGCGCAACGGCAAGCTGGTGGAGGTCGGGACCACCGAGCAGGTGCTGACATCCCCCAAGGCTGGTTACACGAAGAAGCTGCTGGCCGCGGTACCCGTCCCCGATCCGGTCGCGCAGGCGCAGCGCCGCGAACGCTGGCTCGCCGACGGTGCGGGGGGTCGCTGACCCGTCGTCGGCGATCTACCGGCGGCGGCCCGACCTCGCGGCCGGTCACCACCACCCGCCTGCAACGCGATCCCAACGTGACTACCCTCACCATGGAAGACGCGAGGAGCACCGACGACGGGGTCACCTCCCCAGCGCGGTGTGAAGAGAAAGGTGATCGACACACCATGTCCAGCGCTACCGATCAGTCCACTGCCGCAGGCGAGCCCGAACATCCCGCCGCCTACCCGCCGCCCGCGGACTTCGCCGCGAACGCCATCGCGCAGGCCGATCTCTACGACGAGGCCGATGCGGATCGGCTGGCGTTCTGGGCCAAGCAGGCGCGCGAGCTGCAGTGGGATACCGATTTCGGTGACACGCTCGACTGGTCGAACGCGCCGTTCGCGAAGTGGTTCGTGGGTGGGAAGCTCAACGTCGCGGCCAACTGCATCGACCGCCACGTCGAGGCCGGCAACGGCGACCGCGTGGCGATCCACTGGATCGGCGAGCCCGGCGACACCCGCGACATCACGTATTCCGACCTTCTCGCCGAGGTGAGCCGCGCCGCCAACTACTTCACCGAGATCGGCCTCGAGCCGGGTGACCGCGTCGCGGTCTACATGCCGATGGTCCCCGAGGCCATCGTGACGATCCTCGCCTGCGCCCGACTGGGCCTGCCGCACTCGGTGGTGTTCGCGGGGTTCTCCGCCGGCGCGCTGCGCTCGCGGGTCGACGACGCCTCGGCGAAGTTGGTCGTCACCACCGACGGGCAGTACCGCCGTGGCGAACCGGCGCCGCTCAAGGCCGCCGTCGACGAGGCGCTGGGCACCGGCGACGACGCCGCGAAGTCGGTCGAGAAGGTGTTGGTGGTCAAGCGCACCGGCCACGACCCCGACCTCAACTGGGTCGAGGGTCGCGACGTGTGGTGGCACGAGACGGTCGCCGACGCCGCAGACACGCACTCCTACACCGCATTCGACGCCGAGCACCCGCTGTTCCTGCTGTACACCTCGGGGACCACCGGCAAGCCCAAGGGCATCCTGCACACCTCGGGCGGCTACCTCACCCAGATCAACTACACCTTCCGCAACGTCTTCGACCACCGACCCGAGACCGACGTGTTCTGGTGCGGCGCCGACATAGGCTGGGTCACCGGGCACAGCTACCTGGTCTATGGTCCGCTGTCGAACGGCGCGACGGAGATCGTCTACGAGGGCACCCCCAACTCTCCGAACGAGCACCGGCACTTCGAGATCATCGAGAAGTACAAGGTCACCACGTATTACATCGCGCCGACCCTGATCCGCACGTTCATGAAGTGGGGTCGCGAGATCCCCGACGCGCACGATCTGACCTCGATCCGCCTGCTGGGCAGCGTCGGTGAGCCGATCAACCCCGAGGCGTGGCGCTGGTACCGCGACGTGATCGGCGCGAACCGCAGCCCCATCGTCGACACGTGGTGGCAGACCGAGACGGGCGCGATGATGATCTCGCCGCTGCCCGGGGTCACCGAGACCAAGCCGGGTTCGGCGATGCGTCCGCTCCCGGGGATCAGCGCGAAGATCGTCGACGACGACGGCAACGCGGTCGCCGACGGCGAGCAGGGTTACCTCGTGCTCGACGAGCCGTGGCCGGCGATGCTGCGCGGCATCTGGGGCGATGACGAGCGTTTCAAGGACACCTACTGGTCCCGGTTCGCCTCGCAGGGGTGGTATTTCGCCGGCGACGGCGCACGCTATGACTCCGACGGCGCCCTGTGGGTGCTCGGCCGCATCGACGACGTCATGAACGTGTCGGGCCACCGCATCTCCACCTCCGAGGTGGAGTCGGCTCTGGTCAACCACCACGGCGTCGCCGAGGCCGCGGTCATCGGGGCCTCGGATGAGACCACCGGCCAGGGCATCGTGGCCTTCGTGATCCTGCGTGGCAGCACCACCGACACCGGCGACGAGCTCATCAAAGAACTCAAAGCGCAGGTGTCGAAGGACATCTCGCCGATCGCCAAGCCTCGCGAGATCTACGTGGTGCCGGAACTGCCGAAGACCCGCAGCGGCAAGATCATGCGACGTCTGCTCAAGGACGTCGCCGAGGGCCGTGAACTCGGCGACACCTCGACCCTCGTCGACCCCACGGTGTTCGAGAACATCCGCAAGAAGAAGTAACACCTCCACGTTCGGCAAGTACACCGATCTGTTTACAACGCCTGCGCGATCGTCTAGCATGGCTAGTACACAGATCGGTGTACTCGTCTTCAGGAGGTCCACATGCCCACACTCACCGACGCCGTCGTCCTCGTCACCGGGGCCAACGGCGGTCTCGGCCACCCGTTCGTCACCCATGCCCTCGAGCACGGCGCCCGTAAGGTCTACGCCGCCGCACGCAACCCGCGCGAGTGGGACGACGAGCGGGTCGTGCCGCTGGCCCTCGACGTCACCGATCCCGCATCCGTCGCCGCCGCGGTCGCCGCCGCCCCCGACGTCACGGTGCTGATCAACAACGCCGGCATCACCACCCACACGGCCAGCCTCATCGACATCAGCGAGGCGGACCTGCGCCGCAACCTCGAGGTAAACTTCTTCGGCCCGGTGCTGCTCACCCGCGCGTTCGCCCCGGCTCTGATCGCCGCCGAGAACGCGGCCCTCATCGACATCCACTCGGTCGCGAGCTGGAACGCGTTCGGTGGTGTCTACAGCGCGTCGAAGGCCGCCATCTGGTCGGCGACCAACTCGTTACGCCTGGAACTCGCGCCGAAGGGCGTGCATGTGGTCGGCGTCCACATGGGATATGTCGACACCCCGATGGCCGCCGGCGCCGACGGCCCGAAACTCGAACCGGCACCGTTCGTCGAGTCCATCTACGCCGCAGTCGAAGCCGGTGACTTCGAGGTGCTGGGCGACGACCTGACGCGTTCGGTCAAGGCCGGCCTGAGTGCGCCCATCGAAGCGATGTACCCGCAGCTCGCCTCGGCGAAGGTCTGACCCCGAAGGTCAGTCGCGGGCGTGTTCGGCGAGCTGCGCGGTCAGTTCGCGGGCGTAATCGAGCTGGGTGGACAACTTCTCGCACGCCTGCGTCGCCCGGGCGTGGCAGTCCGCGAGATACGTTCGGACCGTGGCTCTCTCGGATTCGGACGCCGCCGACGAGTCGAGCACGGCCAGAGACTCGAGCAGTGCGCCCATCTCGTCGAGGGTGAAGCCGAGCGGCTTCATCCGGCGGATGGCGAACAGTCGGTCGACGTCGGTCTCGGTATAGAGCCGGAATCCCCCGGTCGATCGGGCCGAGGGCACCACCAGCCCGACCTCGTCGTAGTGCCGGATCGTCTTGATCGACAGCCCGGTTCGCTCGGCGACCTCCCCGATCTGGGAGTGCGCCACCGGGCCGTCAGTGCCCGGCACCGAGTTGTCCGCTCAACAGGTCGTGGCGCTGTGCGCTCGAGTCGTTCAGTCCGACGATGGTGACGGTCTTGCCCTTCGCCTCGTACTTCGTGATGATGGCGTCGAGGGCGGCAACGGTGGAGGCGTCCCAGATGTGCGACTCACTCATGTCGATGACGATGTTCGTGGGGTCGTCGGCGTAGTCGAATTGATAGACGAGATCGTTGCTGGAGGCGAAGAACAGCTCGCCGCGTACCGCGTAGACGCGGGTCTGCTCGTCGGGATGGGCGACGTCGACCACCTCGGTCATGTGGGCGACGCGACGGGCGAACAGCACCATCGCGGTGAGCACCCCGGCGCCGACGCCGTAGGCGAGGTTGCCGGTCGGGACGGTGACCGCCACGGTCACCACCATCACGAGCGTCTCGCTCTTCGGCATCCGCCGCAGCGTGGCCGGGGTGATGCTGTGCCAGTCGAAGGTGCCGACCGACACCATGACCATCACCGCGACCAGCGCGGCCATCGGGATGAGCGCGACGATGTCGCCGAGACCGACCACCAGGATCAGCAGGAACACGCCGGCGAGGAACGTCGAGATCCGGGTGCGCGCGCCCGAGACCTTCACGTTGATCATCGTCTGGCCGATCATGGCGCAGCCACCGAGACCACCGAAGAAGCCGGTGACGATGTTCGCAACACCCTGGCCGAGACCCTCACGGGTCTTGTCGGAGTGGGTGTCGGTGATGTCGTCGACGAACTTGGCGGTCATCAGCGATTCGAGGAGACCGACGACGGCCATCGTCGCCGCGTAGGGGGCGATGATCGACAGCGTGTGCAGGGTGAACGGCACGTCGGGGATGAGAAACGACGGCAGGGTGGACGGCAGCTGACCCTCGTCGCCGACATTCGGGATGTTGTTCCAGCCGAAGACCACCGTCGCGCCGGTGAGCAGCACGATCGCCACCAGCGGCGCGGGGACCACGGAACTCAGCTTCGGCAGGAACACCATGATCGCGATCCCGATCGCCACCATCGGATAGACGAGCCACGGCACGTCGATCAGATGCGTGAGCTGGGAGATGAAGATGAGGATCGCCAGGGCGTTGACGAACCCCACCATCACGCTGCGCGGTACGAACCGCATCAGCTTCGCCACGCCGAGGCCGGCGAAGAGGATCTGGAACCCACCGGCCAGAAGGACTGCGGCGATGAGGTAGTTCAGCCCGTGGTCGGCGACCAGCGGCGCGACCACCAGGGCGACCGCACCGGTCGCGGCGGAGATCATCGCGGGGCGCCCCCCGACGATGGCGATGGTGACCGCCATCGTGAACGACGCGAACAGGCCCACTCGCGGATCCACCCCGGCGATGATCGAGAACGAGATCGCCTCGGGGATCAGCGCCAACGCGACGACGAGGCCGGCGAGGACCTCAGTTCGCAGTTGCGGTGGCGATGTCAGGGTGGCGAGCACCGACTGGCGCTCGGACGGGGTCACCGTCGATGTTTCGGACACTCGGCGGACCCTACCCTCCCCGGAGGGGAGAGTGGGAATCGTCGAGACCACCTCGCACGCGTTCACCATCCGTTCGGTTGCATGCTGCATCGACGAACGTCAATATAGACACATGTCAATACACGAGGCCGCCGCGCACACGTCGGACCCGTGTTGCTCTCCCCTGGTCGCCGAGCCCCTGACCGCCGACGACGCCGACGGTCTGGCCCGGATGTTCAAGGCACTCGGCGACCCGGTGCGGCTGAGGATGCTCAGCCTCGTGGCGAGCCACGCCACCGGCGAGGCCTGTGTCTGCGACATCACCGACTCCTTCGGCCTGTCGCAACCCACCATCTCCCATCACCTCAAGGTGCTCCGCGAGGCGGGTCTGCTCGACTGCGAACGTCGCGGGACGTGGGTCTACCACCGCGTCGTCCCCGCAGCGCTGCACCAGCTCTCGATCGTGCTCGCCGCCGTCGATCCTGCGGCGGCGGACACGATGACGATGCGCGCATGAGCACCACCACCGACGCCCCGGCCGTCGTGGGCAAGCTGTCGACCCTCGACCGGTTCCTCCCGGTGTGGATCGGCGTCGCGATGGTCGCGGGCCTGCTGCTCGGGCGTGGCATCCCCGGATTGAACGACGCGTTGTCGTCGATCTCGGTCGACGGCGTCTCCCTGCCGATCGCCATCGGCCTGCTGATCATGATGTATCCGGTGCTGGCCAAGGTCCGATACGACCGCCTCGACACCGTGACCGGCGACCGGAGACTGCTGCTCGGGTCCCTGGCCCTGAACTGGATCTTGGGGCCCGCTCTGATGTTCGCGCTGGCCTGGCTGTTCCTGCCCGACCTGCCCGAGTACCGCACCGGACTGATCATCGTCGGGCTCGCCCGCTGCATCGCGATGGTCGTCATCTGGAACGACCTCGCCTGCGGCGACCGAGAGGCCGCGGCGGTGCTGGTCGCGATCAACTCGGTGTTCCAGGTCGTCATGTTCGCGGTCCTGGGCTGGTTCTACCTGTCGGTGCTGCCCGGATGGTTGGGCCTGGAACAGACCACCATCTCCACCTCGCCGTGGCAGATCGCGAAATCGGTCCTCATCTTCCTCGGCATCCCCCTGGTGGCCGGGTTCTTGTCCCGGCGGTACGGCGAGAAGGTGAAGGGACGCGACTGGTATGAGGAGACGTTCCTTCCCCGCATCGGCCCCTGGGCGCTCTACGGGCTGTTGTTCACCATCGTCATCCTCTTCGCGCTGCAGGGTGATCAGATCACCTCGCGCCCCCTCGACGTCGTCCGGATCGCGCTGCCTCTGCTCGTGTACTTCGCGGTGATGTGGGGCGGCGGGTACGGCCTCGGCGCCGCGATGGGACTCGGCTACGCACGCACCACCACACTCGCGTTCACCGCGGCGGGCAACAACTTCGAGCTCGCGATCGCCGTGGCCATCGCCACCTACGGCGCCACCTCCGGCCAAGCCCTCGCCGGTGTCGTCGGCCCTCTCATCGAGGTGCCGGTACTGGTGGGCCTGGTCTACGTGTCACTCGCGCTACGAAAGCGGTTCACCGTCCATGCCTGACACCCACCCCGTCAAAGACGCGTTAAAGTCATAGCCGGTGCGCCGGGAAGTCTGGTCGGCAACGTCTCAGCCGACCCCTCGACACGAAGGACCCCGTCATCAACGCGCCGAAGTTGTCACCACCGTCCCCGAGCGAGTTCGCGCGGTACCTGCGCACCGAGACCTTCGGCGGCATGGTTCTTCTCGCCGCCGCGGCGGTCGCACTGCTGTGGGTGAACTCGCCCTGGGGCGACACCTACGTCTCGTTACGCGACACCCATGTGGGGCTCGACGTCCTCGGTCTCGATCTGACCATCGGCCACTGGGCGCAGGACGCGCTGCTGGCCGTCTTCTTCTTCGTCGCCGGTCTGGAACTGAAACGCGAGATCGTCCTCGGCGAACTCTCGAGCCTCAAACAGGCGACACTCCCCATCGCCGCAGCGGTCGGCGGCGTGGTGGTCCCCATCGCGGTCTGCCTCGCCATCGGTTGGGGCACACCGGGAATCGAGAGGTCCTGGGCGATCCCCGCGGCCACCGACATCGCCTTCGCGCTCGGTATCCTCGCGCTGGTGGGGTCACGGATCCCGTCGAGCGCACGGGTGTTCCTGCTCGCCCTCGCCGTCGTCGACGACCTCATCGCGATCGCGATCATCGCCGTCGTCTTCACCGAGTCGCTGAACTTCCTGGCGCTCGCCGTCGGGGTGGCGGCGCTGGCGCTGTACTGGGTCTGCCAGCGGCGGCGTATCACCAGCCCGTTCGTCTACGTCCCGCTGGCCGTCATCACCTGGGTGGCGGTCTACAACGCCGGAATCCACGCGACGATCGCGGGTGTCGCCCTCGGTCTGCTCACGCGGGTGCGATCCGATCCTGGCGAGGACCACGCTCCCGGCGCGCGACTCGAACACCGGATACAGCCGATCTCGGCCGCCATCTGCGTGCCGATCTTCGCGCTCTTCGCCGCCGGTGTACCCGTGAGCCCGTCAGTGGCCGGTGACCTGTTCACCGACCGCATCGCCCTCGGGATCATGGTGGGCCTCGTGGTCGGCAAGACCGTGGGCATCTTCGGCGTGAGCTGGGCGCTCATCCGCCTCGGCTGGGTGACCAAACCCGCGGGCTTCTTCCCGCGGGACATGCTCGCGGTGGCCATCCTCGGTGGCATCGGGTTCACCGTCAGCCTGCTGATCGCCGAACTCGCACTACCACCGGAGGAAGCCGAGCTGGCCAAGGCCGCAGTACTTCTCAGCTCGATGGTCGCCTCGTTGATCGGGGCGGCAGCCCTGATCAGACGGGGCCGGGTGCACACCCGCCTGCTCGACGACGACTGATACGCCCCTCGGGGATCAGGCCAGCGTCGAGAAGTACTTCACCGTGTCGGTGCGAAAGGTACCCAGCGCGGGCTTGCTGACCACCGAGAGTCCCGGCAGCTTCGCCAGCGGACCCGCGGGTTCGATGGCGAACGCCCACGTCAACCGCGACCCGAGTCCGGAGGGGACGACCTCGGTCAGCTCGCCGAAGCGACGCAGTCCGGGGACGTTCGCGGAGACGACGGTGAACGCGTTGCGGTAGGTGCCGGCCTCGGCGTCGGCCTCCCACACGAAGAACCGCTCATCGATCTTCACCAGCCCGGGCGCGAGTTCGGCGGTGCGCGTGGTGCCCACGCCGTGCGGCTCGGGCGAGGTGAACGTGACCTTCTTGATCATCCGACACCAGTCGAGGGTGTTCTGCCGTGTCAGTTCGGCCCACGCGACATCGGGCGTCACCGGGAGGTCGACGGTGAACCGGTAGGTCACCGGCGCGCGGTGGAAGAAGGACACGTCGTCGATGGGTTGCAACTTATGGGCGGCCATCGGGCGAGCCTAACCTCAGCGGTGTGCCGAACAACCACTACCACCACCTCGTCTTCGGGCCCCGCGCCCTCGCCCGACAGCGCGCGACGGGCAGCTACACCGCGTACGGCTCGGAGATGGAACGTGGCGACGACGGGCCTCCCGAACTCTCCGGCCGCGAGATCTCGATGCTGACGAACGCCTTCCAGATACACCTGGCGACGGTGGCCGAGACCGGATGGCCGTACGTCCAGTACCGCAGCGGACCCCGCGGCTTCATCCACCACCTGGGCGGGTCACGCTTCGGCTTCGCCGATCACCACGGCAACTCCCAGTTCACGTCGTTGGCGAACATCGACACCGATGGGCGCGTGGCGATCTTCGTCGCCGACTTCCCGATGCGCACCCGGATCAAGTTCTACGGACATGCGCAGGTGATCGACTCCGCCGACGACCCCGACCTGCACGGCTGGCTGATGACCGTCGCCGACGGGCGGCTCACCGCGCGCAGCGAGCGGTCGATCGTCATCGACATCGAGGCGTTTGACTGGAACTGCTCACGCAGCATCGTGCCGCAGTACGACCGCGAGTACGTCAAAGAGCTCAACGTCGCCCACGCCGAGAAGATGCAGGCGATGCAGGCCGAGATCGACGAGCTCAGGCGTCGTCTCGAGGGGTGAGCTCGGCGGCGTCGCGGGGGTGTCGGGGACGCAGCACCGCGTAGACCGCGATCCCCGCCACCAGGGCCCAGAAGGCAGATCCGACACCGACGAACACCGCGCCCGACGCGGCGACGACGAACGTCGCGATCGCGGCGGTCCGATGATGGGCAGGGGTGTCGGCGGGGCCTACGGCGGCGGCGATCGCCGCGGCCATTGTGCCGAGCAGAGCGACACCGGCAACGGCCTGGACCACGCCCTCCGGCGCCAGCACCACCAGCGTCGCGGTCGCGGCGGATGCCGCGCCGATGACGAGGTAGCTGAGTCCGGCCGTCAACGCGGCCACCCACCGCCGCTGCGGGTCGGGATCGGCCTGCGGCCCGGCCGAGAGCGCCGCACTGATCGCACCCAGGTTGATGGCGTGTCCTCCGAAGCAGGCACCCAGCAGCGTCCCCACACCGGTGACCGACATCGCCGAGCGCCACGGGACGGCGTAGCCGAACGACGTCATCACCGCGACCCCGGGCACGTTCTGCGCGGCCATCGTGACGATGTAGAGCGGGATGGCCACCCCGGTGATCGCCTGCAGCGTCCACTGTGGAGTCGTCCAGACCAGCTGCGGCAGCAGCGCACTCGCGTCGATGGCAGATCCTCGCCGCACGATCTCGACCACGATGACCACCGCGGCCACACCGAAGGCACCGGGAACCGCCCACCTTGGCGCGAAGCGGAGCAGGGCGAGCCAGGCGAGCAGGATCGGGGCGATCGCCACGGGATTGCCCGACAGTGCGGTCACCGGCGCGAGACACAGCGGCAGGATGACCCCGGCGAGCATCGCCTGCGCCACCGGAGCGGGGATACGGCCGATGAGCTCCGCCAATCCCGACCACATCCCGGTGATGACGATGAGGACCCCGGTCACCGCGAACGCACCCACCGCGGCAGGCCACCCGCCGCCGACCGATGCCGTCGACGCCAACAGGGCTGCGCCCGGCGTCGACCAGGCGAGAACGATCGGCATCCGGTGTCGCACCGACAGCACGACCATGCCGATGCCCTGGAGCAGACACACCGCGAGCAGTCCCGACGCGGCCTGGGCCGGACTGGCCCCCACCGCACGCAACCCCGTCAGCACCACCGCGAACGAACTGGTGAACCCGACGATCGCGGTGACGACACCCGCACCTATCGGGACCGACAGACTCACCCGCTGCATCGCCAACCCTCCACCTCACCGCACCGTTCTACATACAGAACGTTCTGTTCACAGAACGATAGAGCCTTCGGGCCATAGAGTCGAGACCCATGGAACCGACGTCGATCTCGGCCGCGGTGGGCGAACGTGTCCGTCTACTCCGTGGGCGAGCCGGGCTGAGTCTGTCGGAACTCGCCCGCCGGTCCGGAGTGGGCAAGAGCTCGCTGTCCGACCTGGAAGCGGGACGGCGTAACCCCACCATCGAGACGCTGTACGCACTGTGTACGCCACTCGGTGTGCCGATGACCGCGTTGACGGCGGCGTCGATCCGCACCGACAGCGGCGGTATGACGTCGGTGACACTCGACGTCCGCGAACTGCCCGACGCCACGGTCGAGGTGTTCCGCCTCGAGTTCATCGGGGGCGCCGAGCACACCTCCCCCGGCCACGTCGCCGGCGTCACCGAACACCTGACGGTGGTTGCGGGTGAACTGCACGTGGGGCCCGTCGAGAACACCACGCACCTACGGTCCGGCGAATCGCACACGTGGCGCAGCGACACCCCGCACCGCTATGCCACTCGTGGCCCCGCCGAGGCCATCGTCGTCATCCGGACCCCGCGCGCGACCGAGGCGTGATCGGCAGGTCCGAACACGTCCGTACCGGACACGTTCACACATCGAGCGACCATTCGTCGGAACGCCGATCTCGGCGTCGATGACTCGAATTCGGCATCATTTTGGACATTCTCGGAATGAATTCGAGGCCGATCACGAAGTTTATGTATCGCACATTTGCCGTAGTGAATCTGCGTCGGACAGGAACCTGAACACCGCCCCCGAACTGCGCAAACGTCCATTCTAACGATTGTTCATTCTGTACACATTTTAAGTTCGTCGGCACCTCTCGCACAAAAACACATTCATGGAATTCGTCGGGACCGCTTTCTTTTCTGGGCCGGATTTTGTTTGACTGGAATTCTTCCGGGGGGTTCACCGGAATGGAGCACAGAAATGCGAATCGCACCACAGATCTCTCTCCGAGACATTCTTCGATCAATTTTGATCGCGCTGATCGCGATACTGATAATCGGCGTCACCGCCCTCGGATCCCCCGGACACCGTCCCCCGGATGCCATCACCGACGCCGCGACGGTGAGCACCGCATCGACGACCCTCGGCATCGCCGACAGCGACCTCTACTTCGCCTACAACGACCCGACCGCAGTCGCCAAACACCTCGACGAGACCGCCGCGCTGGGGATCCACGACGTCCGCCTCGTGGTCCCGTGGGCAGCGGTCGAGACCACGAAGGGGCAGTACACGTGGGGAGGGGTCGACAACATGGTCAACGCCGCATCGGCACGCGGAATGGGGGTGCTCGCCGTCGTCACCACCACGCCCACCTGGGCTCGCCCGGCCAACACGAGCGTCTACCAGCCCCCGACCGATCCCGCCGACTTCGGCGCCTTCGCGGGCACCGTCGCCGCGCGGTACCACTCGGCCATCTCCTCCTACGAGATCTGGAACGAACCGAACGGCGCCATCAGTTACGCCCCGGCCCCCGACCCCGCCGGGTACACCCGGCTGCTGGCCGCCGCCTACCCGAAGATCAAGGCGGCGAACAGCTCGGCCGTCGTCGTCGGCGGCGTGCTGGGTTCGGTGGTCACCTGGGGTGGCTACAGCCTCAACCCGGTCGATTTCGTCTCGCAGATGTACGCCGCCGGGGCGGCCGGGAAGTTCGACGCCCTATCGTTCCACCCGTATCAGAACTCCACGAGGTTCTCCCAGGGAGCGACGCTGCCCGATTCGCCGCTGAATCAGGTCAACGACATCCGGGGCCTGATGGTCTCCCACGGCGATTCGGCGAAGAAGATCTGGGCCACCGAGTACGGACTGTCGACGATGCAGGTCAGCGCGGCACAGCAGGCCGACTACATCAGCGACTTCGTGACCACGTGGCGCACGCTCTCGTACGCGGGGCCGGCGTTCATCTACACCCTCGTCGATCGCAACTCCGCCGACACCACCGACGCGGAGAGCACCTTCGGCGTCTACACCGACACCTGGGCCGACAAGCCGGCCGCCGCGGTGGTCCGATCCCTCACCGGGGCCAACGCGTGAGGACGTGGTTCGGCATCGGCCGGTCCGGGTGGTCTGCCGATGTCGAACCCCACAGCTGCATGACACGATGAGGGGCATGGCACGATGAGGCCGTAGCCCGACCCGCAATGGAGGAACAGCTGTGAGCCTGGACGACCGTGCATCCGATCACGTCGGCAGAAACGTCTCCTCGATACCGCTGAGCGATCCGCACAACCCTGCCGAGCAGTCCATCGGCGGTCTGGTGAAGGACGCGACCTCACACATGTCGACCCTGGTCCGGGCCGAGGTGGAGCTGGCCAAGACCGAGATCGTCGGTGAGGTCAAGAAGGGTGCGATCGGCGCGGGACTGTTCATCGTCGCCGCCGTGGTCGCGCTGTACTCGAGCTTCTTCTTCTTCTTCTTCCTCGCCGAACTCCTCGACGAGTGGCTCCCCCGCTGGGCCGCCTTCGGGATCGTCTTCCTGATCCTGCTGGTGCTCGCGATCGTCGTCGGTGTCGTCGGCTTCATCGTGTTCAAACGGGTGCGGGCCCCGAAGAAGACCATCGACTCGGCCAAGGCGCTCCCCAGCGTGCTGCCCGGCGGCGACAAGGGCGCGCCGGTCGACCTCCCCGGTGGCATCGGCGCCGCCCCGCGCCGCTGACGCGCTGATCGCCAGCCCCTGAGCCGAGAACCTGAGACACCGGTGACCGCGCCCGATCCGTCGACGGCGCGGATCGACGGACCATGGATCGATCTCGACGTCCGGGCCAACGGCATCCGGTTCCACGCCGTGGAATGCGGGTCCGGACGCACCGATCGGCCGCTGGTGCTGCTGCTGCACGGGTTCGGCGAGTTCTGGTGGAGCTGGCGCCACCAGCTGACCGCGCTCGACGCCGCCGGTTTCCGAGCCGTCGCGCTCGATCTGCGCGGCTACGGCGACACCGACAAACCGCCACGCGGCTACGACGGCTGGACGCTCGCCGGCGACACCAACGCCCTCGTGCGGGCCCTGGGCCACACCGAGGCGGCACTGGTCGGTCACGCCGACGGCGGTCTCGTCGCCTGGGCCACCGCGACACTGCATCCCCGGGCCGTCACGTCGATCGCCGTGATCGGCTCACCGCACCCGCGCGCCCTGCGTCACGCGGTGCTGCGCAACGGCCCCCAGCGGTCGGCGTTCATGGGCGAGTTCCTCGGCAACCAGCTGCCCCGCACCGCGGAGAAGACCCTCACCCGCGACGACGGTGCGTTCATCGAGACGATGTTCACCGAGCGCACCACCCCCGCCTTCGCGCGCACCGACGAGTTCGCCGAGATGGTGCGGCGCAACCGATCCGCCGTGCAGATCCCGAGTGTCGCCTTCTGCAGCCTGGAGTACCGCCGCTGGGCCTTCCGGTCACAGTTCCGCCGCGACGGCGCCAAGTTCCTGCGGCTGATGAACCGACGACTCAACATCCCGGTGCTCGCCGCGCGAGGTCGCGACGACCGGTACATCCACGCCGAGACACTTTCGGCCAGCCGGTATTTCGCGTCGCGGATGACCTACGCCGAGATCGACGGGAGCGGCCACTACGCCCATGAGGAGAACCCCGGGCGGGTGATCGAGTTGCTCGACCACCACCTGCGGCTCACCCTGTAGCGGCGCCGGTCAGGAGTGCACGCACGACTGCGTGTCGACCGCCGCGGAGTTGTTCTCCGACGCCCGCAGGTTCGCCTGCACCTGATCGGCGGTGAGCACGAACCCGGTCTCGCTCGCGGTGTCCTCGGCCGCGCCGAACACCACGCCGAGCACCCGCCCGTCGGTGTCGATCAGCGGGCCTCCAGAGTTGCCCTGCCGGATCGACCCACGCACGGTGTACACCTCACGCTTGACCTCACCCTCGCGGTAGATGTCGGGTCCCGAGAGGTTCACCACCTCACGGATGCGCTCGGCGCTCGCGGTGAACGGACCGGCCTCGGGGTAGCCGAGCGCGATGGCGTCGGTGCCGGTGGAGGCGTTGCGATCGGCGAAATTCAGCGCCGGGGCGGTGAGGCCGGGGACGTCGAGGACGGCGACGTCGTTGTCGGGGTCGAACAGCACGACCTTCGCGTCGAGCGCACCGTTGCCCGACTGCACGCGCAGTGTCCGCGTACCCGCCACCACGTGGGCGTTGGTCATCACGCGCTCGGGCGAGACCACGAAACCACTGCCCTCGAGCGCCTGGTTGCAACTGGGTGCGACACCCTCGATCTTCACCACACTCGGACGGAGCTGCGCGATGACAGGCAGGGTCAGCAATCCCGAATCGGGCGGATCGACGCTGGTGACCGGTGTGCGACCGAACGGTCCGATGACCTCGGGCAGCCCCGAGTCGTCGAGCAGGGAACTGAAATCGCTGGGCAGTTGCCGAAGCCATCCCGGCGCCACGTCGTCGACACCGCCGAGCACCTTCGACCCGCGTACGGCGTTGGCGATGGTGGGTTCGGCCGAACTGCTCACCGGGATGGCGAGCAACCACGCCGCGATGAGGACGGCGACGGCCTGCAGCAGCGACCCCACGACACTGTCGGCGCGACGCACCAGCAGCGACCGGATGCCGCCGCGGGCGGCGCGGCCGAGGATCATCCCCGACGCCTCACCGATGACGACGAGCACCACCAGCAGACCGACACCGACCACCAACCGCCACCGCCGGTCGCCGATGTGGTCGATGATGTGTGGTGCCAACAGGATCCCCGCGATGGCACCCAGCACCACGCCGACGAACGCGAGCGCCGAGGCGACCGCGCCCTGCCGGAACCCCGAGGCGGCCGCGAGCAACGCGATCGCGATCACCACGAGATCGACCCAACCCGAACCGCTCATCGCTGTCCTGTCTTCTCGAGCATGTCCGCGAGGTCACGCACGTCGTCGGTGTCCCACGGGACGGTCCATCCCGCGGTGTCGAAGATGGCGTCGAGCAGACCGCCTGTGAAACCCCACACCAGCATGTCGGCGACCCAGAACGCCGGCCCGCGGTACACGCGTCCGCCCATCACCGAGCGCTGCACCTGAAAACGGTTGTCCGGGTCGATCATCTGCGCGATCGGCACCCGTACCACGCGTGCGGTCTCGCCGGGATCGACTGCGCGCACCGGCCCGGGGTCGGGCGACCACGCGATCACCGGGATCACGTCGAAGCCCGAGGGCGGCACGGGGAACGACTGCAGGCGGGCCACCACGCGGACCTCGCCCGGGTCGAGGGCGGTCTCCTCCTGCGCCTCGCGCAGCGCGGTGCCCACGGGGTAGTCGTCGCCGGGATCGCGTGCGCCACCCGGGAAGGCGACCTGCCCGGCGTGGTTGCGCAGGGTCGTCGCCCGCTGGGTGAGCAGCACGTCGGCGTCGGCGGGCGGGTTACGGTCGCTGTCGAAGGCGCCGCCGAACAACACCAGCACCGACGCCGGTCGCGACCCGCGTCGGAACGCGGCCTGCACCAGCCGGGTGCGGTCGCCACCGCGATTGTTGACGCTGTCGGTGACACCGTCGACGTTGTCGGTGAGGGGACGCAGCCATGCCGGGATCTCGTCGGCGGGCACCAAAGGTCCGGCCTCGACCGTGGCGGCCGCGGCGTCGCGATCGCGGCTCACAGGGTGACGCCCAGGTACCGGTTCACCGCGTCGGCAATCGACTTCTCGTCGGTGAAGACCTCCGGGAGCACCTTCGCGACGGTTCCGTCGGCCCGCACCAGCACCGACACCGGGTAGGCGCGCGGGATGCCCAGGGCCGCGGCGATCTTCGCCTGCGTGTCGACCACCGACGGCAACCGCACGTCGATCTCGCTGAGCAGACCCAGGGCGAGCACCGGGTTCTCCGAGCCCTCCTTGGCCTGCACGGCGAGGACGTCGACCTTGCCCGCCGCCGACGCGGCGAAGGCGGCGACGGTGGGGAGTTCGCGACGGCACGGCAGGCACCACGGTGCCCAGAAGTTGACCAGCAGTGGACGTCCCGCGGTGGCCGCTCCCATGTCGACGTCGCCCGGGGCGCCCAGGCAGGGCACCGTCACCCCGGCGAGAGCCGAGGTGCCCGGCGCGGGACCGGTACCGACCGGGCACGGGGCCAGCGCGGCGCGGGCGCGGGCGGCGTCGAGATCACCGGCGCTCACCGACGCACTCGCCCCGGGGATGGGGCCGGCGGTGGTGGGTTGACCCGCGCCCAGGGCGGCGTCGGGGGAGGAGGTGTCGCGGGGCCAGATCGCCACGATCAGCGCGATGACCACCACGAGGGCGGCGATCGACCACCGAGCGGACGCAGGGATGCGTTGCAGACCGGATCGCATCGGAGGTCTCAGACCCCCGCCAGCGCGAGCAGATGCGCCGTCTCGGGGCCCTTGACCAGGGCCGCGGCCTTCTCGGTCTCGGTCGGTCCCTCGCCGAACGACGGACAGTCCTTCGCCAGCACACACACGCCGCAGGCCGGCTTCTTGGCGTGGCACACGCGACGGCCGTGGAAGATCACGCGGTGCGACAGATCGGTCCAGTTCTTGCGTTCGATCAGCTCACCGACGGCGTGCTCGACCTTCACCGGATCGGTCTCGGTGGTCCAGTTCCATCGGCGCACCAGCCGACCGAAGTGGGTGTCGACGGTGATGCCGGGGACGCCGAACGCGTTGCCCAGCACCACGTTGGCCGTCTTGCGACCGAAGCCGGGCAGGGTGACGAGGTCCTCGAGGCGTCCGGGCACCTCGCCGTCGAACCGTTCCAGGAGGGCCTGCCCGAGGCCGATGATCGAGTTGGCCTTGTTCCGATAGAAGCCGGTGGAGCGGATCATCTCCTCGAGTTCGGTGCGGTCGGCGCCGGCGTAGGCCGCGGCGTCGGGGTACCGCGCGAACAGCGCCGGGGTGGTGAGGTTGACGCGTACGTCGGTGCACTGCGCCGACAGGATCGTCGCGACAGACAGCTCCAACGGGGTGGTGAAGTCGAGTTCGCAGTACACGTGCGGGAAGGCCGTCTGCAGGGTGCGATCCATCCGACGCGCCCGACGGACCAGCCCGGTGCGGGTCTCGGTGCCACGGTCGGCCGCGGTGGCGCGCCGCGTGCGACGGGCGGACCCGGGCGCGGCGCTGGTGGGGTGATCTGGGCTCACCTGCTCCAGCCTACTGAGCGCAGTGCCCCGTTCTGCGAGGTCGGTGGGGTCGGCCGCCGCTTCTTCAGCTTCCGGTCAGCCACCACGACGCCGAGGCGACGTCGCCTGATCGGCCGAAGGTAACGCTTGGGTTCCACCCGCGGGTTTCGTTGCCCCACCGAGACCTGCGTCGTGTTCACTACTGCACATGCACGGACTCGCGGTACTGCTCTTCCCCGCAGTGCTCATGCTCTTCGCGCTGGCCATGGAGAAGATGGAACACCAGATCAACGACGACAGCGTGACCCGCGACGACGTCGAGGAGTTCCTCGCCGGCGCCGCCCCGGAACAGGTCGAGACACTCGCAGTCGACGGCTTCCCCGCCGCGCTCGACGAGTTCCGCGCCCGTCGCGACGACGCCGAGGACGAACACCCCGCCGCGGTGGCCCCGACGGTCCGGGCCAGCTGACCCCGACCCAGTCCCGCACACCTCGCCCGCCGACCGCGTGAACGACGCAGGTGGCGGCGTTGTCGACGTTCTCCGGACCCGCCAACAGTCTTGGCCGTAGACTCAGCCGTGGCGTGGTGACAAATTCAACACTGCCGAGCAACTTGTCGCGGGCCCGACCCGCCGCAGCACCCTAGGAAGGGGCGTACGTGGAGGAAGTACTGGCGAGGGCCGGCATCTTTCAAGGAGTCGAGCCGAGCGCAGTCGCCGCACTGACCAAGCAACTCCAGCCCGTCGATTTCCCGCGCGGACACGTCATCTTCAACGAGGGCGAACCGGGCGATCGGCTCTACATCATCCTCGCCGGCAAGGTGAAGGTCGGTCGCCGGTCGGGCGACGGCCGCGAGAACCTCCTCACCATCATGGGTCCGTCGGACATGTTCGGCGAGCTGTCGATCTTCGATCCCGGGCCCCGCACCTCCTCGGCGACCACGGTCACCGAGGTCCGCGCGGTGTCGATGGACCGCGATGCCCTCAAGGCGTGGATCGCCGATCGTCCGGAGATCGCCGAGCAGCTGCTCCGCGTCCTGGCCCGGCGCCTGCGACGCACCAACAACAACCTCGCCGATCTCATCTTCACCGATGTCCCCGGACGTGTCGCCAAGCAGCTGCTGCAGCTCGCCCAGCGGTTCGGCACCCAGGAGGCCGGCGCCCTGCGCGTCACCCACGACCTCACACAGGAGGAGATCGCCCAGCTCGTCGGCGCCTCCCGTGAGACGGTCAACAAGGCGCTCGCCGATTTCGCCCAGCGCGGATGGCTGCGACTCGAGGGGAAGAGCGTCCTCATCGCCGATTCCGAGCGTCTCGCCCGACGCGCGCGCTGACCTCCCGATAGTCCTGCGTCACGCATCGACTCCCGTGCCAGTGATCACTGGCGCGGGAGTCGTCTCATGTCGCGGGTGTCTCGATGACGTCGATGTCGCTGCCGCGGTAGGCGAACCCATCCTGCCGGGCCTCTTCCCATGCGAACTCGACGTGCGCTCCGGTCTCGAGCGTGCGGAACCCGCTCACCCCGCGTATCTCGCTGAAGTGCACCCACGCACCGCCCGGCGTCTCGGCCGAATCGACCACGCCCCAGCCCTCGTCGGGCTTCCAGGACCGGACCGTGCCGACGGTCCGCGGGAGCGGCGCGCGAGGCGGTGGCTCCGGGAGGTCGGCGGCGTTCATCTCTCGGGCTATCTGCGCACCATCGCCGCGCACGTCGCCGTCGGTCATCGTCCACAGCGACGTGCGGAAAGCACCCCTGGGGATCTCCGCGGGTGGGTCACATCGCGAAGGCCACACCGCGACCGCGCAGAAGTCGAACTCCTCGTCGCCGGCGGCCGGTTTCCACTCGAAACCGACCGATTCGCCCACCGGCAAGCCGATCGTGGAGAACCCGTCTTCGCCGGTCACCGACACTCCCTCCACCATCACGTCCCAGGACATGGCACGACAGCCGCCCGGCGTGTCGACGGATTCGATGACACCGAACTTGTTGTCGAAGTCCCACGATCGGACCGTTCCCTCACTGACCATGCCGAGACGGTACGGAGTCGCCCGCGCCGCGCACACCCGATTTTCCGCTGAGATCGTCCGAGCACGGGGTCACCTCCGGCATATGGCCGGCGGTGGTCGCGGAGACGGACGATCTCGGCGTCATCTCCACTAGGGTCGTCGGTGTGACACAGCCACGTGCCAGACGACGTTCGTCCGCCTCGACACCCGTCGATGACGCCTGGATCGGCACCGCTTCGGCCTTCGAGCTGGCCGAGGCCATCGCCGACGGTCGCACCACCTCGCGGCGGGTCGTGGAGTTCCATGTCGACACCCTGCGCTCCCGCGCCGAGTTCGGCGCGATCGCGCGCGACCGGTTCGACGCCGCGCTCGCCGAGGCCGACGCCGTCGACGCCGCCCGTACGAAGGCCGATCCCGCCCGCCCGCTGCTCGGGGTGCCCTGCACCATCAAGGAGTCGATCCCGGTCACCGGGATGCCGCACACCGCAGGCCTGTCGAGTCGCGCGGGCATCATCGCCGATGTCGATGCGATTGCGGTGCAACGGCTTCGCCGCGCGGGCGCGATCGTCGTCGGTGTCACCAACACCGCCGAACTGTGCCTGGGCATCGAGAGCACCAACAGCGTCTACGGCCGCACCTCGAATCCCTATGACGTGCGTCGGGTCTCGGGCGGATCATCGGGCGGTGAGGGGTCGGCCATCGGTGGCGGCGGCATCCCGTTCGGTGTCGGCGGCGACACCGGCGGCTCCATCCGTATCCCCTCGTTCTACTGCGGCGTCTTCGGCCACAAGCCGTCCCCCGGGCTGGTGCCCGCGAACGAATCGATCCCCTCGCTGTCGGGTGAGGAGGAGGTCGATCTCCTCGAGACGCTCGGACCCATGTCGCGCCGCGCATCCGACCTGATGCCGCTGCTGCGCATCCTCGCCGACGACGCCGACGGAACCCGCTGCGGCTCGGTCGATTCCGTCGACCTCGACGGTCTGCGCGTGGTGATCCCGACGAAATCGAGCTACCTGCGTCCGATGGACAGGTCGGTGCGCGACGCCCGCGACGCCGCCGGTCAGGCGCTCGCCGAGCGCGGCGCCGATGTCGTGTGGCAGCCGATGCCGGCCATGCGCCGCGTGATCGCGAGTTACCTGATGGAACTGCGCCGCCACGCCGGCACCTCGGTGATGAACCTCTTCGACTCCTTCGGCGAGACACCGAAACGGCACCTCACCCCGGCGGTGCTGCGCGCCAACAGTCTTCAGCTGCAGCTGGCGATGATCGGCGACCGCCTCCCAGAACTCCTGCCGCCGCCGGCGCGCAAGTTGATCGACAAGTTCGCCCGCGACCTGGCCGACGAGGTCGCCGGCGCCATCGGTGAGAACGGCGTGATGCTGCATCCGCCGCTGCCGCAACCCGCGCCGTTCCACCACGGCACGCTGGCCCGCCCCTGGCTGTTCGGCGGCGCGGCGATCTTCAACATGCTGGGGATGGCCGTCACCGAGGTGCCACTGGGATTCAGTCCCCGCAATCTGCCCGTCGGCGTGCAGGTCGCCTCGCAGCCCGGCAACGACAACGTCACCATCGCCATCGCACTCGAGCTCGAGAAGGCATTCGGCGGATGGGTTCCGCCGCACGCGGTCTCGACACGGTCGAACGCACCGGCCGAGTAGAGGCGCAGGCGGGCATGGGCAGGTTTCATCGACACGACGACGGTGTCGGGCACACGCACACCGACCACGACCACGACCACGACCACGACCACGGTGACATGTCCGGCTACGACACCGGTCGCGAGCGGGTCGACGTCCTCGACGCGATCTTCGGGGAGAACGATCACCGCGCCGACATCAACCGCGCCACGTTCGCCGCGGCCGGGGTGACCGCGGTGAACCTCATGAGCTCCCCCGGTTCGGGCAAGACGACCCTGCTCGAGGCGACTCTCGACGCCATCGCCGACGAGATGGCGGTCGGCATCATCGAGGGCGACATCGCCACCGATCTGGACGCCGCCCGCCTCGCGGGTCGCGGCGCGCAGGTGTCGCTGCTGAACACCTCCGAGGGGTTCGGCGGCGAATGCCATCTCGACGCCCCGATGGTGAACCGCGCGCTGCAGGGCCTCGACCTCGACGACCTCGATCTCGTGGTGATCGAGAACGTCGGGAACCTGGTGTGCCCGGCCGAGTTCGACGTCGGCGAACACCGACGCGCCATGGTGTGGTCGGTGACCGAGGGTGACGACAAACCACAGAAGTACCCGGTGATGTTCCGCAGCGTCGACGTGGTGGTGATCAACAAGATCGACCTGGTGCCGTACCTCGACATCGATCTCGACGACTACATCCGCGCCGTCCGCGAGGCCAACCCGTCCGCGGCGATCCTGCCGGTCAGCGCGAAGACCGGCGACGGCATGGACGCGTGGTTCGAGTGGTTGCGACGCTCCCGCGGGCCGGTGACGACAGGCCATCCCGGGCGACGGGCCTAGGCTCGTCGGCATGCGCATCGCCGTCGTCGGAGGCGGGCCCTGGGCTCGCGACACCCACATCCCCGCCCTCGCCGCCCATCCCGGCGTCACGCTGACCGGCGTGTGGACCCGACGTCCCGAGGCCGCGGCCGACCTCGACATCCCCCGTTTCGACAGCTTCGAGGCATTGCTCGGCGACAACGACGCGGTGTCGTTCGCCGTGCCCCCGCAGGCGCAGGCTCCGTTGGCGATCGAGGCCGCCCGCGCCGGGAAACACGTCATCCTCGACAAGCCCATCGCCGGCACCCTCGCCGATGCGCACGCGGTCGTCGAGGCCGTCACCGAGGCCGGGGTGCGGTCGATCGTGACGTTCACCCGACGCTTCGCCCCGGAGACCCGGGCGTTCCTCCACGCCGTCGACGCCGGGACCTTCACCGGCGGCCTCGGCGTGTGGCTGTCGGGCGCACTGCTCGGCGGTCGCTACTCGGCATCTCAGTGGCGGGCCGACGGCGGCGCTCTGCTCGACGTCGGTCCGCACGTGGTCGACCTCATGGACCGCGCCCTGGGCCCCGTTGTCGATGTCGAGGCGGCGTCGATCGACCGCGGCTCCGACGTCTGGTCGGTGTCACTGGTCCACGAATCCGGCGCCCGCACGGCGATGCAATTGTCGCTGCGGGTTCCGGCGCGACCCACCATCAGCCAGTTCCGCGTCCACGGCCCCGACGGTGTCGTGGAGCTGACCGACCGCAGCACGCCATCACCCGACTGCTTCGCCGTCCTGATCGACGAGTTCCTCGAGACCGTCGCCACCGGAGCCGATCACGACTGTGACGCGCGGCGTGGTCTGCACATCCAGGGCGTCCTCGACCGGATCGCGCACGCCGTCAACTGACCGACGGCGAACAACCCGGCAGACGGACGGGGTCTGCCGGGTTGTCCGGTGATCGACGGTGTTCGGGTGCGTCTGCGGGGGTGCGCACCCTCCCACCGTCGAGTTCTGGTGTCGCCCGCGGGCGAGCGGGTCAGCGGCGCACGAGCACCACGTGCACGAAGGTGCGGTCGAACGTGAACCCCCACTGGCCGCGCGCGACGTCGTACCGCGGCGTCACGTGCGCACCGCGATAGGTGAAGGGACGGTAGTTCGGGCGGTTGACGGTGACCACGCGCTGCTGCTGGGGTTGCTGCCGCTGCACCTGCTGCTGGGTGTGGGTGTTCGGCGCCACCGGCGCAGCGTTCGCGGTCCCGGCGGTCACGCCGAGGCCGAGCATGGCGGCACCGACGAATCCCGCGGCGATGGTGGATGTGGCTGCCTTCTTGATGTTCACTCTTCACTCCTGCTGTCCTGCGCCGAGTCCGACACGTGGGCGTGCGGACCATCTCCGCACACCTCGAAAACTAGGGACGCGAACTGGCAGGACCATTGCGCGCCACTGTCAGTGGGCTGTGAACGCACAGGTGCACCATGACCGGACCCGGTAGCGTTCGTGCCATGACCGCCCCAGCGCATCCCGCGTACGAGATCCGACGCCCCGTCACCGCGTTCGCCTCGGTGGTGCTGTGCGAGAACCCCGGGATGATGGAACTCGAGGGCACCAACACCTGGATCCTGCAGGCACCCGGGCGCACCGACTGTGTCGTCGTCGACCCCGGTCCCCGTGCCCATCGCAAGCACCTCAAGCGGGTCGCCGAGACCGGCGATGTCGCGCTGGTGCTCATCACCCACCGCCACGCCGATCACACCGACGCGATCAAGCGTTTCCACAAGATGACCGGCGCACCGGTACGCGCCCGCACCGATGCGCACTGCCGCGACGGCGCGATCCTCACCGACCGTGAGGTGATCGAGGCCGCCGGACTCCGGATCACCGTCTTGCTGACGCCGGGCCACACCGCGGATTCCACGAGCTTCCTCGTCGAACACCTCGCCAAGGGCGACCCCGCGAACACCGCAGCCACCGAACCCGTACGCGTCATCGGCCGCGCCATGATCACCGGCGACACGATCCTCGGTTCCGGCACCACGGTTCTCGACCCCAGCGACGGCACTCTGCGCGACTACCTCAACTCACTGAACCGACTCATCGTCGAGGGCGAGGGATGCGCGTTGCTCCCCGGACACGGCCCCGACCACCCGGACCTCATCCCGGTCGCACGGTTCTACAAGACCCACCGCGAGGAGCGGCTCGACCAGATCCGCGCCGCGCTCGCCGAACTGGAACTCACTCCCGCACAGGCCAAACCGATGAAGGTGGTGCGCAAGGTCTACCGCGACGTCGACAAGAAGCTCTGGCCCGCTGCACGCATGTCGGTCAAGGCCCAGCTGACCTATCTCCGCGAGGCCTGACCGGTCAGCTGTCGGCGACTCGCGCAGATCAGAGGTCTCCGACCTCGACGACGAGTTCGACCTCGACCGGGGCACCGAGCGGCAGTTCGGCGACACCGACCGCCGAACGGGCGTGGTGGCCTGCGGTGCCGAACACCTCGCCGAGGAGGTCCGACGCGCCGTTGAGCACGCCGGGCTGACCGGTGAACCCGGGCGCCGAGGCGACGAAGCCGGTCACCTTCACCACACGAACCACGGCATCGATCCCGACGAGTCCGTTGACGGCGGCGAGCGCATTGAGGGCGCACAGGCGTGCAGCGTCGCGGGCCTGCTCGGGCTTCACCACTCCCTCGGCACCCTCGGACACCTTGCCGTGCACGGTCAGCTCGCCGTCGGCCATCGGCAACTGACCCGAGGTGTAGACGTGGTTGCCGCTCCGCACCGCGGGGTAGTACACGCCGAGCGGCGCGACCACCTTGGGCAGCTCGATCCCGAGCTCGGCCAGGCGCGCGCTCCACGACCGCTGTGTGTCCGCCATCGCGCTCAGCCCTTCGGGCGCTTCAGGTACGCGACGTGCTGCTCGCCGGTCGGCCCGGGCAGCACGCTGACCAGCTCCCAGCCGTCGACACCCCAGGTGTCGAGGATCTGCTTGGTGGCGTGGGTCAGTAGCGGCACGGTGGCGTATTCCCACGCGGTCAGTTCACTCATGGCACTCACCCTATCGGCCCTCGCGGGGTGGATATGGTTGCTATGTGTCAGTTGAATCCGCCCAGGGTGCACCCCACGAGGGCCCCGACGCCTCACCCGGCCCCGCCGCCGGCTCCACGTGGCCCGCGTCCGCGCGTTCGGCCCGTCTGCACTTCGTGTCCGGCAAGGGCGGCACCGGCAAGACGACCGTGGCCGCGTCCCTCGCCCTCGCGCTTGCCGCCGGCGGCAAGAAGGTGTTGCTCGTCGAGTGCGAGGGCCGGCAGGGCATCGCGCAGCTCTTCGACATCCCGCCGCTGCCACCTACCGAGACCCGCGTGGCGACCGCCGAGGGCGGCGGCACGGTCACCGCGCTCGCCATCGACATCGAGCACGCCCTGCTCGAGTACCTCGACATGTTCTACAACCTCGGTTTCGCCGGACGCGCGATGCGACGCATCGGCGCGATCGACTTCGTGACCACCGTCGCGCCCGGCCTGCGTGACGTGCTGCTCACCGGCAAGATCAAGGAGTGCGTGGTGCGCACCGACAAGTCCGGTGCGCAGGTGTTCGACGCGGTCGTCGTCGACGCCCCGCCGACGGGCCGCATCGGCAACTTCCTCGACGTCACCACCGCGATGGCCGATCTCACCAAGACCGGGCCCATCCGCAATCAGAGCGACGGTGTCGCGAATCTGCTGCACTCCGAACTCACCGCGGTCCACCTGGTGACCCTGCTCGAGGCGATGCCGATCCAGGAGACCATCGAGGCGGTCAAGGAGCTGCGCGGCAAGAACCTGCCGGTGGGCGCGCTCATCATCAACCGCGTCGCACCGCCGCATCTGGCCGACGATCAGATCGACGCCGTCGCCGAGGGTGTCGTCGACGCACCGACGATCGCCGCCGAACTCGCCGCCGCGGGCCTCACCGTCACCGAGGCCGATCTGCAGGGGCTGCTCACCGAATCGATCGAACACGCCAGCCGGGTGCAGGCCCAGCAGGTGGCCAAGGCCGAACTCGACGAGGTGGACATCGCGACGGTCGAGATCCCCTCCTACGACGACGGTGTCGACCTCGGCGGGATCT
The DNA here is from genome assembly GCF_053345315.1 of Williamsia sp. M5A3_1d. NCBI lineage: Bacteria > Bacillati > Actinomycetota > Actinomycetes > Mycobacteriales > Nocardiaceae > Williamsia > Williamsia sp. M5A3_1d. The sequence goes on from NZ_JBKEZX010000002.1 coordinate 914,569, forward strand.
ACGAGATCTCCGCCCTTCTGGAACGGACGGGTGCCTGATGGTCGCTCAACTCGACATGGGAAAGGTGCTCGGGTCGCCCGACACCAAGGTCGTCATCTGCTGCGGCGCCGGCGGTGTCGGCAAGACGACCACCGCCGCGGCGATGGCGGTGCACGCCGCCGAGCAGGGGCGCCGCGTGGTGGTGCTCACCATCGACCCCGCGCGTCGTCTCGCGCAGTCGCTGGGGATGAGCGAGCTGACCAACGAGCCACAGCCGGTCGCCATCGACGGCCCCGGGGAACTCGATGCGATGATGCTCGACATGCGTCGCACGTTCGACGAGATGGTCACGCAGTACTCGACGCCCGACCGCGCCGAGGCGATCATGAACAACTCCTTCTACCAAACCGTGGCGACCTCGTTCTCCGGGACGCAGGAGTACATGGCGATGGAGAAGCTCGGGCAGCTGCTCGCGCTCGACAAGTGGGATCTCGTGGTGGTCGACACCCCGCCGTCGCGCAACGCGCTCGATTTCCTCGACGCGCCGGCGCGGCTCGGCACGTTCATGAGCGGGCGTCTGATGAAGATCCTCATGGGCGGCGGACGCGGCGTGGGTCGTGTCGTCACCGGTGTCGTCGGCCTCGCCATGCGTGGGGTGTCGACCATCGTCGGCGGCGACACCCTGCGTGACGTCTCGGCGTTCGTGCAGTCACTCGACGCGATGTTCGGCGGCTTCCAGGAGCGCGCCACCACCACCTACAACCTGCTCAAGCGCCCCGGCACCCAGTTCGTGGTCGTCGCCTCGGCCGAACCCGATGCGTTGCGCGAGGCGGCGTTCTTCGTCGACCGACTGTCGGAGGAGAAGATGCCGCTCGCGGGTCTCATCCTCAACCGCACGCACCCGAACCTGACGTCGATATCGGCCGACGCGGCGCGTACCGCGCTCGATCAGGTCGATGAGGGGATCACACGGGCAGTGCTGGCGATCCACGCCGAGCGCACCACCACGGGGCGTCGCGAGCTGAACCTGCTGCGGCGCTTCACCACGTCGCACCCGGGCGTGCCGATCGTCGGGGTGCCGTCGCTGCCGTTCGAGGTCGCCGACCGGAAGGCGCTGCGGGCGGTCGCCGAGCAGATCCTCGGCGGACCGGGCCGCGCGGCGTCGTAGTGACGCCGTAGGGAAGAAAGCGGGAGGTCAGACCGCGTCTGCGTGACGGCGGCGCTGGTTCTCGAAGAACTCGCCCCACGAGGTGACCTCGGGGTGCTGGCGCAGCAGTGCGCGCCGCTGACGCTCCGTCATGCCACCCCACACGCCGAACTCGACGCGGTTGTCGAGGGCGTCGGCTCCACATTCGAGCTGCACCGGGCAGTGACGGCAGATGGTGGCGGCCTTGCGCTGCGCCGCGCCGCGGACGAAGAGCTCGTCGGGGTTCCCACCCCGACACCTGGCCTGCGATACCCATGCGAGTCGAGCTTCGGTCTCTCCGGTGGTCACTGCCGCGTTCGCCATGGGGAACCCCTGTCGCTTCTAGAAATCGTTCGCGGGGCAAGCCCCGCCACTTTAGGACTCGAATGTTACGTGAGTCACATTCGGTACATCAATCTAGGTATTACCGAGACAGACAGTCAAGTCGAGGGGAACCGGCACAGTGGGACGGCCGTCCAAGCAGGGGTGTTGTGACGTCGACTCACGGGGGCAGCCCCACGCACCCCGTATCCTGTGGTCGTGTCCGAAACAACCCATCGCCCCCAGCGGTCGAAGGCCCTCTGGGTGCTGCTGGGCTGCTGCCTGCTCGCCGGTGTGCTCGTCGCCGCCCTGCTCTTCCCGTTCGCCGGCGGCTTCGGTCTGCTGACCAACAAGGCCGCGACCACGGTCGAGAACTCGTCGTCGGAGCTGCTCGACGGAACGGTCCCCGAGGTCACCACGATGACCGACTCGACCGGTCGTCCGATCGCCTATCTCTACGATCAGCGCCGCGTGCAGGTCGGCTACGACGACATCTCGCCCGACATGATCCGCGCGATCATCTCCATCGAGGACCGTCGCTTCCTCGAACACGACGGTGTCGACTGGAAGGGCACCATCCGCGCGTTCCTCAAGAACTCATCGTCGGGTGAGGTGCAGCAGGGCGCGTCGACGCTCGATCAGCAGTACATCAAGAACTACCAACTGCTCGTGCTCGCGCGCACCGAGGCCGATCGTCAGGCCGCCATTGCCACCACCCCCGCGCGCAAGCTGCGTGAGGTCCGCATGGCGTTGACCCTCGAGCAGACGCTGACCGATCAGGCCATGCGCGACAAGAACATCGACGAGGCCGCCGCCAAGCAGGAGGCGAAGAAGGAGATCGTCACCCGCTACCTCAACATCGTCCCGTTCGGCAACGGCGCGTACGGGATCGAGGCGGCGGCGCAGACCTACTTCGGCAAGTCGGCGAAGGAACTCGACGTCACCGAGTCGGCGATGCTCGCGGGCATGGTGCAGTCGAGTTCGGCGCTCAACCCCTACACCAACGAATCCGGTGTCACCGATCGTCGCAACACCGTGCTCGACACGATGAAGGAGAACTTCCCCGAGCGCGCAGCGGAATTCGAGGCCGACAAGGCCAAGCCGCTCGGTGTGCTCCCGCAGCCGCGGTCGCTGCCGCAGGGCTGCATCTCCTCGGGCGACAACGGGTTCTTCTGCGACTACGCGCTGCAATTCCTCGCCGAGAACGGCATCACCCGCGACGCCGCGCTACGCGGCGGCTACACGATCACCACCACGCTCGATCCGCAGGTGCAGGCCGCGACGAAGGCGTCGGTGCAGTCCGTCGCCGCACCCGATCTCACCGGTATCGCCAACGTGATGAACGTGATCCGTCCGGGCACCACCTCGCACGACCTGTTGGCCATGACCTCGAGCCGCAACTACGGGCTCGATCAGCGGCGGGATCAGACCGTGCAGCCGCAGCCGTTCTCGATGGTCGGCGACGGCGCCGGGTCGGTGTTCAAGATCTTCACCGTCGCCGCGGCGATGGAGAAGGGACTCGGGTCGTCGGCGTCGCTCGACGTGCCGAGCACCTACCAGGCCAAGGGGATGGGTTCCTCCGGTGGCGTCAACGGCTGCCCGGTGAACACCTACTGCGTGAAGAACGACGGCCGCTACCCGCGCACGATGTCGATCACCAACGCCCTCGCGCAGTCACCGAACACCGCGTTCGTGAAGCTGCTCAACGAGGTCGGTGTGCCCTCGGCGGTCGACATGGCCGTCAAGCTCGGGATGCGTTCCTACGCCCAGGCCGGCACCTCGGGCCAGGGCGACCTGAGCCTCGCCGACTACACCAAGCAGGGCAACTTCGGTTCGTTCACGTTGGGCCCCAACGCCGTCAACCCGCTCGAGCTGTCCAACGTCGCCGCGACGCTGGCGTCGCACGGCATGTGGTGCCCGCCCAACCCGATCAAGTCGATCACCCAGAAGAAGCGGGATCGCAACGGCAACAACGTGATCGGTGCGAACGGCCAGCCGGAGATGACCGCGGTCGCGTTCACCCCGCCCGCGTGCGAACAGGTCGTCGACCGCGGTCTGGCCGACACGCTGGCCAACGCTCTGTCGGCCGACGATCGTGGCGGCGGCACCTCGGCCGGCGCCGCACGCTCGGCCGGGTGGACGCTTCCGGTGTCGGGCAAGACGGGGACCACCGAGGCGCACCGCAGCTCGGCGTTCCTCGGGTTCACCAACAACTTCGCCGGCGCCAGCTACATCTACGGCGACACCACCAGCCCCGAGGACATCTGCTCCTCGCCGCTGCGCCAGTGCTTCGGCGGCGACCTGTACGGCGGTTACGAGCCCGCGCGTACCTGGTACAACGCGATCCTGCCGGTGGCGAACAAATTCGGGCCCACCGAGCTGCCGCCCACCGATCCGCAGTACGTGAACGGCAGCGAACGCGGTCGGGTGCCCAGCGTCATCGGTCTCACCGCGAGTGCGGCGACGCAGCGTCTGCAGGAGAACGGCTTCAAGGTCGACCAACAGACCACCACGAGCCCGGAGTCGGCGGGAACGGTGACCGGCACCGCGCCCACGGGCACCGCGATCCCCGGCACCACGGTGACGATCTACGTCAGCGACGGCCAGGGACGCGTATCGACACCGGCGCCCGATCGGGGCCCGCGCCTGCCACCGACCACCATCGACATCCCGGGTATCGGGCCGATCGTGATCCCGGGCGGCTGATCGCCGGGAGGTCGCCTCAGCCGAGCGCGGCGCGGACCGCGGTCGACAGTCGTTTGCCGTCGGCCCCACCCGCGGCGGCGGTCTGCACCTTCTTCATGACCTGACCCATCTGGCGCATGGTGGGGGCCTCCCCGGTCTCGGAGGCCACCGCGGCGATCGCGTCGGCGACGAGGGCGTCGATGCCTGCGTCGTCGAGCTGGGCCGGCAGGTAGCGCGAGATGATCTCCGCCTCGGCGCGTTCTTTCGCGGCCAGTTCGCCGCGACCGTTCTCGTCGTAGATCGATGCCGATTCGGCGCGCTTCTTGTTCTCGCGCAGCAACACCCCGGTGACCTGCTCGTCGGTGAGTGAGTGCGCCTCGGTGCCCGAGACCTCTTCGGCGCCGATCGCCGAGATGATCATGCGCAACGTCGCGGTGGTGTCGGTGTCGCGGGCTTTCATCGAGGCGGTGAGGTCGGCGCGGAGCTTCTGCTTGAGCGGGGAATCGGTCATGGGGCCACGGTAATCGCGATCGATGCCGCGCCTGAGGTCATTTATCTGGCCACCGGCGCGACACGATCGGTATCCTGGCCGGATGGTAGAGGTCGACTTCTCGCGGATCGGTGCCGGCGCGGCACGGCTCACGTCATTCCAGCAGGGCGCAGCGCTGGCCGCCGGTGCGGCCACCGCCGGCCTTGCGTACGCGACGCTCATCGAGCGCAACGCCTTCGCGCTGCGACATCGCACCCTCAACGTGCTCGAGCCCGGTTCGGGCACGCTGCGCGTGTTGCACATCAGCGACCTGCACATGCTGCCCGGTCAGCGCCTCAAGCAGGCGTGGGTCTCGGAGCTGGAGTCGCTCGAACCCGATCTCGTGATCAACACCGGCGACAACCTCGCCCACCCGCAGGCGGTGCCGTCGGTGATCCAGTCGCTCGGCGGGCTGCTGTCGCGGCCGGGCCTGTTCGTCTTCGGGTCGAACGACTACTTCGGGCCCACCCCGAAGAACCCGCTGAAGTACTTCAACAAGAACCACACGAAGTCGTTCGGCGAACCGCTGCCCTGGCAGGACCTGCGTGCGGCGTTCACCGAGCGCGGCTGGCTGGATGCGACCCACACGGTGCGCGAACTCGAGGTCGCCGGGGTCCGCGTGGCCGCGGCCGGTGTCGACGACCCGCATCTGCACCGCGACCGGTACGAGACCGTCGCGGGCCGCCCCAATCCGCTGGCCCACCTGCGGCTCGGACTCACCCACTCCCCCGAGCCCCGTGTGCTCGACAAGTTCGCCGACGACGGATACGACCTCGTGATGGCCGGACACACCCACGGCGGTCAGCTCTGCCTGCCGTTCTTCGGTGCGCTGGTCACCAACTGTGAACTCGACCGGTCACGCGTGAAGGGCCCTTCGAGTTGGGGTGCGTCGATGAAGCTGCACGTCAGCGCCGGACTCGGCACCTCGCCGTACGCGCCGTACCGCTTCTGCTGCCGTCCCGAGGCCACGCTGCTCACCCTCACCCCGGTCTCGCACGGCGACGCCTCCTACGACGAGGAGCAGTCGTTGCCGCCGTTGACCGCAGGCATGCGTCAGGGCTGAACGCTCACCGCACGGCTGTTCGTGTCGCGCGTGATTCGACGTCCCACTCCTCGTCGAGGATCTCTTCGACGGCGTCGCCGCTGCCGCGACCGCGCAGGGTGGCGATCGCGTAGAACGCCAGCCCGATCAGCAACCACACGCTGAGCACGGCGATGGGGTGTGCGGTCGCGTTGCCGTCGAAGAACTCGGTGTTGCGCAGCAGGGTTCCGGTCGCTCCCGGCGGAAGGTACTGGCCTATCGCGCCCCACGGCGCGGGTAGCAGCTCCGGCGAACTGGTGAGCCCCGACAGCGGGTTGCCGAGCACGATGAGCGCGAGCCCGGCGATCCCGAGACCGGCCGCACCGAGCAGTGTGCGGAGCCCGATGACGCCGAACGCGGTGGCCGCGATCCCCAGCATCGCGGCGGCGGCAGTGGGCCAGAATCGGCCGTCGAAGGTGCCGAGGACGAATCGCAGGATGGCCGTGAGCGCCAGACCGCCGACGCCGGCGAACACGACTGTGGTGATGACCAGGGGGCGGGGGCGACGGACGGTCATCATGATGACCAGTGCGCCGATCCATCCGCCGAGCGCCAACGGCAGTGCGCCGGCAGCCAATCCGACGCCCTTCGGGTCGCCACTGCCGAATCCGCGGACGTCGACCACGGTGCCGGTGATCCCGTTCTGCTGCGCGACCTGGTCGCCGAGAGTCTCGACGATGGTGGCCACCGAAGGGCTCCCCGCGGTGGTGACCAGGGTGCGAACACCGTTGGCGCCCATGATGAGCGCGCCGTCGAGATCCCGGTGCTCGATCGCCGATCGCGCGTCGGCCTCGGAGTCGGGACGCGAGAAGTCGAACACGCCCGGCTGAGCGGTGTCGATGGACCGCTCGATCCCGGGGGCGCTTGCCGCCGACGCGACCACCCCGATGCGGATGTCGTCGGGCTTCGCGTGGACACCGGGAAGGGCGAAGGCGAGCAGCAGGACCGACAGCGCTGCGGAGAGGGCCGCGGCGATGACGAATGTGCGGCGGGCGTGAGCGCGGACCGAGGTCGCTGTGGTGGCCATGGAATCCCCTTAGATACGGATCGTTTCCTACGGGCCGAATGTTAACCTCGACACGCGAGATACGCAACGTTTCTTATCGGAGGCGGGATGACGGCCACACGACGACGCGGCACCGAGCTCGACGACGCCATCTACCGGGCCGTGTTCGGCGAGATGGCCGAGCACGGTTATGCCGGCCTCACCTTCGAGGGTGTCGCGCGACGCGCCCAGACCAGCAAGCCGGTGCTCTATCGACGGTGGCCCCATCGGCTCGACATGGTGGTCGCCGCCCTGACCAGCACTGGCGACGACGTGATCCAGGCTGTCGACACCGGGTCCCTGGCCGGCGATGTCGAAGCGACACTGCATCTCGTCCTCGATCGCCTCGAATCGATGGGTCGATCCATCGCCCTCGGCGTGCTCGCCGACGCGGCCGCCGCACCGGGCACCGGGACTCTACGCATCCTGCAGACGAAGGGCATCGCGCTCAGCGACACGATCCTGGAACGAGCCCGCGAACGCGGCGACATCGGCCCGGGCCCGCTTCCCGAACGTGTCCGATCGCTGCCGTTCGACATGGCGCGATACGAGTTCCTGGTCAACGGCGATCTCACCACCGACGCCATCCACGACATCGTGACCACTGTGTTCTGCCCCCTGGTCGAAGTGCTCGCCGGCCGCCCTGACCAGCCGATTTAATCTGCCTTCCCACGAGGCGGTAGGCTGTACGAGGTTGTCCGCAAGGACGCCACGGGGTGTGGCGCAGCTTGGTAGCGTGCTTCGTTCGGGACGAAGAGGTCGTGGGTTCGAATCCCGCCACCCCGACGTGTTGGTTGAGACACAGAAGAGGCCCTGACCAGGGAAACCCGGTCAGGGCTTCCTCGCTTTGCGGACTGGTCGCCTTCAGATAGCGGCTTCTCGCGACACGAAGAGGTCAGGGGCGCGAATCCCGCCAACCCGAAGTGGTGGCCGAGGACGTGAATGAAGCTTTGACCAGTAGAAACCCGATCACGGCTTGTTGATGTGCAACTCGTCGCCATCGGCTGGTTTCCGCCAGTCCGCGCACAGTCCGCAGCAGCCGTACTCGGGGCGGTCGAACCGAGCCGTGAGCACCCCTGCTCGCCGACGCAACCGCATCGAGATCAACTAGAACAGGACTGCATGAACGGGCGCTCGACCGGGGTCGCCGTGCGGGCCGCAGCGTCGCCCAGGCGTTATGAGCAGCGTGGCCGCCGCTCGCAACTGGTCTGGCGCCCGCCGGCAGCCGCCGCATGCGACGACAGCAACCCGCCCACACCCACGTCGTCGACCTTGCCGGAACCTGCAGAGGTAACCGCTCGCCGTGCGGTCCGCACGGCGGGCGCGCAACCCGGGCAGGAGAGGTCGCTCCTCCCCGACACCTCAGGGTTCGATTGACGATCCGAAGATCGCTCAGTCTGCAGCGCACACCTTCGAGTAGGTGCGTCGATGGTTGAGCGAAACTCCGACCGAGGGCGGATCCCTTCGCGTAATTGCGAACGCTCTGGTTGGCACTATTTGCAAAAAATTTGCACTCGTTTGGTCCACTACGGCGAACCCGGACCTACCGGGCGTCGTCATCAAAGGAGAACAAACCAGTGCGCAAGATTCTGACCCGTACCGCCGCCGTGCTCGCTGCCACTGCCGCGCCGTTGTGCATCGCGACCGCCGCACCGGCATCGGCCGCCCCGACAGGCCCCATCACCTTGTCTGCGACCACCAGCGACGACGGCGCGTCGATCATCGTCACCTACACCAACACCCCGTTCACCGGCGGTTCCTGCAACACCAGGGTTCAGGGAGTCGGCGCCGGCGGCGAGCTGATTGTCCTGAACAATGCGCTTAGCCCATTCTCGGCGTTCACCAACATCACGATCTCGCCCAAGACCTCGAATCTGTATGCGATCACGTACTTCTGCCAGTCGACCGGCCCCAGTTCATCCAACGGCACCCCCTTCTTCATCAATGTCGACGGCGGACTCCCGGTGGCGACCGGGACACCCGGACCTACCGGACCTGCCGGACCGACCGGGCCGCAGGGACCCAAGGGCGACACGGGTGCGCAGGGTCCCGCAGGGCCACAGGGCAATGACGGACCGCAAGGTCCGAAGGGCGACAAGGGCGACAAGGGCGACACAGGCCCCCAGGGACCCAACGGTCAGACCGGACCACAAGGACCCCAGGGGCAGACAGGTCCGCAGGGACCCGTCGGCGGACGCACACCGTTCGGTAGCTGAATTTAGCCCGACAACAGGACCGCCCCAGCCAAACCTTTTACGGCCGGGGCGGTTCCCCTGTCGAAGCTCGGTCGCTACCTATCTGCCGACCAGTTGCTGGGGACTGGGAGGCTGCAATCTCGACAGGGTCCGCGTCTCACTGAAGGGCTCGAACAGTGTGGTCAGGCCAGAACCACCGGAGTCCCACATCACAGGTCTGATGAAGCATCGTCGGCCGCAATGGAGTGATGACGGATTCCTCGATCCGAGGGAACCTCCGCCAAAGATTTGTGGCTGGCCGCGCGAGCACCCTCTTCGACGGTGTCGTGTCGACCGCAGAGCATCAAGTGGGCTTCGTCGCGCGATCGCGTGAGCTTGGCGGCCCGCCTCAGCGACCCGGCCAGAACCGAGGAATCCCGGACCATCACGTCGTCGGATGCGCGCGACGAGGCGCCATTCGACGAGGCCCAACACAGGTCGCACTCGCAACTGGTCTTATCACGAGGCCGGAATGCACCCACCCGTATCGCGACACTGCGGCGCGGTTGACGCCACTCTCCTCACCTATCGCTCTACGTGTCGGCTCCGGTCGAAAGAGGTGACTTCTCGGCGCGCCCAGCTGTGCAACCGCCCGCACTATCGCTCGCGCATCGTCATCCTTGAGGTACATGAGAGCCCCTCGGTGATGAACAGAGTGGGGACGGACGAGTCGAACCCGGCCGATCTCAACTGCTCGGCCCACGACAACGTCGTCAGATCAGCCGAGATTCCGCGCAATCGTTGATCGTCGACACCCAGCCCGGCGGCTTTCAGTTCGGCCACATCTGATCGATCGATCTCGAACACGCTGATACCGTCGGAGAGCCAGTTCAGCCGATCCGCCCGGGTGTCGAGGCCGGCGCCCAGGATCACGATCTGTGTGATGTCATCCGACGCGCAAATTTCGCCACACCACCTGTCGAGGAGGTGAGTTCGCACCGACAGCAGCCATGGAGACGAACATCGAGGCCGCGCTTCAGGACTCGCAAGGACTGACCCGCGACCTTTCGCCGCGTGATGCTTTGCAGGAGTCGCTCATCCACCTCACCTGGCAGCTCCGTATCTGGCACGACCTGCCCTTCTCCATCGCCAGCGCGCAACGCGACCCCGCGTCTCCGGTCAACGACGCGTGTGACCCCCTGGCCACGCGGACAGCAGCCCTCCTCGGCGCAGCCAAGTCATCGGGCGACGTATCAGCGTCGATCACCGCCGACGAGGTCTTCGAGTTGGTCACCACCCTCTCGTGGGGCGTCGATCGCTTCCACGACGACGCGGCAACCGCACGCCGACGCGTGGTCGTCGCCACCGCCGGCATCTTCACCTGACCTAGGCATCCGCGACCGAATCAATGAACGTCACCACCGCGAGGCAGGCGGAATCAAGTTGTGCCGCTTCGCGTCCATCGCCGCTTGTCACAGCGCTCACCACACCACCGATCAAGACTCCTCGTCGGCTACGGCGCAGGGCACCGCGCCGGTCGAACCCGCACGACTGACGCCAGTCGTCCCGTCTGTGGCATCGACCCCGCTAAACGGACCGCTGCGGATCGTAGAGACCCAGGCGTTTCACGATCGCCAGGCTCGCAACTGGGGCACGGCGGTGAGCCGCGATCATCAGACGGAGCCGGATGGGAAATATGTCCTCGCGCCTATTGGTGCGGATGGCGGCGAGCACGTGGCGTGCGACGTCCTCGGGCTCGAGGGTCGGGAAGAAGCGCGACATCTTCGGGTACCACGCCATGTCGGCGTCGTTGCGTTCGAAGTAGCCGGTGTTGACCTCCGCCGGACAGACGAGTGACACGCCCACCCCGGACCGGGCGAGCTCATCCCGCAGGCTCAGCGACAGTCCGACCATCGCGTGCCTGCTGGCGGTGTACGGCGCCATATAGGGAAGCGGGAAGTAGCCGGCCGGGCTGGTGATGTTGACGATGTGGCCCTCACCGCGCGCTTCCATCGACGGGACGACACAACGCGTCGCTGCGACCGCCGCGGCGTACGGCAGATTGACCGCATGCCACACCTCGCGATAGTCCATGTCGGACAATGGCTTGAAGGTACCGGCACCCACGTTGTTGATGAGCACCTCGGGGGCGCCGAGGGAGGTGGTCACCCTGTCGACCATGTCCGCGATGGCGTCGGGATCGGTCAGGTCACACGCGAAAGGGTGCGCTCGCGGTCCGATCTCGGTCGCGGTCTGCTTCAACTTCTCGGCGCCCCGCGCGACGATCGCGACATGCGCGCCCGCGTCGGCGAGGGCGTGTGCGGTCGCAGCGCCGATGCCCATCGAAGCACCGGTGACCACCGCGACCCGTCCGTCGACACTTTTCATCGCCGCATCACCCGTCGTAGTCGACCGAGACCGACGTCGAGGTCGGCCGCGCCTGGCAGGTCAGGATGTAGCCCGCGGCCACCTGGCTCATGTCGAGCGCGAAGTTCTGGTCCATGGGAGCGTCACCGGACACCAACTTGGCCTTACAGGTGCCGCAGGCTCCACCCATGCAGGCGTAGGGCGCGTCCAGCCCCGCGCTCAGTGCGCCCTCGAGGACCGTGTCGCCCGGGGCCAGCTCCACGTCGCTGTCGGTACCGGACAGGGTGATGGTCGCGGTGGCGGCCGTTCCGCCACCGGATCCGCCCTGAGGCTCCGCACCACGGAAGAGTTCGATGTCGATGCGGTCGTCGTCGACTCCCCGTTCCACCAGATCCGAGTACAGCGCGGTCGTCATCTCCGGCGGTCCGCACAGGAACCATCGACCGACCGAAGCCGGGTCCTCACGCAGAAGTCGCGTCACGACATCGATGTCGATGCGCCCGGTCAGATCGGCCGGATGGTGTCGCTCGGCCGACCGGATGTGTACGACGCGGAGACGATCGGCGTATCGATACTCCAGGTCTCGCAGGTCGTCGAGGAACATCGTGGTGTCGGCGGACCGGTTGCCGTAGAACAGCGTGCACCGGCTCTCGGTCTGGATCTCCATGGTGGTGCGGATGATCGACAGGATCGGCGTGATCCCGCTGCCCGCGGCGACCGCGACCATGTGTCCACGCGCGAGCGGGTCCAGGTGCGGGCCGAAGTCACCGGTGGGCGTCATCACCTGGAGGGAGTCGCCGGCCGACAGCGACTCGACAGCGTGAGTGGAGAACACGCCACCGGCTACCCGCCGCACTCCGATCGCGATGGCGCCCGACACCGCGGAGGTGCACAGGGAATAGTTTCGCCGAATCTGTTTGCCGCCGAGCGTATGGCGGATGGTGATGTGTTGCCCGGCACGGAAGGCGAACTGCTCGCGGAGATCCTCGGGGACATCGAGGGTGATCTCGACGCTGTCCTCGGTGAGATGTCGGACCGACGCGACGTCGAGACTGTGGACCACCGACCGCGTTGCGGTGGAGCCGGCCGGCATCCGCACCGGCAGCAGCGGCGTGAGCTGACCGTTCAAACGCTTCCACTCGTCGTAGCTCGCGGCGTCCAGATCCCGACCGAACACCGTGGTGAGGGCGACATCGCGGTCGAGGTAGGCCTGCTCGTTCTTCCGCCACGCAGCGACGTAGCGGTAGAACGGGATCGACGGGTGGAGATGGTGGACGAGGTGGTAGTTCTGCGACAGCAGCAGCGGTGTCAGGATCCATTCGCCGCCCACCCTGTTCCGCGTTGCGCGATAGCGGTTCTCGCGCTGGGTCTCCTCGAGGTCGTGGTGGGGCAACCAGTCGAACCACCACGCGAGCACGAACATCGCGACGCGCTCGGGAATGAGATACACCAGCGCCAGCGTCCACAGGTGCCCCGTGGCGGTCGCGGCGACGATGCCGGCGACGGCGAGGGCGAACAACCCGAAGGTCTCCACCAGTTCCGCACGGGGGCGTCGTTTGACGTTCTTGAGGAGAAAACCGAGGTAGGGCAGGTCCATCAACGGGAACCGGAGCGGCAACTGCCACCACGCCGCGCCGCTGACGAAGTGGTCGGGATCGGAGCCCCCGTCGTTGGTGTTGCGGTGGTGCTCGATGTGGATGAACGAGAAGGACTTGAACGAGATCAGCGGCGAGACGAAGAACATCGCCACGCGCCCGAACGCCACGTTCACCCATCTGTGGGTACTGATCGAGTAGTGCGACGCATCGTGGAGAACGGTGAACAGCACGAAGATCGCCGCGGCGCTCAGCGCTGTCGTCACGACGCCGGGCAGGGTGTCGGTGAGGGCAGCCCATGTCGACGCGGCGAACGTGCCGATACCAAGCCCGAAGATCCCGACGACGGGCCACGACAGCGCCGGAACACGCTCACCGGAATCCGGGAGCGCACTCGGCGTGTCACCACGTGTCTCGACCATTGTCGCCATCGCCGCCACTCCTCTGTGATCGTGTTGGCGCAACGCTAGGCAGATGGCGCGGGCGCAACAAGGCCGGCACCGCACAGCCATATGTGCTCCGAGCACACATGCGCGGCCCTACCATCGCGGTCATGAGAGCAGATGCGGACATTCCTGTGCTGATCGCCGGTCCGAGCCCTGCCGTCCCCCGGAGTCTCCGGCCGTGAACGACCCCAGCCGGGGACGTCTGCTGTCCAGCGACGAGGCCAGGGGCTTGGCGACCTCGCTGCTGTCCGACGTCTCCGGGCTCGCCGACGCGATGCTGCAGTACATCGTGACGCGATTGCCGGAGGTCGTGACCGACGACGAGGTTCGGGGTCTCACTCTCGGCTCGTGCTCGTCGAACCTCGAGGCAGCGTTGTCGATGGTGCGGCACGGTATCGACGTATCTGCAGCACAGGCCCCTGTCACCGCACTCGAGCACGCCCGAGCCATGGCCGCGCGCGGCCACAGCGTCGACGTCATGCTGAGGTTCTACCGGCTCGGACACGAATTCTTCGTCGAGCAACTCAGCGCGGTGCTCATTGCACGAGAACATGATTCGGCCGAGGCACTGGCGATGTTCATCGAGCTGGAACGTTTCGCTCTGCGTTACATCGACCTCATCTCGAGCCAGGTCGCTCTCGAGTACGTCGCCACGCTGAGCAAGCGCCAGAACGAGGCGCGGATCGAGCGCGCCGACATCGTGCGCTCGCTGCTCGCCGGGGAATCCGTCGACGCCGCACGGGCTGAGCGTGCGCTCTCGCACCGCTTGACGGGCAAGCACCTGGCGTTGATCTGTTGGTCGGACGAACGTGGTCGCGATCTCGACAAGGCGGTCCAGAGGATCGCCTCCGCGATCGGCACGGGTCGCCCCCTCGTCATCCCCGACGGGCCCCTTGCACTCTGGGCGTGGCTCGGCGTCGGCGAACATCTGTCCCGCGACCTCGCGTCGGCGGCGCTGAGGGACCAGGATCCCCATGTCTTCGTCGCCCTCGGTTCGGTACACGTCGGCGCAGAAGGATTCCGGACCTCACACCTCGAGGCCACCCGGGCGCGCCGGATCGCGGAACTCTGCGATCGCGACACGCCGTCGGCAACCCACTTCCGCGACATCGCCCTGGCTGACGCACTCTCGACCGACTTCGACACCGCTCGGAGACTCGTGGAGGCCGAACTCGTCGATCTCGCCGACGACACAGCGGCCGCACGCAACGAGCGCGCCACTCTGCTGGCTGTCCTCGATTGCCGCGGCAGCCTGGCCGCGGCGGCCGAACTGCTTGCGGTTCATCGCAACACCGTCTTGCAGCGAGTACGGCGAGCAGAACAGAAGGTCGGACGACCCATCACCGAGCGGGTCGTCGAGACCCACGCGGCGCTGGTCCTCGCCGACATCTTCGGCTCCCGGGTGTTGCGGCAGCAGTCGCGACGAACCGGTTGATCACACGCATCATGTTCGTCAGCAGGTCGCCACGAACAGGCATGAGGGTTCGTCTCCGGCGGAGCACATCACAGTGCGGCCCGCGAGGGGTGCCCTGCCAGGGCACGCCATAGCAGGGACTCCCTCGCGCGACCGTTCCCGTGTTCGATTCAGTCATGACCGAGCCAGTCAGCGAGACCGACGACACCACCCTCGAGTCCGAGAAGCGGAATGGGGTCACCCGTCGTACCTTCATGGCGGCAGGCGGTACCGCGATGGGCGGTGTCGTCGTGGCCGGTGTCGTCGTGGCCAACACCGGCCTCTTCTCCTCGTCCGACGATCCGACGTCGCCGCCGAGCACGTCGATCAGGTTGACGGTCAACGGCATCGAACGGTCCCTCGAGGTCGACAACAGATCATCGCTGCTCGACACCCTTCGCGAAGACCTGGGGTTGCCCGGCACGAAGCGCGGCTGCAACGCCGGCGCCTGCGGGGCGTGCACGGTACTCGTCGACGATCGACGTGTCGTCTCCTGCCTCACGCTCGCCGCCCGGCTCGACGGCGCCACCGTCACCACTATCGAGGGACTCGCCGACGGCGATCAGCTGCACCCACTGCAGCAGGCCTTCATAGACCAGGACGCCTTCCAGTGCGGGTTCTGCACGCCCGGGCAGATCATGTCCGGCGTCGGGTGCATCCGCGAGGGGCACACCGGTTCCGCAGACGAGATCCGGGAGTGGATGAGCGGCAACATCTGTCGCTGCGGGTGCTACCCAAAGATCCTGTCCGCTCTCACCAGCGTTGCCGAAAGGTCATGAGGGCGCCGTGCACTCGTTCACATTCTCCCACGCGACCGACGTAGAGGGCGCCGCTGCCGCCGGTCGTCGAGGTGGTCGTTTCATCGCCGGTGGAACAACTCTCGTCGACCTGATGCGCGAGACCGTGGAGCGACCGCGCTCTGTCGTCGACATCAGCCGTCTCCCCCTTCGCGAGGTCACCTCCTCCGCCGATGGCGTCCTGCGCATCGGCGCGCTGGTCACGATGACCGACGCCGCGACACATCCTCTGGTGCGCACGCGGTTCCCCGTGCTGTCGCAGGCGCTGGAACTGAGTGCCTCACCACAGCTTCGGAACATGGCCACCATCGGTGGCAACGTCATGCAGCGCACCCGCTGCACCTACTTCCGTGACGTGTCCGCGGCGTGCAACAAGCGCGATCCGGGCTCGGGGTGTTCTGCGCTCGAGGGGGAGAACCGCTCGCACGCCATCCTCGGAGGCTCCGACCAGTGCGTGGCCACCCACCCCTCCGACGCAGCGGTCGCACTCGCCGCCCTCGACGCCGTGGTTCACATCCACGGCGCCGACGGCGTGCGGCGGGTCGCCGTCACCGAGTTCCTCCTGAAGCCCGGTGACACGCCGAACAGTGAGCAATCGCTGTCGGCCGGCGAGCTGATCCTGGGCATCGAGATCCCGGCCCATCCCACTGGTCTGCAGTCGGGTTACCTGAAAGTTCGTGACCGACAGAGTTATGAGTTCGCACTCACCTCGGCCGCGGTCGCCCTCGATGTCGACGCAGGGAGGATTCGTTCGGCGCGCGTCGCTGCCGGTGGCGTCGGCACCGTCCCCTGGCGTCTGCCCGCCGTGGAACAACGTCTGGTCGGGGCACCGCCTACGGAAGCGACGTTCGCCGCAGCGGCATCGGTGGCCGCCGACGGCGCGCGCCCGCTGCAGCACAACGCATTCAAGGTGGAGCTGCTCCGACGCACCGTGGAGCGGGCGCTGCGCACCGTGGGCGGTGTGCGATGAGCATCCAACCGACGAACGCCGCGGGATCCGCGCGCACTCGGGTCGACGGACGACTGAAGGTGACCGGGCAGGCACCGTATGCGGCCGACCATCGCATCGACGGCGTGCTGCACGCCGTCATCGTCGACGCGACCGTCGGATACGGCCGCGTCACCGCTGTCGACAGCTCTGAGGCTCTGCGCCAACCAGGGGTTCGAGCTGTCATCTCCCACGTCAACGCCCCTCGATTGCCCTACCGCGAGAACACCGGGTCGAACAACCCCGAGGGCAGGAGACTCCGGGTTTTCCAGGACGATCGAGTGCTGTTCTTCGGACAGCCCGTCGCCGTTGTCGTCGCCGACACGATCGACACCGCCCACCACGCGGCCGGCCTCGTGGCCATCCGCTACGACGACCGCGCGCCGACGATCGATCTCATGACGGCGCGCCCTGGGACCCCGACCGCCTACTCGCGGGGCGACTCCGGCCGGACGCTCTCCACGGCACCGGTGCAGATGTCGATGGATTTCCGCATGGCACGCAACCATCACAATCCGATGGAGCCACACGCCACCGTCGCGCAGTGGGAGGGTGACCGCCTCACGCTCTGGGACAAGACACAGTGGGTCGGGGACGGAACCCAGGTCGAGGTGGCTGCAGTGTTCGGCATTCCCGAATCGAACGTGCATGTCATCTCCCCGTTCGTCGGCGGCGGGTTCGGGAGCGGGCTGCGTGCATGGCCGCACGTCACCGTCGCCGCCATGGCAGCGCGCGAGACCCGACGCCCCGTGAAGCTCGAGCTGACCCGTAGGCAGATGTACTTCGGTACCGGGTATCGGCCCGCCTACGACTACCGGCTCCGGCTCGGCAGCACCGCACAGGGACTCGTGACCGCGATGGAGCACGACATCCTCGCCGAGACGGCCACCTACGAGAACTTCACCGAATCGGTTCTCGCCCCAGGACAGATGCTCTACGACACGGCCGACGTGACACAGTCCTACAGCACGGTGGCGCTGAACGTGAACGCTGCCACCTACATGCGCGGACCCGGCTACGCGACCGCTGCATTCGCGATCGAGACCGCGATGGATGAGTTGGCGGTCCGCCTGGACATCGACCCGATCGAACTCCGCCAACGCAACGAGCCGGCATCGGACCGGTCCAGCGGCCTCCCGTTCTCCACACGACGTCTGCGTGAGTGCTACACCGTCGGTGCGCGCGAATTCGGCTGGGAACCGACGAACAGGCGGCCGGGCACCCGCCGCGAAGGTGATCTGCTCATCGGGACCGGGATGGCGACGGCGGTCTATGACACCGCACGCCTGGCGGCACGCGCCCACGCCCGGATCAACGCCGACGGCACCGCTTCGGTGCAGTCGGCCACGAGCGACATGGGCCCCGGCACCTACACGTCGATGACCCAGGTCGCCGCCGACGCGTTGGGGATTCCCATGTCCGAAGTGACTTTCTCCCTGGGCGATTCACGGATGCCATCGACGCCGCCACACGGCGGGTCGATGACCATGGCGAGCGTCGGTTCCGCAGTGCAGAACGCCTGCGACGGCCTGCGTGACCAAGCGATCGCCATGGCGGTCAGGGATCCGAGATCGCCTCTTCACCAGGCTGATCCATCCCTTGTCATCGTTCTCCGTGGCCGTCTGCAACTGAGCAACGACGCGACCCGGGGTGAGACGTACCGGGAACTCCTCGGCCGCAACGGCCGGCGCCAGATCGAGGTGATCGGATCGTTCGCACCCCCGGAGACGAACAACTTCTCGCTGTACTCCTATGGCGCGGTGTTCGCGGAGGTCAGCGTCGACTCGCAACTCGGTGTGACGCGGGTCCGTCGGATGCTCGGCGTCTACGACGCCGGGCGCATCATCAACCCGACGCTCGCCGACAGCCAGGCGATCGGCGGGATGGTCGGCGGTATCGGCAAGGCGCTGCTCGAACACACGACGACCGACCAGAGGGACGGGCGCATCGTCAACGCGAATCTGGCCGACTACCTCGTCCCCGTCCACGCCGACATCACCGATCTGCGCGCGATCTACCTCAACGGTGACGATCGCCGAGCTGACCCGATCGGGGTGAAGGGCCTCGGCGAGATCGTCATGGTGGGGATCGCACCCGCAATCGGCAACGCGGTGTTCAACGCCACCGGCCGACGGGTCCGCGAACTTCCCATCGGCGTCGAGTCGCTGTTGTGATGCGCGGAAGAGCACAGCCATGAGAGAAATACTCGATCGACTCATCGAATGGGTCGATCGAGGCGAGCCTTTCGCCGTCGCCGTGGTGGTCGACACCACCTCCAGTGCGCCACGCGAAGTCGTTGCCGCACTGGCGATCAGCGCTGGCGGTGAGGTGGCGGGAAGCGTGTCCGCAGGCTGCGTGGAGGCCGCCGTCGTGGAGATGTGTCGGGAGGCGATCCGAACCGACGCGCCCGGATCGGCGACCTTCGGGGACGCAGACATCGACCCGCTCGCCGTGGGACTGACCTGCGGAGGCACCGTCGAGATCTTCGTGGTCCCACCGGTGGCGGTCTCGGTCGACAACCTCCACCGGCTTCGTCGTGCACTCGATGACGACCGCCGTGTCACCCTCACCACCGTCCTCTCCGGCGATCGCTCCACCCTCGGAACCCAGTGGGTCGTCGACGAACCCGTCGACCGCCGCCCGGTCGGCGCATCACTGCGGGACGACCTCCGACGGACGGCCGACGAAGCCACGCGCCACGGTGTGGTCACACGCGCCGACCCCCGCGCCGACCGCGTGTTCGTCCACGTGTTCGCCCCGGCGCCTCGCATGGTCATCTGCGGGGCGATCGATCTCGCCGATGCTCTCGGTCGCACGGCGCGACAACTCGGATTTCACGTCACGCTGGTCGACGCACGCGGTCTTTTCGCCACCGCAGAACGCTTCCCCAACGTTGACCGAGTGGTGGTCGACTGGCCACATCGTCATGTCGCCACCATCGCCGACGTGGAGGACACCGCGCTGTGCGTACTGACCCACGACGAGAAGTTCGACCTCCCGCTGTTGGAATGGGCCCTCCGACAACCGTTCGCGTACATCGGCGCGATGGGCTCACGCGCCGCGTGTGCGAACCGCGAGAACCTGCTGCGTGCACGAGGATTGGGCGCTGACGAGCTCGATCGCCTGCACTCCCCCATCGGACTCGACATCGGTGGTGCCACACCGGCCGAGACCGCCCTGTCGATCGCCGCAGAGGTGATCGCCGCCCGCTCCGGCCGAACCGGAGGACGCCTGCGGGACGCGACCTCTCCGGTCCATCCCAGGTTGCCTGGGGTGCCCTGTCAGGGACTCCCCCGTCCGATCCGATCGCTCTAGATTCACCACATCTTCCAGAACACAGAGAGTTGACCTCATGAACACCATCAGACGTCTCGCCATCGCCGTCACCGCCGCGGGGGCGACGCTCTCGCTCGCCGGCTGCGGCACATCGTCGGAGTCCGACGACACCGAACGCGGGCTGACCGGCCAGTGGCGGATGACCAGCCTGGAGTCCGGTGGACCGAACTACACACCGACGCCCTATTCCGGTCAGATCACCTTCACCGACAGCACTGTGTCGGTACAGGCGATGAACCCCGACACCTCCGCGCCCGACACCCCGTACACCGTCCGCGGGTACGAGGCGTTCTACGGGACGCTGTCCGTCGACACCTCGGCGTCGACCTTCTCGGTCAAGGTCGATTCCGCCGCAGCGCGTGACCTCATCGGCGACACGCTCACCCGCCGCTACGCCGTGAACGACAGCACCCTGGTGCTGACACCTGTGGACGCGTCCGAGGGATGGCGGGTCACCTACGCCCGCCAGTCGTCGGGCACCTGACAGGGGTGGCGATGGACAACCGCGCCGAGGTGCGTCAATTCCTCATGTCCCGGCGCGCACGCATCACACCCGACGCGGTCGGACTGCCGACGGGACCCAATCGTCGCGTTCCCGGACTGCGTCGAAGCGAGGTCGCCACGTTGGCCGGCGTGAGTGTCGAGTACTACTCGCGCCTCGAACGCGGCGCGATCGCCGGCGCCTCGGCCTCGGTGCTCGATTCCCTCGCAACGGCTCTGCAGCTCGACGACACCGAACGCGCCCATCTGCTCGCCCTCGCCCGCGCGGCGGACGGCATCCCGGTGTCGGGACGTGCACGTCGGCGCCCGTCGAAAGCGTCGACACCACGCCCGAGCCTGTCGTGGGCCCTGGAGTCGATCACCGACGGCATCGCCTTCGTCCGCGACCCACACCAGGACATGCTCGCGACGAACGCACTCGGCCGCGCGTTCTACTCGCCGATGATCGGGGACGGCGGGCGGACACCGAACTTCGCGCGCTTCCAATTCCTCGATCCGGCCGCGCGCGACTTCTACCCGGATTGGGACCTCTTCGCCTCGATGTGTGTGGCCATCATGCGCACCGAGGCCGGCCGCGATCCGTTCGACCGGGGTCTCCAGGATCTGGTCGGCGAACTCTGCACCCGCAGTGATACTTTCCGAACGCTCTGGGGTGCCCACGAGGTGCGTACACACGGCACGGGGACCAAGCGGTTCAACCATCCGGTCGTCGGGGAGGTCAGCCTCGCGTACGAGGAACTCGCCGTCACCGCCGATCCGGGATCGGTGCTCATGATCTACACCGCCGAACCCGGATCGCCGAGCGCTGAACGGCTCCGGTTGCTGGCGTCGTGGGGATCGACCGCGCCGACGCGGTGACGGACGACCCCGGGACTCACTGCTTCGCCATCGAAGTCCGGTGGCCGTCTACTGCTGCCCGTACTCGTCGTCGGTCACCGGGTCGAGCCATTCCACCGCGTCGTTGTCGTCGTCGGCCTCGTTGATCGCGAGGTGGACCATCAACCGGTCCGCAGTCGCGCCGTGCCAGTGGATCTCATCGGCCTCGAACAGCACCCGGTCGCCGGGCCGGATGACTTCGATCGGCCCTCCGCGGCGTTGACAGAGTCCGACTCCTTCTGTGACGAAGACGGTCTGTGACAGGGCGTGTCGGTGCCAGTGCGTCCGGGCGCCGGGCATGAAGTGCACGAGGCTCGCCGACACGCGTGACGGCGGTGGGGATGCGGCGGCGGCATCGATGTACACGTCGCCGGTGAACCAGTCCGAGGGACCTTTGGCGGTCGGGACGGCTCCGGCGCCGGTGGTGCTCCGGGTGATCTTCATGATGATTCCTCCTGATGTGTCATGTCACCGTTGCACGGTGACGTCGATGGGGCCCGGTGTCCGGGCGAGTTCTGCCAGGTCTCCGTCGAGGCGTCCCAGGATCACGATGCCCTCGTAGTACGACTGATCGCCGTAGTAGAGGACCAGATCGTTTCCCGGGGCGTAGTAGCCGAGGTCGGCCACCTCCGGGTCTGCCCCGGACGGCTCGTCCGACGTCGTCAGCGGTCGGGGAAGCCGTCCGGTTTTCTCCACTCCCCCGTGGTCGCTCATCTCGATGCGCAGGGGCAACTGGGACAGGAGGTCCCGCGCGGCAGTGGTGTCGCGCAGGGTGGCGACCAGTTCCACCCCTCCGGCGGTGATGACCAAACGCTCAGAGGCGCCGGTCGGCGACAGCGGTGCATTCGCATCTGCTGCCGCCGACACCCGAGTGCTCGAGCCGGCACCTGGTCGCGCCGGGTCTCCCGACTCCGCGCACGCGACCAGCACCGTACCGACCGCGCACAGGATGGTCGCCCCTCGAAACATGCTCACGAATCTCATTGCGCCACATACCCTCCGTCGACGGGGAGTGCTACACCGGTCACGTAACTCGCGGCTGGGCTGCACAACCAGAGAACAGCGGCAGCGATCTCGTCGGGGCGGCCGAGTCGTGCCATCGGGATGGCATCTGTCATCGACTCCCTCTCCAGCGCCCCCTTCTCGATCATGTCGGTGACCATCGGGGTGTCGATGGTGCCGGGGCACACCGCATTGACCCGCACCCCGCGCGCGGCGTAATCCAGTGCTGCACTGGACGTCAGCCCGATCACACCGTGTTTCGTCGCATGGTAGGAGGCGAGTCCGGGGTTCCCGACGAGGCCGCCGAGGGACGAGCAGTTGACGATGGCGCCACTCCCCTGATTCCGCATCTGACCCAGTTCGTGTTTCATGCAGGCCCACACGCCACGCAGGTTCACCGAGGCGACGCGGTCGAAGTTCTCGGCGGGCTCATCGGCGGCATCGATTCGGGGCACCTGGATTCCGGCGTTGTTGAATGCGGCGTCGAGTCGGCCGAATTCGTCGACGGTTCGGCGCACCAGCGCGGCAACGGAATCCTCGTCGGCGACGTCGCATGTCACGCCGAGCACCTGATGTCCGTCGGCGCGCAGGGTGCCGACCGAGTCGTCGAGGGCATCGGCGTCACGGTCGGCCAACACCACTGCGGCTCCGTGGGCGGCGAACGCAGCGGCCGTCGCGAACCCGACCCCCTTCGCGGCGCCGGTGACCAGAGCGACCTGTCCGGTGTAGTCGTAGCTGATCACGGCGTCACCAGCACCTTCAGCGATGTCCGGTCGGCCATGTCCCGGTATCCGCCCGGAACGCCGTCGAGGTCGGTGGTGGCGTCGAAGACCTTGCCCGGTTCGATCGACCCGTCGAGGATCGGGGGCAGCAACTCCTCCATGTAGGCGCGGCTGGGTGCCGGGCCGCCGGTCAGGGTGACGTTGCCGCCGAAGAGGCTCGCGAATCCGACCGGTGCGTCCTCGTACTGCGGCACTCCGACACGACTGATGGTGCCGCCCGCGCGCACGACACCGAACGCCTGCTCGTAGGCGGGCAGGTGACCGACTGCCTCGAGCACGACATGGGTACCGAATCCGCCTGTGAGGTCCCGTACGGCCGCGACACCCTCGTCACCCCGCGCCGACACCACATCGGTGGCGCCGAACTCTCGCCCGAGGTCGGTGCGTGCGCGGTGGCGACCCATCAGGATGATCTGCTCGGCACCGAGACGCTTCGCCGACAGGACGGCGAGCAATCCCACTGCGCCGTCGCCGATCACGGTGACCGAGGAGCCCTCGCGGACGCCACCGCGAACGGCCGCGTGGTATCCGGTGCCGAGGACGTCGGAGATGGTGAGCAACGACGGGATCAACGCGGAGTCGGCCGCGACGGGCAGCGGGAACAGGGTGCCGTCGGCGAGCGGGACGCGAATCGCCTCGGCCTGGCCGCCCTCACCGGGCAGACCGTCCCAGAACCCACCGTGCTCGCACGAGGTCTGCAGGCCTGCGCGGCAGAACTGACAGGTCCCGTCGGAGAACGCGAACGGCGCCACGACGAGGTCACCCGTGCGCAGGGTGGTCACCGCGGGCCCGATGTCCTCGACGACGCCGATGAACTCATGGCCCATGTGCGCGGGACCGTCCTCGGCCGACATCGATCCGTACGGGTGGAGATCGCTGCCGCAGATGCAGGAGGCAGTGATCCGCACCAGCGCATCGGTGGGCTCGGCGATGGTCGAGTCGGGGACGTGTTCGACCCGGACATCGCCGGCGCCGTACATCAGGGTTGCTCTCATGGGTCCAGACAACGCCGGCTCGACGAGACCGGGAAGTCCCTGCCGATGGGTGTACTCGCAGGGCACCCCTGGCAGGTCGCGGCCATCGTATCGTCGAGAACGTGGACACACGCGCGGAGATCAAGGACTTCCTCACCACGCGCCGCGGACGCATCCGCCCCGAGCAGGTGGGGTTGCCCGCAGGCGCGAACCGGCGTGTACCCGGCCTGCGACGGAGCGAAGTCGCCACCCTGGCGGGCCTCAGCGTGGAGTACTACTCCCGCATCGAGCGCGGCGACCTCGCGGGTGTGTCCGACTCGGTACTGTCCGCCCTAGCGCGGACCCTCGAGCTCGACGAGGCCGAACACGATCATCTCCTCGACCTCGCACATGCGGCGACACCGACGGCCCGTGCGCGCAGACCGGCGCCACGGCATCCGACGGCGGTACGTCCCGCTCTGCAGTCGATGCTCGATGCGATCACCGGCGCTGCGGCCTTTGTCTGTAACCCCGCCCAGGACATGATCGCGACCAACCACCTTGCTCGCGCGCTGTACTCCGACATGTATCTCGCCGCCGAGCGTCCGGTGAACCACTCCCGCTTCATCTTTCTGGACCCTCGGTCGCAGACAACCTATCCGGACTGGCAGCGCGCCGCCGACACCAACGTCGCCATCCTGCGCACCGAGTCCGGACGCTTTCCCCGCGATCGCGATCTCGCGCAGGTCATCGGCGAATTGTCCATGCGCTCCGACGAATTCCGCTCCCGGTGGTCTGCTCACCAGGTGCGGCGGCACGTCTCCGGTGTGAAGACGTTTCATCACAGAGCCATCGGGGACATCGAGCTCGGTTTCGAGGCCATGCCGCTTCCCGGCGACGTCGGCCTGACCCTGACGGTCTACACCCCCGCGCCCCACTCGACGGCGGAGGAATCCATGCGGCTGCTCGGCAGCTGGACACAGCAGGACGATTCGGTTCCACGCCGCGGCGACGACCCCGGATTCGATGGATCACGTGGCGCGAGGATCGATGGCGGCAGCGAAGTGCGCCCTACGCTTCGGTCACCTGGCCGATCCCACTGACGTCGGGCTCGTCGGTTCACCCTCCCGCCCATTCGGCGTCCCGGGTCCTCATGGGTTTGCGAAGATGACGGAGTGAATCGCCGAAGTGAAGAGCGTGGGGCCACTTCGCGAGCGGTGTTCGCTCGTCGACCGGTGCAGTTGTACGCGCTGGGCATGGTGCTCGCGAACGTCATCGGGGCGTTCATCGTGTTCGGTTTGATCCGGTTCATCCTCCCGTTGCCGCTCGACTACGGGACGGTGCTCTCGGTCCGCAATTTCGTCACGTTCGCCGCATTCCTTCCGGTGGCAGTGGGTATCGGGTTCGCGATGGGCGTGCGGACGGCTCTCCCGGCATTCGGATGGCTGGCCCGCGGCGGGGTCCCCGAGCTGCGCGAGTACGAAACGGTGCTGCGCCTGCCGGCGCGGCAGGTTCTGGTCAACGCAACGCTGTGGCTCGTCGGGCTTCTCGTGTTCGTCGCCGTCAACGGTGCGGCGGGCGGAGGCAGGGACTTGCTGGTCGTCATCGCCATCGCGGTGGGACTCGGCGGAGCGGCCACCTGCGCCATGGGCTACGTCGTGGCCGAACGCACTCTGCGGCCCATCATCTCCGAGGTGATGATCCGCGGCGTCCCAGGCCGGTACACCGCGCCCGGTGTCACGGCGAGACTGTTGGCGATGTGGGGTCTGTCGACGGTGGTCCCGTTGCTGGGTTCCGGCCTGATCGCCCTCGGCAGCCTCCTCGACATCGTGATCCGTCCCGGCGACAACATCGCCGGCGCGGTGCTCGCACTCTCGGCGATCTCGTTGTGCGTCGGCGCAGGCGGGATGGCGTTGACCGCTCGATCGGTGGCCGATCCGATCACCCAGATCACCGCGGCCATGGCACGGGTGGAGACGGGCAGCTACGACACGAGAGTGCCGGTGTACGACGGCTCGGAGGTCGGGCGTCTCCAGGTCGGTTTCAACCGCATGGCCGGCACGATCGGGGAACGCGAACACATCCGGGAGTTGTTCGGCAAACACGTCGGGGACGCGGTCGCCGCCCGCGCCATCGAGGTGGAACCCACGCTGGGCGGTGAGATCCGCGATGTCGCAGTCCTGTTCATCGACCTGGTCGGGTCCACATCGCTGGCGCAGCAGCACTCCCCCGAACACATCGTCACTCTCCTGAACGACTTCTTCGAGTGCGTCGTGTCGACCGCGGAACGCCATGACGGGTTCGTCAACAAGTTCGAGGGCGATGCCGCGCTCGTCGTGTTCGGCGCACCGCTGCCCCACGACGACGCCGCCGGTGCCGCGCTGCGGACCGCCCGATTGCTGTGCGCCGACATCCCTTTCGACGGGCGTCTCGATGCCGGGATCGGTGTGACCTACGGAGAATGTCTCGCGGGGAACGTCGGCGCGGCAAATCGTTTCGAGTACACCGTCATCGGCGATCCCGTGAACGAGGCGGCTCGCCTCAGCGACCTGGCCAAATCCGAGGAATCTCGGACCATCGCGTCGTCGGATGCGCTCGACGCGGCGTCGGTCGACGAGACCCAACACTGGTCGCATTCGCAACCCGTCCTGCTCCGAGGCCGGAATGCACCCACCCGTATCGCGACACCCCGGCGCGGTTAGCGACACTCGCCCCGCCTCTCGCTCACGGCTGCTCGACGATGTCGCGTCCGTGCAGTGCGCTCGAGATTCTGTTTACAAGTGTTCACCCAGCGCGTACCTTCACAACGAACGATGGTCGATGGGAAGCAGAGACGACGGATGCGCGTAGCAGATCGGTGCACCATGACATCGTGGAAATCGTTGGTGCGCAGGCGGAGTGTGCGACTGTCTCTCGCATTCGTCGGCATATACGTGGCGCTCGCGGTCGGAGGCTGGGTGCAGGCCGTCGCGGCGGAACAATCCCCTCGCTGACGGGTCCCTGAGCAACCGCGGTTCGGCGATCACGTCGGTCCACGCGGACGGGGCGCTACCGGCTCTGTCGATCCAGCCGGCCTTCGATCCAGTCCAGTGCCGACGCGGTCACCGCGGCGAAGGCCCTCGGATCGGCGACCGGTGCATCTTGGTCGGCGCCCAACTCCAGTCGATGGGCATTCAAGGGGGCGGTGACCCCGTATCGCATCGCCGGTCCCTGCACGATGATCCCGGCCACCCGGTCCGGATGTCTGTCCGCGGTCACCATCGCCGTGATGCCTCCCAGCGAGCAACCGCACAGCACCACGGCCGGGACGCCGAGATGATCGAGCACCGCGACGATGTCGTCGGCCAAGCCCCGAAAGTGAACGAGTCCACTCCGATTCCGCGTTCGTGATCGGGCGGGTCTGTCCCGGGCAGATCAGTCCGGCATGAGGGCACGAAGAAGGTTGTCCGACACCAGGGTCGAGTGCTTGATGCGTGCGGGAGCGGCGGGACCTTCGTGGGCCTGGGAGAACAGCGAGTGGGTGAGGATCGCCCCGGTCACCAGCTCGAGGAGGAGGGTGGTCGATGTGGAACGAGGGAGCTCACCTCGGGAAACGGCGCGACGCACGATCTGTCGCGTGGTCACCAAGCGGCTCTGGTTCAACGTGTCCGTCAGATGGGCGAGCAGGTCGGGGTTGACCATCGCGTCGAGGGTGACCCGCAGCGACACCAGACCCGCGAGTTCTGCGTAGCCGCGCGCGAGCTGATCCGACAGCTCGATCAGGTCACTGCGCACCGAGACGCGACAGGCCCACCCCACGCGCCCGTCAGCGTTCGGGTGTCCGCAGCACCTCGCCGTGCTTGATGTAGGTGATGACCTGTGCGGCATAGGCGTGGATCGCCGACACCTTCGCCCCCACATCCGCAGAGAGCGCAGCGATCTCAGGACGGGCGAAGAATTCATCCCGTGCGGCGGCATCCGCGAAGCCCAGGATCATCGAGGCATGGAACCGCTGGTCCTTCGGGTTGTCGTGGGCGACGTTCGGGGTGTTCCAGAACGCCTCGACCCAGGGCGTGAAAGCCTGCGTGCGCAGTTCGCGCAGCTCCCCGGTCTCGGTGAGCGCCTGGGCTAGTTGATTCACCTGCTTGCGGAACGCGCCGGTGCTGACGCCCTCGCGGCGTCGCAAGAACAGCCAAGCGTGCGCGCCGGCCTTCACACCGGGCTCGGCGACGGGGTACCACAGGGCCTTGTACGGCGCACTCAGGTACATCACGGTGCGCCGAAACGCGTTGACCTCGTCCTTTTGCAGGGCCTGGGTCTCCTTGCGACCGGAGAACAGCCCGAGCAAGGACGTGAACGTGATGTCGGCGACTCCGTCCATCTTGCGGTCGACAGGGATGACGGTCTCGATACCGGGGGTGGCAGGCCACAGGCCCGGATTGGACTCGTCGAAATGGACCTGGCGGTTCTCGTCGAAGCCGGGGATGGCTACCACCCGCTGCGAGTGGTTGTCCCGCCAGTAGTCCATCCCGGCCTGGCGGGGTTGGTCGCTGCGCACCCACGCGGCTCCCGCGGACGCGAGCGGCTTCTTGACGGGGCGCACTGTGGTGACGCGAGTTGTGGACATGGGTGCTCCTTGTTTGTGGTCGATTCGGGGGGGCGCGCGGTGTCAGCCGGTGGTGACCTGTGCAGGCTTGAGGTGGCTGAGCAGGAAATCGGTCTGATCGGTGACCAGTTTCACGAAGGCATCTCCGACGTACATGTCGAAGTGCCCTGCGTCGTAATGGCGTACGTCTGCGCGAGGCGCCTTGCGGACGTAGCGCTCGGTCGGACCGGACGGGGCGACCGAATCGATCGTGCTGATACAGAACAGGATCGGCGCGGCGACGTCCTTGGCGAGCCGGCCGGGTCGATACAGCATCATGCCGATGAGGCTGCGGGCCGCCACGCGGTTGTCCCATTCGTACCCGTCGGCCAGCTTGAGCATCCCGGGCAGCGCGTCGTGCGCAGTCATCAGACCCAGCTCGTGCGGTTGCGCTGCGAGCGGGATGGTGACCGGCTGCTTGCCGCGCGCCGCTGCCAGGAAGTCACGGGCCATGACGCCGCCGAGGACAGCGGTCTCACGCACTCCGAGCCCGTGTGCGCGGGTGGAGGCGACACCGTCGGTGTAGGGGACCTGGGCGACGGCGGCAGTCAGTTCTTTGTGCTTGGCGGCGACCGCGATCGCATGGCCACCGCCGACCGAACTGCCCCATACCGCGACCCTGCGTTGATCGACTTCGGGGAGCTCCTTCACAAAGTCCAGAGCGGCGTCCCAGTCGGCCAGCTGCTCGCTCATCGACATCACCTGGCGGGGCTCGCCGCCGCTGTCGCCGAGATGGCGGTGGGTGAAGACCAGTACTGCCAACCCGGAGGCGACGAACCGTTCGGCGTAGGGCGCGAGCCCCATCTCGCGGGTGGCCCCGATGCCGTGCCCCATCACGACGACCGGTACGGGCGCGTGGGAGTCGTTGGCAGGCCGGTACAGCCAGGCAGTGCAGTAGGAGTCGCCCGAGGTGAACTGCACTGTGCGGCGGCTGAAAGCCGTGGGTGATTGCGATGTCATGACGTCAGTTCCTCTGTGTCGCTTGTCGTGCGTGATATCCGGCGGTTGGTCATGGTCGTTGCTGCTGAACTCGTCGTCAGGAGGGATCGCGCGGATGAGTTCATGCCACGCAGCGCTGGCGGATCTCGCCGATTCCCTCGATCCGGGTGACGACCACGTCACCGGGTGCGAGGAACCGCTGCGGCGTCCGGGCCGCGCCGACGCCGCTGGGTGTACCCGTGAAGATCACGTCTCCGGGAAGCAGCGGACACACCGCGGACAGCTGGGCGATCAGCGCAGGAACCGAGAAGATCAACATGGACGTGCTGGACTTCTGGACCTCCTCGCCGTTGACCGTGCAGCTCAGTTCCACATCGTCCGGATCGTCGAATTCGTCCGGCGTGACCAGCCACGGACCGATGGGGCCGAATCCCGGGAACGACTTGGCGAGCCCGAACTGTGGAGCCGGTCCGGCGAGTTGGATGTCCCGCTCGGAGAAGTCCTGGCCGACGGCCAGCCCCGCGACATGTGCCCAGGCATCCCCCTCCTTGACGTGGCGTGCCCGCCGACCGATGACCACGACGAGTTCCGCCTCCCAGTCCACCGATGCGCTCGGCAGCTGAACGTCTCCATTCGGGCCGGTGAGACAGGTGGGGAACTTGGTGAACGTCGGCGGCGCCTCGGGGAGCGTCAGCCCTGCTTCATGGGCGTGGTCTCTGTAGTTCAGGCCGATCGCGAAGACCTGTCGCGGCCCCGGGACAGGATTGTCCAGCGTGGCGGGGTCGATGCCGGCGCCGGCCGCTCCGCCGTCCGCCGGGACCGCGTCGGCGGCCCACTCGCGGAACTCGTCCCATCGTTCGTAGATGTCCTGCGGGTCGGACGAGAACCGATGATCGCTGAGTCGGGCCACGTCGACTGCGTAGCCCTCGGGGGTGACGACGGTGAGTCGGTTGTCGACGGATGCCACTCGCATGTTCGCTCCTGAAGTCGGATCGCTGGTGCTGTCTGCCCACACACTTCGCCCTCGATTTCGACATGTCAAGCTAATTTCGAAATTATGGAGAGGTTCCGGCATCGCGTCCGATCTGCTTTACTTCGGGAATGGTCTCTGAGGCACTGTCGAAGCCGAGCCGGTCCGGCGCGCAGACGCGAGCCGAGAAGGTCCACGCCGACATCCGAAGCGACATTCTCAACGGGCGCCTCAGGCCCGGAGAACGCCTCCCGTTCGCCCGACTGGGGCAGCGCTACGAGGCAAGCACCGGCGTGCTGCGGGAGGTCCTTCCGAGACTCGTGGAACAGGGCCTGGTGACGTCCGAACCGCAGTTCGGGTTCCGGGTCATGACGGTGTCCGCGGAAGACCTACGCCACATCACCGAGATCAGAGTCAACATCGAGTGCGAAGCCCTCCGACAGTCCGTCGACCAGGGCGACCTTGCGTGGCAGTCGCGCCTCGTGGCGGTCCACCACACCCTGGCCGCCACCCCCACGACGGACTCGACGGGCGCCGTCAACGAGGACTGGCTGCAAGCGCACTCCGCGTTCCACGCGACGCTGTACGAGGCGTGCCCAAACCACAGACTCCGTTGGTTGGCCGACTCCCTGCGGGCCATCTCGGAGGTCTACCACTGCTGGTCGAACACCACCGCCGACGGCACCCATCGGGACATCGCCGGCGAACACCGCCGACTTCTCGACACCGCACTCGTCGGCGATTCCGACCGTGCCGTGTCGGAGCTCTCGGCGCACATCCAACGCACGACGGACGCGCTGCTGGAATCCCGCGACGCGCCGCATCCCGAGGGCTCGACACCCTAGCCCCGTCGTTCATCCGCCCCGCCGAAACAGACACGCCGCTGTCACGCCGTCATTCGAGCGATCGCTGCGGGCGGTAGAGACCCAAGGCTTTCACGATTGCCAGGCTCAGCGCCGGGGCTCATCGGTGGGCGCCGATCATCCGTCGAAGCCGTAACGGAAAGATGTCTTCACGCTTGTTCCTGCGGATCGGGTCGACGACACGAACACCGACCTCTTCGTGTTCAATTGTCGGAAAGTCTTAGACATCCTCGGGTACCACGCCATGTCGGCGTCGGTGCGTTCGAAGTAGCCCGTGTTGACTTTGGACGGACAGACCAGTGAGACTCCAATTCCCGCCGTTGCCAATTCGTTTCGCAGGCTCAACGACAGCCCGACCATGGCGTGCCTGCTCGCTGTGTACGGAGTCATGTAGGGCAGAGGAAGCTAGCCCGCGGGGCTGGTCATGTTGACGATGTGAGCCTGCCGACGGGCCAACATGGAAGGGACAACGCATCGGGTCGCAGCCAGTGCGGCCGCGAGCGGGAGGTCCACTGCATGCAGCACCTCGTCGTGGCCGATGTCCTGCAGAGGTTTGAAGGTGCCCGCGCCCACGTTGTTGACCAGCACGTCCGGCGGACCGAGCGTATCGGTCACGGTCTCGATCATCGTCGCGATCGCCGAGGCATCAGTGAGGTCGCACGGGAATGCGTGCGCGGCGACACCGAACCTCGCAGCGGTCTCCTGCAGTTTCTCCGCTCCACGCGCGACGACCGCCACCGTGGCACCCGCATCGGCAAGCGCTTGTGCAACGGCCGCACCGATCCCCATCGAACCGCCGGTGACCAAGGCGACTTTGCCGTGGAGTTCTGTCATTCCCGACCCATCCTCATCAGTCGTCGGTGGCCGTCTGTCGATGGCGCACACACTCGATCTATCGCATCGAAGTCTGGCTTCACGCCTCCCATCTCGAGGCCGTGAGCGCGGTGAATGGCCAAAACCCCACGCACGGCCGCAATCCAACTCGGCGACAGAATCCCCCGCCGGCCGACTCACCGCCGACCACGCCGTCAGTTGCGCGCGATGTGGTCGAAAAGTGCATCGACGGCATCACAGGGATGGCTCCACGGCCACCAGTGCTTGGCGTCGACTTCAAGGACCGTGAGATCAGGGATCCACTGATCGATGCCCTTCATCAGGCCGGGAGACACGACCCTGTCCTTGAGAGGCACCACGATCAGCGTTGGGATGTCGCACCGGGGCGGCTCCCCCGACATCATTCGGGCCATGATGTTGGCGCGGTACAGCTCCACGCCGCGCTGCATGTCGAACGGATCGGGCACGGGGGCAGGGTCTCCCGGAGCAGCCTTCATGAACCACGATGGCACGAATCTGTTCAGCCCCGGCGTGAGGAATCCCCACACGTACCAGGAGCGGGCGAGCTGAGCGACAAGAGCCGGCCACTCGATCGGTCGTGCCGCCTGGCGGCGCGAGACCTCCCGGAGATGGTCGACACTGAACCCCGAGACCGACGTGTACGACGCGAACACCGTCGACGCACGAGGGTCCTGCAGCGGCTTCCACATCTGCATGGAGCCCCAGTCGTGGGCGAAAACATGAACGGGTCCGGCGAGATCGGGAATCGAATCCACCACGGCGTACACGTCGTCGGCAAGGCGGTCCATGGTGAAGGACTCCTTGGACTCCGGGTGGTCGACAACGGTCTGGCCGCCACCCCGTGTGTCGTAGGCGATGATTCGGGCGCGGTCGCCGATCTCATCGATCATCTTCTCGAACAGTGTGTGGTTGTTCGGATACCCATGGACCAGAAGCAGAGTGGTGTCCGAGCCGGAGTTCCCGTACTCGAAGACGGCGACCTCGGCGCCCGCGGAACGAACTACCCATTCTGCGCGCGGATCGATCATCGTGGTTGCTCCTCGCTGGCCCGGAACGATGGCGTCCCGTGGCGGATGGTGGTGTGAAGATCTGGGGCACAGGGGTATCGGACGCTGCCCGCCTGACGCGACTGCGGGTCACGCCGGGCCCAAGGGTGTGCGGACGCTACAGCGCGACGACCATCTTTCCGGTGTTCTCACCGCGCATGAGCGCGAAGTACGCGTCGAGTGTGTTCTCGAATCCCTGCTTCACCGTTTCCTGCGTCTTCAGTTGACCCGTCGCAAGCCACGTTCCGACTTCCCCGAAGAACTGCGGCTGGAGATCCATCTCCTCGGTGACCATGAAGGTCAGCAGCTTCGACCGCGTCACCGCCAGATTCCAGATGTTCTTCGGACCCTCCACCGGCTCGTCGTTGTACTGAGAGACCATCCCACTCAGAATGATTCGACCATGTGTACGCAGCGCACCGATCCCGGCCTCGAGCGCCTCGCCACCGACGTTGTCGAAGAAGACGTCGATGCCATCCGGGGCCGACTTCGCCAACGCATCGGCGATCGGGCCGCTCTTGTAGTTGAACGCCTCATCGAAACCGAACTGCTCGACCAGCTGCGACACCTTCTCGTCGGAACCCGCACTGCCGATGACCTTCGCCGCACCCTTGAGCTTCGCGATCTGTCCCGCCACGGTGCCCACCGCGCCGGCCGCACCCGAGACGTAGACGACGTCACCTTCGGAGATCTCGGCGAAACGCTCGATCCCGATGTAGGCCGTGAGTCCGGGGATACCCAGAACGCCAAGAAACGCCGACAGCGGAGCGAGTGCAGGATCGACCTTCACCGCTGTCACCGCCGCCATGACGGCATGCTCCCGCCAACCGAGGCCGTGGAACACATGGTCGCCGACCTCGAAACCCTGTGCGCGCGTGTCGATGATGCGACCGATCGCGGGGCCGTCCATCGGCTCGCCTACCTCGTACGGGTCGATGTATGACTTCTTCGCGCTCATCCGTCCGCGCATGTACGGGTCGACGGACAGAAACTCGTTCTGGACGAGGATCTCACCGTGCCCGATCGGCTGGAGCGGGATCTCCTCGATCGAGAAGTTCGCGGCCGTCGGCTGACCGGCCGGGCGTTCGACAAGAGTCCAGGCGCGCGTGGTCGTAGGGATGGTCACTGCAGTCTCCTCGTTGTACATGGGGTGCGAGCTCAGACTTGGAAACCGATCAGTTTCCAGCCGTGACTGACGATAAACTGATCGGTTTCCATCCGCAAGCCCGGGGTGTAGAACTGGAGAGATGACAACGACTCCCGCCATACCGGACTCCCCCACGGGCACCCGATTGATGGATGCGGCCGCGCAACTCTTCTACTCCGACGGAGTCGGCGTCGGCGTCGAGAAGCTCTGCAAGACGGCGGGCGCGTCCAAGAAGTCGCTCTACGAGATATTCGGGAGCAAAGACGACCTCATGGCGGCGAGCCTCGCGCGCAGCATCCCGACCTACCTCGCGGTTCTGCTGCCCCGGGCTGAGCCGTATTCACCTCCGCGACAGCGCATTCTGGCGCTGTTCGACAACCTCGAAGCCATCATCAGCGCGCCCACGTTCCGAGGGTGCCCGTACGTCTCGGCCAGCATGGAGATCAAAAACGCGGAACATCCCGCACGGGCCGTGGCACGCGGCTTCCACAACACCCTGACGGAATACTTTCGCGACGCGGCCGACGAGGCCGGCGTCGACGACCCCGGCGCACTCGCCGTCGCACTCACGGTCGTCCACGACGGGGTCACGTCCCGCGCGGTTGTGCAGAACCATGCCGACCCAGGTCTCGGTCGCGCGATCGCGACCTCGCTCCTGGGCGGCGCCGGCGTCAGCTGACACTGCCACGCTCTGTCAGGCTCGTCTCACTTCACGCTCCGGGGACGTTCGACGACCGGGGTGGTGAGGGTTCCCAGGTGGTCGATGGTCACCTCCACGGTGTCACCTGGACCCAGCAGCCACGGTGGATCGCGGACGTACCCCACACCGTGGGGAGTTCCGGTGACGATCATGTCACCCGGCTGTAGGGTCAGCGTCCGACTGATCAAGGAGATGATCGTCGGTACCGAGAAGATCATGTCGCGTGTGTTGCCGCTCTGGACAGTGACGCCGTTGACTCGCGTCGTCAGCGCCCATCCACTCGCCGGGTCCCCGCATTCGTCGGAGGTGACCAGGCGTCCGGTTGGTCCGCTCAGGTCCGCGTTCTTGCCCAACGTCCACTGGGTGGTGAGCTTTTGAGCCCTGCGCGCGGTCAGGTCGTTGAACACCGCGTATCCCAGAACGCGCTCCGCAGCCTCCGTCTCGTCCACATCGGCCGCCGCGCTCCCGATGATCGCCGCCAGTTCGCCTTCCCAGTCCAGTCCGAGTTCATCGGCAGGCACTGTCACCGGTCCGTGGTCCACCGTCAACGAAGCGGTCCATCGACCGAACAGCGTGGGGTACTCAGGTACCTCGAACGCACCCTCGGCGGCGTGCGCGCGATAATTGAGGCCGACACAGACAACGCGCGCACGATCCGGCAGATAGGTCGTCTCCGCCTCTCCTGCCCGACCGCTCGGTGCCGACGATGGCGCTGCACCGATCCAGCGATAGGGGTCGGTCCAGAAGTCGTCCACCGAAGCCAGTGGCCACAGGTTTCCATCGACAACCGCGGCGACCCAACGCTCGCCGCGCACCGTGACACCGGTCAGCTTCACGAGACCTCCGCTGTGTGATGCCTGATCCAGGCGATTGATGCCGCCATCATCGGTTCGAACGTCGAGCCATAGATGTCGAAATGCCGACCGCTGATCTCGACAAGATCTGCGCCCTGGACGCTTTCGCGGACCCTGCCAGGAGGATTGACGATGTCGTCGGTGGCCACGATCACGCGAGTGGGAATCGATGGTCGGGCACCTGACGGCAACGGCCGGTATCGCAACACTCTAGACATCGACCCACTGTCGATCTCATTCCGCCATCGCGGGGCACGCACCGCCATGGTGTTGACGAGCGCCTCGTACCCCTCGTCCGAGTTCATCAGCGCTGCAGTACCGCCGGTCGGACCCACGATGGGGATGGTCGACTGCAGAGCCCGGCGCAACGCGCTGGGTCGTACCGAGCCCAGTGCGGTGCGAACGATCGGGACCCCGACGAATGGGACGACTGCCACCGCGCACGCCGCATGGCATCCCCGCAGTGACGCGACACGCAACACGTGTCCACCACCAAAGCTCGCTCCCCACAGAGCTATCCGGTGCGAGGACACGACCTCCGAGGCCAGGGCGAAAGCCACAGCCCCTCGATACGCCTCTATCTGCGCTGCCGGATCGACCAACTGGCGTCGAGGGCCTTCGGAGTCGCCGAAATTGGGGTAGTCGAAAGCCACTGCAGCCACGCCCGCTTCGGCGAAAGCCGATCCGACGAGGTCCAATGACATCTCCTTGATGCCACCGAGCCCCTCGCCCAGCACCACCCCCGGCCACGGCGGTGTCCCGCCGTCAGGCGTGAAGAGCCACCCTCGGACAGTCCCGATTCCGTCGACATTGAACTGGATATCCGTCCTTCTCATGACTCTCCGTTGTGTGGTGTCCACTCCTACCGTATCGTTTATTATACGGCTATTTACTGAATGAGAAAGGGAATCATGGCAACCGAATTGGATCTCGAGCACGACTTCGACGCGTCGCCTGAAGCGCTGTACGCACTCTTCTGTGACGAGGGATTCATCGCTGATCGACTCGACGTTCTCGACGCGACTGCCCGCAAGGTGGTCTCCCACGAAGTGCGCGATGACACGTTGACCTTTGCGGTCAGCACGTCGATGTCACGGTCGAAGCTGCCTCGCGCAGTGAAGGGTTTTGTTCGTGGCGAACCCGAGATCATCAGGACAGAAACGTGGTCCGCTGCGGGTTCAGGCTTTCGTGGCGAGGCCGATGTCGAGATGAAGGGGCCGGGGACCATCACCGGCCGAATGACATTGGAACCACGGCAGGCCGGCAGCACTCTGCACGTTCACTTCGACATCTCCGTACCGATCCCCATGATGGGTCAGGAGGTCGAGCAGACCCTGGTCAGCGAGATCAACGAGATCATGGAACGAGAGGCGGTCTTCATCTCCCAGCGCCTGCGGTAGCGGACCCGAGGTCCGACGGGCGGCCCTGCACTACGGGCCGCCCAAACGCTTCTTCTGCACCTTGCCCAGAGCATTACGTGGAAGCGCATCGACATAACGCACCTCCCGGGGTCGCTTGTGCTTCGACAGCTGTTGTCCGACAACATCGATCAGGTGGCGGGTCAACATCTCGGAAGGGTGTCGTAGGTCACCACATAGGCGACGACTCGCTGTCCGAGATCATCGTCGTCCTCGCCCACCACAGCGGCCTCGACCACCGAGGGTTGATCGGACAGCACCGTCTCGATCTCTCCCGCGCCGATCCGATATCCGCCCGACTTGATCAGGTCGGTGGATTCACGTCCGATCACCCGGTGGTTCCCGTCGACGTCCACAGTGGCCAGATCCCCGGTCACGAACCAGCCATCGTCGGTCCGGTCCGAGCTGTCGATCCCGACGTAGCCGTCGAACATCGTCGCCCCACGAACGTGAAGTCGACCGATGCTGACTCCGTCGGACCGCACGACGGAGCCGTCGTCGTCGACGATGCGGGTCTCAACTCCGCGGATCGGCGTGCCGACGGTCCCGGCGACACGGTGAGCGTCGCGCGCACGCGTCGACAGCGTGATCAGGGTTTCGCTCATCCCATAGCGTTCGACCGGCGCATGTCCGGTGAGATCATGCAGGCGCTCGAACACCCTCGGCGGCAGTGCCGCGCTACCGGAGACGAGGAGACGGGCGCTCCTCAATCCCTTGGCGCTGTGGCTGTCCTCGACGACTCGGGACCACACGGTCGGCACTCCGAAATACATCGACGCACCAGCACTCGCATAGGCGCGAGGCGTGGGCCTTCCCGTGAGCACAACCCTGCTCCCGAGACGGAGTGGCCCCAGCAGACCGAGTATCAAACCGTGTACGTGATAGAGCGGAAGGCCATGTGCAACGACGTCGTCCGCTGACCATTCCCACGCCTCGGCCACTCCGTCGATACCCGCTGCGAGGGCCGCGTGACTCAGCTTCACACCTTTCGGCGGCCCCGTGGTCCCGGACGTGTAGAGGATCAGCGCCGGCGAATCTGCGGCGGGCGTGGCCGACGACCGCGTGTCGCATCCGCCGACCGACACGAGCGCCCCGTTGCGGAGCCATGCCTGCGCGCCCGAGTCGGACAGGATGTGCGCGATCTCGAGTCGCCCGCTGTCGGGCGGCACCGGCACAACTGTCAGTCCGGCCTCGATCGCACACACGAGGTCGACAACGGTCTCCGCCGTCGGGGTGGCTCGAATCGCCACCCGCTCCACCGATCTCAGCCGATCAGAACGCTTGGCTGCACAGGTCAGAAGGTCAGACCGTCGAAGATGCGCGTCTGCGACCCGGGCGACCACCTCTCTCGAGTCGTCCCCGCACGTCAAGGCGGTCAGCAGAGAACGATGCCGCTCACCTGCGGTCATTTCTCAGCCGATTCCGCCTCAGCGGTGTAGACGCGCATCAGCCACCCGTCAGGGTCGGCGCCCTCGGCGATGACTGTTCGCTCCGCGATCAGCCACGTGCCGTCGGGTTGACGACGCACCACATCATCCCAATGACCCCAATGGTCGGGCGCAGCCTCGTCGGTGATGGCGAAGAAGGTGGTCTTCGTACGAGCGATATCCGGATTCTCGGCGTCGAATTCGATGTCGATGGTCGTCACGTGATGGCGAATGTAGGCAGCTTCGTCGCCGCGCACCACGTTGCCGATCTCATCACGTCCCCAGGTGGTTCCATCCTGTAGCGCGAATGTCCCGTCTTCGGTGAACAGTGTTGCGATGCGGTCGAAGTCGGCCTCCTCGCGCGCCACGTGCGCGTACCTGTGAAGCACGGCGGTGATCAGACTCCGGTCGGTGGGTCGTCCGATGAGGTGGCTGGTGTCGTACGGCATGGTCGTCTCCCTCGGTGAATGTGTCATGGCGAAGCGGTGATCGGTGCCAGCAGCTGGGTCAACAGATCGTCGACCATGGCCAGGGTCGTCGGCACATCCGGCGTAGCGCCGAACGTGTAACCATCGGGTCGTCCGACGAACGCGACGGCCCCATGCTCGGCGAAGTAGTCGGCGTATGTACCGTTCACATCTGCGTACTGGCTCGTTTCACCTCCGACGACGACCCGGTGGACACCGAGACGTTCCAGGCCGGCGAGGCGTTGTGCGCCGAGTTCGCGGTCGATCTCCCGGTTGCTGATCAGCTGGAAGCCGTAGCCGACGATGTCGTCGAGAAGGGCCTCTCGACCGTCGTATCGCACACGGCCCTGCGGTGCGAGTTCACCTGCCTGCGTGGCGTATTCATCCGGACTCGTTCGATGAAGGACACCGTTTCGAAGAGGTTCGATGTAGACGTCGAGTTCGTCGTCGGTGGTCCGGAAGTAGTCGTCGCGTTGCGCAGCGCCCACCGGGTCGGTTTGAGTGGCCATCGTCCACGATCCGAGGGATCCCCACACGAATTGACTGTCGTGGGGCAAGCGCTCGGACTCGTAGGTGTCGAGCAGCGAGGGATCGGAGATCCCGCGGAGCACCAGGTCCAGCTTCCACGCAAGGTTTGCCGAGTCACGCATCGCCGTACACGCCCCCTGGCCCATGTGCGGAGGCATCGCATGCGCGGCATCACCTCCGATGAACGCGTCTCCTACGGAAAGCGCTGTCGCCAATTGCGATCGGAACCGGTAGACCACACGGCGTGTCTGCCGCACCCGGTCTCGGGGAATGCCGACGGTCTGTTCGAGAAACGTGAAACCTGCCTCCGAGTCGTCGGCCACGGCAGCATCGCTGTCATCGGAGGACAAGCGAACGTCGATGCGACAGCGGCCTGCGCCGTTGGGGCCATAAAAATATGGGGTCTCAAGGCCCATTGACATGTAGATCCGGTGATCGAGCCCGTCGGGAAGCGATGCCACCACGTCGTAGTCGGTCAACACCCAACGGTCGTCGTGCTGCCGTAAGACCTCGAGCTCGATTCCCAGGGCTTGGCGCACCATGCTCGATGCGCCGTCCATCCCGACCAGGTATCGCGGCCACACCATCGTCGACTGCCCATCATCATCGACCGCCGACACCACCCAGCCCCCGTCGTCGACGATGTCGATCACCGAGTGGCCCCAGAGAACCGATACGTGGTCGAACTCGTCGATACGCCGCGCCATCGCGGTCTCGATGTTCGGTTGATGCAAGGACAGATGTGACGGATGGCCGCTGTGATCGCGCGACCAATCCAGTCGGCCGACAATCGAACCGTCCACCCCGTGCATCTCGACCTCTCTCTGCGGAATAGACTCGTGCAGAGCAATTTCGGGGTCTCCCGTGTGCTGAAGAACGCGAGCGATCTCCCCGTCCAAGGTGCTCATCCGGGGCAGGCCATAGGGTCTGGCGAACTTCTCGAACACCACCACCCGGTGACCTGTCAGTCCCAGAAGCGAGGCCAGAACCTGACCGCCGGGCCCGAACCCCACGATCGCCACCTCACAATCCAACACACGCTCCGCCACGGAACCCTCCCTCTCAGCGCACCAATATTAGCCGGGTAGTAACTCCGCCCATACTGACGAGCCGCTCGCGTTGCGTCAAGGCTCTCGCAATCAGCCATACCGGCGCGGGTGTGACGTTTCTCGAACCTTGCCGAGTCGAGGCGGACTGGGCTAACGTCAGCAAAATTAACCGGCTGGTTTCTAGGGGGGCGCGTGTCGGAGAGCAGCATTCTGGAACGCTGGGATGCGCCTGCGACCGCTTCGAAGCTGGTGTTCACCGCGATGGGTCTGGTCGACACGTTGACTGCCGACCAACGCGGCGCCGCCCTGATCACCGACTTCTCCGACACTCGGCGTCTCGATTGGGACATGATCCCCAAACCGGACCGAACAGGCGTGTCCCTGCACTTGCTCGACCGCCATCAGAAGGTGTTGGCATGGGATCTCGTTCGGTTGTGCGTCCCGCTGAAGACCCTCACGAAGATGCTCGCAATAACGCAACTCGAGACCGTTCTGCGGGATTACGAGCGGGAACTCTTGGGGCCGGCATTGCAGGCCTGGCGGTCCCCGGACTCCTACTTCCTCACGATCTTCGGTCGGCCAGGGTTCGAGGACACATGGACTCTGCGTTTCCTCGGCCACCATGTGTCCATGAGTGTCACTGTCGTGCAGGAGCGCTGGGTGTTCGCCACACCCTTCGCCCTCGGTGCCCAGCCCACTGAATACGACGGTGTCCTGAAGCCACTCCACGACGACGAGCAGCTCGGGTTCGCACTTCTCGATGCGCTCACCGACGATCAACGCGAGCAGGCGATCATCCACTCCGTCGCGCCCCCGGATTTCGTGACCCGCCAGGTCCCCCACGTCGGAGCCGTCGAATGCGCTGACAACTACGACCTCGGGATGCTGCAGTACCGCATCACCGACGCCGACCGCAAGGCAACCAAGTTCGACCGATCACATCCCCGCGGGATATCCGGTGACGCGCTCAGTGACGAACAGGCGCACCTGCTCCGTTCACTCATGCTCTGCTATCTGGAGCGCATGCCTCAGGAGACCGCCGCCGCTCATCAGTCATGGCTCTCCGCCCTTGATCCGGCCGACGTCCACTTCGCCTGGGCGGGCGAGACGGCACGAGGACGTCCGCATTACTTCCGGATCCAGACACCGTCGACACTCATCGAGGCGGTCAACGCCGTCAACGGCGGAGATCATCTGCACACGGTGCTCCGCGATCTCGACCACGACCTCGGGCACGCATTGTTGCGCCACCCATCCCGCGACCCGTCGCTTACCGCCGCGACCGCGCATTTGATGTCACGAGTCACATCGACCGAGCCCTACGATGGGCCGCCCGCTCGAACGCAGGACGGCGACGACTCGCCGGCCGACAGGGAAGGGTCTCCGACGTGATCACCCAAAGAAGCGGGGCGGTGTCACGAGTGGAGGCCCTCGCCGCCGACATCGAACAGACAGTCGCGAAACGCGAGCTCGCCGAGGGCGAACGCATCACGACGGTTGCAGCCCTACGTGCCGAGACCAAGCTGGGCAAACAGACCATCAGTGAGGCCCTACGTCTGCTCGCCGACCGCGGAGTGATCGACATCCGTCCCGGCCGAAACGGCGGCGCTTTCGTGGCCCGCAAGAACCCTGTGGTGCGGCTGCGTCAGACGTTGCTCGAGGTGCCCGACGGTGCAACCGATGTCGCTGACGCCATCGCGGTTCGCGAGGCGCTCGAAGAGCTGATCTGTACCGATGCCGCGCGGATGCACACTGCTCGCGACACAGCCCGGCTCCGGGCGATAGTCGAACGTATGCGCCGGTGCTCCGATGCCGAGCAGTTCATGGCGCAGAACTGGGTACTGCACGAGAAAATCGCATCCATCACCACGAATCACGTTGCGCGCGCCGTATACCTGGGGACCCTTCGGTGCATCAGGGACCTGTCCACAACCACATCGTCGGCAGCTAGCGACCCCGCAACGTATCTGCAGAAGCGGTGGTCCATTCACGCCGACCTCGTCGAGGCCA
Organism: Williamsia sp. M5A3_1d; assembly: GCF_053345315.1. Lineage (NCBI taxonomy): Bacteria > Bacillati > Actinomycetota > Actinomycetes > Mycobacteriales > Nocardiaceae > Williamsia > Williamsia sp. M5A3_1d. The sequence continues at coordinate 957,562 of NZ_JBKEZX010000002.1, forward strand.
TCGCTACGGGCGACGAGAAACTCACTGCGAAGGCGGTTCGCGCACATCGCGGTTCACGGTCCGGCGTGAACTGAGCCGACGCTGGAACCAGCAGTGCCTCCGGCCCCGTCGCGGAATCATCGGCGACCTCGCCCCTCAGGCAGAGGCGGCCACGAACTTGCGGCCGATGCTCTCCGCGAACAGCGGCGTCTCGCGATGGTTGTGGCCGACGACGCCTTCGTTGATCTCGACGGAGGCCTCGTCGAACGAACGGCCCTCTGCCTCGATGAATTTCAAGAACGAGGTGGTGGGTCGCGTGGTCACGGTGTTGATCAGTTCGCTGTGCTGGTCGTCGACCCGGACCGTCTGAAGCTCCCAGGTTGCGTGGATCTTGATCCACCCCTGGGGCGTCTGGACGTCCGACAGCGAGACCATGCGGCAGTGATCGCGATCGTGGACCTCGGCGACATAATGCTGGATCACGAGATAACCACCGATGTTCTCTACGTTGATCGACATCGGCTCGCCGGCGTCACTGACCGTGCGGCCGGCAGCGATGTGCTCTCCCGGCGCGCAACGCTGGTACTCGGCGTCGGGCAGGTTGAGAACCCAGTCCCCCAGGTCGATGGATTCGACCGGGACGTCTATGGTCGCCCGTGCCTCGGTTTCGCTCACAAAGCGGTCGTAGAACACTTCGTTGTCGGACATGGTCATTCCTCATCGGTTGTGGCGGACTCGCCGTCGGCGAACTCGGCGACGAGTTCGTCAGCGGTGAGAATGGCGTGCGCATAGGTCGGTCCGTTGAGTTCGTGGGCCGCGTGAAGCATCTCGCGACTCATCGCCGCGGTGGCGCCCTTCACCAGCGTCACGTGGTAGCCGAGTTCCATGGCGAAGCGGCTGGTCGCCTCGATGCAGGTGTTGGCGATCATCCCGATCGTCACGACATGGGTGATCCCGTGCTGTTTCAGCTGGAAATCGAGGTCGGTGTTGGCGAAACCGCTCTGACCCCAATGTTCGGCGATGACGACGTCGTCCGGTTGCGGCACGAAGTCCGGATGCCAGTCACCGCCCCACTTTCCGTTCTCGAACACATGGGCCTCGTTTCCACGCTGCTGATCGCGAGTCAGGAAGCTCCAGTTCGCGTAATTGCCTTCACGCCAACGCTTGTGGGGGACGACGAAGATCTGCACTCCGTTGGCACGAGCGGCGGCAACCACCGCGCGCATGTTGTCGAGCAGGCCTTCCTCCGTTGCGACATCGGAGACCATCGGCCACAACATGCCACCCTCGGAGAGGAAATCGTTGTAGGGATCGACAAGCAGCAGCCCTGTTCGTGATTGTTCCTGACTCCGTTTGCTCATGCCCGGACCTGCTGCGTCGTGGCGGCGGGGGCGGGCTGGTTGAGCTTGGCGGTCCGACGTATCGCCGAGTCGAGGAGCCCTGCCGGGGCGACGCGCACCATCCGGGTCATCAGACGCGAGGTCGCGCCGGCCGGATACCGCAGTTTCGGGGACGTCGCCGACGCCGCCTTCACGACGACGGAGGCGATGGAGTCGGGGGAGTCTGCCCCACTGATGTTGTCGGCCATCGCCGTCCGGGCCTGTACCCGCCGCGCCTCGTACGCCTCGATGGGCGAATCGCCCATCCACAGCGTGGCATCGATCGCGGTGTTGGTGTACCCGGGTTCGACCAGAACGGATCGGATACCGAACTCGCGCAACTCGTGATCAAGTCCCTGTGCGTAGCCCTCCAGTGCGTACTTCGACGACGAGTAGAAGACGTTGTACGGAGTGGGCACGAAGCCGACGAGAGATCCGACAGTGACGATCCGGCCGGTGCCCCGTGCACGCATGTGGGGCAGAACGGCGTTCGTCATCCGGACGACGCCGAAGAAGTTGGTGTCGAACAGTTGTTGGACCTGCGCGACCGAACTCTCCTCCGCGCCACCGACGAGCAGGGCGCCGGCGTTGTTGACCAGAACGTCGAGACGACCCCCTTGGTCGACGACCGCGGCGACGGCATCGGTGACCGACGTGTCATCGGTGACATCGAGCGCCACGAATGTGACCCCCTCCACCGGTGGGAGGCGACGGGGGTTCCGGCTGGTACCGAAGACGCGGTAGCCCTGGGAAACAAAGCGTCTCGCGGTCGCGAGTCCGATTCCAGAGGACGCCCCCGTCACGAGAACGACAGGCTGGGTGGTGGACATGATTCTCCTTGGTCTGAAAACTTGTCGGTTTGAGTGATGCGTTCAGGCGCTGGGCCCGAACGGGTGGCTGTCGGTACGCAGGACGACAACTGCGGAATCAGGTACCTCGCGTCCGTGCTCGTCGACGAATGCGACGTGGACGTGCCCGTCTGTACGGCTGTCGCGCCGTTCGACGGTGTTGCCCTGTTCCCACGGACGGTGCTTGTCACCCCACTGCTGCAGGGCACCGAGAACGACGTGCAACTCCCGCCCCGCCTCGGTCAGGTGGTAGGCGTGGCGCTCGCGACTCCCCTCTTCGCGGTATGCCTCGCGCGTCATCACGCCCGCATCGACCAGGGTGGCCAGGCGAGTGGTGAGCACGTCGGGGGTCATCCCCAGAGCGGCGCGGAAGTCCGAGAACTTCGTCGTGCCGTCGACCGCCTCACGGAGCACGAGGAGGGTCCACTTCTCCCCCACCACGCCCAGGCTCCGCGCGACGGAGCATGGCCACTGACTGAAGTCGTTGTTCGCCATGAATTCCACCCGTTGTGTCGTCGATCGAGCGCGCCGGTCGGCGCACTGGTTGTCAGTGTCCGGTGCTCACGCCACCGCACCGGCGGCGGCCTCCGGCAGCGCGGCGACGAACTCTGCGGTGGTCAGGCTCGCGTGGGCGTACATGGTCGCGTTGACGCGGGCGGCGTCCATGCCCGCCTGGTCGAAGGCGGCCGTGGCATCGCTCAGCAGTGTGACGTGGAACCCCAGCTCCATGCCTGTCCGGGCCGTTGCCTCCACACACGAGTTGGCCACGAACCCGACCACCACGATGTTCTGGATCACCAGCTGACGGAGCTGGGCATCGAGATCGGTGTTGGCGAAACCGTTCTGGGCCCAGTGCTCGTGCACCACGATGTCGCCGGGCTGCGGACCGAACTCCTGGTTGAACTCGCCTCCCCACGTACCGGCCTCGAAACCCTTGGTGGTCTTGCTCATCTGCTGGAAAGGGTTGACGTTCGTCCACTTGTCGAAGTCGTCCGGACGGGCACGGTGGTGTGGGACCACCACCACCGGCAGACCCGCCGCACGAACCGCGGGCAGGAGGCTGCGCATGTTGTCGTAGAAGCCGACCGAATCTGCGGTCTTTTTGGTGAGGTCGTAGAGCTTGCCGCCCTCGCTCATGAAGTCGTTGTACGGATCGACGACGAGTAGCGCGGTGGTGGCCGGGCTGTAGGGCAGTGCCATGGGGACTCCTTGGTCGTGTGCTTCACCGTCCGTGGAGCACCTGAGTAGGAAAACTATACCCAGCCCTCACTGGTGTCAAGCATAGTCAGGCAGGATGGTGGACTGTGTGATGTGCGAGTCCGTAAACCTCCGCTTCACAGCGCTTTACGACAGCCCTCGTTCACGGGCGCGCAGGAACACCCGAGCGGTCTCCGCGAACCACGTTCGGGCAGGCGCTGCGGTCCGAGAACCCCTCTGTCGCAACCGCGGTGAGAAGTTCGGGTACTCCTCCGGAGTGGTGACAGATCTCGATCGTCGATGCGCCGACGGCGTCGGCGGTGACGCTGCCGTGATCGCCTATGGATGTTCGAGCACAACACGATGCGAAGTGCGGGCCGCGTCCGGGTCGTCGCCCATCCCGACGCAGAAGGTGATGGCCATGGGCGTCAGGACCTCGGCCACGGGGTCGTCGAAATTCGTGAAATGGTCGGACAACTCGAGGCTGATGAAGCCGTGCACCATGCTCCACAATGCGCCCGCGACGACGTCTGGATGCGCGGATCGCACCCGCTCCGCCTCGATCAGTCGACGGCACGCGTCGATGACGAGAACGTAAGCCCGCCCGAACGCGTCGGAACGGCCGGCACGGCGGGTGTCCTTCTCGCCTGCCGGTCGGTAGGTGGCGCGTGTCGAGAGTCCGAACATGGCGTCGTACAGGTGGGGGTTGCCTTGAGCCTGCGCGCGAGTCGCCAGGGCCATCCGAAAGAGGTCGGCAACCGGGTCACCCGTCGTGGGTAGGTCCGCGAAGGCGGCCTCGAGTTGGGTGAAACCGCGGTCGGCGATGGCGTTCATCAGCTCTGGTACGCCGCCGAAATAGTTGTAGACCACCATGCTCGACATGCCGGCCTCGGCGGCGACCGCACGCGCTTTGATGGCCGACGGGCCGCTGTCGGCCAGCAGGCGCACCCCCGCCTCGACCAATCGCTCGGCGGTGTCGTTGGCGGGTGCGGCATCGCGTGCTGCGGTGTTCATGACGTCATTCTGGGGCTCGACCCGCCACGACACCGACAGGGGTTGCCGCGTCGACACGCCGGGGCACCGACGCCATCGCATACTCTGCCAGCGCGGTGATGGTGAGCGCGGGATTGACGCCGGGGTTGGCCGGCAGGGCCGCCGCGTCACAGACGACCATGTTCTGATAGCCGAACACGCGCAGGTCGGCGTCGACGACACCGGTTCGCGCGGACTCACCGATGACCGCGCCGCCCACCACGTGTGCGGTCATCGGACGTTTGCCCACAGCCTCGAAGACACTGCTCTGCGCGATTCCACCGGTCCGCTCGGCGAGCCAGCCGGCAACCGCGTGGGCCTGCTCGAGATGGGTCGGTGCGGGTCGTCGCGTGTCGCGTGCGCTCACCAGCCGATATCCCCGGCCCAACAACTTTCGCCGCGGGCGCAGTTCGATCGCGTTGTCCCGCGCCTGCATGACCAACATCATCAGCGTGCGCCGACTCCATCCGGACCGGAGCGTGGCCTGCCACCGGAGAGGGTGTCGCACGACGGTGGTCAACCAGCCGACGACATTCGGCACCTCTGAGCCGGCGCCGGGGATGATCGTGAAGAACCACCGCATGAGGTCGGCTCGGGTGCCGTAGGTGAGCAGTTCCACCTGTGTGTTCTCGTCGACCATCGCCCGCGAACTGGCCGCCACGTCCCGCCACGTCTCCTGGTCCTCGGGCAGCAACACGGTCATCACCGCTTCACTGTTCGTGCGCACCAGCTTTCCGAGTCGATCGCTGATCCGTGGCAGCGATCCCCGCGCCCTGCAGTCGGCCATCAACTCGTTCGTGCCGATGGCGCCTCCGGCGAACACGACACCGCCGGTGGTGACGTACTCGGTCCTGCCCAGCAGGCCCGGCCGACGGGTCGTGACCCGATAGCCGCCGCTGCCGTCGAGCGCACCGAGGGTGGCGACGTCGACGACCTCGCACTCAGCGATCACCGTCGCGGAACGCTTCTCGGCGAACCACAGGTAGTTTTTGGTCAAACGGTTCGCGGCACCGACCCGGCACCCGACCATGCACTGGCCGCACCGCGTGCACCCGGCCCGATCCGGCCCCTCTCCACCGAAATAGGGGTCGGGGACTGTCTTTCCCGGCATCCCGAAGAACACACCCACCGGCGCCGGCGCGAAGCTCTCGGCGGTGCCGAAGGCGGCGGCGACCTCGCGAGTCAGCCCCATGGCGGCGGAATCCCAGGGCGTCCGCGTTGCTCCCAACATGTGTTCGGCTGTGTCGAAGTGTTCTGCGAGACGTCCTTCCCACGGCGCCAACCCCTGCCACTGCGGATCCTCATAGAAGCGGTTCTGCGGCCGGAACAGCACGCCGCCGTACACCAGGCTCCCGCCGCCGACCCCGGTCTGACAGGTGCTGAAGACGTGCCCGAACAACCGGTTGCGCATGATGCCTCGCAGTCCGAGCGCAGGTGACCAGATGAAGCGACGCCGATCGGAGGTCGAGGTGGGCAGGTCGCTGTCGTCGTAACGACGGCCGCGTTCGAGCACCGCGACCCGGTGACCCTTCTCGGCCAGGCGGAGAGCGGCGACGCTACCGCCGAAACCCGAGCCGATCACGATCCAGTCGTAGTCGTGCACGCCGTCCCGGTCTCGGTGGTCGGTCCTCGTCATGTCGATCTCCCAGCGCTCGAAAACGTGTTGCCAATCACGATAACTTGGTTATTGTAGATTGCAAGCGAGTGACCGGAACCGAACAGAGGGACGCACGATGACGCGTGAAGTGCAGGGAAAACTGACCATCGACGATCGGGGGCCGGTTCTCGTCGCACACATCGACGGAGGACCTCTGGGACTGTTCGGTAACCAGTTGGCCGAACAGCTCGACGATCTCGTCGACCGCGCCGACGCCGATCCGAACACCCACGCAGTGGTGTTCACCGGCACCCACCCCGGTCGCTTCATCAGTCACGCCGAGGTTCGATGGCTGCAGGAGGGGGGTGCAGCAGTCCCCTCGGTCAGCGTCGCCGGCGCATCGATGCTGGCTCGGGTCGCCCGTGCGGCCGACAAGGTCGCCGGGGCACAGGCCGCACTCGGCAGGACTCCGCTGTGGCCGGCTGTCCAACTCGAACGGACCCATCGGACGTTCCTCAAGATGAACCGCAGCGGGGTCATCTTCGTGGCAGCCATGAACGGGTCAGCGCTCGGCCTGGGCGCCGAGTTCTGTTGGGCGAACGACCTCCGCGTCATGGCCGATGGCGACTACTTCGTCGGACAGCCCGAGGTCCTGCTCGGCATCATGCCCGGCGGCGGCGGGAGCCAACGCCTCCCGCGACTCATCGGTAATCACCGGGGTCTGCTGGCCATCCTCGAAGGCCGCCCGATGTCACCGGCCGAAGCCCTCGATGCCGGCGCGGTGGACGACGTCGTCGCCCCTGACGAGGTACTCGGTCGAGCGATCGAGCTGGCCGAACGATTTGGGTCGCGCCCCAAGCCGTCACGGGCAGCGGTCAAGCGAGCGGTCTACTTCGGCGGATCGGCCGGCCTCGAGGAGGGCCTGCACGTCGAGCGATCGGAGTTCCTGGCCACAGCACTGTCGGACATCGGCCAGGAGCTCATGCTCGACTACATGGCCAACACCGACGCATCGGGTGAACTACCCCTCTATCAACCGGGCGTCTACGAGGAGGTTCTCCGGGCCGGTTCGACGCGGGGCGCGGGCGCGGCGGGGCGGTCGGTGCGATGACGCAGGCCCACGCGGTGCGCCGCCTCGATATCTCATTCGAGTCCGATGGCGACACCTGCGCAGCATGGCTGTTCGTACCCGACGGTGTGAAGAACCCGCCTGTCGTCATTCTCGGACACGGCCTCGGTGCTACCCGTGAGATGCGCCTCGACGCATTCGCCGAACGCTTCGCTGCGGCGGGGATCGCGGCGATGGCGTTCACCTACCGACACTTCGGGGACTCGACTGGGGAGCCCCGCCAGCTGCTCTCGATCTCCAGGCAGCTCGCCGACTTCGACGCCGGGATAGCACACCTGAAGGCACGGCCGGATGTCGACGGGACCCGTATCGCGGTGTGGGGAAGCTCCTTCGGAGGCGGCCACGCGATCATCGTCGCCTCCCGTCACCCCGAACTGCGTGCGGCGATCGCACAGTGCCCGTTCACCGACGGAGCCGCCTCGTCGCGGGCGCTCGGCCCGGTCGGGACCGCGCGACTCCTGCCGCGGGTCGCTCGCGACGTCCTCGCTGCGGTCACCCGACGTGACCCCGTGCTGCTGACCCTGGCCGGCGCGCCCGGCGACCGGGCGTTGATGACGGCGCCGGACGCTCTGCCCGGATATCTGGCCCTGGTCCCCGAGACATCGACGTTCGTCAACCAGGTCGCGGCGCGGGTGGCCCCGACGATCAGCATGCATCGGCCTGGTCGAGCGGCGAAGAACGTGGCGATGCCGATCTTGTTCTGCGTGTGCGACCACGACTCGGTGACCCCACCCGAGGAGACCCTCCGGTACGCCGCGACTGCCCCGCACAGTGAGGTGAAGCGTTACAACGCAGGACATTTCGACATCTACCTCGGTGATGCTTTCGAACAGGTGGTCGCCGACCAGACCGCGTTCCTCGTCGAGCACCTCGGGGTGACGTCGTGACCTTCACGAGCCTTCTCGATCGCCGCGCCGAGATGGCGCCAGACGGGCCCGCAGTGGCTGATTCGCGCCAGTCCCTCGACAACGCCGGACTGCTCCGTCGAGTGCGTGCCGTTGCCGCGCAGCTCGATGGTCTAGGGGTCGGCAGAGGCGACGTCGTGGCGGCGGTTCTGGCCAACCGTGTCGAGTTCGTGGTTCTGATGTTCGCGGCATGGCGGTGCGGGGCGTCGATCACGCCGGTCAATCCCGCCTCCACCAGCCGAGAGGTCGTCCGGCAGCTCGACGATTCCAGAGCCGCACTCGTCGTGATCGACGATGACGCGGAGGCTCCCGACGCGCACTGCGCGGTGCTCGCCGTCTCAGGTCTGTCGACCGAGGTGTCGGCGACGGAGTCCGCAGTCGTGGACGACGATTCCGCCATCGCGCTGCTCATCTACACATCGGGCACCACCGGTGCGCCGAAAGGGGTGATGCTCGATCACCGCAACATCGCGGCGATGGCCGAGATGAGCCGCTCGGCAATCGGTCTCACCGAATCCGACCGCTGCCTGCTGATCCTGCCGCTGTTCCACGTGAACGGCATCGTGGTCAGCGTGCTCACCCCACTGTCGGCCGGCGCGAGCGTTGTCATCGCCGATCGCTTCGATCCGCGGACGTTCTTCGCCGACGTGGAGCGACACCGACCCACCTACTTCTCGGGCGTGCCCACCATCTTCAGCATGCTCGTCGCCCTCCCGGACTCGGTACAGCCCGACACCTCATCGATCCGCTTCGCCTTCTGTGGCGCGGCGCCGGCCCCATCAGCACTCCTCGATCACTTCGAGGAACGGTACGGGTTCCCGCTCATCGAGGGATACGGCCTGTCGGAGGGAACGTGTGCCTCGACCCTGAACCCGATTGCGGGTGAGCGTAAGGCGGGGACGGTAGGGGTGGCGCTGCCAGGTCAAAAGATCCGCATCGTCGACGTCGACGGATCACCGGTGCCCACCGGCTCGGCCGGCGAGGTCGTCATCAGGGGCGCAAATGTGATGCGCGGCTACCTCGGTCGACCCGACGACACTGCGCGAACGGTCATCGGCGGGTGGTTGCACACCGGGGACATCGGGCGGCTCGACGACGACGGCTACCTGGTTCTCGTCGGGCGGTCCAAGGACTTGATCATCCGCGGTGGCGAGAACATCTATCCCAAGGAGATCGAGGATGTCCTGACCGGCGACCCGACGGTGATGTCAGCCGCGGTCATCGGGATGCCCGACGACCGCTGGGGCGAGGTGGTCGTCGCGTTCGTCGAACCCACCCCTGACACATCCCCTGACGTCGCCGGCCTGTACCGACTGTGCGAATCCAGCCTCGCCAGATTCAAGCGGCCGACGACGATTCAGGTCGTGACTTCGATGCCGCGCAACGCTGTCGGCAAGATCGACAAAAAGGCCCTCGCAGCGAGCCAGCAGTCCGCGGTCGGAGGGCTCGGCGACCCAGAAGCGGTCCGATGAGCGGCTACGCCCGAACGAGAAGTACACGCGGGGATCAACGTCGACCCGCATCTGCATGAGCTGTTCGCGACCAACCCGTCGGTGATGCGCAAACGCATCGAACCTCACGTCGCCGCGACGGCCATCGCCGACGGTGTCGAGTCACGGGGGCCGGGTGCTGCTCGCTGCATCGAGCAGCACCCGGCGTCGCGGTCGCGATTCAGCTGTCGAGGAACTCGACCACCGTGGGTACGAACTCGTGGTGGTACTGAAAGATCCCGCCGTGCCCGGAGTCGGGGTAGATGGTCACCTGAGCGTTGGGCAGACGCCGGGCCAGATCGACCGAGTGCTCGCTGGCGACCATCAAGTCGTGGTCACCGTTGGCGACGAATGCGGGCTGGGTGATGACCGACAGGTCATCGGGCGTCGACTTGCCGCCCCGCACGATCGCCCGCAGCTGGGCGATACCCGCCCACGCTGAGATGGGCTGGTCGCGATCTTCGGTTCGCTCGGCGAGGCGTGCGAAGTAGTCGTTCGCCGCGCGCTTGCCCTCCTTGGTCCGCGGGAAGAACAGGAAGTGTCGCGGATCCTTGCGCGCCAGAATCGCCTTCAGGTACGCCCAGCCGACGATGCGCGCCATCTTGTCGATGCCGCCACCCCCGCGCGGGCCGGTACCGGTCAGGACGATCTTGCGGACGAGCTCGGGCGCCTGGAGTGCAACCATCTGCGCGACCGCACCTCCCAACGAGAAGCCGATCAGGTCGACCTCGTCGTAGCCGAGCGCGCGGATGAAGGCCACCGCGTCGGCACCCATCGCATCCAGGTCCGACGGGACCGATCCGCCGCTGGCGCCGACCCCGCGGTTGTCGAAGGTGATGACGTGATGACCCGCGGCGACACCGTCGATGACGCGGGGGTCCCAGTCGTCGAGTACCGCGGTGAAGTGGTGCAGGAACACCACCGGCACGCCGCCGACGGGGCCTAGTTCACGGTAGGCGAAGGGCAGTCCGCCGACGTTGACGAACTTCGTGGGCGCATCGTGCCATGTGGTGGCGAGTCGGGTGGCATTCACAGCTGGTTCTCCTTGGTGGTGGTCGTGCGGAACTGGACGGGTGGTTGTCGGGAGTCGAGGACGGCGAGGAGACCTCGGAGGCGGGTGTCGCGGAGCAGCGCAGCATCGAGAGTCGGACCGATGACGCCGCGCGCCACCGAGAACGGGATCCAGCGGGCCGGCCGCATGACGCGCGGCGAGCGCTTCTCGAGCCCGTCGACGATGGCCCCGGCCGCAGCAGCAGGTGTCAGACGCTTCAGCAGCGGGCGCGGCAGCACCTTCATCACGTCGCCGGCTGTGGTGTCGCCGTCGATTCCCTGTTGGATCATCGGTGTGTCGATGAGGGAGAAGTACACGGTGGTCACGGTGACGTCGTGCGCGGCCATCTCGACGCGAAGGCCACGGCCGAGCTGTTCGATCGCCGCCTTGCTCATCGCATACGGGATGGTCGCCATCCCGTTGAGGAACGCGAACACCGAACTGAGCAGCACGATCTGGCCCTTGTTCTCGATCACCTGGGGCAGCGCGGCCTGAATGGTGTTCACGACACCGGTCAGGTTGACCGCGAAGAGCCGGTCGATCGCCTCGGGCGGGGTGGTGCGCAACGTGGCCGTCCGGGCGAGGACACCGGCGTTGGCGATGACGATGTCGATGCGCCCGAACCGTTCCACGACCTCGTCCATCGCCGTGGCCAGCGCGGCCCGGTCGGTGACGTTCGCGACCACGCCCATCGCACCGAAGCGGTGACGCTCGGCGACCAGCCGAGCCGTGTCCGGGGCGAGGTCGATGACGGCCACCCGCGCGCCGCGACGCACCAACTCATCGGTCGTCGCCGCACCGATACCGCTGGTGCCACCGGTCACGACCGCCACGGTGCCGCGGAGGTCACGACGCTCGCGCCTCACCGCGTACCGCGACGCGGGTTGAGGGTGATCCGGCCGTTGCGGCGCACCATCGCGACCGCCGTCCGCAGTCGTCCACGATCGGGATCGGGCGCGCGGCCCGCCCCCATGCGGTGCAGCTGATCGGTGTGCCAACCGATGCCGAGCACGCTCTCCATAGCCCCTGGGTCGGTGACCTTCGACAGCACTGAACGGAGCGGTATCCGTACGTCTTTCGTCACCAGGGTTCGCGTGCGACCGTCGAGGACCGAACTGGCGGCGGCGGCGTCGAGCACGGTCGGTCGCGCGATCCCGACGACGTCGCAATCACCGGACTCGATCGCCTCGGACATGCCTGCCTCAGTGCGGAACCCGCCGGTCACGGCGAGCGGTATGTCGCCGGCGACCGAGCGGACCTCATGCGCATAGTCGAGGAAGTACGCCTCACGCGCGCGGGTGCTCTCGGCAGCAGAGCCCGACATGGCGGGCGCCTCGTAGGTGCCGCCACTGATCTCGATGAGGTCGACGTCGAGGTCGGCCATGCTCGCCACCACGTCGCGCGACTCGGCCTCGGTGAAACCACCACGTTGGAAATCCGCCGAGTTCAGCTTCACCGCCACCGCGAAGGACGGCGACACCCGAGCGCGGACCGCGCGGATGATCTCGAGGAGGAATCGTCGGCGCCGCTCGGGGTCGCCGCCCCACTCGTCGGTGCGGAGGTTGGTCAGCGGCGACAGGAACTGGGTGACGAGATATCCGTGCGCGGCGTGGATCTGGACGCCGTCGAATCCGGCGGTCTCGCACACCACGGCGGCCTCGGCGAACCGGTCGATGATGTCGACGATCTCCGCGCCGGTCAGTTCACGAGGGGTGGCCGATCCGGGCAGGTTGAGCGCGACCGGGCTGGGCGCGACCGGGGTGTGACCGATGGACAGCGGGTTCGCCTGTCGCCCGGGATGATTGAGCTGTACGAAGATCGGGACGCCGGCGTCCTTCGTGGATTTGGCCCACGACGTCAGCGCCGCGAGGTGACGCTCGTCCTCGATGGCCACGTTGCCCACCTCGCCGAGCTGCGCCTGGTCGACCATCACGTTGCCGGTGATCAGCAGCCCGTAGCCGCCCGTCGACCAGGTGCGGTACAGCCGCTCGAGCCGGTGGTCCGGTTCATTGTCGGGTCCACCGAGCGCCTCGCTCATCGACGCCTTCATGATGCGGTTGGGCAGCACCAGTCCGCAGGGCAGGGGCAGAGGATCTCGCAGCGAGGCCATCTCGGTCCTTCCGTAGTTCTTACGATCGTAATATGATGATCGTAAGAATATGCACTACGATCGCTGGTGCGCAAGCATTCGACGAAAGTCGGAAAGGGGGACCGATGGCACGCCAGGACACCCGCAAAGAGCGGACGCGCGCCCGCATGATCGAGACCGCGGGTCGCCGACTGAAGACCGACGGGATCGACGGATCGGGCATGAGCACTCTCATGTCGGACGCCGGGCTGACCAACGGCGCGTTCTACGCGCACTTCGGTTCGAAGACCGACCTCGTGGCGGCCGCTGTCGCCGATCAGCTCCGCACCCAGCACGACTCCATCGCGTCACTGGCAGACAGTCGAGCCGCGCTCGAGGCGTTCATCGCCGACTACCTGTCCACCGACCATCGCGATCACCCCGCGGACGGGTGCCCCTCGGCCGCCCTTCTCACCGACATCTCACGATCGAAAGACACTGTGCGCGGGTCGTACACCACCGAGATCGAGCAGATCATCGCCCTTCTGGCCGAGCGCATCCACTCCCCCGAACCCGCCGCTGCGCGGGTGAAGGCCATCGGGTTGATCACGACGCTCGTCGCGACGATGCAACTGGCGCGCGCGATCTCCGACCCGGCCGCCTCGGACGAGGTCCTGGCCGCAGGTCGCGTCAACTGTCTCCGCTTACTGGACTGAAGCCCCGTCGATCGTCGCGCAGTCACCGATGTCACCGGGGGGCCACCCCCAGCAGCGTGGAGATCTGAGCAGCGATCGGGTTGAGGTTCAACCTGTCGGGATCCTTCTTCGGATTGCGGTCCCAGGGTTGCGGCAGGTTCGGATCCGCGAACTGTGCACGTGCTGCACCTCGGACCGATGTCGGATTCCCCTGCGGAACCGCGCATCTGGCGTTGGTGTTGAAGGGGTAGTCGTCGTAGTTGATGTCGAAGTCCGGATTCTTGCGGCGCTCCCGTGCGATCACGTCGCTCATGGAGTCGTAGCCGACCGTGCATGCCGCCGGATTGCCTGTCTCGAGCGTCGTGCCGAACCGGAGCACCCCGTCGCCGACCGCGGTGGAGTAGCTGCCGGCCGAGACCGACGACAGCATGGTGAGGATCGGCCCGATGCTGAAGAACGTGCCCTTGACGTTTCCGACGTCGCGCGCCAGATTCCGGAGCACGCTGGTCAGGTCGTCGCCGCTGCGGTCGATCAGCGCGGACAGTTCGGTGGCGCTCGTCTGACCGCTCGTCAGCAGTCGCCGGAGATCCGGGTCGCTCGTCGCCAACTGCGCGGTGACGGAGTCGAGATTCTTTGCCCAGTCGCCGATCGCGTCGGACTGTTCGGCCTGGGTCGCGAGCACGGTGTTGCCGTTGCGTAGCAGCGAGATGGTCTGCGCCAGATTGTCGTTGCCCGAACGCGACAGCTTTGCGAGCGAGTCGACCAGGACACGCAGGTTCTCTCCGTTGCCGTCGAACGCTTTGCCCAACTCGGTGACCACCGTGCGCAGGTCGTCGATGGGGACCGATTCGGTGACGTCCACCGCGGAGGCGAGTACATCCTGAATCGGCGTCGGGACGGTGGTGTCGGAGATGACCGCGCCGGCGGCGAGAAACGGCGCACCGACACGAGCCGGCCGCAGGTCGACGTACTGCTCGCCGATGGCGGACCGGTTCGCCACGACCGCCTGCGCACTGGCCGGCACCCTCGGCCTGTCGGTGTCGAGTTCGAGATTCACTCGCACGCCGTCCGGCCGCAGTTCGAGCGAACCGACCCGACCCACGGGTACGCCGAGATAGGTGACCTCGGCGTTGGTGAAGATGCCGCCGGAGTCGGCGAAATCCGCATGGACGGTGTACGTCCCACCGGCGTAGCGGTCGAGTCGGGCGTACCGCAGGCCGACCAGCGCGAGGGCCGACACACCGACCACGAGCAGCGCCACGAGCCGCCACCAGTGCGACCGGGCCATCACGACGGCGACTCTTTCGAAGCCTCACCGAACGGCCCCTTCACGGCATGCATAACGAAGTTCTATCACCCGCGCAGCGGGATTCGCAATGGTGGGCTGAACGTGGGCGACTACAGTCGTCGCGTGGCCACGTGGGGTTTCGAGAAATGACGGACGACAGGGACAAGCCTCGTCGCGCCACGTCGCGCGCCGCGCAGAAGGCCGCCACGCGCGACCGCATGGTGGCTGCGGCCTCCGAACTGTTCGCCGAACGTGACTACGGCGATGTGACGATCGCGGACATCGCCACTCGCGCAGGCGTCGCGCACGGACTGTTGTTCCATCACTTCTCGAACAAGGAGGGCATCTACCGTGCCGTCCTCGATGAGGTTGTCGCGCAGATGGATTCTGCGTTCACCACACCGGTCGGTGCCGACACCCCGACCGTCATCCGTGCCGCACTGCGCACCCACCTCGAGTATCTCGCGACCCATCGAGGTGTCGCGCTGCGACTGATCGTCGGGCGCCGACACCCCGATCCGACGGTCGCCGCCGTGTCCGACGGAGGACGCACTCGGGCGCTGACCGCTTTGGCGGGATCACTGGAACTCGACGCGACCAACCGGCTCATGCAGTTCGTCGGCACCACCCTGGTGGCTGCGTTCGACGAGGCGTCGTCGTGGTGGTTGAACGATCCCGATCCGATACCCGTCGACGCACTCGTCACGTCGTTCATCGAGATCGGCATCGGCGCACTCAAGGGCGTCGAGAACCTGAGCGGGTGCCCTGACCTGCGCAGACCACTCGCCACACTGCACGCCGCCGCCGCCCTGGGGGGTCCCGAAACCATCAACTGATCGTCATTCATTGACCGTCGTTCAGCGAACGGGTTAGCCTGGCTCCGACATCCACCACGGACGGAGTGCAGACGATGGCGATCAATCTCAGCCGCTTTGCGACCGAGAGCGAGGTGCATTGGGGGGTGGTGTCGCCTGCCGGGATCACCGCGCTGGAAGGTCGCTACGAGACGACCTCGGACCTGCTCCAGAACGGGCGGGACGACTGGACGGCCGCGGCATCGCGACCGCCGACCCATCAGCTCGACGCCGTCGAGGTGCGCTCCCCCGTCACCACCCCGTGTCGGGTGCTGTGCCAGGGCGCCAACTTCCGGCAGCACGCGATCGACTCCGGCATGGATCCCGACAATCGCGCGTTCAACCTCTTCTTCGACAAGACCGACGCCTCGGTCACCGGACCACACGCACCGGTGACCCGCCCGGCACACGTGCGACTGCTCGACCACGAGATCGAACTGGCGCTGGTGATGGGCAAGGCCGTCACCGAGCCGGTCACGATCACCGAGGAATCGTTGCGCGAGTATGTCGTCGCAGTGACCATCGCCAACGACCTGTCGGCTCGCGACGTGCAACTGCCGCAGGGGCAGTACCTGAAAGGCAAGAGCTACCGGGGATTCTGTCCACTGGGCCCGGTGCTGGCGATCCTCGACGACCGAGACTACGACCGACTCGACGACCTGGTGCTGCGGCTACACGTCAACGGCGACCTCCGCCAGACCGACACCACCGCCAACTTCGTCTACCGTCCCGCGGAGTCGCTCAGC
Organism: Williamsia sp. M5A3_1d; assembly: GCF_053345315.1. Lineage (NCBI taxonomy): Bacteria > Bacillati > Actinomycetota > Actinomycetes > Mycobacteriales > Nocardiaceae > Williamsia > Williamsia sp. M5A3_1d. Next base: position 973,820 of record NZ_JBKEZX010000002.1, read on the forward strand.
GAACTGAGCACCTTCAGCGATCTCGCCGTGGGCGACGTGGTCTTGACCGGGACCCCGCACGGGACCGCGGCCAAGTCTCCGCCGGCCATCGTGCGACGACTCGCCACGGCCCTGCTACCCGAGCATGTGATGTGGAAGCTGTTCATCCGCCGCAACCTCGACGGCCCCTTCCTCAAGCCCGGTGACACCGTGACCGCCACCATCCGATCCTCCGACGGCGTGCTCGATCTCGGTGAGCAACGCACGCCGATCGTCGCACCGAGCTGAACCAGGAGCCGACATGCCCTCGAAAACACCCAGTCCCGCCCCGACCACGACAGCCCTCGCGCCGAACCTGCTCGCGCACTTCGTGGTGAAAACACCGCGCCCCAAGGAGATGATCGAGTGGTACTCCACGGTTCTCGGCGCGCATGTCGTCCACGAGGACGGTCAGATCGCGTTCCTCACCTGGGACGACGAGAGCCACCGCCTGGCGCTGGTCAAGGTCCCACCGGTGCTGCGGTACCTGTTCCCGCTGGCCAGGTTCCGACGCAAGGTGCTGGGCATCGACCACCTCGCGTTCACCTACCACTCACTGGAACCGTTGCTGCTCAACTACGAACGCCTCGCCGCCAGGGGCATCATGCCGGTGTGGTCGATCAATCACGGCCCCACCACATCGCTGTACTACGAGGATCCCGACGGCATCCGTCTGGAGTTCCAGACCGAGAACTTCCCCACGCCCGAGGCGACCGCGGAGTTCTTCTCCAGCCGCGAGTTCGAGGCCAACCCGATCGGGGTCACCATCGATCCGTCCTACCTGCTCGAACGACTGCGTGATGGCGCCCCGACGGAGTCGCTGCTGCGACGCGACGCCGGAGTGCGTCCGGGTACGAGGCCGCGGGTCAACAAGCGCGCGATCACCTTTCGAACGCTGTGAACGACTCTGCTCCGGTGCCGGTGCTGATCGCCGGGGCCGGCTCGACGGGGGCCACCGCCGCGTTGCTGCTCGCCCGCCGCGGCATTCCCACCATCGTCGTCGACCGACGGTCCGATGCGCTCACCCATCCCGCTGCGCACGTCATCCACGGGCGATCACTGGAGATCTGGCGCGAGGCCGACCCCGCTCTGGCCGAACAGATTGCCGGACTCGCACCTCCCATCGAGTCCGTCAACCTCATCCGCTGGTGTTCGGATCTGCACGGTCCACCGCTCGGCGAGATCGACCTCGCGTCCCGGCCTGAACAACTCGCGCGGGTCACGTCGCACAGCGACTTCCTCATCTCCCACGTCGGACAACATCAATTGATGCCGGTGCTGTGGTCTGCACTCGACCGGGAGCCGTTGATCGACTTCCAGCGGGCCACCCGAGTGGTGGCCGTCGACCACGACGCCGACTCGGTTGTCGCGACGATGAGCACCGGCGAGAGGGTGACCGCTCGCTATGTCGTCGGCGCCGATGGCGCCAACAGCGAATTGCGGGAGGCGGCCGGTATCGACATGACCGGTCCCGTGCTCGCCCGCATGGGAAGTGCGTTCTTCCGCGCGCCAGGGCTCTACCGCGCCGGCGGTCGCCCCCTCCTGAGCTGGATCTACCAGCCGGGCTTCGCCGGTGTACTGATCGCGCACGCCGACGATCACTACGTGCTGATGAACACCTACCTGCACCCCGATCAGGAGGTGGCACGCGCGCGCGAGCAGTACTGGGCCAGAACACTTCCCGAGGTGCTGGGTGACGGCGTGGGGTTCGACATCGTCTCGACGGGGACATGGACGATGACGTCGCAGACCGCCGAGACGTTCCGTCGGGGACGACTCCTCCTCGCCGGGGATGCCGCACACCGGTTCCCGCACACGGGCGGTTACGGACTCAACAGCGGTGTACAGGACGCGCACAACATCGCGTGGAAACTCGATGCCGTCCTCCGCGGCGCGGCCAGCGATCGGCTCATCGACACCTACGAGGCGGAACGGCGCCCGGTGATCGATCTGTTCGCCCGGCACAGCGTCGCCAACCACTTCGAGCTCGACTCCGCGACGCGCCATTTCGGGGTCACCAACAAGATGCTGCAGCGCGCGACCACCGCGATGTCGCGACGGCCGTTGACGTGGCTGCCGGGACGCGTCGCGGCGCCGCTCGCGGACCGGATCATGCGCGGCGGACTGGCCCGCACCAAGGTCCTCGGCTCGACGAGTCGGTGGGCGCAACGCGTCCGCGACCTCGTCGCCGGCGACATCCCGGGTCAGCTCGCCCACTTCGTCTCGACCGGGCTCGAGTACGGCTACCGCTACACCGGCGCGCTCATCTCCAGCGAGCCCGGTGAACGCGAGCCCGCCATCGGTTCCGACGACGTCATCGAGTACCGCCCGAACACGCGGCCCGGCGGGCGTCTTCCGCACACGGTGATCGACACCCCTGACGGACCGCGTTCGACTCTCGAGCTCGTCGACTCCGCCACCACGACGCTGACCGTTTTCACCTTCGATCCCGCGGCGTGGGCGTCGGCGCTCGAGAACGCGGCCGAGGCGCTGTCCCCGTTGACGACCCGTGTGGTCGATCTGGGCGATGCGACAGCACGGGAGAGCGCCATCGATCTCTACGAGGTGGGCACACGCGGCGCGGTGGTGGTTCGCGCCGACGGCCACATCGTCTGGCGAACCCGCGGGAGCGCAGCGGAGTCTGTACCGGGCTTCGTCGACACCGTCGGCACCATCTGGCGACGCTTGTTCACACCCGGCGTCGTTGCGCCCGTCTACTGTCCTGTGGAGCACAGACAACCGAAGTAGGTGGCCGCCGTGGGTGAAGAACCGTCGTTGTTCGAGGTCGACGACTCGTCCCGCCCGTTGGCCGACCGCCTGCGCCCGCGCACCCTCGCCGACGTCGTGGGTCAGGACCATCTCATCGCACCCGATGCACCCATCGGCCGGATGATCGCGGCCAGGCGACTGGTGTCGATGGTGTTGTGGGGCCCACCCGGATGCGGCAAGACCACCATCGCGCGGCTTCTCGCCGAGGAGTGCGGCCTGGCGTTCGAACCGCTGTCGGCCACCTTCGCAGGTGTCGCCGACCTCCGAAAGGTCTTCCAGACCGCTCAGCGTCGGCGGGAGATCGGGACGGGCACAATGCTGTTCGTCGACGAGATCCACCGGTTCAACCGGGCGCAGCAGGATTCGTTCCTGCCGTATGTCGAGGACGGCACCATCGTCCTCGTCGGTGCGACGACCGAGAACCCCAGTTTCGAACTGAACGGGGCTCTGCTGTCACGCTGTCAGGTGTTCGTCCTCAATCGCCTCGATCACACTCCCCTGCAGAGTCTCGTCGCGCGGGCCGAGGAGCTTCTCGGGCGGCCGCTTCCGCTCACCGCCGACGCACGCCACGCTCTGATCGCCCTCGCCGACGGCGACGGCCGCTATCTGCTGAACATGATCGAGCAACTCGCGCAGCTGCCGGAGCCGGTGGACACCGCTGCGCTCGCCGCCGCGGTGCAGAAGCGGGCGCCGCTGTACGACAAGTCCCAGGAGGGCCACTACAACCTCATCTCGGCACTGCACAAGTCGATGCGCGGCTCCGATCCCGACGCCGCGCTGTACTGGCTGGCACGCATGCTCGACGGCGGCGAGGACCCCTTGTTCATCGCCCGTCGCATCACCCGGTTCGCCGTGGAAGACATCGGCCTCGCCGACCCGGAAGCGGTACAGCAGGCACTCGCCGCATGGGATGTGTACGAGCGGCTCGGCTCTCCCGAGGGTGAACTCGCGATCGCCCATGCGGTGCTCTACCTCGCGACCGCACCCAAATCGATCGGCGTGTATCGGGGCTTCACCAGGGCTCGCGCAGCCGCGAAACGCACCGGCTCTCTGATGCCTCCTGCGCACATCCTCAACGCCCCGACGCGCTTGATGAAAGACCTCGGTTACGGGGATGGATACCAGTACGACCCTGACACCGCCACCGGCTTCTCCGGTGCCGACTACCTACCCGATGGCGTTGCGCGGGAGACCTTCTACGAACCGACCGACAACGGGTACGAGCACACAGTCAGCGAACGTCTGCGTCACTGGGCATTGTTGCGATCCCGGGGCGCCGACGAGTGACATCGATCCTCCGCCCGGAGTCGAGGCACCGCCGGATCAGCCGATCGCCACGATGATCACGCTCGTGAGCACGCTGCTGAGGATGAAGTACGGCGCATTGATGACCCCGTAGTAGAGCGGGCGCGGAAAGTTCGGATTCAGCGCGATCTGGAAGGTCATCGCCGTCAGGTATCCGATCCCGACGATGAGGCCGAACACCACGGCGTCACCGATTGCGGTGATGTCCAACGCGCTCAGCAAGACTGCGCTGGTGACGGTGGTGACGAGGATGCACACGATCGGTCCGAGATTGCGCGAGACCGACGACTCGGGCTCTGGCGCGTTCTCGCGGCCGAGGGCGACGATGTACGGCTTGGCGATGAGGACGGGGAAGTAGACGCCGGCGAGAATCACCGAGACCACGAACGCCCCGAGTACCGCCGGCCAGTTGATGTCGGAAAGTACGTTGAACATGGAGATCTCCCTATGTGGTCGGAGGTGGGGATGGCTGTCGAAGGTCGTCGGGGGCCGACGAATCAGGCAGATACGCGGGATGCCCCACGAGCGGGGATGCGGCGCGCTTCGTTGTCTGTCAGAGCGGGTGGGGTGTATCCGGCGTCGCGATCGGTCATGTTGTGGCCGGGTGGGGTGATCTCGTCGATGCGGTCGAGGATCTCGTCATCGAGGACCAGATCAGCGGCAGCGAGCTGGCTTTCGAGGTGTGCCACGGTCGCAGGGCCGATGATCGCGGAGCTGACCGCGGGATGCGACAGCACGAATCCCAGAGCCAGGTGGATCAACGACATGCCGTATTCCTCTGCGAGACAGGCGAGGGCTTCCGCGGCGTCGAGCTTGCCGGCGTTGTGCGGAGCGGCCGCGTCGAACAGACCGGGCATGAGGTCTGCGCGATCACTGGTCGGGATCTCGACACCCTTGCGGTACTGACCCGACAACCAGCCCCCACCCAGGGGTGACCAGGTCAGCACCCCCAGCTCGTGACGCTGAGCGACCGGCAGGACATCGGCCTCGATGCCGCGAGCGAAGATCGAGTACGGCGGTTGGTCGGTGACGAATCGGCTCAACCCCCGACGCTCGGCAACCCATTGGGACTCCACCAATTCGTGGGCGGGAAACGTCGAGGTACCGAAGTAGCGGATCTTTCCCGCGCGCTGCAGGTCGGTGAGCGCGGCGAGGGTCTCGTCGATGCCTGTGGTGGGGTCTGGCCGGTGAACCTGGTACAGATCGAGGTGATCGGTGTCCAGCCGTCGGAGGCTGTCGTCGACGGCGCGCATGATCCAGCGCCGTGAGTTCCCTCGCGCGTTCACGTCGTCGCCCATGGGGTTGTGGAACTTGCTGGTCAACACCACATCGTCACGGCGTCCGACGAGTGCCCGCCCGACGATGCGTTCGGCATCGCCGTGGCCGTAGAGGTCGGCGGTGTCGATGACGTTGACGCCCGCGTCGAGAGCGCGGTGGACGATCGATACGCACTCGTCGACATCGGTGTTCCCCCACGCCCCGAACATCATCGTGCCCAGGCTCAGGGTGCTGACCTGCACACCGGTTCGACCGAGCGGTCGGTACCTCATCGGCGACTTCCTCTCAGCGGGGATCTCCGTGGAGGTGTGGAGCGAATGTTCAACGCGGGCAACAGGACATTGTCCGCGAGCGTCATCAGGAACTCCTGATCGATCGGCTCGCCACCCACGATGACCCGGTAGGCGGCCATCGACGGCAGCACCTGCGCCAGCACATCGAGGTCCCCCTGCGGTTGCGCCTCGCCGCGCTCGACGGCCCTGGCGAGCAGTACCCGCATCGCCGCCGTCCACGGCGCCACGATCACCCCGCCGACCGCCTCGGCCAGTTCCGGCTCGGCCGACAACATCGACGACAGCCCGCGGACGACGCGTAACTTCTGTGCCTGTTCGGTGGCGGCGGTCGGAGCTGACAGTGCGACGAGATCCCCTCGTAGAGAGCCGGTGTCGGGGGGATCGGCCGAGACCGTGGCCTCGCCGGCCTGCAGATGCTGCACCGCAGCCAGCACCAGATCCTTCTTCGACTCCCACCGGCGATAGACCGCAGCCTTGCCAGCTCCGGCGCGCTCCACCACCGCTGCGACCGTCGTCGCCGCGTAACCCACCTCGGCGACGACCTCCAGGGCCGCATCGAGGATCGCCGTGTCCAGACGCGGGTCCCGGCGACGGCCGCGTGGACTCACGCGGCCGGGCTGTGCGGCCTTCGACGTCGTCATGTTTCTCCTTCGCCACGCCCGCCCCTTAACGGACCGACTGGTTCCGGAACTGACCGTATCCGATTAAGGGCCGAATCGCCACCCCATGACGCGTCCCGATCTCACCGTCGGGGCCGCGCGTGCCCTATCGAGCGGTATCTCTCCTCCGCCCTACGCCGATCGCGCTTCCAGCTGACGCGACCGACGTTCGCGAGCGAGCAGGAAGAACGGGATCGCGGTGGCGATGCCGACGCTGAAGGTCATTACGAACGAGACCGCCCAGGTGCGCGTCATCTTCATTCGACGGGCCTCGGAGAACGCCCACACGTGGAAAGACACAACCACGAAGGCGAGGTCGACCATCGCGAAGCGGCCGGGCACCGTCGAGTGGATGTCGCCGACGAAGAAGTCTGCGGCCGATCGCCAACCATGCTCACGAACATAGGGCAGGGCGATCGCGTTCTGACCGATGAAGGCGGCGACGAACAGCGCCGCCAACGTGCGGTCACGCGAGGGGGATTCGGGCATGGGTGAGCCTCTCAGTTCGGAAACGGTCACGATCGGATCCTCTCGCACCGACGCCCGGTCTCGTCGGTATCAGCGATCCCCCGAGGTGTCCTTGAGGCTCCGGGTCGCCGTCAGCGCGTCGAAGTCCGCGGGCCACTGCGCGAGGGATCCCGCGTCGGCGATCACCGCACCCGAACGGATCTCGCCGAGGAGGTCGCGACCGGTGATGGCGCCCGCGGCCATCACCCCGCTGTACATCGCGCCGACCGTACCGGGCCCCCACGCGGTGCTCGTCCCGACGGTGAACAGGCCCGGGATGGGCGTGGCACTCGTGGGGCGCAAGGGTCCGATCTGGGTGGCTCGTGTCTGCAGACCGAAGGCGGCACCGCGGGTGTTGTTGACGAATCGGGTCTGCGTCGCCGGCGTCCCCAGCTCGGCGAGAACGACTTTCGATGACGACCCCGGGAAGGCCTGCTCCATGCGGTCGAACATGCCGTCCAGCACGATCTTCTTGATCTCGGTGTAGTCCGGACTCTCGCGGTACTCGCCGGTGGCGAGGTCGTATCCGGAGTGACCCCACAAAGCGGGGTGGCTCGGTGTGATGGTCTGGACCTCGATCGTGGAATGCCCCGGCGGCGCGGCGCGGCGCGGGTGTGGGACGGGTCCCGTCGCGATGATGACTGCACGAACATCGGTTGGCGCGATGCCATGGCTCGTGCCCAGTCCGCGCCGTTGTCGAACCCTTTGCCTCCGCCGACATGTGGGCCGAAACGGGCGAGCGAACGCAACGACGTCGCATCGTCCCAGGAGGGGATCGCGAAGTAGTTGCTGTTGGGCCGGTCGCCCAGGTCGAGATCGACACCGACGAACCCGTTGATCAACGGCTGCGACATCTTCCACCGCTCCACACGGCGCCGCAGGAGCGCGGGCAGGTGCGCCAGTCCGACGAGATCGGTGTAGGTCTTGATGATGTCGGCGTCGGACACCACCACCGGCGCGGGGATGACCTCCCCGTCGAGGAGTTGCACACCGGTGACGCGCCCGCCCTCGATCACGATCTCGGAGACCTCGCTGTGCGTGCGGATGAATCCGCCGTGGGAGGTGATCACCTCCGCGAAACCCGCGGCGAGCACCTGACCTCCGCCCTTCGGGTAGTACGACCCGGTGCCGACGTAATCGCTCAGAAATTGGGCCATCGCCGCGGTGGGCAGGATGTCGGGGGTACTGGCCAACGCACCGCACTGCACCGACAGCGCAAGGATGGCGCGCGGCGACAACCCGCACGCGGCGAGGGTGACCGCGTGCGGCAGCAACATGAACGGTGCCGCCCAGCCCGCACGCGCGGCCCAGCGGGCGAGCCCCGATGCCGACCCGAGGTTGTCGCGGCCACCCGACTCACCGATCTTGCGCATGATCGAGTGGAATCGACGCACGGCTTTACGTTCATCGGGGAACGCCGCGAGCAGGTTCTCGAGGTAGCGATCCCATCCCACCGGGGTGGCGAGTTCGAATCCGGGGGCGATGATCCGGTCGAAGCCGTCCTGATCCATCGGCAGCCATTCGATCCGGTCGTCGAGCCCCAGCCCGGCGAACACCGCCGAGATCGTTCCGCCCGGTCCGCACTCGCCCAGATAGTGGACGCCGCAGTCGAATTCCCAGGCGTTCTTCCGACGGAACACGTGCGACGAGCCGCCGAGTGCGGTGTAGCGCTCGAGCACCATCACCGTCTTGCCTGTTGCCGCGAGGTAGGCGGCGGCCGACAGTCCACCGAGTCCCGCTCCCACCACCACCGCGTCGAACCGCTTCACATGTGCCATTCCGCCCACCCTCCAGAGGCTCCGCGATCAGCGTGTAGACCGATCGTTATAGTCGGGAGGGTAGTAGACCGATTGGTATTGTTCAATCTGTTCGCGTCTCTGATCCCTGTCGGCGCGACGGGAAGGTCATCGTGTCGGTTCGCGACAAGCTCATCCTGAGCACCGTCGGTCTCATGCAGCGTCGCGGTGTGGCCGCCGCGGGCATCGCCGACATCCTCGACGACAGCAAGGTGTCGCGGCGGTCGATCTACCTCCACTTCGCCGGCGGCAAACCCGAACTCGTGGCCGAGGCCACCCGCTGGAGCGGGCAGTGGATCGCCGGACAGATCGAGCACTTCTGCTCCGGTGAGCCGCGGGACGCGCTGGCACAGTTCATCTCCCACTGGAAGACACTTCTGAGCAGCACCGACTTCGAAGCCGGCTGCCCGGTCGCCGCCGCCGCCACGGCACGATCGGTTGCGCCGGAGGCCGCGACGGCCGCGGGTGAGGCCTTCGCCCGCTGGCACGAACTCCTCACCGACACGATGCGCAACCATGGCGTGAGCGCGACGAGGGCGAACACACTCGCGACGACCATCGTCGCGGCCGTCGAAGGGGCGGTCGTCATGGCCCTCGCGCAGCGGTCACTCGACGCCCTCGACGATGTCGAGTCCGAGCTCGCAATACTCGTCGACCACGCGATGTCCCACTGAGTTCAGGAAGTTCGAGCCTTCGACGGTGATCTCCTCAGGATCGCTCCTACTGGAAGGAACGCTCCTCGGCGATTGCCCGCGTGTATCCGAAGACGGCGAACACCACGTACGTCGCGACGAACACCGCGGAGAACTGCACGGCCCTGCTGCGCGACAACGAATCCAAGATCGACATGGTCTCCCCTATCCCAATGACAACACGTGTTCACCGACGATTATCTCGCCACTGCCGTACCGGCGCAACGTCCTTTGAGCGACGGAGGGAATCACCGTCACGTCCGGGGAACCTTCCCGAGACGACGACCGAGACGATTCCCGGCGCCTGGGCCTACGCCTGATCCGCGACGGTGAGAACGTCCGCCGCCGACACCCGATCACGGAGGGTCGCCAGCTTCGCCTCCGATTCCGAGCCGGCCGCCGCGTGGTAGATCGCGAGGATCTGGCCACCGGTACCGGCCAGGGGCAGCTTCTCGCGCCGGAGGTCCATCGCCCCCACCACCGGATGGTCGAGCCGTACGGTGCCGCCACCGAGTTCGGCGACATCGTGCCGCGCCCACAGCGCCCGGAACTCATCGCTGCGCAGTGACAGTTCTCCGACGAGCTGGGTGATCGACGGATCGTCGACGTCGGTGCCGACCGAGGCCCGGAAGCCGGCGACCATCCCACGCGTGATGCGGGTCCGGTCAGCCCAGAGCTCCCGCTCGGCAGGATCGAGGAAAACCGATCGCAGCCGGTTGGTCCCCACGGTGATCGCGGGCGACACCGCGGTCGCCAGCGGGTTGGCCGCGAGCACCTCGAACGACCGGCTCTCCACGAACGCCGGCAGGCCGATCACGTCGAGCAGGGCCCGCACGCCTTCGGGTACGGCGGCCCGCCGTGTGCCCCGAGACGTGCGGGGAGTCGAACTCGCCAGGAGGCGAAGGTGCTCGGTGGCTGCGCTGTCGAGGTCGAGGACCCGCGCCAGCGCGTCGACGACCTGGACCGACGGGTTGCGATCGCGCCCCTGCTCGAGGCGCAGGTAGTAGTCCGCGCTGATCCCGGCGAGCAGTGCGACCTCCTCCCGACGCAGACCGGGAGTGCGGCGCACCCCTCCGGCAGCGAAGCCGGCCCTCTCAGGACTCATGAGCTCTCGCCGAGCACGGAGGTACTCACCCAGGGAATTCGGTCGACCGGTCATGGTGGCGATGGTAGGAGCGTGGTGCGCCGCGTGGGTGGTCCTGACGCTCCCAGGGTGGACAGGCACTACCCACCCTCGTGTCGGCGCTCCTACCGTCGACCGGGACGGCGAGACACGCCGACTGATCCACGGAGGAGGAACGAGCATGTCCGACACCACGCTTCCCGGCGGTACGTACCGGTTGGGCGATCTCACGGTCACGCGATTCGGTTACGGTGCCATGCAACTCGCCGGGCCCGGCGTCTTCGGGCCGCCTGCCGATCGCGAGGCGGCAACAGCGGTCCTGCGCGAGGCGGTCGACATGGGGGTCACCCACATCGACACCGCCGACTTCTATGGCCCGCACATCACCAACGAGATCATCAGAGGGGCCCTGCATCCCTACCCTGACGACCTGCACATCGTGACGAAGGTCGGAGCGCGGCGCGACGCCGAGGGGAACTGGCCGCACTCCCGCAGCCCCGAGGACCTGACCCGACAGGTGCACGAGAACCTGAGCCACCTCGGGCTCGACACGCTCGACGTGGTGAACATGCGGGTGGGCGGCGTGAACGAGCCCGAGCCCGGGCCGATCGCCGAACAGATCGAGGCGCTCGCGGCTCTGCAACGCGCAGGGCACATCCGGCACATCGGGGTCAGCAATGTCACCGCTGAACAGTTGGCCGAGGCGCAGGAGATCGCACCGATCGTCTGTGTCCAGAATTTCTACAACGTCGCCCACCGGGTCGACGATCCGCTCGTCGACGCCACGGCGGAACAGGGCATCGCGTTCGTGCCCTTCTTCCCTCTGGGCGGTTTCTCCCCGCTGCAGTCAGACACGCTGTCGCGCATCGCCACCCGCCTGGAGACCACACCTCTCTCGGTGGCGCTGGCGTGGCTGCTGCACCGCTCACCGAACATCCTTCTGATCCCGGGCACGTCATCGGCGGCTCATCTGCGCGAGAACGCAGTGGGCGCGGGTATCGAGCTGAGCACCGAGGTCCTCGCCGAGTTGGACGGGATCAGCACTGACGCCTGACGGTGTCGCTGTGTCCCCGCCTACTCGTAGATGACCATACGATCCGACCGGTCTCGACATCCGTCGAGACCGGTCGGACCGACAACGGGTCTAGCTCGAACCGAACAGTCCTGCACCGAGTCCCAGCAAGAGATTGCCGACTCCCAGTCCACCGAGTAGTCCTCCGACGAGCGCCCCGACAGCTCCGAGCAACATGTGATTCTCCTTCGATGTGGTCACCGCGTGGCCCGACGGTCACGCAGCAGATATCAGATACTGCATTCGAACATCGCGATGGTAACTATTGAGGCCGGCTCCCGTCGCCGTTTCCGGAACCCGCGGCAATCTCTGAGCGTTCGCGTAATCAGGTTTAGCTTCCTCGAATCCGTTCAGTGCGAGCGGTGTTCGCGCGACCTCAGGGGGACACTCGATCGGTCCCCACCCAACATGTGCGCCAAGGCGACCGCGGTGATCGATTGCGCACAGATCAGTCCGGTGAGTACCGCGAGTTGGAATCGCGCGGCCTGCTCGGCGCCGGCGCCGGCGAGGATCGCCCCCACGAAAGCGCCTGGGAGGGTGACGAGTCCGACTGTTCGGGTCTGGTCGAGACCGGGAACCAGAGCCTCGAACACCGCGCTACGACACAGATCGAGGAGGGCCCGTCGTCGTGTGGCACCGATCGACAGCCAGGCTTCGACCTCGTCGTTCCGGGCTTCCATCGCGGCGAGCAGGTTTCGCCCGGTGAGGGTGGCCGCGGTCATGCACCCGCCGATGATGATGCCGGACACCGCGATCAGGTCGGTGGGGTTGCGATCGAGGATCGGGATTCCGACGATGACCCCGACGGCGACAGCTGCACCGCACGCGCACGCCACAGACACCGCCGGAAGTGCGTGACGGAATGCGCGGAGCCTGCGCGCCGCGGTGACGACCGCGACGCTGAACATGATCGCGACGACCACCGCCGCCAGGGGCCAGTGCGTGATCGCTCCTCGGAGCACCACCGCGACCACTGCGAGTTGCGCGACTGCACGCAGGGCGGCCCGGACCGCCGGCGCCCGCTGCCTCACCCCGTACCAACCGAGCACGATCACTGCGATCGAGACCAACAAGGCCCCGCCCGCAGCCAATCGGATCCAGTGTTCCAATCACCACTCCGAGCGGTTGAGACGTCGGGATTGCGTTGGCGAGGCAAAGCGACGTCGGATCGCGTCGATCCGCCGCCGCACGTCGTAGAGCTCCTGGCGGCGGCGCTGGGCCTCCCGCTGCGCACCTTTCAATCGATTCAGCTTGGCGATCTGATCGACAAGGATGTCCGCGGCGCGCTCGAGTTCCCGCAGGAAATACTCCGCCTGCAGTCCGTCGGGATCATTCGTCTTCGTCACCCTGCCCTCCAGACGGTCGACGCGTGCGCGAACCACAACTGTGGAGGGCAGTTGCTGAGAGGGACCTGAGTTCCCACGTCCGCGGTGTGCCGCGGTCGACCGCACCGGCTTTCTCAGGCGCTCCCAGCTTCTCCACAGCGCTGCTCGCACACCCTGGATGGCACCCGAACAGCTCGGGTCGAATCGACCAAGGAGAAGGACATGAGCAGGAAGCCCACCGCAAAGACCGCCGTCATCGCTGCCGTGATCGGTGCTGCGGCGCTGACCGGTGCCGGATTCGGCATCGCGAACGCGATGACGCCCGACCACCACGCCCCGGTATCGGTCGAGCACGTCGACACGCCCGAGCCCGGCGACACCCCCGACGCCCCCGGTCAGAACTGATCGGACGTCCGTGATTCGGCGACACCACTGGCCGCCGGTGTCGCCGAATCACCGCCTGTGAGACCTGCCGGAGCTGGTTCAGCGTCCTCTCAGGTCCGTACAGCGTCGTCACAGGATCACGCCGTCACAGTGGCCCCTGACAGCAGCGTCGCGCACGACGGCCCGACGTCTCGCCACCTCCGAAAGGCTCACGCCATGCACCAGCGTCCGGTCACCTCATCGCCGAGATTCACAAAGGCTCTGAGCAAGGTTCCCGAGGTCACGATCTTCTTCTGGGTGATCAAGATCCTGGCTACGACGGTCGGGGAGACAGCGGCCGACTACATGAACATGACGATGGGTTTCGGTCTCACGAACACCACCATCGTCACCGTCGTGATCCTCGTCGTCAGCCTCGCCGGCCAGTTCGCGGTCCGCCGCTACATCCCGGTCCTGTACTGGTGGATCGTGGTCGTCATCAGTGTCACCGGCACGCTCATCACCGACAACCTCACCGACAACTTCGGGGTCCCACTGGTCGCGACGACGATCGTCTTCGCCGCCGTACTGATCGCGGTCTTCACCGCCTGGTACGTGGTCGAGGGGACGCTGTCGATCCATTCCATCCGGACACCCCGTCGTGAAGCCTTCTACTGGCTCGCCATCCTGTTCACGTTCGCCCTGGGCACCGCAGCGGGTGATCTCATCGCCGAGAAGCTCGCCCTCGGATACACATGGTCGTTGGTCCTGTTCGCTGGTCTCATCGCGGTGATCACGCTCGGCCACTACGGTTTACGTGTCAACGCCGTCACCGCTTTCTGGGCCGCGTACATCATCACGCGGCCACTGGGCGCGTCGCTGGGCGACCTGCTGACCCAGCCCACCGATTCCGGCGGCCTCGGATTGGGCACCACCGGGGTCAACCTGGCGTTCTTCGGCGTCATCATCGCCCTCGTCGCCTACCTGACCGTCACGCGGGTCGATCGGCTGGAACAGAACGGATCCACCGGCATGGTGCGCGAGACGGCTGCACCATGAATCGCCTGGCGGCATCGTCGGCCGACCGTTTGTTCGGGCTCGCCCTGGGATACATCGGTGTGACCACTTTTGTCCTGGTCGTCTTCGTGTGCACCCATGCACTCGATCTCACGCCAGGCGACTCGTTCCCGGATCACCTGGTGGCGGTACCGATGTGGGAGTGGCTCCTCGCGACCACGCTCGCCGCGGGTGCCGTCGTGGTGATCGAACCGGCTCGTCGCGCCGCGACCGCGGGTTCCCGCCGTGCCCGGTGATCCGCGGGCCCCCGGTCGAACCCGGAGACGATCCACCCGGCGACGCGCCGCGCTGGTGTCGATGGGGGTGTTCCTCGTCCTGGCCTCGTTCGTCGGGGTGTCCTTCGGGCGGGCGATGCTCGCTCCCGGCTACGCGTCGCCGGCCGACAAGACATCGGCATGGCTACGCGATCACGGCGCCGGATCGATCGTCGACCACATCGAGAACTGGTACTACACAAGGCACTCGCCGTCGACGACACCGGCAGACAGCGCGCAGTTGGCCACCGGTGTGGCGGCATCGGCCGCCGCCATCCCATTGACGTCCCTCCCAGTCCCGGCCGGGGCGGGTGGCGCTCCACGATGGCGCGCCACATGCACCTCATCGGACGGGACACCCGTCGTGTACACCAGCGCGTTCGAACCGGATCGCGCTCACCCGAGCATCGTCACCGGAGTCGCCGTCATCAACAGCCGCGCGACGGCCACGCACCTGATGACCGGAACGACCCAGCCGCGCAGCGCGATGAACACAAGTGCGGCGCAGGTGCCTGCCACCGACCGATCCCTGCTCGTCGCGGTGTTCAACTCGGGCTTCCGGTTCGGCGACATCACAGGCGGTGTCTACGATTTCGGACATGCGATGATCCCGCTGCGTTCCGGTCAGGCCACAGCGGCCATCGACGATCGCGGCCACCTGACCGTCGGCGCGTGGGGCCGCGACATCACCATGACCCGTCATCTCGTCGCGGCGCGCCAGAACCTGGACCTGGTGGTCGACAACGGACATCCGCTGCCCGCAACCGGATCGAGTGGCGCTCAGTGGGGTGGGACCCATCTGCAGTTCCAGTACACATGGCGATCGGGGTTGGGAGTCGATCGGAATCACAATGTCGTGTACGTCGCCGGCGACCATCTCAACCTCACGACACTCGCATCGGCGCTGGCGCAGGCGGGAGCGGTGCGCGGGATGCAGCTCGACATGCACACCGGCATGTCGACATTCATCAGTTGGCACACCACCGACGTGGGCTCACGGGAGCCGAGCAAGTTGATGCCGTCGATGCCCGGTCCGGAGACCAGATACCTCATACCGGATCGGCGTGACTTCTTCTACGTGACCGACACCTCGCCGGTGTCGGTTCCCGTGTCGACCCGAGGGCGGTGACCATGCGACGGCTGGGCCCGCTCGGTGCTGCGTTGGGCCTCGGGTCGATCTGGGGCCTGACGCAGTGGGTGACACCGATCCCGGCGCGTTCGCATCGGCGATGGCCGGCGTCGGACATCTCGCCGGGGGTCGCCACCCTCGCGTCGCTCGGCGGCCTGTCCGACCTGGCGTTTCTGCTGGCTGTGTCCGCGGTCGCTGCGGTCACCCCACGCACACGATCGTCCCCGGAACGTTTCGACGCGGACCGACCACACAGACTTCCGACACCCCTTGACGGTCCCTTTACCGACGCACAGCACCCTCTCAGCGAGCACCACCCACACTGAGGGCTCGTTCCCGACGACCCTTGGAGATCGCCGTGCGTACCTCGAGAAAGCCCACAGTCGACCCGTCCGACGCGGTGAGCCGCGGACTCCTCCGCGTCCCCGAGATCACCGTTGCCTTCTGGGCGATCAAGATACTGACGACCGGTATGGGCGAGACCCTCTCGGACTTCCTCGGTACCCATGGCAACGAGATCGTCAACGCCGCAGCGATAGTGCTGGTGTTCGGTGCCGTGTTCGCAGTCCAATTCCGAGTGCGCCGCTACATCCCTGCGGTCTACTGGGCCTGCGTCGCGATGGTGAGCGTGTTGGGCACCGTGGTCGCCGATGTCGCCCACGCCGTCGTCGGGATCCCCTATATCGCCACGAGCGTCGTCTTCGCGCTCACCGTCGCGGCGATCCTGGTGATGTGGCATCGCAGCACCGGATCGTTGGACGTGCACACCATCACCTCGCGTCAGCCCGAGATCTATTACTGGGCAACGGTCATGGCCACGTTCGCGCTCGGAACAGCGCTCGGCGACCTGACGGCCAGTTCGCTACATCTCGGATACCTGGCCAGCACCGCGCTGTTCGCGGCGGTCATCGTGGTCCCGCTCATCGCATGGCGGCGCGGTGCCAGCCCCATCCTCACCTTCTGGGCGGCATACGTGGTGACTCGACCCCTGGGTGCGTCGGCAGCGGACTGGCTGGCCGATCCGACGTCGAAGAGCGGACTGGGCTGGGGCACAGGACCTGTGACGGCCGCCTGGCTGCTGGCGATAGTGGCGCTCGTGACGTTCGTCGCGGTGGGTCAGCGGCGCACGTCGAGCTCGGCCGGATCGGATTCGGCCCCGCCCGGTGCCGGTGACACGTCCCTCGCACGCCCCCTCACGGACGCCGATCTGTCCGCCCGTGTACCCGGAGCATCCCGGCACGGTGGGTGACCTCGTCGAGGAAGGAACGCCCGCCGCGAGCGCGGATCCGCCTACCCTGCAGCGATGACCTCGCGAATGCTGTCCGCCCTGCGCGGCGTGGGCAATCGCCTGGCCGGTGTGCGTGTCCGACTGACGGTGGTGGCCACCGTTCTCCTGGCGGTCGCTCTCGCCTGCGCCGCCGCGATCATGCTGTCGGTGCTCCACAACTCGCTGCTCAACTCCGCTGACGCCGCGGCCGGCGCGCGAGCCGCACAGATCGCAGCCACCGTACGGACGGAATCACTGCAGGGGATCGATGCCGAGGCGGTGGCGCCGTCGAGGGACCTCGACATCATCCAGGTCATCGACGCGTCCGGGCGTGTGCGCGCCTCCGGCCCCTCGGGTCGTAACGGTCGCCTGGTCGACCCTGTCGCGGCCGGATCACACGCCACGATCGACGGCGCGCAGATCGCCGGCACAGGTGACGAGTTCCGGACGACAGTGCTCGGGGTGGACTCGTCCGCGGGACCGCTGACCATCGCCGTCGGTGTCGCCGAGGGTCCCATCAACGATGTCGTGATCACTGTCGCGATCCTGTTCTGCGCGGTGTTCCCGATCATCCTGCTGCTGTTGGCCTTCGCGTCCTACCTCTTCGTCGGCCGCGCCCTCCGGCCCGTCGAGGGCATCCGGGCCCAGGTCGCCGCGATGTCGAGCAACGACCTGAGTGCCCGCGTCCCGGAGACCGCGGCCGGCGACGAGATATCAACACTGGCGAGAACCATGAATGCGATGCTCGATCGCCTGCAGCTCGCGCGCGAGCAGCAACTGAGATTCGTCGGCGACGCATCACACGAGCTCCGCAGCCCACTGATGAGCATCTACGGTCTGCTCGACCTGGCCCGCACCACCGGTCGACCACTCGACCTCGCGACGATCGACTCCATCATGTTGCCCGAGGTGTTGCGTCTACAGACGATGGTCGACGACCTGCTGCTCCTGGCCAAGGCCGACGAGCGGGGGATCCCGCTCGTCATGGGAGACGTCGATCTCGACGACGTCGTGGCCGAGGCTGCGCACCGTACGGACACCATCAGTCCCATCGCGATTCGCGCTGTGGTGGCCCCGATCCGGGTCGTCGGCGACCGCGAGAAGCTGGCCAGGGCACTGCGGAATGTGGTCGACAATGCCGTCCGCCACGCTCGCTCAGCTGTGACGTTGACGATGTCGACCGACGACGACGGCACAGGCAGGATCGTCGTCTGCGACGACGGTCCCGGGATCCCGCCCGCGGACCGGGAGCGCATCTTCGACCGCTTCGTCCGTCTCGACGAAGACCGCGAACGTTCGGCAGGTGGATCCGGGCTGGGTCTCGCCATCGTGAGCGAGATCGTGCGAGCACACTCGGGGACGGTGCGCGCAGGGGAGGCGCCGAGCGGCGGAGCCGCGATCACCATCAGCGTGCCGACGAGCCGATCGGACGGGTGACCCCTGGGCCCCGATCCCGACTCACTCGTCGAGCCGGTACCCGACCCCGCGGATCGTCTGCAGGGTGGTGACGCCGAACGGGCGGTCGATGCGCCGCCGGAGGTAGCCGATGTAGACCTCGACGATGTTCTCGTCACCCTCGTAGTTGACGTCCCACACTCCCTGCAGGATCTCGTTCTTGGTCAGGACCTGTCCCTTGTGTCGCATCAAGAACTCGAGCAGGCCGAATTCGCGTGGTGTGAGTGGGATCTCGACATCGGCCCGTTGTACCCGGTGCGACGCGGGGTCCAGCGACAGTGAACCGGCGGTGAGCGCGACCGGTCGTTCGGGAGCACCGCGCCGGACGAGTGCGCGCACGCGGGCGATGAGGACCGCGACCGAGAAGGGTTTGATCAGATAGTCGTCGGCGCCGAACTCGAACGCGTCCACCTGATCGTGGTCACCGTCTTTCGCGGTCAACATCAGCACGGGTGTCCACACCTCGCGGCTGCGCAGTGTTCGCACCACCTCGTAACCGTTGAGCTTCGGCATCATGATGTCGAGAACGATTGCCTCGTAGGTGTTCGTCGAGGCGAGATGGAGCCCGTCCTCACCGTTGTGTGCCAGCTCGACCACCCAGCCCTCGGCGACCAACGTCCGGCGCAACGTCTCGGCCCCGTTCCGATCGTCCTCCACCACCAGGATGCGCATGTTCGACCTCCACTTCGCCGCGCCTCGAACTGTGCTCTACCGCTGGATGACCCGTCAGGTCGCCGTCAACACCCCGGTCCCCAGGAGCACGATGAGAACCAGGCCGAGCGCCACCCGGTAGCCGACGAAATAGGTGATCGGGTGTCGACCCACGAACCGCAGAAGCCAGGCGATGCTCGCGTAGGCGACGACGAGGCTCACGAGGGTGGCGACCGCTGTCGCGGCCCAGCCCACCCCATGGGAGATGTCCCTCGCCGAGGTCGCGGCCTCATAACCACCGGCGGCCAGGAGAGCGGGGATCGACAGATAGAAGGACAATCGGGTCGCGGCCACGCGATCGAGCCCACGGAACAGGCCCGCCGAGATCGTCGCGCCCGATCGCGACACACCCGGGATGAGCGCGACACACTGCAACAGCCCGACGATCACACCGTCGGTGACCGTGACATCACGGTCGGTACGCCGCTGTGTTGCCACCCGCTCGGCTGAGTACATGACGGCGCTCCAGACGATGAGCGCCGCGGCGACCACCCACAGACTCCGTAGTGGTCCGGACACGACGTCCTTGGCGAGGAAGCCGACGATCCCGATCGGTATCGATCCGATGATCACCGTCCATGCCATCCGGTAGTCGGGATCGTCGCGTCGCGCCGCCGAGCGCAGGCCGCGCACCCACGCGGCGACCAATCCGATGATGTCTCGGAAGAAGAAGATGATCACCGCCGCGATCGCACCGACCTGGATGATCGCGGTGAACGCGGTCACCGACGCGTCGTCGATGGTCAACCCCATGAGTTTCTCGACGATGGTCAGATGTCCCGTGGACGAGACCGGAAGGAACTCCGTGAGCCCCTCCACGATCCCGAGCACGATCGCCTGAATGATGTTCACCTGGTCGTCTCCTCCGATTCGGTCGCGAAGGTCCCACAGACCAACATGGCGGAATCAGACCACAGCGGTGCTGAAGGCACGCTGAGAAACGCGGCCCACGGGGGCTTCGACTAGTTCTGTTCGCCGCCCCCGTTGCCGTTGCCGTTTCCGTTCCCGTTCCCGTTTCCGTTGCCGTTTCGCCTGCCGTTGCCGTTGCCGTTTCCCCTGTTGTTGCCGTTCCCGTTGGCGGCGGGCGGGAGTATCGGAAGCACTGCGGCCGGCGGTTCCACCTGATCCGCGGTGGGCGTCGGCACCAGCGGCTCCAGGGTGGCCGGAGTCGGTGCCGTGGTGGCCGGGATCGGCGCGGTGGTCGACGAGGGGGCAGTAGTCGACGACGGGGCAGCGGTCGACGACGGCGCGGCAACTGAACTGACCGGCGATGGCGCCGGCTCGCCCGGAGTCTTGTCCGAACCCGTTGCGGCCCACAGGACGGCAGCGACAACCGCGGCGATCACCGCCATACCGAGACCCCATGGCCACCAACGCGCCCGACTCGACTGACCCGATGCAAGCTGCTGGGTGTCGGCGGCCAGCGGTCGCGGCTGTGGGGTCGTGAACATGGTCGTGGGCGTACGGCGCGCCCCGTCCTCGATAGCGCGAAGGCGGTCTGCCACCGCGGCCGCCGTGGGGCGATCGTCGGGTGCTCGCGAGGTCATGTCCGACAGCAGCGCCACCCACTCCGGTCCGAATTCACGCGGCACACTCGGGTCCCGATGCAGCCTGGCCATCGCGGACACGACCGCGGTGCCTTCGAAAACCACTCGGCCGGTCAGGCATTCGATGAGAACGAGACCGAGTGAGTAGATGTCACCGGGAGGTCCCGTCACACTGCTCCCGGTCGCCTGTTCGGGACTCATGTAGTGGACGGTGCCGACCGTGGTCCCGTGGTCGGTGAGGTGCTCGGCGTCGATCGCGCGCGCGATACCGAAATCGGCGAGTTTCGCACTCTGCTCCCGGCCACCGGCAGGGGTCCTGATCATCAAGATGTTGGCGGGCTTGATGTCTCGATGCACCACACCCGCTGCGTGGATGTACTCCAGCGCATCGGCCAGTTCCCGACCGATCTGGGCG
Organism: Williamsia sp. M5A3_1d; assembly: GCF_053345315.1. NCBI lineage: Bacteria > Bacillati > Actinomycetota > Actinomycetes > Mycobacteriales > Nocardiaceae > Williamsia > Williamsia sp. M5A3_1d. Next base: position 994,875 of record NZ_JBKEZX010000002.1, read on the forward strand.
ACGGCGACGGGCGCGAGCGCATGCTCCCCTCGGAGGGCTCCCAGCGTCGGCCCGTCGACGAGTTCCATGATCAGGTACGGGACGTCGAATCCGTCGGGATCCCGGGTGGTCCCCGCGTCGAAGAGGCCGATGAGACCGGGATGCGACAGCGAGGCGAGGGTCCGCATCTCGGCTTCGACACGGCGGAGATCGTCGACCGAGCGGGGGTGGACGCGGAACTTCTTCACGGCGACCGATCGCCGGAGGAGCTCATCGGTACCGCTGTAGACGTCGGCCATGGCGCCTCGCCCGAGCGGACGGCCGAGCCGGTAACGTCCGGCGATCACCCGCGTGTCGTCCGTCAGATCGCCCGCACCTGTAGTCATCGATGCTCCTGCCGCAATCCTCGACGCCGACGCGAGACCATGACCGGTGGCTCGCGACCCCGATAGCGCATGTTGGCACAATGCGCGGTGGGTGGAGGAACCGGGGGACCGAGGAAGGATCTGCGCGTGCGTCCATCGACCGATGCGTCCGAGCCGTCGCCGATGGCGGTCGACATCGAGACCGTCTACCAGCCCGTCGTCGATGTCGGAACACGCGCAGTGGTCGGCTTCGAGGCGCTGACCCGGGCGCCGCGAACCGCCTGGACATCGGCGGCCGAACTGTTCCACGCCGCCGAACGGCAGAACCTCACCGTCGACTTCGACTGGCGTTGTCGACTGACCTCTCTCCGCAGTGCGCTCGCCGGTCACTTCCCGGCCGGATTGACACTGTTCCTCAACGCCGAACCGACAGCGCTCGACGCGACGCCACCCGCGGACGCCGCGCCGGTGCTCGCGGCCGCGCGCGAATTGTCGGTGACGGTCGAGATCACCGAACGACACCTCATGCGCGATCCGGCCGGCCTGCTGCGGGCCGTCGAGCACGCTCGGCGTCTCGGATGGCGCATCGCCCTCGACGACGTCGGTGCGGATTCGTCGAGCCTCGCGTTGCTCGAGTTGCTTCGGCCCGACGTCATCAAGCTCGACATGAGCCTGGTCCAGGATCGGATGTCGACGGACGCTGCCGCCGCCGTCCTCGCCGCGGTCACCGACGAGGTCGATAGGACCGGCGCCGCCGTGGTCGCCGAGGGGATAGAGAACGAACGACACGAGCAGCGGGCCATCGACCTGGGCGCCCATCAGGGGCAGGGCTACTTCTACGGGCGCCCCACCCGCCTTCCGGCCTTCGATCCGACCGAGGGGGACACCGACGGAATCCGACGTGTGACGCCGCCCGCGGTGACCGTCCGTGATCCGGCGGCGGTCACGCCCTACGGACTGTGTCGAACCGTCGGGGGACGTCACCTCGTCGACGAGACAGAACTCGCCGCGGTCGAGCGGCGACTCCTCTCTCGTGCGGCTCAGCTCGGCCCGACCGCGATGGTCTTCGTCACCATCCCCTCATCGGTCGCCCTCTCGCCTGAGCACCGCGCGCTCCTGCAGGATGTGGCGTCGCGTACTGCGCTCACGGCGGTGTTCCACACCACGCCCGTCGGCGACGACATCGGTTGTCGCGCCGTGACCGTCGAACCGTTCGAGCCGTTGGCGCGGGAACGGTCGGTGATCGTGGTGTCGCCGACCTTCGCCGCATCGTCGGTCGCTCTGGTGGCGGATCGAGCTGCCGACGACTCCCACGTCTACGAGCGGATCATCACCGAGGACCGTGAGATCGCACTGGGAGCGGCGACGCTGCTCACGCGCCGGATTCCGGCGATCGATCTCGCCGGGTGACGTGCCCGGTGTCGTGAGACCCGAGGGGTCAGTCGGCGCCGGGGGCGAGGAGCGACACCGGCGGACGGTACGGCTCGACGTAGTTGGTCGCCGGTGACCCCGCGGTCGCCGGGTAGGCGCGGCGGTAGCGCGAGCGCTTCACGCGAGCGATGTGCTCCTGCAGGGTCCGATCACCACGAGCCATGGCGCGCGAGCGGACCGAGAAGATCGTCAGACCGTAGGCGACGACCCACACGGCGAGGCTCACGATGCCGAGTGCCGTGAGGCCCGTGGCGATGCCGGCGAGGCCCAGTGCGAACGCGGCGGACCCGACGATGAACGCCGCCCAACCGACCTGGCCCCACACGGCTGCGCGACGGAGGCGTGCGCGGCGTTGGCGTGCCGCGCTCATCGGTGGCGAATGACGCAGATGAGGCGACTGGAAACTCATCGTGACGGCCATGGCGCGATCCTCCTCTGATGTGATCTGGGCCACATCATGTGCCGAGAATACCGCCGGTCGGCGACGAAGTACCTGGTCAGAACCTGAGAATATGGCGCGGTGCTCCTCGCCTTCGGCGCGGGGGCGATGATGGGACCATGCCCGACTGGACATACGTACCGCTCGAGCCCGTCGCGTCGAGGGTGATCGGCGAGCGCCGCACCCGACGGATCGCGCTGGCGTTCCTGGCTCTGCTCGTCCGCGCGGGCGGTCGCCGTTGGATCCCGATCGTCTTCGCCCATCCCGAGGTCCCCCCGGAGCTGCGCAGCCGACTCGGCGCGCGGGTCCCGGTCTCGGTGGCCAGGGACGCGATCGCCGTGCTGCCCGTCCAGGGAGCCACGGTGATCCACATCGATCCGGTGACCGCCTCCGACGTCGAGGCCGTCCGCATCGCGACCGCCGGGCGGCGCTGCCGCGTGGTCGCGGTCTGCGACTCGGCGTCGACCGCCGCGGCCCTCGCACCCCACGTCGACGAGGCACGTGTCGTCGACGACCCCGACGTTCTGGTGTTGCGTGCTCCGGACGTCGACGAGGCGGTGGCCGCACTCGCGAGACCACGCACGATCGTGCTGGCCGACCCGGAAGTGCTCATCGCATCGGGGCCCGGGTGGTTCCACCGCGTGGTCGAGGCGCACGCCGGCCGCGCCCCGGCCGACGAACCGACGACGCTCCGGCGGCCGACGCGACACGAGGTGGCCGATGTGCGCGGGTGGCCGGCGTGGGTGTGGGCGATGCTCGTCGGCGTTGGCCTGATCGTCGGGGGCATCGGCGCCGCGGTGATCACCATCGGGCCCGTGTTGCTGGGGTACGACCGTGACTATCTCGGCCTGTCGGTGTCGGGCCTGAACGAGGTGGACACCCATCTCGTCGGGTTCCTGCAACACGACCGGATCACCATGGCCGGCAACATGGTCGGGCTCGGGTCGCTCTACTGCGGCCTGGCGTGGGGCGGTATCCGCCGCGGGCGCCGCTGGGCCCGCGACACCCTGGCGGTGTCGGGGATCGTCGCGTTCGGCACCTGGCTCTACTTCCTCGCCACGGGTTTCGTCGAGCCGCTGCACACACTTGTCGTCGTCGTGCTGTCACCGTTGCTCGTGGTGGCGGTGTGGCGCGCACCCGTGGTGCCCGTGCGTCCGCGCGCGCCCGAGGGGCCCGAACGTGAACGCACAGTGGCATTGTGGGGCCAACTGATGATGATCGGCGTCGGCGGAGGCCTCGCCGTGGCGGGCACGGTGATCTCGACCGTCGGTCTCACCGCGGTATTCGTGCCCACCGATCTGGGTTACCTCGAGACCAGTGCCGGCGCGCTGCGCGACGCGAACCAGAACCTGCTGCCGTTCATCGCCCACGACCGGGCCGGGTTCGGTGGAGCGCTCGTCGGATCGGGTCTGGCCGTGCTGCTGATCTCGCTGTGGGGGTGGCGGCGTGGCGAGCGGTGGGTGTGGTGGTCGTTGCTCCTCGGGTGCCTGTTCGGCACCGCGCCGGCGCTGGCCGTGCACCTCGACATCGGCTACACCACACTGAGTCATCTGCTCCCGCTGTATGTGCTCATCGTGGTGGTGGCTGTGGCGCTGTGGATCTCGCGCCCGTACCTCACCGCGCAGCCGGAGCGGGATCAGGCCTCACCACGCAGCAACGCGGTCACCTCACCCGACGCCACGCGGTAGCCGAGACCGTCGTCCACGGTCACCCGACGACAGCCGTCGTTCTCGACCGCGAGCGACGCGCCGCCGGATCCGTCCGGGCGATACAGGGGCATGACCGCGATCTCGGTCGCATCGACGTCGCAGGTGGGTTCCACAGGCGCGGAGATGGTCTCGCGCACAACACGGCTGGCGACCGCAGACGTCACCCGGCGCGACTCCGCTCCGGACTCCTGCAGATCGCCGGTCGACGACCGCGACACCCGGTAGGTGCACACTGTCGCCCCCGCGACCGCACCCGTCGGGAAACGCAGAGTGGTCGCAGGAATCCGACCCGAACCGTCATTGCTCGTCCTGACGAACCCCGGCGGACCACTGCGGCAGACCGTCGCGGGAAGTACGCCCAGATCGCGGATTGGGGTGCGCCGGATCTCGCGGAGCCGCTCGAGTGCAGCAAGCGGTTCATCTCGGTAGCCGCACACCACACTGGGCCACGCGACGCGCGCCGCGCCGGACGCCGACACGAGCCAGATCGCTGCAGGGGCATCGACATTGACGGCGCAACTGACCGAGGTGTTCTTGTCTGTGCGCACCGATGGCCGGTCGACCGCACGCGCGAACGCATCGACGTCGCCGCCGAGCTCCACCGCATCGATCACCGTTGCTCCGTCGGCGCGCTGCGAGGTCTGGCAGCTGACCACCGATGTGGCCATGAACCCGTCGGGAGGCGAACCCTCGTACTCACGCTCTCCATAGTGGTCGGCCCGGGTGTCGAATCGGTCGACGATGTCGGGCAAGGTGCACGAGGCCAGAGGCGAGATCGGTGCGTCCGGCGGCCGGAACGATTCCGTCCCGTCCGAGAACAGCCCGCACGCGGCGATGGATGCCACCACCGCGGCTACCGCCACCGGCACCAGACCCCTACGCACCGTCAGCACGGCGACGTCGTCATCGGAGCACTCCGCCATCCGCGACCTCGCCGACCTCACCCGTGTCGTCAACGCTGGGCACCCACTTCGGAGCTATCACCTGCTCGGCGTATCTCGTGCCCCACTCGTTGAGGGCTGCGACGAAGGGCGCCAGTGCCTTTCCCTGCGCGGTGAGCGAGTACACCACCTTCGGCGGGACCTCGCCGAACACCGTACGTTCGACGATCCCGTCGGATTCCAGCTCCCGCAGCTGCCGCGTGAGCACCCGCGGCGCCACCGGACCCACCGCTCGGCCCAGCGCGCCGTACCTCATCGGGGAGTCGAGAAGACTCTTGACGATGGTCATCTTCCAGGCCCCGCCGAGAACCGCCACGCTGACCTCCACGGGGCACACCTCGTAGGCGCGTCGCACCGGCTCGCGCAGCATCGTCTCGTTCACGTCGGTCATGGTGCGCGTCTCCTGTGTCGCCGACTTCACGTGGACAGAATCGTCCATATGGTCAATATTGTGCGTACTACCGCACGACACTCTAAAGCACTACACAGAGCACATGACCTCGATCGATGAGACCGACCGACTCAAAGAGCACGTATGGCCACACAACGACCACACCGGCTTCGAGCGCGTCACGTCCCCGCTCGTCGGCGCGGCGTTGGTGAGCAGCGCAGTTGCCGCGACCGTCTCGACCGCGGCGTGCGTCGACGCCGACGGCATCAGCGCTCTGATCGCCCTTTTCGGTTCGGCGGCCGTGCTCACGGTCGCCCACCTGGGCCTGCAACTGCAGGCGGCGGTGGTGATCCTGCGCGACGGACGATGGGGGTCAGGCGTCACCGCCGCGTGCACCGTCACCATGACGCTGGTGGCGCTGTACCTTCTGGCCACCGCAACCGCCGGTGGTGTCGGGCTCCTGCTGATGGCGACTGGGTGCGGTGTGGTGCACACGCGACGCCTCCCGGCACCCCGCGATCGAACGTTCACATCTCCCGCGCGCGCTCCTATCGTCGACGGATGACCACTTCCGCGATCGGGCGCGAACAGCCGGCGGTATATCGCGCGCCGATGGTGGGAGGTGCAGACAGGGCCGTGCGCCTCGGGGTGTGCGGGATGTCGGCGTCGGACGAACGTGGGATGCGACGGCTCGAGCGTTTCGAGCGGGTGGCCGACGGCGCGTTGGTGTGGACGCGGACCGACGGCGGTGAGTATTTCCTGGGGCGTCTCGACGGACCGCTGCGCGAGGACCACGGCGCCGAGGCCACCGCCACCGGGCTGACCTACGTTCGTCCCTGCCGGTGGACGCCCGAACCCGTACCCGAGCAGCAGGTACCCACCGCGACGCTGCGAACGTTCGCCCGGGGCGGCCGCAACTTCCAACAGACACACGACCCGAATGTCTCCGATCTATCGGCAGCTCTGTGGCAGGCGCGCGGCACCTGATCCTCACCGACGGACGTTGACGGCGGAGCGCGCTCATGTGCCATCGCCCAACCGTTCATTGACAACTGTGACAATCTCTGGTGACACTATTGGGGAAGCTCGTTCCGCGGCGACCCGACTCTCGGGCCGCGCTGCACCGCGCCCCGTGCGCTTGGAAACAGGAGACGCCAGATGACTGCACCGACCACCTTCGACTTCGACGCGATGCTGACCAAGATCAAGGACAAGCAGTGGTCGCTGGCCGACATCGAGTGGGACGCCCCCGGTGCCGAGCTGATCGACCCCGAACTGCACGCCCGGCTCAAGCCGTTCATGTCCGATCTCATGTGGATCGAGAACGTCGGCGCACGCGGCTTCGCGGCGATGGCGAAGAAGGCTCCGACCGACACGCTTCGGGAGATCTACACCTACTTCCACGCCGAGGAGCAGAAGCACGCCAACGCCGAGCTCGCACTGATGCGCCGGTGGGGCATGCTCGACGGCGACGAGATGCCCGAGCCGAACGTCAACGTCAAGCTGATCATCGACTGGCTCGACAAGCACGCCGACGGCTTGAGTCTCAGTGTGCTGGGCACCGTGATCCCCATGCTCGAGGTCGCCCTCGACGGCGCGCTGGTGAAGTTCATCATGGACGAGATCCACGACCCGATCTGCCAGGAGGCGTTCAAGCACATCAACGCCGACGAATCCCGCCATCTCGCGGTTGATTTCGCGGTGATCGAACTTCTCGGCAACTCCACGATGCGCAAGCTGCTCGTCGACACCGTCGGCGCCTGGATGAACCCGTCGTTGATCATCGGCACCCTGCGCTACATCCCGCTGCTGAACAAGATGCGCGACAACATCGTCACCATGGGTGTCGACGAGGAGCGGCTCTACAGCGCGATGAAACGTTTCAAGAAGGTGGGGCAACGTAACCCCGCCGCACTGCGAGTTCCCATGTACCGCTTCATCCAGTGGCACGGCGACATGGTGATCGACCGCAGCCACCCCTACCACCTTCTGGCCGACCGTCTGGTGAAGATCACCAAGCACTATCCGACGCGAACGCTCAACTCGAGCCCGACCTGGTCGAAGGAACTCACCTACGAGCCGACCGCCTGATCGTGGGCTCCTCCGACCGCGACGCCGACACACGCGCGTCGCCGCCCGCCTCCGGACAGTTGCAGCTCCGGGTACGCGAGGTGATCCGGGAGACCGCCGATGCCGCCTCGGTGGTGTTCGAGGCCCCGGCCGACGGGTTCAGCTATCGCCCAGGGCAGTTCATCACCGTGGGCGCGCAGCTACCCGACGGGATGGCGCCGCGGTGCTACTCGCTGTCGACCGCACCCGGTCATGATCCCCATCCGGCCATCACGGTGAAGCGGGTCGCGGGTGGGCAGGTGTCGAACTGGTTGATCGACAACGCGGCGCCAGGGATGAGTGTCGACATCATCTCCCCCACCGGGGGATTCACCCCGCGCGAGTGGACCCGCGACTTCGTGGTCGTCGCTGCGGGCAGTGGTATCACGCCGGCGATGTCGATCATCAAGACCGCGTTGCTGAGTCACGACAACGCGGTGACGCTTGTCTACGCCAACCGCGACGAGCATTCGGTCATCTTCGCTTCGGCGATCGCGGAGCTCCAGCGGGCGCATCCGTCCAGATTCGTCGTCCGGCACTGGCTGGAGTCCGAGCGGGGACTGCCGACCGTCGCCGAGTTGGCGCCGTTGGTCTCCGATGGCGACGAGAACCGGGTTGCGTATCTATGCGGTCCGACGCCCTTCATGGATGTAGCGCACGGCGCCCTCGAGGCCGCCGGTCTGCCGACGTCGCGTATCCATCGCGAGCTGTTCTATTCGTTGACCACGAACCCGTTCTCGGCGGCTGCGGCGACCACGTCGGCAGCTCCAGCCACCCCGGGGGCGCCCGCGCAGACCGGGGCCCGCGCCACCGTCGAGATCGAAGGCGACACCCACGAGGTGGCATGGCCGCGCGACGCCGTCCTGCTCGACGTCCTGTTGGACAATGGGATCGAGGCGCCGTACGTGTGCCGCGAGGGCAACTGCGGTGGGTGCGAGTTCATCCTCACCTCCGGTGAGGTGGAGATGAGGGTCAACGACACCCTCGACGACTTCGATCTGCGCCGCGGTGCCCGCCTGGCCTGTCAGTCGACCCCGGTCACCGACACCGTCGGCATCTCCTACGACAGCTGACCCGTACGGTCATCGCGCGGTGTCGTGCACCGCTGTCACCGCGTCCCCGCCGTTGCGCTTACACGAGTAGAGAACTGCGTCGGCGCGGGCCAACATGTCGCCGATCTCGTCGTCGGGTGGTGGCCAGGCCGCGGGCACTGTCGTGTGGATGCCGATGCTCATCGTGACCGGCGCCGACCGCGTCTGGTCGCTCATCGATGCGCGGACTCGATGCGCCAATGCCGTCGCCGACGCGGAATCGGCGTGCAGTACCGCCACGAACTCGTCGCCGCCGATGCGGGCGATCGCATCGGTGTGACCGTCGCAGACCGCTGAGAGAGCCTGCGCCACAGCGACGAGGAGCGCGTCGCCGTGACCGTGACCGTTCCTGTCGTTGATCGACTTGAAGTCGTCGATGTCGGCCATGAGAACGCTGACCGGTCCGCCCGTTGCGACGCGGGTGCTCGGGTGGGCGACCGCCTCCTCGAAGCCACGTCGGTTCAGCAGTCCCGTCAACGGGTCGGTGAAGGAGTTGCGGGCATCGTTGCGCAGAAATGTGAGCGCGATCTGTCCGGCGATCAGTCCCCCGTTGCACGCGAAGAGCTGCGACATCAACACGACGACGGCGGTCACGACGTCGATGTCGGTGGCGGTGAGCGCATAGGCGCCGACCCCGGCGACCACCGCGGTCACCCACTCGCAGTGGGCGATCAGGACCCCGGGGCTGTGGATGAACATCAGATAGATGCCCGGCAGCACGTACAGCGACAACAGCGCGAGGGCCGCCGTCGACGACGGGGCCGCCGCGGCGAGCGGTAGGGCGGCCACCTCGCCGACGGCCACGAATCGCAGCGACACCCTCTCGGCGGGCCAGGGACGGTCCGACCACCACCACCATGCGCAGACCGCGAACACCACCACCGCGATCCCGGTGCACACGCCCACTGTTGTTCCCGGACTTGCGAACGCGATCAGGACGGATCCCATGACGGCGAACCACGCGTACCCGGCGGCCACCAGCATCCGGTCCACGCGCAGCCAGGCGCGCGACTCCGCGAATGCGTAGACCCACTCGTATTCGAACGGCTGCTCCCACCACCACCGGAGCAGCTCGACCGTGGTCCTGTCGCGGATCGGCGCCGCGCCGGGACCCGGAGGATGCGGAGGCGGCACCGTGAGCCACCACCTCTCGCCTGGGTCGTCGTGCGTCGACTCTTCCTGTTCGAGGTTAGGTCATCTGCGGCTCACCACACGTTCGTACGACGGCGGTGAGGTCGCGGACAGGAGGAAACCCGTCGCCGATCCGGCAGCGCCGGCGTAGCGTGCGTCGCACACCGACGACGTCCGACGGGGGCTTGCGATGAGACGCGTGGATCTGCCGGCCGGACCCGTCGACTACCTCGACACCGGCGGCACCGGGCCAGTGGTGGTGTTCGCGCACGGACTGCTGATGAACGAGTCCCAGTGGCGCCGCGTCATTCCACTGCTCCCCGACCACCGCTGCGTGGCGCCCACGTTGCCGCTGGGCGGTCACCGACACCCGATGCACCCGGATGCCGATCTCTCCCAACTCGGTGTCGCACGCATACTCGCCGATTTCCTCGACGCGTTGGATCTCAGCGATGTCACACTCGTGCTGAACGATTGGGGCGGTGGACAGTTCATGGTGTCGGACGGGCGTGCCCAGCGGGTCGGGCGCCTGGTACTCGCATCGTGCGAGGCGTTCGACAACTTCCCGCCGAAACCGGCGCGGCCCGCGGTGGCGCTGTGTCGGGTCCCCGGTGGCACCGCCCTGTTCCTTCGTCTGCTCGGCACGTCCTTCGTCCGTCATGACAGACGGGCGTGGGGCGGACTGAGCAAGCGGGGGATCCCCGACGACGTCCTCGACGACTGGTTTGCGCCCGCGACGCGGAGCGCCGAGATCCGGCGCGACCTGGCGAAGTTCGCGACCGGGACGCCATCACGGAAGACCCTGCTGGAGTGGTCGTCGCGGCTGTCGGGTTTCGACCGACCGGTTCTCGTCGTCTGGGCCACCGAGGACCGCATGATGCCGCTCGAACACGCGTCACGACTCGTGGACCTGTTCGGCGACGCTCACCTCGTGGAGGTGGAGGACTCGTGGACGCTGATCCCGGAAGATCAACCGGAGACCTTCGCTGCGGCGATCCGTGAGTTCATCCCGGCGGGGTGAGCGGCACCGGGGTGTGCGACGCCCCGGAACTCCCGCCTCACACAGCGGATTCGGCGCGAGCTTTGAGTTGCTCGAGCCCGCGGGCGAAGTCGCCGCCGATGAGCTTGTCCAGGGGTACGACCCTCGTCATCAGCTTCGCGACCCCGGAGCGTTCGCCGGTCATCGTCCACTCGACGCCGGTGGTCCCGTCGAATTGCTCGGCGATGGTGAACACCACCGTGCTGGTGGACTTGAAGGGCTTGAGGAAGTCGAGCGCGATGGTGATGCGACGACGCGGTTCGGCGTCGGTGATGGCCATGCTCCCGGCCCCGGCCTTGCGGTTGCCTTTCCAGGCGTAGCGCGCCCCGACTCCGGAATCGGGTCCGGAGTAGGTGCGTTCGACGTTCGGATCGGTCTGCTCCCACGGCGACCACGTGGTCCAGTGATGGAAATCGGCGATGAGCGCATAGATCACATCGGCGGGAGCGGCGACATCGATCGACCGGCTGACGGTGTACGCGCTGGGAGCCATGCTCATTACCGTAGCCGCGCGTCACCGGTCGCCTGCGCCACACACGCCGCGGCGCCGAGCGCGAGACCGCCGATCGTGAGCGGGGACAGGCTCTCCCCCAGCGCGATCCAGGCCATGACCGAGGCTGCGGCGGGGATCACCGCGAACACGATGGACGCCGACCGCGCACCCGAGGTCTTGATGCACGCCGAATACAGCGTGGTCGCACCCACGGAACTGAACACGATCATCGTGGCCAGCAGGATCAGGGCCCGCGGCAGATCGGTCGTGTGTTCGGGAGTGGTGGCCGCGAACACCGCGGCAACCGGTGTCGACGCGGTGAGGCCCAACGCACTCACCAACCACACATCCATGTCGGTGCAAAAACGTCCCTGGTAGATCCCACCTGCCGACAGCCCGATCATGGCGACGATCACCGCGACGATCCCGAGCCCGATGCCGTGGTCGGCGAGGATCTTCGGCGCGCAGGCCACCACCACCGCGGCCGCCGCGAGGACCAGCGCGAACACCCCGCGCCGCGATTCGCGATGGCCGAGGAGCACGATCATCAGCCCGGCCGTCATTACCGGGTTAAGGGCGATCATCAGCGCGGCGAGCCCCGAGGGCACGCCGTGATCCAGCGCCCAGTAGAGCCCGAGGAACTGGATTCCCTGGGTCATCAGGCCCGCGACCATGGCGTGCCCGATCTGGCGGCCCGTCGGTCGCACCGGTCTCCGGATCGCGACGATCACCCACAGCAGCCCGGCCGACAGCGCGAAGCGGAGCGCGATCACGAGGAACGGCGACATGACAGCGACGGTGGCCGAACCGATCGGGTAACCCGCGGCGTAGAGCAGCACTGTCGGAGCGGCGAGACGAGGTGGCAGCGGGCGGTCGGGCATGCGTCCACGGTGCGCGGGACACCCGACGCGTTCAAGACCGTTCACACATCATGAACGATCGGCGCATACTGTCGGCCGTGACCACTCTCGACATCACCCCGCTCCGGAGCTTCGCCGCGGTGGTCGCGTTCTCCGGTGTGCGTCGCGCCGCCGACGCGTTGCACCTGTCACCGGCTGCGGTGACAGGGCACATCCGCAAGCTCGAGCGCGAACTCGGTTGCCGCCTGGTGATCCCGCAGGGCCGAGGGATCGCTCTCACCAGCGACGGCGACGAACTCGCGGTCCGGGCCCGCGAGATCATCGCCCAGCACGACGACGCCGTGCGGACCCTCACGCCCCACGGCGACAACGGAATCCTCGTCGCCGCAACCGAACACGCCGCCGAGTTCCTCGTCCCGTCGGTGATGTCGCTCGTCCGTGGCCGGCACCCGGAGCGACCGGTGCGACTGCGTTTGACGCGTAGCGCTCATGTCCGCGATCTGGTCGACGACGACCGCGCCGACGTCGCCCTGATGCTCACCCGCCCCGCCCGCGGCAGCGTCCGTGTCGCGCCGGTCCCGCTGCAGTGGTTCGCCCATGACACCCGACCCAGCGAAGACCTCGTCCTGTTCGCCAACCCGTGCGCGGTCCGTCACGAGGCGGTGGCCTCCCTGGCTCGACGACCCCACCGGGTGGCCGCCGAATGTGTCGACCTCACATCGGTTGTCGGCGCCGCGCGCACCGGCGTCGGGATGACCCCGCTGCCCCGCATCGGCCCGGCGCACGACGGTCTGCGGGTCGTCCGCGGGCTGCCACCGATCCCCGACATCAGCCTGTTCGTCGCCACCAGCGACCGCGTCGATACGTCCCTCCGGCAAGAGATCGTGGGGCTGCTGCGCCGCGCCCTCGCCGGACCACCGGTCGACGCGGCGTGAACCGTTGCGAAACGCCCTAGTCCTCGACCGCGCGCGAATCGGTGAGGGTGAGCGCACCGATCGCCGCGATGAGTCCCACGACGACCGCGAGGATGCCGTAGGTGATGCGTTCGCCGTGGAAGAACTGACCGACCAGGTCGGCGCTCCACACACCCGCGGGGAGCCGCGTGGTGACCAGGACGGCGATGAGGGTGCCGATCACGGCGGTACCGACGCTGGTGCCGACCTCCTGTGCGGTGTCGTTCAGAGCGGTGCCGATGGAGGTGCGATTCGCCGGCATCGCATCGACCAGGGCGACCGCGCAGATCGTCATGACCGTCCGCAGTCCGATGGTCATGAGGACCATGCAGGCCGCGATCGCGGCATAGCCGTGGTCGACGCCCCACGACAGCCCGGCAAGTGACCCACCGAGGCACGCGGCGCCGACGAGGCAGGCGATCCGGTGCCCGAAACGCGTTGCGAGCCATTCCGAGAGCGGTGTCGCCGCGATCATGGTGACGATCATCGGAAGGTTCGCCAGGCCGGCCCGCACCGGGCTCCACCCGTAGGCGTACTGGAAGTGCAGGATCAGGCCGAACATCACCGCGGCCATGGCGATCGACGTACCGATCTGTGCGATCGCCGCGCCGCGCACGGTGCCGCTGGAGAACAGTGTGAGATCGAGCATCGGTGCGGCGGTGCGGCGTTCGTGGACGATGAAGGCCGCCCCTGCGGCGACGGCGCCGGCAATGGAGGCGAGGGTGGGCGTCGACAGCCAGCCGTGATCGACCCCGCTGGTGAGCGACCAGCAGGCGAGTCCGATGGTGGTGATGCTCAGGACCGCCCCCGGGAGGTCGAGGCGATCGCGGGTGAGGCCGTCGCGGTGGTCGGGGGCGACTCCACGCCACACACCGATGCCCGCGATCACCGCGATCGGGGCGTTGACGAGCAGGAGCCATTCCCAACGCACGTGCGCCAGCGCGGTGCCGCCCAACACCGGTCCGAGAACGAAGCCGGCCATGCCGACGACGATCATCACGGTCATGGCGCGCATCCGCAGCGCCTTGTCGTCGAACAGCCGGAACACGAGTGAGTTGGTGATGGGGGCCATCGCGGCGGCCGCGACGCCGAGTGCGGCTCGCAACGCCACGAGTTCACCGGTGCTGGTGACCGCGACGACGAGCAGGCTCAGTGTGCCGAACGCGGCGAGGCCGATCATCAGCACGCGGCGGCGCCCGAACCGGTCGGCGATCGATCCCGCCGTGAGCAGGAGTCCGCCGAAGGTCAGCGAGTAGGCGCCGGTGATCCATTGCAGCGCGGTGGTGCTGCTGCCCAGGTCGCGGCCGATGGTGGGCAGGGCGATCGACAACAGCGTGTTGTCGACCATCTCGACGAAGAACGCGAGGCAGAGTGCGGCGAGCGGGATCGCGGCCGCGGCGAGTGAGGTGTAGGTACGTGCCGATGAGGCAGGCAGTGCGGTGGTGGGCGCGGGGGAAGCGGGCCCGGAGGAATGGGGCATGGCGGTCTCCTGACGTGTGAGGTCGGTGTCGAGACCAGACGTTAGGAAGCGCCGCTGTCGTGGGACTGTCGCGTGCTGTCGCGTGCTGTCGCACCTAGGAGGTGTCGCCGGCCAGTTCCTCCAGCAGGGGCGCGACGCGGAAGTCGACCATCTCCCGCATCACCAGTCCGGTCGTGGTGCGCTCCACCCCGTCGATCGCGAGGATCTCGCCGGCGATCCGATAGAGGTCCTCGACATGTCGCGCGACGACCTGGATCAGCAGATCAGCCACCCCGCTGAGCCCGTGCACCTCGACCACCTCGGGGATCTGCGCGAGCGCGGCCCCGACGGCGTCCAGTTCGCGTTGGCGGAGGTTGGTCATGATGAAGGCCCGCACCGGATACCCGAGGGCGGCCGGGTCGACGCGCCGCTCGAACGGCCGCAGCGCGTGCCCCTCGTCCAGCCTGGCCAGTCGCGCCTGCACGGTGTTGCGGGACAGGCGAGCGCGTTCGGCGAGAGCGAGTGTGGTGGCCCTCGGTTCCTCGTTCAGCGCCAGCAACAGTCGGGCGTCGGTGGCGTCGACACTGCGGGGACGGGTCATTGTGCTCACCTTTGTGAGGGTCTTGGGTCGCCTGTACGTGCATTATGCGCAGTCCACAACGGGATGGTTGCGCAATCGGCCAACCGGGAGGACCGTTCGGAGTACAGATCGCCCGTGCCGAGGAGAACGCCATGTCATCGCCCAGCCACACCGACCCGATCCACGAGGCCTCACCCGAGCTCCTCGCCGAGATCGGTGAGCGCGTGTTGTGGCTGTCGACGGCGATCATCCATCACGCCAACCGGGTGCGTCCCAACCCCTCGGGTCTGAAGGTCGGCGGTCATCAGGCCTCGTGCGCGTCGATGGTGTCGATCATGACGGCACTGTGGTTCGACCAGCTGCAGCCCGGCGACCGGGTCTCGGTGAAGCCACACGCGTCGCCGGTCCTGCACAGCCTCAACTACCTCCTCGGTGATCTCGAGGAGAAGTACCTGACCACCCTTCGGGAGTTCGGCGGCCTGCAGTCGTACCCGAGCCGGTCGAAGGATCCCGACACCGTCGACTACTCCACGGGGTCTGTGGGAATCGGTGCGACCGCGCCGATCTGGGGCGCGATGGCGCGGCGGTACGTGCAGACCTCCACCGGCCAGACCAGCAGCGGGCGGCAGTACTCGCTCGTCGGTGACGCCGAGCTCGACGAAGGCGCGGTGTGGGAGGCGATCCTCGACCCCGGTGTCGCCGAACTCGGTGAGGTCGTGTGGATCATCGACCTGAACCGGCAGTCGCTCGACCGCGTGGTGCCCATGATCGCCGCCGGTCGGCTCGAGGCCATGTTCACCGCCGCCGGCTGGCAGGTCATCACCGTCACCTTCGGCGCACTGCTGGAGTCGCTGTTCACGCGCGAGGGCGGCCCCGCGTTGCGGGACCGCATCCTGGGTATGCCGAACGCCGAATACCAACGGCTGCTGCGCTGTTCGCCCGCCGAGGTGCGCGACCGACTTCCCGGCGACGGGGCTGGCGCGGCCGAGATCACCGAGTTGATCGCCGATCTCGACGATTCGACGCTGGCCGCGGCGATCCGCAACCTCGGCGGCCACGACATGTCGGCGTTGATCCGGGCGTATCGCCAGATCGACGACACCCGCCCCACCGCGATCATCGCGTACACGATCAAGGGCTTCGGACTGCCCACCGAGGGCCACCCGCAGAACCACTCGTCGCTGCTCACCGTCGACGAGTTCGCCGCGTTCGCCGCCGATCAGGGCCGCGACGCCGCACACCCGTGGGAACGATTCGACGACGAGACCGAGGCGGCGCGCCTGTGCACCGCGACCGCCGAACGACTGCGCCGCGAGCCGGTCCCGACGGCACCCCGACTCGAGGTGCCGAACGACAGCGGGCGCACCCCCAAGGGCACCTCCAGCACACAGGCCGGCCTCGGACGGGTGTTGCTCGATCTGAACCGCAGCGCCCCCGACATCGCACGGCGGGTGGTCACCGTGAGTCCCGACGTCAGCTCGACGACCAACCTCGCGGGCTGGGTCAACAAGGTCGGCGTGTGGTCTGCGGCCGAGCGCCACAACTGGTTCGACGACGACCCCGAGACACTCATGCACTGGCGTGAGAAGCCGACCGGTCAGCACATGGAGCTGGGTATCGCCGAGACGAATCTGGTGGGCCTCATCGGCGAACTCGGTGCGACGTGGAGTCGGTGGGGTGAGCCGCTGTTCCCGATCGGCGTCATGTACGACCCGTTCGTCGAACGCGCCCTCGAGCCGTGGTCGTACGGCATCTACGCGGGCGGCCAGTCGATCCTCGTCGGGACGCCGTCGGGGGTCAGTCTCGCCGCCGAAGGTGGTGCACACCAGTCGATCACGACACCGTCGATCGGACTCGAACAGCCGGGGTGTGTGGCCTACGAGCCCGCCTTCGGCATCGACGTGGAGTGGACGCTACTGGCCAGCATGGGGCGCCTGGGCCGCCCGGACGGCACGTCCGCATACCTGCGGTTGTCGACCCGGCCGGTCGATCAGTCGCTCGCGGACGTCCCCGACGATCCCGCGGCACGCGAACGTCGCCGCCGCCAGGTCGTCGCCGGCGGATATCCGTTGGTGCGTCGCGCGAACCCGGCGGTCACCCTGGTCGCGATGGGGGCGGTGGTCCCCGAGGCGCTCAGCGCAGCCGACCGCCTCGAGCAGGCCGGTGTCGCCGCCGACGTCGTGGTCGTGACGAGCGCGGGACTGCTGTTCGAGGCTCTCCAGGCGCGTCGTGGTCAGTCCTCGGCGCAGACGTGGATCCTCGATCAGCTGTTCCCTGCCGACCGCGCCACCCCGATGGTGACCGTTCTCGACGGACACCCGCACACCCTGGCGTTTCTCGCCGGCATCAACCGCGTCGCGTCGGTGTCGTTGGGCGTCAGCAATTTCGGGCAGGTCGGATCACTCGACGACGTCTACCGACTCCACGGCATCGACACCGACAGCATCGTGCGCGCCGCGCTCGACGTCACCGCCTGAGGTCAGGGCCAGACGAGGCGACCGCCTTCGAAGTTCTGCGCGAAATTGCGGCCCTGCCGGTATTCGTCACTGGTCGGCATACCGAACTTGCCGCCGGGTCCGCCGACCGCGGCGTACTTGCCGAGGATGCCGCCCCACACGGGGTGCTGGCCCGACTTGTCGCTCGTGTAGAGGTTGCCGCCCTGGAACAACTGCTTGCGGCCCTTGCCCGAGGCATCGATCTCGTTGGAGGTCGGGAACTTCAGAGCGCCACGCTCGAAGCCGAGGCTGCCCCACTTGGCCCGAATCGGGTCGCTGATGGGATGCGCGATCCCGTTGCTGACATTGGCCTTCCAGTAGAACGACGTGCCCTTGTCGAAGCGCTGAAACCGTCCGCCCTTGTCGGCGAAGGCCTCGTCCATCGTGGGGTTGCCCCACTTCTCGGCACCGCCGGTCGCCTTGAACGCCTCGAGGATGCGGCCGCCGACGTTGTACTCGCCGACCTGCTCGTCGGCGCCTGCGATTGCGGTGGTCTGCGCCGAACCCACCAGGACGGTCGCCATCGCCGCCACGGCCAGGGCTGTCATGCGCTGTGTGATCTTCATTGTCGGATCTTTACATACGGACGCTAAATGATCTCGAGGTTGCCCGAACATGTGGTCTGATCGGAGTAACCCGGGCGGCCGAGCATGACGGGTGTCATACACAACCCATGACGAACTGCAGTACCTGTCCCTGCACCCGCCGATCTAGCGTGAGCCCGAACCACAACTACGAGGAGGCAGCTATGGCAGACAAGTCCAGGGACGACGAGACAACCGGTTCCGCAGTGGATTCCGCCGTGGGAGGACTGCTGTCGTGGGTCACCGGCAAGGAATCGACGAGGCGTACGAACTCGCCCACCGACGGCGCGGTGGGCGAGATCCTGTCGTGGGTGACCGGCACGTCTCGACGGCGGCAGCTACGGAACTCGGTATCCCCGGAACGACACCGCTGACCGGGTGCGGAAACCGAGGCGCTCGTAGACCGAGACCGCCGCCGAATTGGTCTCGGCCACATGAAGAAACGGACGATCACCGGCGTCGGTGATCAGTCGGATCTGCGCGGCGAGCAGTCGCGCGGCCAGCCCGCGACCACGTGCCTGCGGTGCTGTGCAGACGGCACTGATCTCGGTCCAGCCGGGTGGTCGCAGACGTTGGCCGACCATGGCCACGAGCGCCCCACGATCGCGGATCCCGAGGTAGACACCCAGCTCGGGGGTTCGCGGTCCGAAGGGTCCCGGCCGGGTGCGTTCCACCAGGTCGAGGATGTCGGGCACGTCGTCAGGTCCGAGGGTGACGATCGATTCCGGCGAGAGATCCGGCGGCGGCTCCGACCCGTCGTGCACCATCTGTAGCCCGTCGAGTCCGAACACCTGCTCCCAGTCGGCCGGCGGACGATCCGGGGCACTGAACATGTCGGCGAACCCACCTGGTCCGAGCAGTGTCGCCAGGTCGTCCCACCGATGCGGATCGAAGGGGTCGACGGCGACGAAGCTGCACACTCCCGCAGCAAAACCCGCGGCGCTGCCGTGTGATCGGGCGAGGTGCGCGTGCCGCCCGCGCAGCGACGCCATCACCGGGAGGTCGAGCGCGGAGAGATCGGGGGGCGTCACGAGGTACCAGTGTTCCCCACGGGCGCCCTCGGCGGTGGCGGGGTGGACTGAGGGATGACCAGGTCAGATCTGCGTGACGAACCGTCGTCGCATCGCGTCGATCTGCCTGCGCACGTCATACAACTCGCCTCGTCGCCGGGCGACCTCATGTCTCGCACCCACGAGCGTTTCGAGGTGCTGGATCTGCTGCACGAGAGTGTCTGCAGCGCTCTCGAGCTCGGCGATGAAGTACTGCGCCTGCAACACATCCGCGTCAACGGTGGACATAGTCTGAACGTAGTACGGATCATCACCTGGTGTCGTAGTTGGCTGGTTCCGTGGCTCAGTCGATGATGACCGCGCGATTCTCGCGCCGCAGGGTGGCGAGGCCGTCACGCATGGCTTGGATCTGCTCGGGTGGGTGGCCCACCCAATCGGTCAGCTCGCCGACCACGGTCACGGCGTCGAGGGTGCGAAATGACTGTGTCGGGTTGCCGGGGAACTTCTTGTCGGTCACGTTCGGGTCGTCCTCGACCGCTCCGGTCGGCTGCACGAGATAGATGCGGCCGGGGCCGTCGCCGACGGCCAGCTCCGCGCCCCACACCGCGGCGTCGAGCGTCCTCGTCATGTAGACGTGTCGCAGCGGGCGTTCGCGGAAGTTGGACCGGTACCCGGGTTCCAGCCGATCGCCCACCGCGAGATCCGCCTTGGTCCCGTGCAGCCAGCCCCCGGATTCGTGCACCTCGAACGGTGTCGGTACCTGGGTCATGTGCGAACTCCCCTCGTCCTGCCGCGCCGGGACGCGACGCGGGCAAGAGGAGATGGTGCACCGCCACCGGGGTCTTGCCGCAAGACCCCCTCCCCGCCGTATCCTGAAGGCAACGGTCGTGTGCGTCGTCGTCCCGCGGCGCCCGATAGGTTGTCATCATCAGTTGCCGGTGTTCGCGCTACGCGACGCACGATTCGATGAGGACGAAGGACAGCCATGACATTGCTGGGAGTGGTCGGCGGCGGGACTATGGGCGCCGGTATCGCGGAGGTCGCCGCACGCGCAGGTGACGAGGTCATCGTCCTCGAGCGCGATCAGGCCGCCGCCGACGCCGCGACGGCACGCATCGAGAAGTCGCTGGCGCGCGCGGTCAAGTCCGGCAAGATCAGCGACGACGATTCCGGCGCCGCGCTCGGCCGGCTACGCACCACCACCTCCATCACCGACCTGGGCGACCGGGAGCTGGTCATCGAAGCGCTTCCCGAGATCGAGTCGCTGAAGATCAGCTTCTTCGCCGACCTCGACAAGGCGACGGCGCCCGAGGCCATCCTCGCCACCAACACCTCGTCGATCCCGATCATCCGGGTGGCGAAAGACGTCGCCGATGCGAGCCGCGTGGTGGGAGTGCATTTCTTCAACCCCGTCCCCGTGATGCCCTTGGTCGAGATCATCTCCAGCCTCGTGAGCTCCGAGCACGCCGTCGAGACCGTGACCGCCTACGCGCGTGACCATCTCGGCAAGCGCACCATCGCCGCCGGCGACCGCGGAGGCTTCGTCGTCAACGCACTGCTGATCCCCTACCTGCTGTCGGCAATTCGCATGTGCGAGAGCGGATACGCCACCAAGGAAGACATCGACACCGGCATGGTCAACGGGTGTGCGCACCCGATGGGGCCGCTCACCCTGTGTGACACCGTGGGACTCGACGTGGTCCTCGACGTCTCGGAGTCGCTGTACGCCGAGTTCGCCGAACCGCACCTGGCCGCCCCGCCGCTGCTGCGCCGCATGGTCGACGCCGGGTTCCTGGGCAAGAAGTCGGGTCGGGGTTTCTACGACTACTCGCGCTGAGCGCGGGCCGATCGGAACATCGCCAACAGGAGTCGATCGGCCACGGGCATAGGGAGATGGTGCAGCACACTGCGTCGAAGGTCCGCCCGGACCGAATAGTGCGCTCGTGGGCGCTTCGCGGTGGCGGCCCGCCACACCACCTCGGCCAGTAGCCGCGGATCGTGCGCACGTTCCTGCTCGCGCACCGCGAGATCGCCGACCCTGCCGATGAGGTCGCCGAAATGGGTCGAGTTCTCGCGGGCGTGTTCGAATGCTCGTCCGATGCCGTCGACCATGTCGGTGCGGAAGGGTCCGGGCCGGATGGTGCTGACCCCGATGCCGAGGAACATCAGTTCGCGGCGCAGGGCGTCGGAGTAGGCCTCCACGGCGTGTTTGGTGATCGCGTAGGGCCCGTTGAGCATCAGTGCGCTCTGCCAACCGGTCTCGGAGCTGATGGTGATGACGCGCCCTCGTGCCGCGATCACCTGCGGTAGTGCGGCTTTCACCACACGGTAGGTGCCGAGCAGGTTCACCTCGAGAAGACCGACGAGTTCACTCTCCTCGATCTCCGCGACCGAGCCGACGCGCATCACACCGGCGAAGGTGACGACGGCGTCGAGACCGTGGGGTGCCTCGCGGTGAGCGATCTGCATCGCTGTCTCGACGGATTCAGCTCGGGTGACGTCGATCTCGATGGGCACGATCCCCTCTGCGGCCGGCGGTGGCCGCAGATCGGCGGCGAGCACCCGCCAGCCACGCTCGCCGAACAGCGTGGCCGCAGCACCGCCCAGTCCCCCACCGGCTCCGGTGATGAAAATCGTCGGGGTCACATCGCCTGCGCCGTGGTCACCCGGCCACCCGATCGCGGGTGAGGACGCAGTGGGTTCGGCTGTAGATGGTGGGCATGCACTCGTTGCAGTGTGTGCACAGCGACCGCGGGCGGTCGTTCGCCTGGATCCGGTTGATGAGGTCGGGTTGCCGGAGCAGCGCACGCGCCATCGCGACGAACTCGAAACCCTCACTGCGGGCGAGATCCATCGTCTCCTTCGATGTGATGCCACCGAGCAGGACCAGGGGCATCGTGAGTTCGTGCCGGAACTGCCGTGCCATGTCGAGGAGGAACGCCTCCCGATACGGATAGGCGCGCAGGAACGGGCCGGCCAGCCGCATCCCCCAGCCGAGCGGCGGCGGGAAGGCGCGGGCGAAGCTGCGTCGCGGAGCATCGCCGCGGAAGAGGTACATCGGGTTGAGAAGCGAACTGCCGGCGGTCAACTCGAGCGCGTCGAGGGCGCCGTCGTCCTGTAGCCAACGACCGATCTGCAAGCTCTCCTCGATGTGCAACCCCGGCGCGACACCATCGTCCATGTTGAGTTTCGCGGTGACCGCGAGTCGATCACCGACGCGGTCACGCACGGCCGTCGCGATGTCGCGGGCCAGGCGGGCGCGGTTGCGCAGCGACCCTCCGTATTCGTCGCGGCGTCGGTTGAGCAGCGGACTGAAGAAGGAACTCACGAGATAGTTGTGACCGAAATGGATCTCGACGGCGTCGAACCCGGCCTGCTCGGCATGGCCGGCGGCGTCGGCGTGCGCCTGCACCACCTCGCGCAGAGCGGCGGCGTCGGGGCGCCGCATCATCTTCATGCTCAGCGGACTGAACAGCCGGGTGGGGGCGAGAGCCGGTGACCGGTTCGACGCCGCGTTCGCCACCGGTCCGGCGTGACCTATCTGGGCACTGACCGCAGCGCCTTCGGCGTGGACGGCGTCGGCGAGGCGGCGTAACCCGGGAACGGCGTCGGGTCGCATCCAGATCTGATGTCGATCGGTGCGTCCGCCGGGTGCGACCGCGCAGTACGCGACCGTCGTCATCCCGACGCCACCGGCGGCGGGCGCGCGGTGGTACTCGATGAGGTCATCGGTGACCAGCGCGTCCGGCGTGCGCCCCTCGAAGGTCGCCGACTTGATGACCCTGTTGCGCAGCGTGATGGGGCCGAGCTTCGCCGGCTCGAAGATGTCACTCATCGTCACTCGCTCTCTTCGGACAGACCCGCGGACACGAACCGGCACAGCGATTCGACCTGTCGCACCGACAGCACGCGGTCGCCGGCGAGGGGATCGCCGAACTGACCCAGGATCAACTCGAACGCCAGCGCCCACCGTTGTCTCGCGTCGGCGACCGACAGCCCGGTCACGTTGTGACGGAGCATGTCCACGAAGGGGTCGAGGCTGAACCACCGGTCGGTCCACGCCATCTCGCGGTGGCCCAGCACCACCCGGGCCAGCAGATGGAGGTAGAGCCTGCCCGCGGGGTCGTCGGCCATCGTGACCAGTGGCGCGACCACGCCGTCGACGATCTCCCGCACCCCCAGCGGCTCGGCGTCCATCCGCGACACCGGCTCCAGCCACGCCGGTCCGAGACGCGCCTCGAGCAACGCGGCGACGAGTCGTTCCTTCGATCCGAAGTGATAGTGCACCGCGGCGGGGTTCATCCCCGCCTCCGTGCAGACCGCGCGCACCGACACCGCGTCGTACCCCGACCGCAGCAGCAGCGATTCCGCGGCCACCAGCAATCGTTCACGGGTGTCGACCTCGACCTGTTCCATCGACCGAGTAGAACACGTTTCAATCAGCAGTTCAATCACTGATTGACAAACCCGTCCATCGGGCATTTAAAGCCGTCCATCGGGCAGGTAGCGCCGTCCATCGGGCAGGTGTCACGATCGAGCGGGCAGATCACCGTCGCCGAGGGGCCCTCTCGTCACGCAGTCGTTCGATCCGGGTGACGAACCCGATGGGGTCGTCACTGAGCTGAACGCTGTTGCGACGTTCGGTGTGCCAACCCAGCGCCGCTGTGGCACGGTCACGAGCTGCATCGGACTCTCGCTGTTCATCGGAGTAGTGGTGATCGAAACCGTCGAACTCGAAGGCGATCTTCTCGGCGCGGTACGCGTGATCGAACCGGGCGATCTTTCGACCGGACCCGTCGCGGATCACGACCTGGGTCTCCGGTCGAGGCAGGTCCGCGGTCAGCACGAGGAGTCGCATCCAGCTCTCGCCGAACGACTCAGCCTTCGGGTCGATCCACGGGACGAGCCCCCGGATCTGGCGGACGCCCCGCGTCCGCGGATGGTCGACGATGAACCGCCACAGTTGACCGAGGTCCATCTCGGTGGCATCGACAAGCGCATCCAGGTAGCCCAACGCCGACCACGCCGGCGCGCGACGGCCCAGGTCGTAGGCGGTTCGGATCGGCGAGGTGACCGGCATGCCATCGAGTGTGAGGACATCGCGCGGGTCGAGATCGGTACGTACGACGCGGATGTGGTCGAGTTCTCGTCCCTGGCCATGTGCGCAGCGGACGAGTTCGAGGCGGCCCTCATCCCGATAGAACGAGACGCCGTACATCACCGCGGCGCTCACCCCACCCACGACAGCACCCGGACCCGCGCGCAACCAGGCCGCGCGGATGGCGTCGATCGGAGCCAACTCCGCCCCGGGGTCGATGTAGACACCGCGATGGACCCGACGGTAGTCGCGTGCGACGACCGCCGGAGGCAACTGGGAGGAGGCGATGAGGAAGGGCTTGTCGATGGTCATGTCGGCTTGGACGTCTCGCCCCCAGGATCGGTTCACTCCGGTCGCGAACTGCCCGATCGACGTGGGTAAGTGCCCAATCGACGCGCGAAAGTGCCCGATCGACGCGGGTAAGTGCCCGATCGACGCGGGTAAGTGCCCGATGGACGGGGGTGGGTCAGCTGACGATGTCCTTGCGGTGGAACCACCACCAGGCCGCACCGAACAACACCGACGAGTAGATCAGCGAGATGCCGACCCCGCGGGCCATGTCCTCCCAGATCACGTTCGGCCCCAGCGCATCCAGCCATGCGAACTGGTAGTGCGTGGGCAGGAACTGTCGGTAGGGGTCGAGCGCTGAGATCGAGTCGAGGATGTTCGACAGGATCACCAGCATGGTCGCGCCACCGACCGCGCCGAGCGGGGCGTCGGTGAGGACGCTCAGCAGGAAGGCGAAACCTGCGACCACCATCGACTGGATCAGCGTGTAGCCGACCACGATCGCGAGCCGTTGCAGAGTCTCGGAACCGGTGAAGTCACCACCGAGCGGCGATTGCGCCGGCCCCCATCCGAAGAACAATCCACCGATCACATACGCCCACACCGGCAGCAGGATCAACACGATCGCGCTCGAGGCCAGTCCGATGAACAGCTTCTGCCGCAACAGGTGTGAGCGCCGCACCGGGATCACCAGCAGATAGCGCAACGACGCCCAGCCGGCCTCACCGGCGACGGTGTCGCCGCAGAACAGGGCGACAAGCACCGTCAGCAGGAACGAGCCGGCCGCGAACTCGGTGAACAGGGCGAAGTTGGCGCCCCCTGCGGTGGCGAGTCCGTAGAGCGCCGAGGTCTGCCGTCCACCCTGGTCGCCGCCCGCGGTCGAGGGATCATCGGAGCTGAGCGAGAACGCGATCGCGATGATGGGCGGCAGTATCAGCACCAGCAGCGCGGCCACCTGCGTGCGACGACGCCGCAACTGCCGCACCGCCTCCACGCGCAGTCCCAGGGTGCGGCGCGAGCGGAACTCGACCGGCGCGACCGGTCCGATGGAGTCGAGACGGTCGTGCACCCCCTTGCGGGTGGCGGCGACCCGCGTCGTGGCGGACACGTCGTCCGACGATTGGTCGGTCACGAGGACTCCTCTCCGATGAGGTCGAGGAACGCCTCTTCGAGATGGCGGCGCGATTCGACGACGTCGGCGTCGATACCCGCTGCGGCCAGGACTTGTTGCGCCGCCCTCACATCGGCGACCGCGAGGGTGGAGGTCGCCGCGCCGGCGAGGTCTTCGACCGACCCGGCGGTGATGAGCCGCCCCTTGTGCATGACCACGACGTGGCTGCAGGTCTGTTCCACCTCCGACAGCAGATGGCTCGACACGACGACTGTGCGCCCGGTGGCGGCGTAACGCCGCATGACCTCACGCATCTCGGCGATCTGCGGCGGGTCGAGACCGTTGGTCGGTTCGTCGAGGATCAGCAGCTCCGGCAGTCCCAGCATCGCCTGCGCGATGGCGAGGCGCTGGCGCATGCCCTGGCTGTACTTGCGGACCTTGCGGTCGACCGACGCTCCGAGACCGGCGATCTCGAGAGCGGTCTCGACATCGGCCTCCTCGCGGGGACGTCCTGTCGCCGCCCAGTACAGGTCGAGGTTCTCCCGACCCGACAGGTGCGGGAGGAGCCCGGGGCCCTCGATGAACGCGCCGACGCGGGCCAACACGGCCGAACCCGGACCGCTGTGCTGACCGAACAGGCGGATCGATCCGGCCGTGGGCGAGATGAGTCCGACCATCATCCGCAGGACGGTGGTCTTGCCCGCGCCGTTGGGACCGAGAAGTCCGACCACCTGGCCCTTCTCGACGCTGAACGACACCCCGTCGACCGCACGATAGGAGTCGCCGTACTCCTTGACGAGACCTTCGACGACGATCGGCGACACGTCATCGGAAGGCAGGTCGGCACCCTCGGCGCGACCACGACGCCAGCCTGCGAACGAGATCCCCGCGATGAGGGCGAGCAGCACGGCGATGCCGGCGATCGGCCAGGCCCACGGGAAGGGCGCCGAGCGTGCCTCACCGGTGAGCGTGGTGAGCGACAGCATCGGCGAATCCAGTGCGATGGAATAGGTCCGGGCGTCGGTGGGGAGGGCGAACCCGAGGTCGGTGGTCGATACCTGCACCGCGACGCGATGTCCCGCGGCGACCGTGCGCACCACCGTCGGAAGGTTCACCGTCACCGATGTGGGTTGTCCGGGGGTGAGGCCGGTCAGCCTCACCGGGGTCACGAGCCCCGACGGCTGGGTGCGCTTGCCGTCGCCGTCGACATCGACCAGGGACACGAACAGCGTTGCGTCGGTGGTGGTCTGCGGTGTCACGCGCAGCCGCACGGTGGACGATCCGCCGACGAGGGTGTCGGTCGACAACGGTGCGGAGACGAAACCACCGGCCTGGCCGGGCAGTGCCGACAGCGACACCCCGCCGGTCACCGATGTCGCCGTCGCCAGCAGGCTGCCGATCCCCGGCACCGCGGTGATGGCCGTCGGGGTTCCGCCGGCGGGAGCGTTCACGAGTTGGGAACCGCCGAGCAGCGGCATCTGACGTGTCTTCTGCGCGGCGGCCAGCGACGGCGCACTCAGCGGTCGTGCCGTCGACCGTCCCGTGTCCGACGACAGGGCGCCGTCGGCGACGTCGGCGGAGAACCCGTTCTTCGGAGTCTGCTTGTCCTGCAACACCGTCGCGAACCACGACTGTACAGCCGACGAGATGTCGCCGCCGGGCTGGTCGTGGCCACCGGTCCGCCACAGCATCTTCACGGGGGTCCCGATGGCCGCGATCCCGGTGGCGTTGCGCACCGCCTGGTCGATCGGGAACAGCGAGTCCTGCTGGCCCTGGGTGAGCAGGGTCGGGGCGGTGATGCAGCTCAACACCGACGCCGGGCTCGACGCACGCATGAGTGCGGTGAGCGCGGGTGTGGGTGACCCGGCCGTGGCCGACGCCTGGTAGGCCGCGCAGACGTCGGGAGCGAACTTGCCGCAGCCGTCCTCGGTGGCGGTGCTCGCGGCCTGGCTGAACAGCTGACCGGCCCAGGCACGTTTGAACACACCGTTCGGGAAGAGGGCCTGCGACAGGTCGTTCCACGTGATGTCGGCCGCGATGGCGTCGACGCGACGGTCGTAGGCGGCGGTCAGCAGGGCGACGCCGCCGCCGTACGAACCGCCGGCGATGCCGACCCGGGGATCGTTCGGTCCGTCGCGTTCGACCTCGGGCATGGTCGCGAGGCGGTCGATGATGCGGCGGGCGTCGGCGATCTCGTAGTCGGGGCTGTCGAGATGGACCAGTCCACCCGAGGCTCCGAAGCCGCGCGCGGAGTAGGCCACCACCACGTATCCCCGGGCGGCGAGAGTGCGCGCCTGCGAGGTCAGGTCGTCCCTTGAGCCGCCGAAGCCGTGGGCGAGGATCACCGCCGGGGCGGGCAGGGTCGCGGGCAGGAACAGTGAGGCGTCGAGCGAGACCGGTGTCGCGCCCTCGGAGACGCCGGCGATGGTCATCGGTCGTTCCGACACCGTGCGGTCGTCGCCACCGGACGTGGCGATCACGGCGATCACCACGACCAGCACGGCGACCACGACTCCGGCCACGATCAGCCAGAGTCGACGACCCCCGCGCACCGTCCTGCTGATACCGATGCTGTTCTCCCTCTGTCCGCGTGACCCGGGTGAGCCGTCGCCATCGATCATGCCTGCATTTCGTGGGCAGGCGGTTGCCGACGGCCGCGACCACCACGATGCGCGCCGGCGGCCTCAGGCCGCGAGGGTGTCGCCGGGCGAGCCCTCTCAGACCGAGCGCACCCTCGCGAGCACTGCGGCTGCGGCGGCATCGGCGGCCTGTGTCGGTATCCAATGGTTCACGCCCTCAAGCACGACGAGTTCGTAGGGCGCGCGGACCAGGTCGGCGCAGCCGTCCACCCCGGCACGGTCGATGAAGGCGTCGCCGTCGCTCCAGACCATCGTCGTCGGCACCGTGATGCGTCGCCCGAATCGGGTGCGGTCGGCGAAGGGCAGGGCGCGATACCAGTTCAGCGCCCCGGTCAGTGCGCCGGAGGCCACGATCTCGGTACGGAATCGCGCCACATCCGACGCGGTCATCCCGGCTGCCCGCAGCGAGCGGTCCATCCGTCCACCGGGTCGCTTCGCGGAGGCCTCCGGCACCCACGGCGTCTGGAAGAAGACCATGTACCAGGACTTGAGGGCCTGACGTGTGCGGGTCGCGGCGCGGATGAAGGCAGCGGGATGCGGCACCGACAATGCGGTCAGCGTCGCGACCATCGTCGGCCGATCGGCGGCGATCGACCAGGCGACGAGAGCGCCCCAGTCGTGGCCGACGACGTGGGCTCGACCCCCTGCGACCGTGATCAGCTCGGCGATGTCGTCGACCAACTCACCCGACGCGTAGTCGCGACGGCGGCGCGGTCGCGCCCCGGGCGAGTACCCGCGCTGATCGGGGGCCAGCGTCCGGAATCCCTCGTCGTTCAGCTGCGCGACCACCGAGTCCCAGCAGCTCGCCCGTTCGGGAAAGCCGTGCAGAAGCACGATCACCTCGCCCTCGATCGGACCGGAGTCCGAGACGTCGAAGCGCAGTCCGTCGCGTGTGAACGAGTCAATGCGCTGCGTCGGAGCACTCACAGCACGGCCGAACTGCTCGGGTCAATCAGGACCTTGGCGTGTTTCTCGGCGCCGGCCAACACCTCGAACGCGGCGGGCACACCGTCGAGTCCGACCGTCCCGGTGTGCAGCGGCGAGGCATCGACCTTGCCGTCGGCCAGCATGTGCAGCGTGTCCCGGAACTCGATGGGGGTGTAGCCGAACACGAACCGGAGGTCGATCTCCTTGCCGATGGCCATGGCCGGGCGGATCCGGTCGCCTCCCATGCACACCCCGACCACGACGACCCGGGAGTGGATGGGCGCAGCGGCGATGACGCCGTCGATCATGCCCGGGACACCGACGCACTCGAAGATCACCGGACGTTTCGGCGCGGCGGCACCGAGCCTGTCGGCGGCTCGGTAGAGGTGCGCCCAGCCGGGGATTCGGCGGAGCTTCTCCATCGATCCCACCGCGAGCTCGAAGAGCGCGGGCAACTCGGTGAGCGCCGAGCTCGTCGCGGGGGTCTCGTAGGGCGAGTCGACGGCAGGATCGACCACGATGTCGGCACCGCAGCGGGTGGCCAACGCCCGTCGCCCCTCCGAGAGGTCGCTGGCCACGACGGTCCCGACCCCCTGGGCCTTGAGCAGACAGATGACGGCGAGACCGACCGGCCCGCAACCGATCACGATCGCGGTGTCCTTCTTCGCGATGTCGGCACGGCGCACGGCGTGTAGCGCCACGGTCATGGGCTCGGTGAGCGCTGCGATGTCGGGCGAGAGGCCGTTGGGGACCACGAAACTCATCGAGGCCTCGGCCAGGGTCCGCTCCGCGTAACCGCCCGGGGCCAGGGGCGACAGGCCGGTCATGTGCACGGCGCCCGCCGTCCGCAGCATCGGGAAGGAGACCACGAGGTCGCCCGCCGAGAACTTCCCACCGAGGCCCTTGCCCGTCTCGAGGACCTCGCCGCAGAACTCGTGTCCCATGACCACCGGGGTGTCGTTGCGCATGAAGTCGTCGTAACCACCCTCACGCATCACGTCCTCGAGTTCGTCTGCGTGATCCTTGGCATGCAGATCCGAACCACAGATGCCGCATCGCGTCACCGCGAGCAGCAATTGACCGGCGGCGGGTCTGGGATCGTCGATCTCTACGACGCTCAACGTCCCGTTCACGCTGCTGACTGCTCTCACGTACGCCACTCCTTCGCCGGGCGCCGATCGGCGACGCGGACCGAAGTCATCATGCGCCACGCGTGGGGACTTCCCAAGGGATCAGACCCGTTCGAGCACCCGGCCGGGGGTCACGGGATGATGCGCGCCTCCCGGTAGCGCGACACCGCATCGGCGAAACTGTCGGGGGTCGAACGAAATCCGAGGAAACCGGCCTGTCGGCTCTTCGTCATGTCGGTGAGGCACTCGATGTCGCGACCGAGGTCGCTGTCGGTGTGCCACCACGACGCCAGCCGGTCGACATCGGGCTCCACGAGGTCATGGGCCTTCGCGATCTCGGCCCATTCGGCGGCGGCGGAGTCCATGCGGTCGTCGAGGGGCTGGGGTTCGGAGTCGAAGCCCACGGGATCCACGTCGAACAACGCCGCGATCTGCGGCCACAGCCACCGCCAGCGGAACACGTCTCCGTTGGCGACGTTGAACGGCTCGTTCGCCCCGGCGTCATGCGTTGCCGCCCAGATCATCTGCTCGGCCAGTAATCCGACGTCGGTCACGTCGGTGAGTCCATCCCACTGGGTCTTCGACCCGGGGAAGACGAACGGCCGATCGTTCTGCTTGCAGAGGGTGGCGTACACCGACAACGTGAGCGCCATGTTCATGGCGTTGCCGACCGCGAACCCGAAGATGGTGTGCGCCCGGTGCACGCTCCAGGTGAACCCCATGCGTTCGGCGGCGGCGAACAGCTCGTCTTCCTGCGCGTAGTAGAAGTTCTCGTTGTCGAGGCGCGGCTCGGACTCGTGAAAGGGCGTCTCGGCCATCACCGCGGTGCCGTAGTCCTCGAACGGGCCGAGGTAGTGCTTGAGTCCGGTCATCAGCGCGACGTGCCGGACCGACGTGCCCTGCAGCGCGGTGAACACATTGCGCAGCAACTGTGAGTTGACCTCGATGTTCTCGGCCTCGGTGTCCTTCTTCATCCACGCGACGAGGAACACGACCTCGGGTCGGACGTCGCGGAGCTTGTCGGTGAGGTCGTCGACGTCGAGCAGGTCCGCCGCAATGGGGGTGACGCCCTCGACCGGCAGCGTCTCGTGGCGTGACAGTCCGTACGTCGTCCAGCCCTCGTCGACGAGTTGGCGGCTGATGGCCTGACCGGAGATGCCGGTGGCGCCCACCACGAGCGCGACTCCTGGGGTGTGTTCACTCATGTCCAGTGCAGCACGCCCGGCGGGTCGGTTTGTTCCATCACGACCATGACCAGCGCGGAGCCGCCGGAGCGGAGGCCACCGGAGAGTTCAGGAGACAGTGGGCTTGTCGGCCCGGAGCCACTCGACGCCCGACCCGACGGCCTCCTTCAGCGCCGACCGCTCCCCCACGTAATCGGCGGCGGCGCCCACCACGGGCACCGCGCTGAGCGTGCGCCACACGCGCGACGGGCGGGGACGCCGTTTCGCCTCGCCGGCGACCTTGCGCAGGAGCTGCGCGGTCGACCAGATCCGCTTCACGACCGCGCGTGCCGACCGCGTCATCGACCGGCCGTCCTCGTCGACGGCGAGCGGCTCGATGTCGGCGTCGGCCGTGGACGCCTCGAGCAGGGTGGCCGAGGTGATCGTGCGGCCGCACAACACCGCCGCGAGCAGATCGGTCTGTCGCAAGCGGTCGGTGACGCCGTGGACACGGGCCACCGCGCACAGGACGAACGCCTGCTGGGTGAATCCGAGGACGTCCTGGATCGGCAGACGGTCGGCGGCCGCCCCGAACACGCCGGGATAGGCCACCAGGACCGCGGTCAGCGAACCGACCCTGTCGACCCACCAGTCGGTGCGTTCGTCGGTGTCGAGCGACTCCCACTTCGGTGAGCCCGGTGCCGCCGCGGCGTTGGTGACCCAGGCCAGGGAGTCGGCGACCTTCCCGATCGCCCTGTCCGAGAACGACCCCTCGTCGTCCTCGGCCTCCCCGGCGGTGTCGACCGCGCCGGTGTCGACGTCTGTCTCGCCGGACTCCGCGTCACGGTCGGAACCGTCACCGAACGGGTGGCTGTGCTCGAGCACGTCGAGCACGGGCGAGATCATGCCGGTCGCCCGGTGTAGGATCCCGGCGACCTCGGTGTCGGTGAGGTCCTTCACGAGATCACTTGACCGCGCGACGAACCCGCACCGCTGCGCTCACGATGAGGGCGATGACGGCGCCGACGACGGCGGCACCCAGGAGGGCGACACCCACGCCGAGATCGAAGTCGAAGCTGATGAACTTGATGGTGGTGTGGACGGTGTTCTGCAGCACGAACACGACGAGGGCGATGATGAGGATCAACGCCACGACCAACGAGATCTTCGTGAACGCGCTGGTGCCGGAACGCTGTGCGGGAGTGGAGGTGTTCATGGTGGTTCCTTTCGGGAGGGACGAGCTGTTGGTGTGGAGGGTCAGGCGGCGCGAGCCGGCGTGACGAGGAGGCGGTGTACCGCCGCCGCGATCACTGCACCGACGAGCGGGAAGACGATGAACACCCAGAGCTGTGACAGCGCCAGATCTCCGGTGAGCACGGCGGGGCCGATCGACCGCGCCGGGTTGACCGACGTGGAGTCGATCCCGATGGCGATGAGGTGCAGGACGGTCAGGGTCAGACCGATCGGGACGCCCGCCGCGTGCGGTGCGGTGGCGGTCCGAGAGGTCGCCGAGAGCACGACGAACACCAGGATCGCGGTCGCGACGACCTCGATGATCGCCACGGGCAGGAGCCCGTAGCCCCCCGTCGACGCCGATCCGAACCCGTTGGTGCCCAGTCCGTCTGCATCGATGCTGTAGCCCGGCCGACCGGCCGCGACCACGAGCACCAGTGCGGCGCCGACGATGGCACCGATCACCTGCGCCACGACATAGGCTGCGGCGCGCGCCGGCTCGATGCCCTTGCTGATCAGCACGCCCAGCGTGACCGCGGGGTTCACGTGGCAGCCCGAGATGGGGCCGATCGCGAACACCAGCGCGAGCAGCGTGAGCCCGAAAGCGAGTGCGATTCCCACGGTTCCGACGGTGTCACCGGCGAGGACGGCGGTGCCCACACCACCGATGACGAGCAGGCCGGTCCCGATACCCTCGGCAGCCGCGGCGCGGGCCGTCGACACCTCGCTCATTTCTGCTTCGCCTTGTTCTCGCGGCGGTTGCGCCACTTCTTCTTTCCGTATCCCCACGTCACGCGACCCAGGCCTTCGAACAGGCGGCTGGCGACGCTCCTGCGTTCACTCATCGATGCCTCCATGGATGTTTTGCGCACAAATCATCCGGCCGGTACCCGTGGGCTGCGGCCGGAATGGTCGTGCAGAGAGTCGAGAGACGGAGCCGAGTGGTCCGTCCGAGTCGGCGGCGCCGTGCGCACGCCCGAGATGTGCGGCCGGTGTGGCCGCGGTGTCGCCCGGGTCGCGCCGCGGCGGGGACCGGGCGACGGGGAG